>JBGSTF010000196.1:0-10984 GCA_041736645.1 Oligoflexus sp. | reverse complement strand
CGCACGGTCTCAAACAATTGACCCACTGTGGCCTGGGTTTGGCTCGCCATAAAACTAGCAATCCCTGCCTGCAATTTCTGCCAGTGTTGATCGCTAGGCTGATAGCTATAGCGCTGCCAGGCCTGGAGCAGTCCTCGCATTTCAGGCGTTGATTCAGTTTTTTGGCTTACTCTGGTGCCATAGCCCAGCCGCTCATTGCCGATCGTTTGATAGGATTGCAAGATGTCTTGCAAACCTTCCAACTCCACCCGACCCTGTGGCATAGCCTTGCAATCTTCTTCGGTAAAAGCGCCAAAGGATTGCTCGGCTTCATGAATGCTGGCTGCAAGCTGCCGAAAATGCAAAGCGCGCGCTAGGCCTTTCCAGGTATGCAAACGACCAAGAATCTTTTGCCATCGGCTCGCTTGGGTCGCCTTGTCCAACTCATCAAGACAGGAACGGAGCAGCTCCCAGCTTTGCGTCAGAAAATCAGTAAAATGCTTAGGACTCACACGCACGACCTCAAGAAGACGATCAAAAGCTTCTTGGTTGCGCCGCTCCGATGCCTGGAGGACTCTCACCTCTGTCACGTTGCGTACGGTCACCAAAATCCGATCCACCGTATCATCGTGTCCTAGGATTGGATGCCATTCAATCTCAAGGATGCTTTCTCCGCCACCAGCAGCAGTCTTGTGTAGCTCTGAAGGTAGAGCATGCGCATTCATTTCCCAAGCTACCAGCGTTTCATGCAATACACACATCAAAATGCTGTCAATGATAGAGAGTTCTTCGCCACTGAGCCGAGTTCCCTTTAGCAAAGCTTCAAGCGCTGGCTTTCCTGCCAAATCAAGCTGTCCTAAAATTCGCTCCAGTTCACGCGAGTAGTTGCCTTGAATCGTTCGATCAGCCAACATCATGAAGACTCCCTGCGGAATATTCTCCATGATGGAACGAAGTTCTTTGGTTTGATGATTCACCTCCTCACGCAAGCGAATGCCCAAGTGTTCTGCGGTATGAAAGGCTCTAGAGAAGCGCTTAGCCACCACCTGGCTTTGTAAAAATACGAAAACAGTCATGCCAAAGGAGGTAATGTAAGGTTGTGGAAAAATATCAAAAGTGATCATTATATCGTAGATCACACACAAACTGAGACTCAGCCCCCCGATGGCGGAGAGCCAAGCTTCCTCAGCCCGGGCCATGACCGATCGCACCAGGACGCTCATACCAAAAAGAATCTGTAGGGCGGTGACACATTGAATCCCAACGACTATTGAGGAACGCTGATAGCTATCCAAAACGACAATGAGTAAGCCCGTGCCGAGGCTCAATCCCAGAATAAACTTATAGAAACGGGGCAAGGATGTTTTCATAAAACTAAGGTGAATAAACGTGATACAACACAAGGGTCCAACAATCATAGTGAAATATTCGATCAAGTACTTCACATAGTAAATCCACGCCTGAACCTGCGGAAAATACCAGGAAATCATGTTATCAGAAGCCGCCGAGCGCAAGGCCACAAACGCACAAAACAACGCCAGCATCAAAGAACTACGATCCTGCCGTCGCCTTGCATAGAGCGAAAAGTTATAAACTCCTATGACAACGATCATACCAAAGCAAAGGATCCAGAGTTCGCGATCGCGGACCAATCGAGATTCAGCCGCACTGCCTTTGCCCAGGATGGGAGCAGTCCAGAGTCCGCCTCGGCTATAGTGAAAGTTGGAGACCTGTACGATCAAGACCCATTCGCTTTCGCCAGCAGCCGGGAAAAAATCTACCGATGCGGCACGAAGCTGGGGAATTTCTTCATCGGCATGACGCCCCAGCTGACCTACTGTGAGAGATCTCAATTTTTCAGGATGGGCGCGGGGATAGAGATAGAGTTTGATAGCCGTCGAAGCTCCCCTTATGGCCAAGGAATAGCCTTCATTTAAGGGCTGCAGATTCTCTATATAGAGGCGATAGCTGGCGAAGCCTTCACCCTTACGCCAAGCGGAAGGGCTCGGGACTGTCCAGCTCCGTCCTGCCTCCTGCAAAAGATCGCTTTGCCGAGGATCTTCGGGTTCAATCAATTCCCCCCAAAAGAACTCCCAAGGACCTTTCAGAGTCATCAAATCCCGATTTGCCAGATGGCTTCCATCGACAATTTGCTTTTCCGCCAAAGCCATGGGAGAGGCCATAGCCAGCCAGAGAAAGATAATATTTGGTAAGAGACGCAAAAGCAAAGATGAAAACCCTCAATACTTCTCAATGTCTATCGGAATAGACTAGCGAAGTATGACCTTTTTTTTTGCGAATTCTTTGCGAGATTCGAAGAGTTTTTTCACAGATGAAAGCGCGGATCGATCATCCAAGGAAGCATTTTAAAAATGAGCCCAAGACCAGCAAAAACAGCGAGATGGATCATTAAAGCCAGAAACCAAAGACTAGGACTCATCGCCCAAGGTTTACGGGCCAGCCAAAGCCCCGGCAGAGCTAACCAAAGCAGCATAAAGAGGGCTAGGCCATTGGCGAACATAGAGCACCTCAGTAAACGTTGATCACATCGCCGCGTTCAAGCAAAAAGCCATCCAGTTTGCCTTCGCCTTTGATCACCTTGTCATAATCCGTCACAAATTTTTCGATAGATCCGCCTTTGCCGGCGCGATGCAGAATGATTTCACCTCGGGCGAAATCGCCAAGACCGCCAGCGGTAGCGATGCCCTGAAGAAGAGTGGTTTTTTCCTGAAATGTGTACACTCCAGGCTTACGCACTTCGCCTGTGATATAAATTTTGTAGCTTTCATAGCCGATGACCCCGACCGAGACCACCGGATTCTTGAGGTAGGTCTTATACTGCTCGGTCAAGATCCGGGATAGTTCCTTTTCCGTTTGGCCCATGGCCTGCACGGCGCCAATCAATGGCAAGCTGATGGTTCCGGCCTGCGAAACCACAAAATCGCCCGTGATATCGTTGCTTCCCACCACGCGAATGGAAAGCTTATCATTGAGACCAATAATGTACTCGCCCTGCGCGTTAAATGTGCGACCGCGCGGAGCCAGCTTCAGGTCGTTGCCACTGAAGTGGCGACAGCCCATGAGGCTGCTCAGTCCCAGGAGTATGAGCAGTCCGTACAGTTCCTTGATACTTCGCATACATTTGCTCCACCAGAATACGTCCATAAACAGGAAACAGCCCTCCTCCAAAGACACCCACCAGCATGGATGAGCGACTTTCAAGTAGACCCATATCGAAACATACATACATGATCCATTGCAAGACAACCACAAGTCCCAGAGAAGCCAAAAGCAATTCCTGCCGTGTTCGCGCTAGGCTTCCGACGCGCCCAATCACCAGCATCAGCCAGGTGGTGGAGGTAGCAAGACCGGCAATACCCAAAGGACCGGCAAAAGTCCATAAAAAGAGGCTGGTATTGTGCGGGATTGCATCAAACAGATCGAACGAAAAAGAAATGTCGGGCAGGGGAACCGCCTGGGGAAATCGAGTGCCAAAGCCCAACCCTAGGAGAGGCCTTTCAATCACGCCAATCATCAGGTTGTAGTTTTCAATTTGTCGAAAGTCTAAACTTTCAATATTCAAAGGAGCATCAACACCTAGGCGCAAGGCCTCGGTACTGCGAACTTTGCTGAGAACGATTTTATAGCTCACTAGAACAACACCAGCCACCAGAACCCAACGATAAGCATAGCCCATGCGTCGCAGAAAACTTTTGGGGAGTATGATTGGCAACAGTACAAAGGCCGCTAGCAAACCAACGAAAGAAGTGCGCCGATCATTGAGAATGTAAGGCCAAATCATGAGCGCCGTAGCAAAACCATAGCCAAAAAGCTGCTCAGCAGAGCGCCGGTGGCTAAAGGCTTGAAAGGCAGCATAGGCAATCCCCACCGCCAAAAAACTGGAACTGGCGTGATCAATCAGATACTCCCTATCTTCCATTCGTCCGCCGTAGATCGCAAAAAAAACGTAAAGTCCATATACGCTTCGCCAGATGCAGATCCAAAAGAGCATGCGGGCTGCCCGCAAAAGCGTCCCTGGCTGCGCTCCCAAGTAATAGCCGATCACCAACCAGACAGGAATCATAGGTACAAAGTGTAGCTGACTGAAGGCCAGACTCAGCTGGTTGCCTCGCATCACACCCGTCATAGTCGCGAGCAGACAGGCCAGCGGAATAATAACAGCGGAAAGGCCCAGACAAGTCCAAAGGCGTGAGCGCTGCGAACCCCATCGCAAGAGAATCAAGGCGGCAGCAGCATAGCTGAACACTTCAAACAGGGTGAAGGAGATTGGAATCCCATACATCTCCTGAATGCCATGAAAGAGATAAGCACCCACTCGCCGGGTCCAGGCATTGTGCTCGTTGTATGCTCTGGAAGCTGGTATGTCCAGAAACAACGCCGCCCCCATCAGAACGAGAAGCGCTCTGGGGAGTAGACTGGTTTTTACGGCAAGCTTCTGCATGCTTTAGGTTCCCAAGGCAACAAGCCCACGCAATTTATCCGACCGCAAATGAGTCAGCGTTCGTTGCAAATCAAAGTAATTAGTCTTACTCGCATCGACAAAAATGAATCCATCGGTCGACACCTTCAGCAATGCCATATTCTCAATAAAATGCGACTCCGGCATGGCCCGAATAAAAATCTTTTTGTAGTGGCTGGGGATCTTATCCAAAGCGAGCTCAATACGTTCTTCACGGAAGGATCGGGTCTTTTCTCCACTCAGCTTAGCCATAGGCGGGATCACATCGAAAGCAAAGCCTTCCAGCTCTTCGCGAGGCAGGACTACTTTCTCAAAAGGTGCGCGACCTTCCCAATAATCCACAAGATCAGGACCCTGGCCCACTTTGCGGAACACTGGATCCTGCAGATTGCAGTCGATCAGGAGATAGTCATCCTGATGATCGGTGGCATATATATTAAGAAAGTTTTTAATCACTTGGGCCGTCTCATCGAAAGGTCCGGCATTGATCAGCATGACCACTCGTCCCTGACAGCCTTGTTCCATGGCTAATTCTAGCCGACGATAGGAAAGCAGAGTTCGCGCTGCATCATCAACCTGATTGATCTTCGAAAGGTGCGACCGCAGCTGATCGGCTAATTTCGGGGTAATATCTGAGAATTCATTGGCACTCTTCAATGAAATTTGGGCGACGATCGACTGTCCCGTGCTGCGCTCGATACGCCAGACATCGCGAGCCCTCGGATTGCGCAGTTCACGCAGCACAACCAGCAAAAACAGGAGCGCGCCACCTGCTGCTCCAACGGCCAAGGCCATATTTCGACGATTGTTCTTATAAGGATTGGGCTCATAGGTTGCAGGATAGATAATGCGCAATCGAGTCCTCAACAAAGGATCATCTTTTTGCCTTATGAGATTTTTTCGTTCCAGCTCAATATCCTTGATTCGATCGGATACGGCTACAAAAAAACTGCCTTGATAGTCTTGAGAGTCTCGAATATCCAGATTAGAAGGGTCCGCTCCCAAGGGCTGGGAGCTTCGCAAAGCCCTCAGCTGCATGCGGGCCTGCTCCAGACTGCTCGTCAATTTGATTTCGTTGTTTGCATACTGCGACAGAATAACATCGATTTCTTTACGCTTTTCAACCACTTGCGGATGATTCGGCTGCAGTGTTGTCTGCAGTCGGACCAAGTCTCGTTTCACAGCCGTGGTAGCCTGTTCGCGTTCCATCTTTATATTGTCGAGCTGATTGTTAAAGGTGCGAATCCGATCTTCCAGCTCATTCTGCTGATCTTCGGCTTGCAATTTATCGACCCGCGAGGCTCGCGTTTCTCTCGGTTCCCCGCGGGCACGCGTTGGTTTGGGGTCTGACGGCCTTGTAATATTTTTCTGCAGAAAGTTGAGCTTGATATCCAGGCTGCGAATCTGCTCATCCAATTCTTTGCGAATGAAAAGTTCCATCGCTTCATTGGCGAGACTCTGCGACAGCTTCGGTGAATAGCTATAGGCTGAAAGGGTTAAAACTCCGGAATCTGGTTCCGGAATAGCATTCAATTGCTTGCTTAAGGTCCGCGCGAGAGAACCCCGATCGTCAGCTGCATCGACAGGATCCTTTTCAATCATGCTCATCTTGCCTCTCAAGAACCTCTGGATGCCCTGATTGACAAGACTTTCGCGCATAAAGACATCTCGCCCACCCAATCTCTGGGCAATTTCTGTCAAAAAATCCTGAGATTCGAAGCGTGCCTGAAAAAGCCGGGCGACTGTGTTGTAGCGAACCTGGGGTGAGGTTCCAAGTCCTGACCCTGACACATCCACATGATCAAAGATGGCGTAAACGCTTGATTTATAGGAGTTGTCGCTTAACAGAGGGATGGTCAATGCCAAAGCTCCGGTCGCCAACACGCCTAAGGCTAATATTCCCAGGTTGCGCCTGAGCACTTTAAAAAAGTAAATCCGGTCCGGCAGAGGTTTCTGCCGTCCCCAATGCCCGAGAATTTCTTCTTCCAGCTTTTCACTGAAGTCCTTCATACAGGTCCCTGCCTAACAATGACTGTGTTGGTGCTTATTCACCTTCGGCAAGCTTTTCCTATCCCTTAAGTTTTCGAGCCAAGGCTCCGTCTAACTCAAAAGCCTATCCTCTTCTAATTTCATTATAGATTAGAAGTATTTTTGCAAACAACCAAAGCCCGCCTTTGCTCTTAGTCGGCTCTCTTTCAACACCACCCAATTGAAAGGAGCGGGAGACTAAACTTGCCCCGCTTCCATGGTACAATTTAGAGCAGAGAACTCGATCTGAGCCCGAACCTTCTGCTGAGTCGGAGAAGCTAATCATGCGATCTGATCGCTTTCTAAGTGTTATCATTCCAACCTACAATCGAGCTCGACGCCTCCCCTTGCTGCTGGATGCGCTGTTCGCTCAGGATATCAACCACCGGCTTTCCGAAGTCATCGTGGTGAATGACGGTTCCACGGATGCGACTTGGGCACTACTCGAGGCAAAAAAAAACGAAAAGAAAGATCCCTGGCTGCGGGTGCTCACGCAAGCGAATCAGGGTCAGGCGGTGGCTAGGCAGTATGGAGTCAACGAAGCCCGCGGGGATATCGTCCTGTTTCTAGACGATGATATGGAACCGGTTGAACCGGGTTTTTTGCGGTATCACCTGGAGCATCATACCCAGAGCAGCACCCACAGTGTGGCCTTGGGGGCGATTCTGCCACCCAAGGATAATCCCTTTCGACCAGCTTTTGAGCTGTTTTACGAAAAATCCATTCACTCTATGTATGACAGCTTCCGTGCCGGCCAAAAGCCCGACGGTCGACATTTTTTTAGTGCCAATGTCTCACTCCCTAAGGACCTCTATCTGCGCGTTGGCGGTTTCGATGCCAAATTTCGCCAGGCTGAAGATCGGGAACTGGGTTTGCGCTTGCAGCAAAACACCGGAGCCCCTTTCGTTTTTTTGGAAAAGGCAGCCGCTTACCACAATTCACAGACGGGGCGCTTTCAGTCCTTTCTGCAAAGAGCGAGGCTTTATGGCCACTATGATCTCCAGATTGCTCTCATGTACCCCTCCCTTCCTGATTTGCACCCTCGTTGGATCTTTCGCAGTCAAAACTCTCTGAAACGTGCTCTGGCTCACTTGGCTTTTCGCATACCTTTTCTGGTGTCTCCTCTCTCTTGGCTGCTTGTGCCGTCGGCGCGATTCTTTCATCGTTTAGGCTTGCACTCCCTGTCGATTGCAGCCTGCAGTGTTCTCTATTGCCTTCAATACGTCGATGGCTATCGACTGTCACCCAGTCGAGCCCAAGATAAGACGATAGCCGAGGAGATAAACAGTGATGCAGCCTAGACCGGTTGGAGTATCATTCTTTTACGATATTGGCCGCGATATGCATATGATTCTGGCTTTTGAGGGCAAGCCCGCCAACTGGAAAAATTACCTTTGGCTGCTTTTTGCTTGTGATGCTTTCGCGATCCTGGCGAGTTTTCGTCTGCGCAAGATCTGCAAGCGCTATCGTATTCCGTTGTTCAATCGACTGATCCGATTCCTTCAGACCGCTCTCTACGCAATTGAGCTTGGTAACGACATTGAACTTGGCCATGGAGTTTATTTCGTGCATTCGGTCGGAACCGTCGTAGGGGGCGATGCTCGGATTGGAGACGGTTGTGTATTCTTTGGCAACAACACCGTCGGCGCTTCCCGCTTTCAAGGTAGCCCTAAAATCGGCTCCCACTCTGTGATCGGCGCTGGAGTGAGGATTTTGGGACCAATCTCGGTTGGTTCCTACTGTTTCATTGGGGCCAACGCCGTGGTCGTTGACGAAATTCCACAAGGCAAGGTCGCCGTCGGTATGCCCGCACGGGTGATTGCCGACAATGATTTGCTGCCGGCTACGCAGCGCGTGGCAGATCTCGGCAACAGAACGGCCTAACGTCCAAGCCCTTGAGGGACAGCATCAGCAGTGTCCCCTGGTTGACAGAACACTTAAATAGACCCTTTCAAGCTCCTATCTCAGGGAATCTTCTCTTTGCCAGCGTCTATGTTTCTCGTGTCTTGAGGCCCAGAGCCTGTTTCCTCCCCGAGCGCCTATCCACAATCCCGTAATTAAAGTTTGTCAGTCAAAAAAGTTTAGTTTTTCGAAATTGAACTGGCCAGCCAACCAATTATCGTGGGCCCTAACGAAGAACAAAAAACTATGAGGGGAATTCAGGATGCTTGCACGAATCACGAACGCTGCACTTGCCGGTCTTGTTCTGACCGCTTCCTTGGCTCAGGCCGATTTCATGCCGCCCAACGACCTTTGGAAAGAGGATGGACTGGAGCGTGCTGGTGGAATCACCGAGGCTGAATTCAACGAAGCTATCGACGCTGCAGAAGCCTATTTCAAACCAGTCATCGCTGCTTTCGGTGGAACTTTGAAGGTGAATCGCCTTTGGACTGATTCCACTGTCAACGCCAGTGCAATTCAAACAGGTTCGAGCTGGCAAGTGAACATGTATGGAGGACTTGCTCGCCGCCCAGAGGTCAGTCGCGACGGTTTTGCACTCGTTCTCTGTCATGAAATCGGTCACCACTTGGGCGGCTATCCTTACAGCTCCGCTTGGGCTGCTAATGAAGGCTCCGCCGACTATTTCGCAACCCTTGCCTGCGGTCGTCAATTATGGAGTGATGAGCTAGAGACGAACGCCAGCTATCGGGATGCGATTGAAGCAATTCCAACCGCGCTTTGCAATAAAGCTTGGTCCACAACTGCTGAACAAAATCTTTGCTACCGCATGACGGCAGCGGGAAAGTCCCTGGCTGATCTGCTTTCGGCTTTGGGTGGAACGACATCATCTTACTCCACTCCTGACAAGAGCGTCGTGTCGACGACCGTGAACTCACACCCCGCTGGCCAGTGCCGCCTGGACACATACACTGCGGGTGCTATCTGCACCAAAACTTGGGAAGTGAAAGTTATTCCTGGACGCGATTTGGGCAGCAAACGAAACGCCAAAGAAGGCGAACAAGATGCCCTCCGGGTGACCTGTAACCAATCAGAAGGCCTAAGCTTTGGTTACCGTCCAAGCTGTTGGTTCAAACCTTTTTTAACATCTGTTACACCAACGCCGACTCCGACCCCAACTCCTAAACCAACTCCGACACCAACCCCGGTGCCGACTCCTACTCCAACACCGACGCCCTGTCCTTATCCATGGCCATGGAGTGTGATTTTCTGTCGATAAGCGGCGGGCTGATACCTGGCGAAGTTCATAGATGAAGATCCGTCTTTGGTCAAGTTGCTAGGAGAGGTCGCCAAGCCCAATGGCATTATTAACCGAATGCCATTGCACGCTTTCCAGGTACCGTACACTGAACCCAATCTATATTCAAATCGCCGACTAGGCCTGTCGATCGAGAACTCGCTTCAAGCAATCCTCTGCTCTTTGCCAGATGGCAGCCTCTCCCAGGGAATCCTTGGGCTGAGTTGCTAGGCGAAATCGATAGGACAGCTGAAATACCCGATAAAATTCATCAACCCATTTCTTGGTCAACACTTGATCGTGTGACCCAGGGCGATCTCATCGAGTCAGACCGATCATATATCCTCCCCCCAATTAGACATCTGTAGCTTTTGCTAACACTGCTCAGTTGTCATGATCATCTAGCTAAATAACACAGTATATTGATAGGTTGCACGATTTTTTGGAAATTCTAGAACTTGGTATGTTTATTGCTTTAACCGCCAGTAGGTCTTTCGATCATCTAGCAGATTTTTCCAAGCAGTAACGGATTAAATGGAGTTACAAGTGTCAGGTTCAAACCTTTTTGGGATTTTTGCGTTGAGCAGTCTTGTTTCCTTAGTTACTTGGTCCGCTGCTTGTACGGACAAGCCAGCAAGCAAGACTCTGACTATTGATGAATCGTTGGCAAATTTAAATCTGGATGCGACTGGAACCTACGATTTCACAATCAATGACTATGCTATCGAAGCATCTAACGATTCTAAGGTTATGCTTAATGCTTTAACTGATGTGCGTGGTCGCCTTTATTTGCCAAAAAAAGAGGGAGCGGGTCCTTTCCCCGTTTTGGTTTTTCTACATGGAAATCATGGTACCTGCGGCATAACAAACGAGACTACTGGTGTTCGTAGCAACCAAAGCTCTCAGTTCACCTCAACCGGCGTCTGCCCTGAAGGTTGGACAGAATCTCCAAGTTATGCAGGCTATGAATACATCGCCAAGAACCTTGCGAGTTTCGGATATGCGACCATAAGCTTGAATGCAAATCTAGGTATCACAGCTGGCCCTGGAACTCTTATTAAAGAGAGAGGTAAACTTGTTCTTAAACATTTAGCGATGCTCACTAAATGGAATCGCGAAGGAGCTGGCAGTCTCTTTCCAGACATGGATTTACGTAATAAATTTGTAAGCGCTTAGGGAAATACACCTAAAACCCACCCTTCACCTGCGATAGTCTCGCTTCTGTAGCCAACACAGGAGTGACAATGAGCAAGCGATCCAGCCCTACAAAGCGCGAACACTGGTCCCAGGTCATCAATTCC
>JBGSTF010000187.1:0-13601 GCA_041736645.1 Oligoflexus sp. | reverse complement strand
TCTGGACGACCGGAATCTCCCTATTGAGGCTCTTAAATCTCGCGAAGAAAGCCTGTCTGACGAAGATTGGAAAGCAGTCAAAGCTATGAACGATGCCATGGATACCGGTGCCGGTCGAGTTGCCGTTTCCTGGGGAGAAGGCAAGGACGGGAAGACACTCTTTGTAGCCAACGGATACGGACCAAATGTTGGTCCTTTGGCTCCGCTCAACAAGATAAGTCGAACCAAGGACTTTATCATGGGCAACGGCAGTACGATCAAAGGATGTTTCAAAAAGCGTGAATATGTCTATGTGGAAGATGTGTTCAATCGCTATGTGGACAATGTGCTTGCTCGCCCCACAGGAGCACATCCCAACAACCTGACGATACTGTCAGCTGATGCCGAAAATAAAATCGACTGGCAAAAAGTCAGCAAAGCCATGGAATGCGCCAGCTGTCATAACGGAGTCAAGCGAGGTGCGCTCAATAGCTTGACCAACTGGGCCCAAATCGACTTCAAAATCCTGGTCGATCAGTCGATGCCCCAGAACATGCATATCAACCCACTGGACCAAGGCTCGAATGGCCAGATCATTGACAAGCTGAACAGCGACGAAAGATTGGCCCTGGCCAACTGTCTGCTGGCCGAGTATGAACTGGAAAAGAAGAAGCTCAAAAACTGGCTGCAGGAACAAAGCTGCCAGCAGTGAACACATTTTGAAGTGAGATCCAAGGGACGACGTCAGTCGGCCCTTTTTTTGGTTTTGTGGCGTTTGCATTGCGGTGGAACCGGCTCAGGTGAATCTTTCTGCTTAAAGGGCCGCTGTTCACTTCGGACGTTCAAGGGATGTGACCTCAGGGGTGAAGATGCGCCTTAGGGTCTTTTCCTGCACGAATCCAGGCGAGTGTTTCACGACAAGGTCTCGGAGGGATTGGAGCAGCGGATTTTTCATATGACAAAGCTTCTGAAAATTCCAGGATTGATCAACAACCCACAATGCTTTGCTCTGCCGAACGCGCATATAATGCGCTAACGCCTTTGGTTCGAGCCCGTGCTCGGCCAGGGCAAGACTTATGGCCCAGGCATCCTCGATGGCTTGGGCGGCGCCTTGGCCTAAATTAGGTGTCGTGGCGTGAGCGGCATCCCCCAAGAGCGCCACTCGACCTCGGACCCAATCGCGATGCGGGGTTAGGTCAGAAATATCGGTATGGATGATGTGCTCGGGCTGAGTGCTCTCGACAATAGCACTCTGCTCCGGGAAATGGCTCATCAACGCAGCGGCTCTGGCTTTTCGATCAGCAGTCGATTGCGTTTGCCCGGCGGGAGCATCAAATGTCAAGTACCAGTAGATGTCACGGGCATTGATGTGGGAGTAACCAAAGCGACAAGCGGGACCCCATATTTCTGCACTGACCTGGGTGCTGTGCTGGTTCGCAAGAGTTGAAGTCACTCCTCGGTAGCTGCTCGTCCCGGAGTAGCGCAGGGGAACGGGATCAAATAACAGGTCTCTCGTTTGTGATCGAAGTCCATCGGCGCCGATGAGGATCTTGCAGCCTAAGATCGGTCCGTCTTTGAGCTGAACTTCGACGCGATCTGGTAGCAGCTGAATCTCTTGGATCTCAGTACCATATCGGATGATAGATGGTTCAAGATGCTGAGCCAAAGTCTTTTGCAGGAGGCCTCGATGAATAGCCAAGGTCGTCAAGCCGAATGCTTGCCCGGCTTTTTGCAGGTCGACCGATTGAAGCAAGCCACTTTTTGTGGATCGCAGCTCGGCCCTGTGCATCGGCCAACCAAGGCGACTGATGATGTCCAGTAGCTTGATCTCTCGAAGAGCCAAAAGAGCATTAGGAGCTAACCATAGTCCCGCACCGAGTTCATTGAGGCCAGGGCTCTTTTCCAAAACCAAAACCCGAAGTCCTGTCTTAAGCAGAAAGTGAGCCGTCGTAAGGCCTCCAATCCCACCTCCTACGATAATAAGGTCATAGTCCTGGTTCATCGTTGGATTCCTTAACGTGTATGATAGGTGCTGAAATTCTAGCAGCCTTACCCTTCGGCAAAATCTGCCGAGAAGATCTCGCACAAAAGGCTGGTTTTGCCGGTCCCTCTGGCACCGAAGAGGAAAAAACCTTTTATTAACATAGGGTTAAGTAAGCGACGGTATTTTTCCATAGTCGACTCCGGAAAATGCCTCAAAATCGGTAGTTGAGCATGTCACTATCTCCGAATTATTCAATGATTACAGTATAAAAATTACAATCCTCCGCCACCGAATGGAATGTTAAATCAAAAGCATTGAGGCACCGTTCCCGCCAGAGGCTTTTGTGCTGGGTATGTTGATTTCACCATCCCCTGATTTCGCCAAAGACAGTCCCGTTCGAACCGCGTCATCAACCTGGGAACGAAGCTTGACAGTCTCCGGGGCCTAATGAAATAACCAAAGCCAATCGAGACCCATATCCAAGGAGCAGGCCTTTGCCTCTTCAGAGTCAAATTGATTTTTCACTGCCTTTCACCGGTCGACTGGATCTCATCAGCGGCGGTGCACGATCCGGAAAGAGCCGCTACGCCGTTCAGCTGGCACTTCAAGCAGGAAAAAATCGACTGTTCATCGCCACGGCCCAAGCCTGGGATCAGGAGATGCGCGAGCGCATTCAATTGCACCAAGAGGAACGTCTCGATAACTTTAAGACCTTGGATGCCCCCACAGATTTGCATGTACACTTGGCACGAGAGGCCAACTACGATGTCATTCTTATCGATTGTCTGACTCTCTGGATTTCCAACTTGATGATGCAAGATGCTAGCGATCAGACGATTCGAGAGCAGGTGCAGCTGGGTCTGGAGGCCGCACTTAAGAAAGCCCCACATGTGATCCTAGTCAGCAATGAAGTAGGATTTGGTATCGTTCCTGACAATGCTTTGGCTCGTCGATTTCGAGATCTGAACGGACGACTGCAACAAGACATTTCACATCATGCAACGGAAGTCTATCTGGCCGCTCTAGGCATTGTCCTGCCTTTAAAGAAACTGTCTCAGCTGACCCAGGCATTTACCCATGGATAGCTCCATGATCCTCTTTTTAGCCTGGATTTTGGCCCTTTTGTTGGACCTCTTCTATGGTGAATTTCCCAATGCTTTGCATCCTGTGGTTTGGATGGGACAATGCATTCGGCTTGGTGAAAAAATATTTTTGGGCCTAAGCCCACGCCTTGAATTCTACGGCGGCCTCTTCTTAGCCCTGGTGATTCCTGCTGGCTTTGGACTTCTGGCCTGGAAAAGTCTCCAGCTCTTGGAACATTATCCGTACTGGCAACTCTTGGTCGGAGTGTTTTGGTTTAAGGCAAGCTTTGCCTTGAAAGCTCTCGGTCAGGCAGGCGTTGAGGTACAGAGACACATGGCACTTGGTGATATCGAAGGTGCTCGTTGGAAGTTACGATCCCTCTGCAGTCGCAACGCTGCCGAACTGAATGAAGAGGAATTGACCGAAGCGGCAATCAGTTCCTTGGCGGAAAATCTCTCGGACAGTGTGATCGCACCTTGGTTGTTCGCTGCCGTTTTTGGTATCCCAGGCGCTGTTGTCTATCGAGCGGTGAATACCATGGATGCCATGATCGGCTATAAGAACCACTATAAAAATCTAGGCTGCTGTGCGGCACGGTTGGATGATGTATTGAATCTTCTGCCGGCGCGTCTGACAGCTTTTTTCTTGCTCGCAGCCGGCAGACTCCCAAGCACTGGCGATTCATCGATGGCTTTTCCTTCAGGTCGAGAAGCTTGGTTCGTCACCCTACGCGATCATGCGAATACCCCAAGTCCAAACGGTGGGTGGCCCATGGCAACGATGGCTGGATTGCTCGGCATTACCCTGCGGAAAAAGAATGTCTATACTTTGGGGATTAAGAAAAGACCCAGTGAACTTCATCTGATGAGCAAGGCTTGGCAACTTTCGGAGCGGGCCGCTTATCTTGCTTGGCCTTGCTTTTTGCTCCTCGGTATTTACCTGCAGCGTTGGTTGTTTTAACAGGAGCCTTCGCTGACAAGGAGTTGTTTTATGCACATGAGTCTGCCTACAACTGATCAATGGGCCCGTCATGGAGGATTAACTCCTGACGGTCGAATTCCTGACGCTTCCGTTCTCGACCTCAGTGTCAATATCAATCCCTACGGGCCAGACCATGAGTTTCAAGCCTTCTTGCAGCGCCAAGCATTCGATCAATATCCCGATCCCAATCAGCTTGAAGTACGCCGACATATAGCTGAATGGCAAGCTTGCAGCCTAGAGGAAATTCTCGTAGGCAATGGCGCGAACGAACTCTTTTGGGCTGCCGCTCGGAGCTTTCTGCGACCAGGCGATCCTTGGATCTCGGTGGAACCTAACTATTCCGAGTTTGCTCGAGCCGCTCATAGAGTTGGTGGGAGGCAAATCAGTTTTCGCGCCGAAGCAGAGAATAAGTTTCAATGGTCTTGTGAAGACTTGAAAGTTCTGATCGAAAAGCACCGACCTGCATTGGTGATGCTAAGCAATCCATGCAGCCCCACAGGATTTCTGCAAGACCCCTTGCCACTCTTGAATCTGGTTCAGACTTTTCCCAAAGTTCTTTTTTGTCTGGATCATTCCTTCTTGAGCGTCAGCCATAAAAGACAAGTGCTCGAGGGTTTGCAGTGGCCCGACCACGTCCTTCGCTTCCAATCCTTAACCAAAGATTTTTCCATAGCCGGACTTCGGCTGGGATTTGTCAGGGGTCTTCCCGCTCGACTTGTTGAAATGAAAAGAGATATCCCAACTTGGTCGGTGAACAGCATCGCTCAGGCAGCCGGAATCTGGATCGCCCGACATGCAAATGCACTAGATCCCCTGCGGCAGCAATGGCTCAACGACCACAAAGCGATGGAGCAATGTCTCCGAGATCGTTCCATTGCCTTTATCCCTTCAGAGACTGTTTTCACAATGATAAGACCACCTGAAGCGGCAGCTCTTGCCGAACGACTTTGGAAAAAACACCGGATTCTTCTGCGACACTGCGAGTCCTATGGTTTGCCGGACTGGTTGCGCTTAGCTGCACGCCCACAGGCGCTGATGCATCATTTTTGGCAAGCTCTTGATGAGGAAATCTCGTGAAATCACTTAGTCCGGTTTTGATGATCCAAGGAACCAGTTCCAATGTTGGGAAGAGCCTTATCACAACCGCTCTGTGTCGTTGGTTTGCCCTGCGTGGCTACAAAGTCGCTCCTTTTAAAGCACAAAACATGGCCCTCAATGCAGGCGTCACCAAAGATGGTGGTGAAATCGGTCGAGCCCAAATGATACAGGCGGAAGCTGCGGGAGTGGAACCTACTGTTTTCATGAATCCATTGCTCCTCAAGCCCGAAGGCGATCGACATTCACAGCTTGTGCTCCTCGGCAAACCAGCGGGGCGTTATCACTTCGCTAGCTATCACGAGCAAAAGCCCAAGCTACGTGAGATCATCCTGAGCAGTCTGCAGCAGCTCCGTGAAAGCTATGATCTTGTGATTGTTGAAGGGGCTGGCAGTCCAGCCGAAGTGAATCTTAAAGCCCATGATCTCGTCAACATGTTCGTGGCCAAAAGTGTTGGCGCTCTGGTCCTCCTCGTTGGCGACATTGATCGAGGAGGAATCTTTGCCTCCTTGCTTGGTACGATGGATCTTTTAGACGATGATGAACGCGATCTCGTGGCTGGTTTTATCATCAATAAATTTCGAGGCGATCCTGCGCTTTTCGTCGATGGTGTCCGTTTTATTGAAGAGCGAAGTTCCCGACCTGTCTTTGGCGTCTTGCCGTATATGAAGAATCATGGCATTGCCGAAGAAGATTCCCTTGGTTTGGAATCGCGTCACGACCGTTTGCGACGTGATCCTCTCGGCATCGATATCGCGGTCATTCGTCTGCCGCGGATATCCAACTACGATGAATTCGCTAGGCTGGAGGAAGAACCTGATGTTCACGTGTCTTACATCACCGACCCAAGAGAAGTCGCTGATGCTGATCTGGTGATTGTTCCTGGTTCCAAGGCAACGATCAGCGATCTTCAATGGCTACGTGAAAGGGGATTTGGCGAAGCACTCAAAAAACGTCAGGCGGCCTGTCGCCCCCTCATGGCCATTTGTGGTGGGTATCAGATGTTAGGTATGATGGTAGAAGACGAACATGAGGTGGAAGCCTCCGTAAGTCGCATGGAAGGCCTCGGACTCTTACCGATTCGTACCCACTTTGGTCCAGAAAAAATCACCCGTCAGAGAAACTTATTCATGAGGCAGGAGCCGCAATGGATGAAAGGCGCCAAGGGTCTGAGCGTCCTTGCCTACGAGATCCATATGGGTATCGTCCAGCCGGCTGAAACAGCCGAGGACTGTCACAAGATTTTTCAAGATCAGATCGACCAATCCTGGGAAGGCAGTTTGGACGGGACCGCTTGGGTGCTAGGAACTCTCATGCATGGACTGTTTGATAACCAAGAACTCCGCCAGGTGACTGTTCGCAATCTACGGCATTTAAAGGGCTTGGATCACTGTGCGACGGTAAGGCCTGATCGAAGGCAAGCTGACTTCAATGCCTTAGCAGAAACTTTGGATCAGCATCTCAACATGCCTGTCCTCGTTAAACTTCTTAAACTTAATAGCCCGGAGCAATCTGATGCAATTTTCCATACCCACTCTTGATCAGAGCCTTACCCTAGCTCTAAAGGCAGAGCTTGATTGCAAAACCAAACCCCTCCATTCGCTCGGTCGTTTGGAAAGCCTTGCCTTGCAAATCGGACTCGTCCAAAACACTTTGCGGCCATCCATCACTCAACCGAGTCTCATTGTATTCGCAGCAGACCATGGAATTGCCGCTGATGGCGTTAGTCCTTTTCCGCAAAGCGTGACTGGGGCGATGGTTCGAAATTTCGCCCAAGGCGGAGCGGCTATCAATGTCCTGACAAGGCAACTCGGTTGGTCACTACATCTCGTCAATGCCGGAACCCTGGATGAGATTTCATTCCCAGGGGTGAAGGATCGCCGAATCGGCAAAGGCACCCGCAATATTCTCCACGAAGCGGCCATGAGTGAAAGCGAACTTGAACAGGCTCTGGCCGCAGGAGCGGAAGAGGTTTATAGTCTGGCCGATGCATCGTGCAATACGCTGGCTCTCGGCGAAATGGGCATCGGAAATTCATCGTCCGCCGCCCTGCTCATCCATTGCCTCTGTGATCTGCCGCTGGATGAAGCGATCAGTCGCGGCGCTGGTTGCGATGATGCGCAATTGACAAGAAAAAAAGCCCTCTTGGAACAAGCTCTCAAAAAGCATGGCCGCATCCGTTCGCCCATGGAAGCTTTGCGTGTTTATGGTGGTTTTGAGTTGGCCATGATCACTGGGGCAGCCCTGGCTGCGGCTGAACGTGGCATGCTCATTGTCGTTGATGGCTTGATTACCAGTGCTGCAGTGTTGGTTGCTCTGAAAGCTTATCCAAGTCTTCTGCCGTATTTAGTCTTTGCTCATCGTTCGGCAGCCCAAGGGCACGCAGCTCTCTTAGCCCATATTGAGGCAGAACCCTTGTTGAATCTCAATATGCGTCTGGGCGAAGGAACGGGAGCTGCTTTGGCTTTACCCCTTCTGCAATCAGCCGCAGCTATTCTGTGTGAAATGGCAAGCTTTGCCAGTGCCGAGATTGAAGGTCGGGTGGACGCGTGAGTTTCCTTCGAAGCTTTCTGGCGAGTATCGTCAGCTTCACGCGCATCCCCATTGCCTGGCAACTGCAATCGGAAGATTTCTCCAAAGCCAGCCTACAACTGCCCTTGCTTGGGCTTTGCATCGGTGGGCTACAATGGCTTTTTTTGCTGCTTTTTAAAGGTCTTTTGGCTCCTGACCTTTTGCTCTTTCTTTGCTTGGTATGGCCTATTCTTTTGTCGGGTGGTATGCATGAAGATGGACTGGCTGACTTTGCCGATGGCGTATTGGGAGGCTCCACCTTGGAGCGCCGCCTTGAGATTATGAAGGATCCTCGTATCGGCAGTTACGGAGCTTTGGCTCTTTGGACTGTTTTAGGCCTGTCTTTTCTCAGCCTTCGTTCCATAGCTTCACCATTTCAACCGATCGCCCTCTTAGCTTCAACCGTTTTCAGTCGGTGCCTTTGCTTGGCTTTGATGGCTAGGCTGCCTTATATCAAGCAGACCAGCAGTCGGTCCTCGAGCTTTGTGCCACAAGATTTCCAAGGCTGGAAAACTTGGCTTCCGCTCTGGCCAGCTTTGCTGGTCTTGCTGGCGATTGGACAAGGGAAATCCATTGCTTTCTATGCTTTGCTCAGCATTGGACTCTTCTTGGGTATAAAGCGCAGTCTTGAGAAACTCTTGGGTGGACTGACAGGAGATTGTTTGGGCGCCAGTATCAAAATTGCTGAAGCTAGTTTTCTGTTATTGGCGAGCGTTTTGTGGCCGCTGCTATCTGACGCTTGAAAAGATCCAGCACACTGCGAGCTAGGTGGCTAGCCACCTACATTCCTCAGATTAGCGGGAACGACCGACCCACCCAGTACGTGCATTAACATCTTGCTTTTACTGCAAAACTTCCGCTCAACTTGATTTTAAAGGAAAATTTATAAACTATATTAAAGAATAATTATAAATTACAATCCTTGCTAGGTTGGCGAGCTAACAGCGGCGATTCTTATTAAATAACAATAAATACATCTTGTTATGGATTTTCTATGAAAGATTAGAAGGCTTT
Source organism: Oligoflexus sp. (assembly GCA_041736645.1). Taxonomy (GTDB): domain Bacteria; phylum Bdellovibrionota_B; class Oligoflexia; order Oligoflexales; family Oligoflexaceae; genus Oligoflexus. Next base: position 4,894 of record JBGSTF010000187.1, on the reverse strand, counting down.
TCTATACAATTTATTGGGGATAATATTATAAATTCCGATAGGTTTGGTGGGAACCTAGGAGGTGTAGGCGAAAAGCTTAAAAGGAGACGATCATGGCACGCGTTCCAGCAGACAAAAGGGAAAAACTAGTGAAAGCCTTGAAAAGGGCCAAGGCCACAGCGACGAACGATATCGTCAAGAACTCCAGCCTTTCGGAAAGTGATATAGCTCTCCTGAAAGATGGTGGCTGGCTGTTTACCGTTCATGGGGGATACTCGTTTCTGACCTCGGAAGATGCGCGAAACAGCGATACAGTCCATGCTCACCTCTCTTTTGGAAAGTTCCTGGCCGTTTATCTCCCCGAACGGCTAGGGGAAGATTATGTCCTCTCTCCCATCACAAGCTTGCAATACTCTGTTCGCGGAAAAATCCCAGGAACCGTCATCATAGAAAATCAACGAATGAATCAGACCGTGACAGGACTTGCAGGTGATTACTGCATTATCCTTAGAAAAACGACAGCCATTGATCGTCTTTCAATGGCAACCCCAAAGGGACCCGAGGGCATTCGGATCATGCCTTCTGAAGAGGCTATGGCTTGTCTCACGAAGCCCGAGATCCAGGCCCACCAGGAGCTGGTCTGTGCAGCATTAGCAGGAGCTGATCCTATGACTCTTTCCGAGGCCCTTGTCAGAAAGAGAAATCAATCCGGTGGATCGGCTCTCATGGGGCTTATTGAAGGGCTGGGTCGTCAGACCATGGCACGACGTATTAGGGATGCCATGGAGAGCGCAGGATTTAAACTCACAATTGGTGAGCACATCACCCTTACTATGAAGCCAAAAGTCAAAGAGCCATCAACCTCCTATTTTATCAGAGGCAAATGGAAGTCATTCTCCGACGCCGTGAACGATAAATATGCACAGAGCTTTGCACCAACGGCAATCGAGGAGTTGATTACCGAAGCTCAGCGCGAAAGAGTTCAGGACGCCTACCATTCACTATCCATTGAAAAATATACAGTATCAGAAGATATGATAGCCGCCATCGCGGGCGGGGAATGGGATCCTGAAGCTCAAAAGCATGCAATCGATGCCATGGCCGCCAAAGGCTATCTCGACGCTTTTAATTATGTTATCCGGGAGGCACGAAGGGATTCTTCTCTGTGGTGTGGCGGGGAAATCTCTGCTCAGGAAATGTCTGAAGTTCTTCTGGGGCTTGTCATAGGTATTAAACGTCGGCTTTTTTCGCCTATGGTGGATGCGGGTCTATTGAATCCATCAGAACAGGAATCCTACCGAAACCACCCTGTTTTCATTCGCGGCTCAAATCACGTTCCTATGAACTCGATGAAGGTTGCAGAAGCTATGCAGGGAATGATGATAGCAACTGCAGAGGAAAAGGACTCTTATATAAGGTCGGTGCTGGCCCATTTTTTTCTTGGGTTCATTCATCCCTTCGGCGATGGAAACGGACGGACCTCACGCTTTTTGATGAACTACCTTCGTCTTGTGGCCGGTATTCGTTGGATGATCGTGCCGGTCGAAAGGCGTTCAGAATACCTTTCCGGAATGGAGCAGATGTCTTTGCAGGATTATCCCTTCCCCTTCTTTGATTTCCTATTGAGCCTTGAAGAAAAATTCTATCGGCGTTAAAAAAAGTTCTCCGCCAGATGAATGCGCGGAGAGGACACAAAAATTCTAAGCGGCATCAACGCTTCCAGCTATCCAGGCCCTTTCCGCTTAAACTGTTACATCGATCAATATAAAACAAGTTCAGGAACCGCAGCTTCGAACATAGTCCCTTGCAGCGTATAGCCGTCAAATCCGATCAACTGTCTCTGCCAGCTATGAACATTGCGACGACGGGCTGCAGCAGTATCCGCATAGACATTGAGTCGACCATCAAGCGCTTTCACATTGTAAAGGCCCTGCACGGAACCGGTCAGCACAGCCGTGTTGTCTTTTAAAATCACTTGAGTCGACGCACCCAAGTTCAAGTCACCACGAGCGAAGAGCAAAGAGCCTTCAGCTCCAACATGTGCCAGCCAAAGATTGATATCCGCATAAGCATATCCGGAAGTATCCAGACGTGGGATCATACGAGCTTGCAGTTGGGCCAAATTTACAGAAGCATTCAGATCAACACCTGCTGAACCACGCACACCGGCAGCCACCTTCACACCAATAGGACCCAATTGAACATTATAAGGAAATTCTGCGTCCAAAGCCGGCAGATTAAAACTTTGCTGATAGGATGGCGTTTGCACACTGAGACCAGGGCTCCATACTTTTTGTCCAACCACAAAAACGCCTGCATTCAGTTGCAGGTTCTGAGCCTGGCTACGTGTTCCGGCTTCAGTTCGAAGCAGAGGGATGCGATTATCCAGCAAATATCCCGCGGCCTCTCCCGAAGCTTTGACTTCATTGACAATCGCTGAGCCGGCTTGAGCGGCGACACACACATCCGAGCTTAGGGCAAATTGAGCTGCTTTACGGCTGCCTTTTTCCCAGCCCCAGTTGCGACACTTCTCGGCTGCATCAGCTGATGCACCAAGGACTAACAAAACACCTGCTGTCATCCCGATGGAAATCCCTCGCATACCAAAACCTCCCTTTGTCGTTAAAAGAGACCAGCAATCGATCTCTAGAATCCTTATGTTTCCGTGCTATCCGTCCAATCCCGCTCCACCTGGTCCCAAGTCTCTCGCAAAGCAGAACTCAGGGTAATCCCTTGTCGAATCCTTTTCACTTTTTCGAGAAGTTCAGGATCCAGAAGCCTCGCCGCATACAAATTATCCAAACAGAGCATTCGCACGCGATCCTCTGGGCTTTGACTTAAAAGCCCCAGCAAGATCGGAATTGCTGCAGAGCTTGGCGTGCGATTGCGTAGGTTTTGCAGGGCTGCCAAACTCAACTCAGCCGGCGACTCGGTGGCTAATTGCAGCAGAATTTGTTCAGCTCTTGGGTTTTGAATATTCCGCAAAGCCTGGCTTATACGAATTCGCAAAGCAAGACTTCCATGGGCCAACCAAGTCTCAATAATCGAAAGGCCCTTTTCCAAACCAGCATTACCGACAAGGTCGAGCAGCTGCAGTTGCTCGCCTTCGCTAGAGGCCGCCTGCATGCGCTGCAACAATTCGTCGACATAGACCTGTGCTCCTTTGTCCGCATAGCCTTGTTTCAGATGAGTGGCCATGCCGAGCTCAGCAGCCCGGCTCAGATTGGGGTCCTGTTGTTTCTTTCGGGCTTCATCCAGATATTGCCAGCTGGATACATTTGGTTTGGGAGCTAGGCCCGCCAGGGGTAAGGCCCTTGACTGCCACTCATATTGATCTCGATGCTGCTCGGCTTCTCTCACGAAGGCATCCAAGGCTTCAGCCTCGCCGCTATAGACCAGGGCTCCAGCAAGAGTTGCAAAGCCACTGCTCGCAGGGTCCATATCCTTCAGATCCATAGCGAGTTCATTGGCCAATTCAGGATCTTTCCGCAGCGACTGCTTGAGCTCGATGTAGACCTCTTGATTAGCCATGCTTTCACCATACACCGGCTTCTGCCCTTCTTGATCTCGAAATGCTTTCCAGTGATCCAAGACCCGTGCTCGTTCCTCTGCTGTTAGTGGATTTTGCCCCGTCACCGAAGGAGCCAAGGTCCCTTCTGCAAGCAGATCCTTGAGTCTTGCTTGATCCATGTTGGGAAGATGCTGGAGGTGAATCTGCAATTCCGTGCGAGCAATCAATCGCTTCTTTTGAAAACTCTGGATTTTCTCGGTGGCTTTAAGCTCGTTCAAAGCCAACTCCAGCGGACGAGTCGACTGACTGGACGCCTGCACTTCAAGCTCAAGGTGATGATTGAGACCCAAAGGATTGAGCGCGGTGGTGAGCGGTCCCTGGTATGACTTGGTCCATAGCCAGCCAGCCGTTCCTTGATGGCTTTGAAATGCGACATCGACTCGACCTTCAGCTCGAAGCTGAGCATCCGCTATCGGACTGACGATTTTGGAAAAATCACGATCAAAATCGAGATTCATCGCTAGAAAAATGCTGCGAGCGATCGCCAAATTGGGATTCTGCAAAGCGGCTTCGACAGCTCCTAAAGATTGAAGATAGTCCCGATCCCAAGCGCTGACGTGCGACAGAGCTCGGTCAGCAAGAATATCGGCCTCACCGCACATGATTTCACTGAATTCAAAGATGAGCCTTAGGTCTGCGGTATGCTGAGCCATCGCATGCAATTGTCCCTTGGCATGACAGGCCATCGTCAGGCCGCGATCTCCAGCTTTTGCTGTCGAGAGCACGGGGTTTAAATAACTAAGCGAATGGTAGGAGAAACTCCAAGATCGAGCGGCAAAACTTGGGTGCCCCATAGACTCGGCGGCATCAGGCTTTAGGCCCGGACCTGCGGCTTCTCCGGGCCTGAATTGCCAGCCAAGCAGCCCTGCAAGCAAGACCAATCCGAACACCAATAAAGTGCGACGAAGAGCCATAAAACCCTTGACCAATGTGAAATTGAACGATTTATGCCGTTTAGCAGTTTCCGCCAAGAGCTGTCAAGTGAGGACTACTCAAAGTGAGCAAGTTTTCTGTCGTGCCTTTGTCAGGCTGGACAACTTTCTTCAGCTTATGCGTTGTTTCCAGCAATGCCTTCTTTTAGTCCATTTGTTCATAATAATTACTCATATTTACATACTTTATGCGGCACTTCATAAAACCTGCAGCAGCTTTCAGCAACTCAGATCAAACGAGCGCATTTGATGCTATGATGAACATCGCTCTTAACACTCCTAAGAACCGCACAAGAGGTTATTGTGATTCGGGTTTCCCAGCTGGCTAAGACCTATCGTATTTCTGAAAAAGATCCCGGATTGATGGGGTATTGGTCGAGTGATTGCTTATAAAATTCACGAATCGATTCAT
>JBGSTF010000144.1:0-2615 GCA_041736645.1 Oligoflexus sp. | reverse complement strand
GATCGTCTCAAGCAAGTATTGGCGGAAATTTACACAGAGCTGCCCGACGAAGATGAAATCACGAAGCTCATGTCCAAATACAGATCGGAGATTATCAGTCTGGGAATATACAGAGTGCTATCCAGAGCGCCGAGGGTTGGTAAAATGACGAAATCCATTCAGAGTGAATGCAAAAAATTAAGCCAACTCCTTCTTATATACATTTTCGGAGATAATGCAGAAAAATGATCCCATATATGTGATGGTCTCACTCAAATCGACACATCAAATGGTTCTAACTTCTAAATGTTGGGACCGTCTTTTTCCAGGCGTCTGCGGCCACCACGATCTTATGCCCCAGACGCGGCCCCAATTGTTGCCCCTGCGCCAGAGTCATCCTGTGTTTAGTGAATCGCAATCAAGCGGTCACGGAACAAGGAGAACGAAAATGAAAAATCGAAAAAAAGGTCCACTTAAAATATCGGTTCCACCGGGAGGCGAGAAGATATTTAACGAAAAGAACAGGCTGGTAAATGCGTGGATTATGGTAGATGCAAAGCCAGGTCGCATTTTCTCGATGAACTGTCATTATGCGGTCGTTACAGCAAATGGACGAGTTCCCTATGGTGAAATCACGACCAAGTTTATATGCATGGTTCAGGCAATTCTTGGAAAAGTAAATCCACGTTTTTATTTCGATATAGTGATCGATAAACCATCGGGGATTGAAATCATCAAATTGCAACCGGATAGGACCTATGACTGCAAGGTTTCACCTGGACTGTCGAAGGACCTCGCCGAAGACGGAATCTTATCAGCTGATGAAAGTTCATTTTTGATTTCGTTACTCACTTATCTGAATTGCTACTACTTCACCAAAGATGAGGATAAGAAACTTGCTAATGAGTTTGCGAAAAGATACTTTGCACTACGTCAGTCAGATACGAATAAAACTGAGAATGGTCAAATTCCAGCGATTAATTTGGGCGATCTTGAGTAGCCCGATAGTAATCGTTGCCCTTGAATAGTCTCAAAACATGAACGGCGTAACCGCAAACGGGTACGCCGTTTTTCTTTTTGGATGTCTGCCCCAGATGTGGCCCCAATTTCTGCCCCTGCCCATAAGTCATCCTATGTTCAGTGAATCGTAATTATGCGGTCACAAAACAAGGAGAAAACAATGAACCTAACAGTAGGTTTACTTGGCGACGCTGAAGCCATGCAGGTCTTTAGCAAGATTGATCAAAAAACAAAGGATTGGATTGTCAGAAACGCAAAGGAAAACAGAATTTTCGCATGCAAAGGCAAATATGCGGTCGCAGGTAAGAACGGGAAATCGCCATACGATGAAATGATGCGACACTTTCTCATCGAGGTCGCCGGTCTTCTGGAAAAAAATCCGCCCTTTTACTTCGACATTGAAAAACACCCGTCGGGTATTGATGTAGCTAGGTTGCAGGCAGGGAAAACTTATGACTGCAATGTTCTCTCCGAAGTTACAGATGGCGGACCTGCTCCAGGCGGTGGTCACTACTCTGATAAAAAGAGTTCATTTGTAATTTCACTGCTCGCGTACAAGCAGTGCTTTAGTTACTGCAAAGAAGCTAACGACAAGAAAATGGCCAGCGAATTTGCGAAGCGATACACGGCATTACTTGAGTCACAAGACCAAGATCAACTCGTGTTCTATTTTGGCGATGCCGTATAAGCGGATGGCCTCCTTTTTTATGAAGGAGGCCATCTATTACTTTTATGAAGGAGGCCATCTATTACGCAAGCGCCTGCGGTTATTTTATCCACTCAAAGGCTCAAATCCCAATGTCGGACCGCTCCAAAGCGACGAACTGTTTGGCATTTCAAAGTGAATTACAAATAGCATTACAATTAGCTTTACTGTTTGATCCCCTCGAGCGATTCTGTGTCACGTTAGATGAGCTAAAAAATTGAGGTAAAGTTATGAAGAGCATCAGACCGGAAGACTACCTTCCGCAAAAAAATGATCAGGGCGACGAACTTGTGCCGATTAGCCTTCGAGTTCCAGCCAAGCTCAAGACCGAGTTCGATAAGGCACTTAAAAAAATGGAATTTAATCAGACAGATTTTCTTCGAGGCCAGATGCAGTGGCTCGTCGATTACGCAAAAACAAACAAGTCGAAATGACCGCAATGGAATGGAGGTTAAGATGAAGAATTGGATTGATATATATTTGGGGGAAAACTCTCTATCAAAAATTGAACGCAGCGAAAGGATTAAAAAAACTGTTCTGGCCATCGCTCAAAAAGCCGATGGAATAAACCTGGAACAAGTGTCCGACGAAATCTTCGTGCTATCGCAGGAAATTTTCAAATCACTGAATGGAATTTCTGGCTACGATATTAAGTTGGACAAGGAGTCTTTGCAAAAAGAGGCTTCACGATCTGCCAACACTTCTCAACTATGGCTCGCCTTAAAGGAATCACCAGACCTGAAGGAAATGTTCTCCCAGCCTCTTTCTCCTGAACCTAAAAGGAGAAAGATTGTATCGGCAATTTTTGAGATCTACCTTCAACGAATCGGAAGCATCATAAGCAATGGCCCTGAATATGATGACGGCAATTACTGGCATGCCCTTGAGGCGCTGCAAAAGTCTTTAATAG
>JBGSTF010000109.1:0-13200 GCA_041736645.1 Oligoflexus sp. | reverse complement strand
AACTGCGTCTTAATCAGAGCGGACGACACGAGGGACGAGCATTAGCATCCTGCCGAATGTTGGCAGGGCCCATGAGTTTGACGCGATCCGCATCAGCTGCGAGGATAGAGCGTATCAATTCTCGCTTAGGGCCTTTTTGCGGGTAGTCCTTGCCACCCTGCACAATATTTTCTATACGACAGAGTTCCGCCTTCACATCGCAGCCCGAAGCCTTCTGCCTTTCCCCGAGGTATTGCATCAGTTCCGCCGATGGCGGTTCATCACCCATCCACACTTTATGGCTAACCGTCAGCAGCGGATGATTCCACAGCCTATCAAATTGCCGAGCTGATTCTGAAGCCAAGGCAGGGTCTTCAACCCAAACAGAATACTCCCGAAAGCCGCCGGTCCAGGTCAAGGAATCAAGATTTGCACTGCCAAACAGCGCAAAGCGGCCATCGATTATAATGGTTTTTGCATGAATCTCTTGAGCTAAATCGGTACGATCTTTTGAGCCAAAGGTCTTGCCGGGTCGAAAGGGTAAAAACCACTTGATAGGCAAATCGGCTTCACTGATGACTCGACCGGTGTCGTCCTTGGTTTCTTTCGTTTCGCGCCCACCGGCGATACGGCGAGGAGCTTCAGCAATCATATAGGGAAAGACCGCATTGCCCAGGGCACTTCCGGTATTCTGTTGATCTATGATCACGCGAACCTTGACTCCGCGAGCCATGGCTTCCTTCAAAGCTTTTGCCAGAGACCAATTATAGGCAATTCGATTGTAGATATCGATGCTCCGTTCGGCGGCCATGATTCGCGGTAGGATGCCAGAATCCAGATTGCGAACCTCGTCATTGGCACTGATTTGCACCGGTTGAACACTCACCCAACCTTGACCTTTGATGAAAGTTGGTGTGCTGCGCAGGGTTTCAAGTCGAGTGCTCACACTCTGCAAAAGTTGTTCGTCACCGGCATTCACGCTTTTGCTTTGCTTGGCTTGATCCCAGGCCCAGAAAAGATCCGACTGATAGTTGAGGAGCGAAACCACCGCTGCAGGACCGCGTACGACGACACCCTCGTCATGATAAAAAGAAGCCGCTGAATCGACGAGATTGCGCGACATAATGAGGGCACGTGGTTTCAGCTGCTGGTACTCATCGAGGCTACTTTGATAAAGACTATCGACGATCAAGATTTTACTATGATCACTTTTGCCCTCTGCAGAAACTGTCAGGTCCATGAGGTTCGAAACGATGCCACCTAATCGTTCCAGCCCATAAGGCACCGACGAGACTCTCTTAGGTGGATGAATATTAGAATCAAGAGCCACAAAGTTTGGATGCTCGAGCGAGAATTTTTTTGCTGCCGCCCACAACGGATCCATTTCATTGCCTACTGAAAATTTTGAAACGTTGTCATGCAAAAGAACCACTTCAACGCCCCTATCGGCGGCTGCGCCGAGATCGTGCATGATCTCGGCTCCCCAGGATCCACCCAGAAGGAAAATATCCATTACAATATTGTGCTGGGCGCCCTTGATCAGATCTTTGATCGTCCGAGCAATGGCCGTGTCTAATATTGGATTGTTCGCATTGAATGGCAGCGGCTGGTCAAACTTTTGAAAAACCTGGCTGGCATATTCGGCATTGAAGCGATCGGCAGTCCCCAACCAATCGTTATAAACACGTGCGTAGGCAGAAAGCTCCAAAGTTGCGGCGTCATTGCCTGGGCCAGGACCAAAAAGATCTTGGGTGTCATCAATCCATTCCACATCATTGCAGGAAATCCAAGAAGGAAGGTCGCGTTTACGCTCCTCCGCGACATTCAAGGGAACGCTCTTGGGGCCAAAAAAATCATCGACGTTACAGCTGACTTCGGCTTTAAGGAAGGGCTGAAGGGGAATCAATTCCTGGCAATTCGTCTGCAGAGAGCTTACCTCTGAGGATAGAGGCCGAACGGTCTTGCAGCTCAATGCACCCAATAAACTGAGGATCAGTCCGAGCGAATGTCTACGCACAGTGTGGCTCCACTTGCTAAAAATTGCGATGCTTCATGATAGAACCTATCCCCTTTCTGAACAAGGCCAATGAATACTCATGGGTTTTGACTGAAGGCTTGGGAAAAAGCATAAACCCCCGCTGAAAAGCAGGGGTTGAGCGATCTGCAATAAGACTGGAGGTCGATTGCTAAAGAATTAGTTTGCTCAAGTAATCGCTTAGAATTTTAATTTCAGCAGGCGTAAGAACCTTATCTTTCGGCATCGTCCCGTCAACAATCATTTGCTTATAGGTCGCTGCCTTATCTTTCACCGTGGCAAACTCTTCATAACCAGCGTGGCAAGGGGTACAGGCACTTTTTAGGAGAGGCTGGACTTGGTTGACAAATTCGGGATCCAAAGCTGGATTGGGAGCTCCATCGATACTCAGCTTAATCGGATTTTGCTCATAGAGCTTGCCAGCCATCAGCTGAAAGGTTCGTCCGAGATAGCTCACAGACTTATCATCTTTTGCTTCAATCTGCATGGCGACCGAATCAGGCAAGGATTCAGGAGGCGTTCCTTTGGCGTCGAATTTAAACTTGCTGATAAACCATCGCCATTGCCCCTCAGAGCCTTTTCTGAGCAGCATCAATCGATCTTTTGCCAAAAACCAATACTGGTCAGCACCTGCCATAAGACCAGCGCTGCTGATGGGCAAGGGTACGTCGCCCATCTTCGGAATGTCCAAGGCGACAACTCGGGCCTTGTCCCCGTCCAAGACTACGATATTGGCTCGTTTATCAGTGGCCAGAATGAGTCGCTGGGGACCGGCAAACAATACTCTGACGTTGGCGGCTGGGTCCTTGAGCAAATCCGGGGTCAGGTTAATCAGCGTGAGCTGGCCGGGGTCAGTCGACGGAACCGTAGAAGGAAAAGCGATGCTATTCTTACCTATCAACCAGAAATTCTTGTTTTCAAGAGCATACAGCGTAACACCAGCTGGAGCTGAGATATCCACCGAAAGCTTGACCAAAGAGCCATCTTTCGCTTCATCCAAGAGCCACGATTGCTTGGATTTGCCAAACAGGATGGTCTTGCCTGCTTCGATTTTATGTATAGCAAAAATATCATCGATGAAGCCGGCAGGAAGATCGGCTTGATCCGCTTCAGCCATAAGCTTCAACGGTGGGACATTACCGCTATCAACAATCACTGCTTGCTGACCTGCATCAATTTTTCCGTCAACTGTGCCATCGGTTCCCGTTGCATCCCCCGTTCCCGGACTCTGCGCACCAGGATCTGCTTCACTGAGGATAGCGGTTTTGCCACGCACATTTTCGCTCGGGCCCTGACGACAAGCTGTAACGAGCACCAGCCCTACCAGCCCTAGGATAAACCTTTTATGGAAACCCATGATCCCCCCTTAGTCCAACCCCAAAGGCCACCTTGCATCGTGGCCTAAGACCTTTTTTGAATCTAGTATCTGCCTTTTAATATCGGCCCGGCCTGCACGTTTCATGAACCTTTGTCTGGGGCGCTTCGCGGAATCCGCTTTTTTCAAGCAATTCCAAAGGAATGCAAAATATACGATACGGCAAGAGCAAGAGTAATTGGCACATTTCAGCCTAAGCAGCTTTGTCATTTCATTGGACACCGGACGCTTACAATTCTTACGTTTCTGTTCAACTCAGACAAAAGCATTGCCGAAATCGCTGGTATAAGAGTTGCACAAGGGCTGATGAACGCCCCTCTTCCTACTGAGTTGACACTGAGTGAGATGCACATGAACTCTTATCGAATGTTCCAACTGGTTCTGGTTTCTGTCCTGGTCACCCATTGCGGCCAAGGTAAATTCAAAGGCGCAGTCGGCTCTGATAACATCAACAATGGCAGCATCCAAGGCGTCGAGGGCCCGGTAGCTTTCGACCAAACCCCACTCGATGTTTCCAAACTCCCTGAAAACAATGACGTTAAAAACAGCGGCGGGCCTCTATCGGGCCAAACGGCATTAACCGAAAAGCCATTGGATCTGAGCTGCGAAGCCACGACCGATAAGACCATGACGGTGAGCGCAGCTCCTAATGCCGATTTCAAAGTCGAAAATGATGCTCGCGTCGTGATGAACGTCAAAGGTCGATTCTGCCCAACGGTGTCTGATAACCTCACCGTCTTGTTCGTGATTGATTTTTCGGGATCAATGGGTCCCAACGCGCCCAACGATAGCAACAAGGCCTTTCAACCGGCAACAGGCAATGATCCCCGGACCTTGATGGGGGCCAGCAAGAGTTGCGGTCGACTGCAATCGGTCGAGGCGATCATGGCTAAGTTCAAGGCTGGAGACAAGGTCAACATCGGCACAGTGACCTTCGCTGGAAACATTGTCGAAAGCCACAGCTCAGCACCGGTTGATGCTCAGACCTTCAAAACGACGAAGCTAACCGACGCCAATAAGCTCAGCAATTTCTGTAGCTATATCGCTCCTGATGCGAACTTTGCTACGCAAGAAATGGCGATTCAAAATGCTCAGGTAGGTGGTTCCACCAACTACGAAGCAGCCTTCAATCGGGCCTATGATTATCTAAGCAATGTGAAGGGCCGCAAAGCGGTCTACTTTATCACTGACGGTCGTCCGACTGCAGGGTCTGGCAATGATCCCTTGGCTGCTGGCAAGCAGGCCGCTGCCAAACTTAAGACGATCGAAAACCTCTACTTTAACGCCTTTTTCTTGCAGTACAAGCAATCTGGACTGCAGGAAGACAAGCAGGGTTTCGACAACCTCGTGCAAACCATCGGTGCTCCTGAGCGTGTGGTTCGAGTGGACTCGGCGGCGCAATTGGCCATTGAAGTGGGCAAAGAACAAGCGGCAAGCTTCGACACCACTCAAATCAAAGCAAGCCTCAGCATCAATCCCTACAAGCCTGAAGCCGACCTCAAGGTCTTGAACTTTGTTCAAGATCCGCAAAATCCCAAAGCTTGGATTTTTGAAACTCAGACCTTCGTACTCTTAGGCTCTGGAGAAAAAGTCTATCCCCATCTGATTAAGGTATCCGCCAAAGCCAAAGACGGAACCGTGCATGCGAGTAACGTGAAAATTCTCTACCAGAAAAATCTGAAGTAAAGTTTAGCTTATCAAAGCGGGGCGTCTGTTCTTAGGAGCAGCGCCCTTTTTTGCATGAGTTCGATTTCCAGCGCGGTCTGCACAGACCAACTCTCTTCTCTATTTTTAATATATATATCAGTTATTTATAGAGTAAGGCGGCAACTCATCCCAGATCCAACACTGCCTCACTCCATACTTTGCCATTTTCACCAGTCATATTAAATATCTATGCTAATAGTCAGTACAGACTACGCACTCTGCTGTCCAAACTCAATTCTGAACATTTGGCCATGACTCTATGTAATTATTGGTAAAATTTCGTGGCCTGCAGCTTGTAATAAGAGACTTGCTTCTTGATTCACTCTTCTTCTCTCATGAGGTTCCCAATGTTGAAACACCTAGTCACCACAGCAGCGCTTCTTGTTCTGATCAATGCTTGCGGCTCGTCTTCCGATTCCCCAAAGCGATCTGAGACTCCACAGCAGACGGAGACAAATACCGTAATGCCGGGATCGACAGTTGAAAAACCGGTCCAGACATCTGCCGATGCCATCACTACCACTCCCGCTGACGCTTCCTTCATTCAAACTTTCGGTCCGGACGGCGGCTCCGCAATTGCCTGCGCTTATAATATCAATGGCAAACTCTCTGAAGGCAAAACCAAAGAAGAATGCGATAAGCTGAAAAAAGAATTTGAAAAAGCCGTCGGCACGGCAGCGGTTCCAAGCGCTCCATCGACTGGCGGCACTTCCAGCCAAGTAGCCTGCTCCTTCAATATCAATGGCAAACTTTACGAAGGTAAATCCCAAGCGGAATGTGACAAACTGAAAAAAGACCTGGGCATTACCCTCAGCATCCCAAGTCTTCCTTCCACTCCAAAAGCACCAGCTCAAACTCCAGTACCGAGCACCCCCAGCGCTGGAACAGTCACTGATGTAGCTTGCGCCTTCAATGTCAACGGCAAACTCTATGAAGGCAAAACCCAAGAGGAATGCGACAAATTGAAAAAGGATCTGGGCATCTCGTTCTAAGCTGATCTGTAGCTCCCCCCGTGTACCCTTATCCACGCCTCCTCTGAATTCTTTCCTCCAGGGGATTCAAAGGAGGCGTGGACTCTTCACCTTGAAGTCTCGGCAGCAGGGCATTAGTATGAAGACAAGACTCTTAGCGAAGGCGGCCAAGGAATATGAGCAAAGTATCTGGCAAGCTTTGGAAGCGGGAAAACATCGATCAGATCAAGGCCCGCATCCGGACTGAGCTGGCCCCAATGCCGACAGCCCAGGAGCGTTTTCCATTTCTGCTCGATCAAATCGCCAAAGCTGAAGAGCAAGAGCCCGATCGCTTGCTCTATATCCTCACCGCACTGCATACGCATATTCGGGAGGGCGGCCTGAGCGATACCCAAGTGAAAGAACTTTTTAATCTAGCTGAAGCTTTACTCACGCTCCAAAACATCAAACCAAAAGTTTCCGACTTGGCTTTTTTGCTAGGCGAACTGCATATTCTGCAAGCTCAACTGCACATGAACGAGGGCGAACCTCTGCTGGCCTGCATCGAGCAACAGCTGGTCGAACAGTTTTGCGGGGCTGAACCTCCAGGTGGCAAAGCCTTTCAATATGTGTCCTTGGCTCGCATGAGTCTGCGTATGGGCGAAGCTTCCGTCGCGATGGAATACATCGATCGAGCCCTGACCATAGGTCTGGATCCAAATCTTCAGACCAGCGCATCGATTATGAAACTACGAGCATTGCGCCTCAGTCATCAATGCGAGGCAGCGGATGAGCTGAGCGCAAGGCTGCTGCGGATGGAAGCTACTGACCCCCGATGGGTGCGGGAAATTCAATGGGAAGAGCTCTGCCGCAAGGCGCTTACCCTTGGCAGTATCGATAGCTTGATGGAACAGATGAATCCACGTCGTGATTTCTATCATGCAAGCTATATACTCGAGAGTTTCTTTTGGGTAAGGGCTGTCGCCAACTTGCAATGGATCGATCACTTACCAAAGCTAAAATCCTTGGCCCAGAAAAAGAACCTCAGCTTCAAAACCAGCTCAGTCTATCATCGCAGCGCCATGTATATGGAACGCGCCTATGACAAAGAGATTCCACTCGCCCATCGGCTGCTCCTGGTGAAAAAAATCGTTCAGTCGGTCTATAGTCTTCCCGATATAGACAAGATCCTGTTAGTCCTTTTGGCCTTAGTTCGTTGGCTCATCCGTAGCCAATGCCGCGATTTAGGCCGCATTGTTTACACAGAATATGCAAATCTGAGCCAAAGACTTTGCAAAGGCCCCGACGCACTTGGCATTGCTCCCGACCTGACGACTAAAGTATGGCGATAACTCAAGGCATTGAGGAGTACGACTGATGGAGACTGTACACGTAATCATGCTGATGCTGCTCCTCATTCAACCGCTATCCTGCAAACGCAAGGTGGCTGAGACTCCTGCAAAATCTGACAGCAGCTCACCAAGCACTGGCTTTACCCAGGATCAAGTGGACGGAAAAGGCAAGCCCGATAAAGTATCGGAAGAACCGACTGGTTTGCCTGGCTATCCCCTGGCCTGTCGATGGGTCCGCGCTCCTGCCAATGACGCACTGGACGCTGCTTTGGACTGCTTTGTTGCAGACAGCAATGGTCAGCCTTTACAATTGCCGAAAGGCCCAGCGTGGGAAGTCTCCTATCAAGGCAATGCCAAACTCAAGTTGGAGCCTCAGAGCGATCAGTCGGTCGCTCTAACAGTCAACGCTAAAACTCGCGACGAAGTCGGCCTCGCTTTGCAAAACTTGCAACTGCGAGCACAACTCCCTGATCGCCAAACTATGGCGCAGGGTCGCGAACTGATTAAAGCTGAGGCAAATCGTACCAGAGTCGCTGCAAGCTGCCAGACCCTCTTCACCCTACTCCTTGTCAATGATGCCGGGCAGCTTTCCTATATTGAGTTGAATCGATTCGAAGGCTGTGAAGTTCTCGCCGCGAAGCTGCTCAATCTAATAGTCCCAGAACCCAAGTATCGCGGTCTTGTCGATACGCATAAGACCGTTGCCGCAAGCTGCAGCGGTACCAATATCAACGTCACAGTCACGCAAGCTGCCTTTCAAGGCACTTCCAGTCAGGGACCTATCGATCCAGCCTCCTGCCAGGATTTGAGCGCGCTCATCAATAGTTTAGGCCTTTAGAAGATATCCTTACCGATCGGCAGAGTGCTGCATGGAATCCTTGATTGTATCCTTGTGCCCCCTTGACAAATGCTGGGGAGGACTCATGTTTTTGAAAGAACATGGGTAAGAAGGAGCCACACATGGACTTCAATCGGTTTACGGAACGCACACAAGGGGCTATTAAAGAAGGCCAGAATTTGGCCATAAGCCTTGGTCATAACCAGGTGGATGCTGAGCACTTGATGAAGGCGCTCTTAGTTCAAGAAAATGGCGTTATTCCCAAGCTAATCAATAAATTAGACACACCTTTAGAGCGTTTGATTCAGCTGACGGATCAAGAGATTCAAAAGAAACCTCGGGTCTCAGGATCAGGATTTGATCCCGAAAAAATTTATGTTTCGCAGGCTCTATCAGCACTCTTAGCCAAGTCAGAACAGACAGCTAAGAAACTCAAAGACGATTATGTATCGGTCGAACATGTATTTCTTGAAATCCTGCGGACCGGCGATCAAACTCCAGCGGGTCGGTTGTTGAAGGAGTTCAACATCACCGAGCAGCGCTTTCTGCAAGCTTTGACCGATGTCCGCGGCAATCAAAGAGTTCGCAGCGCCAACCCCGAGGCCACCTATGATGCCCTGAATCAATACGGCACTGACCTTGTTGCTGCCGCTAGGATTGGTAAGTTAGATCCAGTCATTGGCCGCGATCCAGAAATCGCGCGAGTGATTCGCATTCTCAGTAGAAAAAGTAAGAATAACCCGGTTCTCATCGGCGAACCTGGTGTGGGTAAAACAGCCATTGCGGAAGGTTTGGCGCAAAGGATTGTTCGAGGCGATGTCCCCGAAGGACTGAAAGATCGCAGCATCTTCTCGCTGGACATGGGATCACTGATCGCTGGTGCTAAGATCCGCGGTGAGTTCGAGGAACGTCTGAAAGCTGTATTGAATGAAGTGAAATCCAGCGAAGGCCGCATCATTCTCTTTATCGACGAGATTCACACCATTGTCGGTGCCGGCAAAGCCGAGGGATCGATGGATGCAGGCAACATGCTCAAGCCCATGTTGGCCCGAGGCGAGCTGCATTGCATCGGCGCCACGACCCTAGATGAATACCGCAAGTACATCGAAGCAGATGCCGCCTTGGAGCGCAGGTTCCAGCCCGTCATGGTCGATCAGCCAAGCGTTGAGGATACCATATCCATTCTTCGTGGACTGAAGGAGCGTTTCGAACTCTTCCATGGCATTCGTATTCAGGATAATGCTTTGGTGGCAGCAGCTACACTCTCGGATCGATACATCAGCGATCGATTTCTGCCCGATAAAGCCATCGACTTGATCGATGAATGCGGGGCGATGATCCGTACCGAGATCGATAGCGTTCCGGAAGAACTCGATAAAAAGCGACGTAACCTCATGCGGCTTGAAATTGAAGAAGCTGCGCTGAAAAAAGAAAAGGACGCGGGTAGTAAAAAACGCCTCGAGGTGCTGCAAAAAGAGCTCCAAGATCTCAGGACTGAGACTCGCTTTATGGAGGATCAGTATGCGAATGAAAAGACCCAACTCAAAAAAGTTCAAGACATTCGCAAAGAGATTGAATCACTCAACATTCAACTTCAGCAGGCGGAACGCAGCTACGACCTGGATAAAGCAGCGCAGTTGCGTCATGGCTTGATCCCCGAAACGGAGCTGCGCCTCAAGGCAGCCGAAGACGAGGTCAAACACAAAAAGTCGAGCAACCTCCTGCGTGAGGAAGTATCGGAAGCAGAGATCGCCTCCGTCATCAGCCGTTGGACCGGGATTCCTCTGGAAAAGTTGCTGGCAGGTGAAAGAGAAAAACTTTTACACTTGGATGAAATGCTGCACAAGCGTGTGGTAGGTCAGGAAGAAGCCGTCAATGCCGTTGCGGATGCCATTATTCGCGCTCGAGCACAGATCAAAGATCCGCGTCGACCGATCGGTTCTTTCATCTTCCTCGGACCAACCGGGGTCGGTAAAACCGAATTGGCGAAGACTTTGACCGAACAGCTCTTCGATACCGCCGATAATTTGATCCGCATTGATATGTCGGAATACATGGAAAAACACGCAGTTTCACGCCTCATTGG
Source organism: Oligoflexus sp. (assembly GCA_041736645.1). Lineage (GTDB taxonomy): Bacteria > Bdellovibrionota_B > Oligoflexia > Oligoflexales > Oligoflexaceae > Oligoflexus. The sequence goes on along the minus strand of JBGSTF010000109.1, from coordinate 2,878 downwards.
GGCCCCTCCTGGCTATGTGGGTTACGATCAAGGCGGTCAGCTGACTGAAGCTGTGCGGCGAAAACCTTATTCAGTGGTGCTGTTTGATGAAATCGAAAAGGCCCACCCAGAGGTCTTTAACCTCTTGCTGCAAATCCTTGATGATGGGCACTTGACCGACAACCAAGGCCGCAAAGTGAACTTTAAAAATACCATCATCATCATGACCAGCAACATCGGATCGCAGGCCCTGATTGAAGGTATTCGTCCCGATGGACAGTTAGAAGATTCAGCTGTCAAGCGGGTTCATGCCGATCTGAAAGCAGCCTTCCGTCCGGAGTTCTTGAACCGCATCGATGATATCGTCCTGTTCAAGCCCTTGCTATTGCCACAGGTCGTCAAGATTGTCCAAATTATGGTTTCGGAACTGCAGAAACGCTTAGAAGAGCAAGGTATTAAACTGGATCTGAGCAAAGAAGCCAGCGAGTTCATCGCTCAATCGGCTTACGATCCGATCTACGGGGCTCGCCCACTGAAACGATTTCTGCAGAAAGAATTGGAAAATAAAGTGGCTCGTCGCATCGTGGCTGGTGATATCAAAGCCGGCGACACGATGAAGGTCCAGCTCAAGGATGGCCAGCTAAGCTTTGATAGCACTGGCAAACTGTGAAGTGAATGCGCTCCTTACCCCCAGGTTTCGGCCTGGGGGATCTCCTTTTTGATTCCTTTCCGACTTGTCCGCACCGGCCTCGTCACGCTATGCTAGGCTTTTGAATCCAGCCTGGAGCGCCCCATGCACGCAAAAGTCTTTCATCTTGGCCTCGATAAAAGCCAACTGCAAAATATTGACATTGCCTTTCTGCCTGGCGATCCTGGACGCGTGCCTAAAATCGCAGGATATCTGGAAAAAACTCAAGAGCTGGCGTCCAATCGAGAGTATCGTTCGATGCGCGGCGTCCTTCATGGCCGAGATGTCTTGCTGTGTTCCACCGGTATTGGCGGACCTTCCACGGCTATCTGCGTCGAAGAATTGGCCATGCTGGGGATAACGCGTTTCGTTCGCATCGGGACCACGGGAGCATTGCAGGATGCGATCAATCCAGCCGATGTCATCATTCCCACGGGCGCCGTGCGATTGGACGGTGCTTCACGTCACCTTGCCCCCATTGAATACCCTGCTGTTGCTGACTTTCGACTGGTCCAAAGTCTCTTGAAAGGGATCCAAAAACAAGGGTTCCCTTATCATCTGGGGATCTGCGCTTCCAGCGATACATTCTACCAAGGTCAGAATCGAAGCGATTCCTTTAAGAAAGGCTATGTGCATCGTCAGATCGCGGGACAGCTTGACGAGATGAAAGCGTTAGGCGTGCTGTCCTTCGAAATGGAGGTTGCCACTCTTTTCACTCAATGTGCGACTTTCGGTTTGAGCGCGGCGGCGGAGCTGGGCGTTCTTGTCAATCGCAACCGAGCGGAATTCCCCGATGCCGCGCAACATGCCCAGATAGAGGACCGAGTGATTCGGGCCGCATTGAGTTGTCTGGAATAGCACCGATAGATACTGATCATCAGGCGATCGCGTTCGAAGACTTGCTTTCCTTCCTGCAGGAGTTACAGTTGAAGTGGAGTTGAAATTTGGGAGGAAAGTTTATGACAGTCTTAGGCAACGATCCTATCGACAAGTACATGACCCCGATGCCACATTCGATTGAACCCAGCCAGAGTCTGGAAGATGCTCGCAAGCTGATGGGCAAACTCGAGGTGAGGCATTTGCCCGTTCTTTCCGGGGGCCGCATCGTAGGCCTGCTCTCTGAGCGAGATTTGACCTATATTCGAACGCTTCCAGGAGTGGACAAGCAGGAACTCAAAGTCAAAGACGCCATGGTCTACGAACCTATCATGGTTGATCAGCAGGAAAGTCTGCAGGAAGTTTCCAAGCGCATGGCTGAGCAACATATCGGATCGGTATTAGTGTGTAATTCTCAGAAAAAACTTCTAGGTATTTTTAGTTATGTGGATGCATTGAAAGTTTTAGGCAAAATGTAGAGTCATCCAGTCTCATCATTCTGCGCGAAATGCCCCCAATTGAACTGAGTTTTCCATCATGCGGGCCTGGGCTCCGCATGATTGCGTTTGGCACCTTCCTTGCTTTATCCAAAGTGATGTTTTTCAATTTTTTGAGAGGTAGCTTTTATGTCACTCTGGATGACCCGTCAGCCCAATCGAATTTTGGAAGGATCTCCCGTACAAAAGCTCTTTAATCAAATGCTCGAGGACGTTTGGGACAATCGTCCTGGCTTAACGTCTCTACAGGACAAGCCACTGGCAGGATTCACTCCGAGAGTGAATCTCAAAGAAACCGAAAACAGTGTGCAAGTCACCGCCGAACTTCCTGGTCTCGATGAAAAGGATATCGACATTACCGTCGATAAGCTGGCTCTCACCATCAGCGGCGAGAAGAAAGAGGAACAAAAAAAAGACGACAAGGGCTCGCACTATTATGAATGCACCTATGGTTCATTCATACGCAAAATTCCTTTACCTTTTGAAGTAAACATGGAAAAGGTGGAAGCCAACTTCAAGCGTGGCGTTCTTTCCATTCACCTTGAAAAGGCTGAAACAGCCAAAACGCAAACGCGAAAGATTCCGATCCAAACCCGCAATTGATTGTCAATGACCCTACCCTACCCTACCCAAACCGGTGTGGGTAGGGCAACAGCAGTTAAAAATAAATCTTGACGAATCTATTCACGTATGGGAACTAAGACCATACTTTTGTATGAATCTCTTAAGGAAAGAGAGATGCATCTATCAATTGGTCAAGCTGCCATCCTTTTGGGAATATCGATCACAACTCTACGTCGCTGGGAACGCGAGGGGTTTTTTGCTCCCACCTATCGAA
>JBGSTF010000044.1:0-47724 GCA_041736645.1 Oligoflexus sp. | reverse complement strand
TCAGCATCCAAGGTATCGGTGGCCACACCAAAACCGACATCAAATTCGTAGGCTTTGGTTCCTGCCAAGAGAAAATCTTGAATCCGTGTGGCTTTACCAAAGAGCAGAGGCAGAAGGCCTTCCGCCAAGGGGTCTAAGGTTCCAACATGGCCCATTTTGACTTTGCCAATACGTTGCTGAAACCAGCGCGAGACATCTTTAGAGGTCATTCCAGCAGGCTTATAAACAAGGAGTAAGCCATCGATAGGGACGATTTTTCGTTGAGGACGATTCACAATCCGCTCCGGCTTTACTCTTCTTCAGAGAGCTTGTGCAAAATTCCCTCGATCCGTTGAGCGGATTCCTGGGTGCTATCAAAAATAAATCGCAGCTCTGGTACTCGACGAATATCCAGAATTTTCAACTGTTTGCGTAGATAGGTCGTAGCTGACTCCAGACCCTTCTGGGCGCGCTGCGGATCACTGTTGTCGTAGGTGCGAAAATACACCGTAGCGACCTGCATATCTGCGGAAATCTTGACAGCTGTGATGGTGACAAATTCCAGGCGCGGGTCATTCATCCGACCACCTTGAAAATTCACTGCGAGAATATCGCGAATCTCATCTGCCATGCGTTCTTGTCGTAAACCCATATGCTCTACCATCCTAAGCGGAAATCGATCCGTGAACTTTCTCGGAATAGATACCGCATTTCCAATTTTATCAAGCAGTTACCTGAAGGCACCTAACAAAAAAGGCTCAAAACAGCCACATCATTGGGCGGCCGTCCTGTGCCTTATTGGTGAGTCCGGAATTACTTATTTATCAGCAATTCCAAGACTTTACATGCCTTACTTGCAAGATTACAGGGCTGGTGCATGCTCTTCAATAATGAAGGCCTCAATGACGTCACCTTCGCGGACGTCCGAGAATCCTTCAATACCGATACCGCACTCATATCCTTGCACCACTTCTTTGACGTCATCTTTGAAGCGCCGGAGCGATCCAATTCTGCCGGCATAGATCACCACATCGTTTCGAATCAAGCGCAGCTGAGAGTTCCTTGTGACTTTTCCATCAAGGATGGAAGTACCCGCCACAAGCCCGATTTTCGGAACCTTGATCGTCGCGCGGACTTCGGCGTGACCAAGAATAACTTCTTTCTGCACGGGAGGCAGTTTACCGGCCATAATCGACTTCAGCACATCCACGATGTCGTAGATAACGCTGAAGTACTTGATCAAGACGCCTGCCTTATCAGCATTGTCATCCAGTCCGCGAGCGGCTCGAACATTGAATCCAATGATCACAGCATTGGACGTTGCCGCCAAAGCCATATCGGATTCGTTGATACCACCCACAGCTTTATGGACGATACGGTTTCGCACACGGTCGGTGTTCAATTTCATAACGGCTTCGGCGATCGCTTCGACGGATCCCATCGTATCGGCCTTAATGATGACCGGAACTTCAGGAGTGTCTGCGGCTTTCACTTTAGCCAAGAGCTGATCCAAGGTGGCTGCAGACGAACGGTTCAGAGCTTTGCTGAACTCGACGTCACGACGCCATCCAGCAACTTCTTTGGCTGTTTTTTCATCTTCCACGACATCGAAATGATCACCGGCCATAGGCACTTCGGACAAACCGACGATTTCGACAGGAGTCGAAGGTCCGGCTTCTTTCAAACGCTTGCCTGTATAATCATGCATGGCTCTGACGCGGCCCAGTGTGGTTCCTGCTACCAGGAAATCACCGATGCGTACGATACCTTTTTGAATCATCATTGTTGCGACGGGACCGCGCCCTATGTCCAAGTGAGCTTCCACAACCACACCGGAGGCCGGCACGTTGATAGGCGACTTGAGTTCAAGAACTTCGGCTTGCAGCAAGATAGCGTCGAGCAACTCTTCGATACCAATGCCTTGCAGCGCTGAAACCTTCACATACTGAGTCTCGCCGCCCCACTCTTCGGACTGGATCCCATGCTCCGCCAATTCACGGTAGACACGATCCAGGTTCTTCGAGGGCTTGTCGATCTTGTTGATCGCAACAATGATCGGCACATGAGCATCACGAGCATGGGAAATCGCTTCGATCGTCTGTGGCATCACGCCGTCATCGGCAGCAACCACGAGCACCACGATATCGGTAACTTTAGCTCCGCGTGATCGCATAGCTGAGAAAGCTTCATGACCTGGTGTGTCGAGAAAGGCGATCTTGCGACCAGCTTTTTCGACTGTATAGGCTCCGATATGCTGAGTAATTCCGCCGGCTTCGCCCGCGGCGACTTTGGCTTTACGAATCGCATCGAGGATGGAAGTTTTACCGTGATCGACGTGACCCATGATGGTTACGATCGGCGGACGCTCTTCCAACTCAGCGCTGTCGTGAGCCTTTTTATTGTCAGAAAGGATATCTTCAATGGATACGACATTGCTCTTCACTTCGAAGTGATAGTCGTTGGCCAGAAGGGTCGCTGTATCAAAGTCAACGGCCTGATTCATCGTCGCCATGACACCTTGCGCCATCAGCTTCTTGATGAGTTCCGCCGCTTTCACTGACAACTGTTTAGCCAACTCGGCCACAGTAATATCGCTGCCCATTTTCACAACGCGATAGGAAGCCCGCGGGGTGGTCAACTGGGTTTTCTTAAGGTCTTTACGACGCTTAAGGTCTTTCTTACGACCACTCGACTGAGGGGTGTAAATTAGCTTTTTCTTGTCGACAACGACCGGTGCTTCCGGCAGCACTTCGACATCTTCACCGATATCTTCGTCTAAGGGCTCAGCTTGGTTGAGCAACGTTCTCAAATTGACCTGATCCCGCTTGGGCTTCAAGGCTTTCTTCAAAACGTTCTCATCCGGCGTTTCCACGTTCGCGAAGGAGCGCTTCTTGTCTTTTGATTTTAGACCGTCGTCACGCCAGCGTGTTACGCCTGTGATGCCCAATCCGCCATCTTCTGGCAGGTTCAGGTCCGGGCCTTTGCTAATCGTGCCCAGTGGTCGGCGTTCACCGATACCAATCCTTGGGCCGATTGTAATACCGCTGCCGCCGCCACCTTCGCCTGTTCCGACTCGAGGAGCAGGACGAGTGCCTACTGGCATGATACGCGCGGTCGAAGCCGAACGTGGTCTGACGTCTTCTTCAGTCGGAGCGCGGCGAACAATGGTTGCCGCTCCTGGAATCCTTGGCCCAACAGCGCCCGGAGCAGAACTCGCAGCAACGCTAGGTGCTGCACTAGGAGGCGCCTCGCGCCTGACGATCTTCGCCGTGTCTGGTGTGACACTCATACCTTCTGGGGCGCGCTGCATGGGTCGTCCTTCGCTGACTGGCGCTGGGCTCGGTGCACGCGCCTCTTGACGCACGGGAGTGGATGCCGTGGGCCGCACATCCATCCGCGGGCTTGGGGTTTCAGGCTCATCTTCATCTTCAACAACCGGAGCTGCAATAGGTGCTGCACTTACGGTTGGTTGTTCTTGATGAAGTATGGGTTGTGGCTCAGTTTCGCTGATTTCAAGCAGAGATTCGTCTTCTGCATCTTCGTGCGCCGATTCCATGGCGGTCTCGACTTCAGCGCTTACGCCTACTTGACGAGGAGCTTCCTCTTCGACTTCTTCGTGAACATGGATGTCAGAGTTTGCCGCCACCTCATGATCGCCGTCTCCCTCAGAAGACGCCGCTGCCTCCTTCTCATCACCAGGGCCTTTACGACGCCGGATCACCGAAGGACTTGGTTTTGGAGCTTTTCCCGCTCCTTCGCCACTCAGCTCACGCTTGATCCGCACGATTTGGTCAGCTGTCAGAGTACTCTGATGGCTGGACACCTCAATGCCGATATCTTTGAGCTTGTTTACAAGCAGCTTACTTTCGATCTTTAGCTCGCGGGCTAATTCGTAGACACGAATTTTGGACATTCGCTCTGAGTCCCCCAACTATCTTTACATTCAAACAGACATTTTATTTGCAAACTCGAAGGGAAATGAGGGCTGCAAAGCATCCTATTTTCCGGTCGCGCCGCAGCCGCTTCCCTTGATTTGCTCTTATTCGGACTGAAGATAACGATCGGCAGCCATCTGAATGGTCCGTGCCACGCCTATCGACAAGCCCGTCTTATTAGCTACTTCTTCGACCGAATCCGCGACTATATCACCTATAGTGACGTAGCCACCCTCCGCCAAAGCGTGGGCGCTTGCTTCGCCTACCCCAGACAGCTCTAAAAAGACCTTCACACGCTCGCTAATTTGAGAGTCTTCGGCCTTATTGTCAAGCGTAACGGGGGAAGCAGAGGAATTTGCCAGGATCTCGTCTTGCTCCACGTACTTTTTCGGCTCACCGCGACTATGCGACTGAGCATTGGCTGCACGCTTGGCTCGTTCGATCAGCTCAAGCGCCTGCTCTTGATCCATATTGAGAAGGCGATTCAAAGTCCTTGGAGACATTTGCGCCACTTCTCCAGGGGTCGTGAAACCTTCCTGAATCAAAAGTTCAGCCATCATATCATCCAAGCCTTCGATTCTTACAAGAGTCGATTTAGCTCCTGCCATTTTCTCTTCAATCGAGGACTCACTCTTAATGTCGAGACGCCAGCCAGTCAATTGAGCCGCTAGACGCACGTTTTGGCCACGTTTACCAATAGCCAGTGACAGCTGATCATCACCAACGATCACTTCCATACTGTGATTGTCTTCGTCCACGATCACCTTACTCACAACAGCCGGCGCCAAGGCATTGCAGACAAGACGAGCTGGATCGTGGTCGTAAGGCACGATATCAATTTTTTCGCCATTGATTTCGTTGACTACGGCCTGAACACGGGAACCTTTCATACCAACGCACGCACCGACTGGATCAACCGATGAATCACGAGAATAAACCGCAATCTTCGACCGATAGCCAGGATCACGAGCCGCGCTTTCGATCGTCACAATACCGTCGTAAATTTCCGTCACATGCTGACTGAACAAAGCCACCAAAAAGCCAGGATGGGCGCGCGACATAATGATTTGCGGCCCGCGGCTGGAACGTTTCACATCGACCACATAGGCCTGGATACGATCCTTCACCCGGAACTTTTCAGTTGGAACTTGCTCTTTGTAGGGAATCACCGCTTCCGTGCGACCCAAGTCGACAATGATGTCGTTCCGTTCAAAGCGACGAACGTAACCGCTTAATATTTCACCGACACGATCTTTAAATTCTTCAAAAACCTGCGAGCGCTCAGCGTCTCGAACTTTTTGTACAATAATCTGCTTGGCCGACTGAGCGGCAATGCGACCGAATTTCGAGGTATCAATTTTGATACCAATCGCATCGCCCAGAACAGTTTCCGAGTCCAGTTTCCGCGCATCGCTCAAAGCGATTTCCAAACTTTCGTTGGCAACGTCATCGTCGTCTACGACAGTGCGAAACTGATAAAGTTCTATTTCGTCAGATTCTTCGTTATAATGCGCTTCAAGGTCAGCAGTTGCCCCGAGCATACGACGAGCAGCATGAACCACCGCCTGCTGCAGAGCATCGATAATCACTGCCTTGTCCAAATTTTTATCACGGCTGACGCCGGAAATGACTTTGCGGAGCTCGGATTCTAATTCTGAACTATCGATAAGAGTCATCGTCGGTCGTTCCTTCTCAAGAAATTGTCAAAAAAGTTAAAAAAGATCCGTACTTCCAGCATCATGAGAGAGCGGATTTACCACTCGAACACAACGCTGGCTTTGCGGATCGCTTGGAATGGAAAGTTCCAGACACCTGCCGGTAACTCTAAGGATACGATATCATCCTGGTCGATTCCAAGAAGCTTCCCTGTCCCTTCCATTCGGTCTTGCGTTCGAGCGCTCAAACGCACCTTAATTTTCTGGCCTGTCACTCGTGAAAAATGATCACGGGTTCGAAGCGGTCTTTCAATTCCTGGCGAGCTTACTTCCAGTCGGTAATCACCAGGAACCAGCTCGTCGAGGTCGTTGGCTTCGATCAAAACGTCGTTGACGCGAAGGCAATCTTCCATTTTGATGCCCTCTGCCCTGTCAATAAAGACGCGAAGCGTTTCTTCTGTTCCATCCCATTCCACTTCGACACATTCATAGCCGAGCGCTGAAATCTTAGGATTGATAAGATCAATAATCTTGTCATATTGCTGGCGATTCATAATACAAACACCAAAAATAAAAAAGCCCAGCAAGCACCATCACAGTGAGCAAGGCATTCACATAAACCATGATTGATGAGGTCAATGACCTTCCTGCTTGCGGAAGGCTTGCACCTGAATCAACAACCAGCTCTGAGCGGCTTTGCTAATTCTCGATACATGAGGCCGATTGACTGCGGCCCACCAGGAGACAATCGTGCTCGCAGTTACAGGCGAGCTTGACGTGTCGAAGCAGTACGCTGAACCCCTTCTCGTTCGAAAACGAGTTTTGCCTTGGATTCACGGCATACATTCTAACGATCGAGCTTTAACAGGTCCGCCCGGGAAAGTCAACACTTTTGACTTATTTATCGATCGCCAAGCGGGCGTAATAACAGATGTGAATTGGTCTCTGCTTTCGACTTGGTTATGCTCACCCCCAGATCCAACGATTTTCAAGAATATTCCAGCAAATTATCGATATACTTCCATTTTAAATCCTTAGGAGGCCTGAAGTCTTTTGCTGCCCATCCCCCCAGCTACACGCCCAAATCACCCAGCGCCTAAGCAAAGTCAGGGGCCTGAAACTGGATTTAACCACGGTCAAAAATGGGAGCAATGGATCCTCACCGAAGAGCGACGAGGCTCACCCATCAATCCGGCTTTACGCCTTCAATTCATCGAAGCTCTGATTCGATCTTGGAATTTCGGTCGGCTCTTGAAATGGATTGACCATCACCCCGAGCGTTTGACCACACGGGAAGAACTCCTTCTCTGCTATGCCCGGGAACGCAAGGGAGAGCTAGAATCCTGGACCGCTAGTCTGGGCCGCATAAGACAACGCATCTTGAGCAATGACTCCGAACATCTGGCATTTCGGGCTCTCAGCTTGCAATCACAAAAAGACTTACGACGCGTCAGCCTTGAACTCATTCGGTGGCAAGCACCGGCTGAAGACCTTCTCCTTCAGGTCGCCTGGGTCCGTGTTGCTGACCGGCTGGCGGAAATGCGTCAATGGCCGGAGGCCCTGCAACTCTATAGCTACTTTTCGGCCACAAATCCCCCAAGTGAATGGCAAAGTCTCACAGCCCTCAAATCAATTGTTCTGTCTTATTTAAGTGGCACGCTTGGCAGTGATACGACCGTTGCCCTTTTGCGGACATACTTAGTTTCATTTCAAGAAACCCCTTTGGCGCAAGTCTATGCAATGGCATTCTACCTTTATATTGCCAGTGTTTCAGCCCGCTGGCTGGACCAAGCGCGCTTGCAGAATCAGCTGCGTAAAGCTTTGCTAAACTCTTCGATTAGCCAGGACCAAGCTGAATTACTCTCTATTGCCAATTACCTGCTCAATCCAGAACTAGGCCTTGGCGCCGCACTTTGGCAAAGCCAGTCTCCCAACTCTTCATCATTGATAAAACTTCGATATGAGTCCAATCCTGAAATGATATGGCTGGGGCACTGCATGACTGGCCTGGAAAATATTCAAAAAGCTTCCGATCAACACAGCATTATTGCCCTTCAGAAAGCCTTGCTGGAGCAGGAAGCACAAGGCAACCAGCTGCTGGCAGCGTGTGCACGCTGCCGATTGCTGGGACTCATGCTCCATAAACACACCAACGATCATGAGCAGGCCTTTGTGAAAACTTGGTACCACGAGCTGCAGCTTCTTCAAACCATGCCCTATGCAGAAATGCAAAGTTTCGGCGCACTCTTGCAAGCAGCATTTCATTATCGCAGTTCTGAATTTCAAGAGTGCATTCAAAGCTTACGAAGAGCTCGTCAGCTATCACAGGATCAATTTCGCCGTAGAATTATCGGACTTTGGCTTGCTTTTGCCAAAGGTCGAATGCCAAGAAAAATTGATCCTGAATTGAATCGCGTGAGTCATGAGCTCTCAAACTATTTCTTCAGGCCAACGCTCAGGAGCCTGGGAAATGGACTTTATAGGGTGAGCGACATTTTCCAAGTTGATCTGAGTCTCTATCCGGTCCTGAATCGTCTCTTGCAACAAATTCTAAGGCACCCGGACAAAGCCCTGGCCATCCATGATGTTCAGAGGCTGGTGTGGCGTCAAACGTCTTCTTTAGAAGGCTGGAACCAGAAGCTCAGAAACACGGTTGCCCGTCTTCGATTTCAATTTCGCTTTATGCTGACTCCACTCGTCATTCAAACACAGGGAATGATACTTCTCAATATAGATGCCATTTACTTTGAACAACCCCCTCGCAATATCTCAAACGAACGAAATCACGAAATCCTTAGAGCTCTTCAAAATGGTCCCAAAAGCATCGCGAACTTGCATCAAATCACTAAGATTCCAAGCAGCACTCTCAGACGATATCTGCATGAATTGAAAGTCATGGACCAAGTGACACTTGATCCCAAGATTTTTCCAAAAGTCTATTGTCTGGTCAGCTCAGCGAAAGAAACCCTTACTGACGTTTCCGACGAAGCAGCCAAAGATTGATGAAAGAATAAGCCAGCAAAATCACGTCTGCCGACCAAGATGCCGGGATAGGGTGTAAAAGGCCACGCTTGGCCAGAGCCCGTGCGGCATTTAAGAAAAACCAATAGCTCATACCAACAGCTATCGCGAGCATAACTCCACGTGCTGTCTCCATGGTTCGTTCGGAGCGATACCCAAATCGGAGCCCAATCAAGCAAACCACCAATGGAGCAAAATGAAATGCTAACTTGGTATGCAATTCCACACGATAGGAAAGGATATCAACACCGGATGACACTCCCTTGCTTATGATATCAACCAATTCCGTAGACGCCAATTCGTTAGGCTGCCGGCGCTCCTTCTTTAATTTTACCGGCTCCACAGGAATTTTAACCGGCATCACATCTTTTCTTTCCGTATATGAAAGAGTCCCCTTCGGCCAAAAAAAGAGAATCTTTACGTCTTCTAATAGCCAGTCAGAACTTTCCGGACGATACGTCGCTAATCGTGCTTCAAGGCTCTTTTTAGGACGAAAGTTATCGCCTGTCTCGATTACACGCACACCGGTCATCACGTTGGTTATAGGATCATAGTCGCGAAAATTATAGAGCACATTCTCATCTTTAACCCATCGCGCACCTTCAGCAATTTGAGTTTCGGACCCTCTTTCGATGAGGACTTCTTGGATAAAGTGCATCTTCTCTGCCCATCGCGGAAGAATATATTCTCCTAAGAAAACCGACAGCACACAGAGCGCAACTCCACCGGCGATGATCGGCACCCCTACACGAAAAGGCCCCATTCCGGCAGCTCGCATGGCTGTTATTTCATTAGTCCGGCTGAGCAGCACCATGGTTATCACCGATGCCAACAAAGATGAAATGGGCAATGCCTGAATTACAAGACTCGGCAAAGAATAGATGTAGTATTTAATGAGAAGTCCGGTGTCGGGATTGTACCGAGGAATATAGCGGGTCGTTTTATGGATAAAATCAAAGAGTAAAAAGAGGAAGACGCAAAGCAATAAAGTCCCTAAGACATATCGCACATAATCGCGAAGGACATAGAAGAATAAAGTCATCTTAATTGGGTCTCGCTATCCCTGAGCCCTGCATGTGGGAAGCTCACGCAACCGAGGCTATTCTTTGACCACAACAACACTACTGCGGCGACTTTACTCCTGGCCTCACTGCCTTTGCAAGCAGATACGGGAGACCCTTTTTGCCTCGTTCCAAACGCCCCAGCACCTTCACGTGATTCACTTCCGCTTTATCGAGGAAGTGATACGAATCATCAACCGATGTGAGGACCACCAATATTCGACCTTCTTGATCGGACATCACCAGATGGGTCGACGCCACTCCGCGCACTTGGATATCACCCTCAAGAATAACATCCTTTCCAAACAAATCCCCGGTATCAAAGTGAAGCTGCTTAGTGGTGACTTGAAATGGATCGCCAAACACGGTTCCACCGGTCCACGAAAAACTCAACTCATCCAAATCATCTTTGATGACTTGAATCTTCTTACAGCCGATCTGGCCCATTGTGAGAACTAAAAGAGCGAGGGCCAGTGCCCAGGAATTCTTGCACATAAATCGCCTCCCAGTACATATGGCATATTATACCACAGGCATCCCGCGGGGGCGAACGCACACAAAAAAAATCCCGCTCGCAGGCGGGATGTTTCCAAAGTCATGAGAACTGCTTATTTTGCAGCTTCAGCTTTCTTAGGCTCAAAATCAACGAATTCAATCAACGCCATTTTAGCGCCATCACCCACGCGGATTCCGCGCTTCAGGATCCGCACATAACCGCCTTGACGGTCTTTGAAGCGGGATGCCAAATCGCCGAAGACTTTAACAACAGCCTCTTTGTCGAACAGATAGGCACCGGCCTGACGGCGGTGGTGCAGACTACCCTTCTTGCCCAAAGTCACTATTTTCTCAACAACGCTACGCAGTTCTTTGGCCTTTGGCAAAGTCGTCGTAATGCGCTCATGGGTGATCAACGACGTGGCCAAGTTCCGCAAAAGAGCTTTACGGTGAGCTGAATCGCGACCGAGTTTCCGATAGCCGTGCTTGTGTCTCATAACTAGCCTCTTAACCTTTAATTGCTTTCGCTTTCTTTTTGTCTCAGCATCGATGGATCAAAACCATCGATCTTCATGCCGAGGGACAGACCCATCTCGGCCAGGATATCTTTGATCTCGTTGAGCGACTTCCGACCAAAGTTCTTGGTCTTCAGCATCTCGGCTTCTGTCTTCGTCACCAACTCACCGATATACTTGATATTGGCGTTCTCGAGACAGTTGGCAGCGCGGACGCTCAGCTCCAAAGAATCGACCGTTTTGAACAGATTCTCGTTCAATTGTGGCCGGGCTTCGATGGTCTCTTCAGAACCGCGGGCTTCAACCTCTTCTGATTCATCAAAGTTGATGAAAATCGTCAGCTGTTCTTTCAGAATCTTTGCAGCATAAGCCAGTGCATCATCCGGCCGAACCGCTGCATTGGTCCAAACTTCCAGCGTGAGCTTATCATAGTCAGTCATCTGACCAACCCGCGCATTCGAAACGTTGTAAGCAACGCGTCGAACAGGTGCAAAGATCGAGTCAGTAACGATATAACCGGTCGGAATGGTTTCGGTGCGGTTAGCATCAGCCGAAACATATCCACGACCATGACGAACGATCATTTCCATATTCAAGGAACCGTCTTCGCCAATCGTAGCAATATGCTGCTCAGGGTTGAGTATCTCTACATCACTGCTAGCTTGGATGTCGCCAGCCCGTAGGATGCCGTCACCTTTGGACTTCAAAGTGATGCGAGCGTCGTTCTCACCTAAATATCGAATATTGACCTGCTTCAGGTTCAATATGATGTCCGTTACGTCTTCTTTAACGCCTGTAATCGTGCTCAGCTCGTGCTCAACACCATCAATACGAACAGCAACAATCGCTGCTCCATTGATGCTAGAGAGAAGCACGCGTCGCAGAGAGTTGCCCAAGGTGATACCATATCCCCGCTCAAGCGGCTTAGCAATAAACTTGCCATAGGTATCAGTCAAGGCGGCAATTTCAACGTTATTAGGAGTGATCAAGTCTTGCCAGTTGCGATGCATGAACGCTTCTCCGTCTTGGCTCCGTTAATGATGAATAAGACCTGATGTCACGAGTCGGGTTTCCCCTACTTCATAAACACAGCAGTTTTGATGGCCCTATCCTGTCATTCTACCAGCATTTTTCTGTTGGTCTAGAAATATCGCGGCCTTCTCAGATCAGGCTGCGAAGCTGGGCCATCCACTACTCGTCAGACCCTACGCCGTTTCGGCGGCCTGCAGCCATTGTGTGGGATCGGAGTGATATCTTTCAGCAAGTTGACCTTCAGGCCGACAGCCGCTAAAGCGCGAACGGCGCTTTCACGACCCGAACCTGGTCCCTTAACGAGAACCGAAATAGACCGCATCCCCGCGTCCATCGCTTTGCGAGCTGCTTCTTCTGCGGCAACCTGGGCAGCAAAAGGAGTACTTTTTCGCGAGCCTTTGAAGCCCTTAGCACCAGCCGTCGACCACGCCACCACTTCCCCGTTAAGGTCAGTGATCGTGACGATCGTGTTGTTAAAGGTAGCTTGGATATGAGCGACCCCCATGGGGACGTTCTTTTTAGTCTTGCGCTTCTTGACAACAGTAGACTTTGCCATATCAACCTATTCCTTTTAACGCGGTTATTTCTTCTTGTTGGCGATCGTCTTGCGTGGACCTTTACGCGTACGCGCATTGGTTTTTGTACGCTGACCGCGAACTGGAAGCCCTTTGCGATGACGCAAACCGCGGTAATTGCCCAAGTCAATCAGGCGTTTGATATTCAACGAGACTTCGCGGCGGAGGTCACCCTCAACCAAGATGCCTTCGCTGTCAATAACTTTACGGATGGAGTTGACCTCTTCAGCGCTGAGCTCAGCAGCTTTCTTGGTCGCAGGAATCCCCGCCTTTTCGGCGATGACGACAGCAGAGCGACGGCCAATGCCATAGATGCTTGTCAGTGCGATATCAACTCTTTTTTGACCAGGAAGGTCAACACCAGCTATACGTGCCATTCCCTAACTCCTTAGCCCTGTCTCTGTTTATGCTTTTTAACTTCACAGATCACGCGCAGCACGCCGCTACGACGAACGACCTTGCACTTATCACAGATAGGCTTCACGCTTGCTCTAACTTTCATTCAGAACCCTCTCGTATGACTAGGGCACTATCGCGCCGTTTAAGTCGCTGTGCCCGCCCTATTCTTCTCTGAGTGAGAACTCGGCTATAAAACCGGGGTCTTACTTAGCGCGGTAAACGATTCTTCCTCGACCGAGATCGTACGGACTGATCTCGAGCTTCACCTTGTCGCCAGGCAGAATACGAATAAAGTGCATCCGCATCTTACCACTGATATGAGCCAGAACTTCATGGCCGTTTTCAAGCTCAACTCTGAACATGGCGTTCGGGAGTGGCTCTTTCACGACGCCTTCAACTTCAATCACATCTTCCTTGGCCATAGCCTTCCTCGGATTTACGCCTGATTGCCTGCCCAGGGATGACAGATGCGAAACTTTACACAGTTAGCCCTGTTTCAGCAAGTGAAAACCGCTGATTCCCAGCACCCACAACCGCTTCGCTCAGGCGAGAGAACGAAGCTGAGCCGCGAGAGCTTTGTATACCTCTTCGGTACTTCCGTTCCCATCCACCCGGTGATAAAGACCGAGGTCCCGATAAAAATCAAGAACTGGGCGGGTCTCACTTTCGTAAACGCCGAGACGGACTTTTACCTTCTCTTCAGTATCATCTGGACGTTGCACAAGCTCGCCACTGCAGCGGTCACAGAGTGGACCCTTCTTCGAAGGACTCGTGAGCACATGGTAGCTGGCGCCACAGTTGACACAGGTCCTACGACCACTGATACGTTGAACCAGCGCGTTGGGGTCAACTTCCAGGTGAACCGCTCCACGAATGCCGTCTTTACCGACAATCTCCTGCAGCGATCGAGCCTGAGCCACATTTCGCGGATAACCATCCAAGAGGATCGGAAACCCACGAGCTGCTTCCAACTCCGACTGCAAAATTCCTAAAAGAACTTTATCCGGAACCAACTTACCTTCCGACATAAAGGACTTCGCCTTGTTGCCGATCTCGGTTCCTTCTTTGATGTGCTTGCGGAGCGCATCACCCGTAGAAATCTTCTTAAAGCCTTCTCGCTGGGCGAGAAGGTCCGCTTGCGTTCCCTTGCCTGCGCCTGGAGCGCCCGTAAGGATGATTATCAACGCCGGCCCCCTCTGCTCCTGATACTTGTATTCTTCATGAAGGCTTCGTAACGGAGAGACTGACGATGAGCATCGATCTGACGGAAAGTCTCCAAAGCGACACCAACGATAATCAGAAGACTGGTTCCGCCGAAATAGAACTGAACATTGAAGCTATCGGTGATCAAAGATGGAATCAGACAGATCGCGCTCAAGTAAAGGGCGCCCGTCAGAGTCAATCGGTTGATGATCTTACCGAGATATTCCGAAGTCCTCGCCCCTGGACGAATACCTGGAACGAAGCCACCATGCTTCTTGAGATTTTCCGCGATATCATCGGGCTTAAACTGTATCGATGTATAAAAGAAGGAAAAGAAGATAATCATTGCCAGATAAAGCAGGTTATAAAGCCAGCCGCCTGGGATCAAAACCGTTCCTACCACACTCGCGAACAGCCCAGTCTTAGCAAATTGCGCCACAGTTACCGGAATTTGCAGGAGTGAACTGGCAAAGATGGGAGGAATCACGCCTGCCGTGTTGATACGAATGGGAAGATGAGACGTTTGGCCGCCATACACACGATTACCTACTTGGCGCTTCGCATACTGTACGGGAACCTGACGTGCACCTTGCTCCATGAACACTACACCAGCAGTCACTGCGATAACGATGGCTAATAGAATCACGACCTGAGCCAACTCCATTTCGGAGCTGTTGAACTTCTCATAGGTGTTACCAATCACGTGTGGCAAACCGGCGACGATACCGCAGAAGATGATCAAGGAAATACCATTTCCAACACCACGCTCGGTAATCTGCTCACCCAGCCACATGACAAATGCTGTACCAGCCGTCAGGGAAATCGTCGTCATGATAGCCCAGCTGAGGCTCGGATCGCTGACGAAAGCGCCCGTGCCCATTTGGGAGGTCGAAAGCGTACGAGCGATCATGAAGCCCTGCACCAGAGCGATCACGATCGTGCCGTAACGCGTATACTGCGTAATCTTTTTCCGTCCGGCATCGCCCTCTTTCGAAAGCGCTTCCAGATGGGGAACGATAACGGTGAGAAGTTGAGCGATAATAGAGGCCGAGATATAAGGCATCACGCCTAAGGCAAAAATACTGAACCGTTCGAGAGCTCCACCAGAAAACATGTTAAACATGCCAAACAGGTTCGCCCCTTGACTCTTGAAGAAGTCGGCCAATGCTGCCGAATTCACTCCAGGAATGGGAACGTGAATCCCAATCCTGTACAGGGCCAAGAATCCCAATGTGAACAGGATTTTCTTGGTCAAGTGATTGAGAGTCACCTCAGGCAGAGATGATATCCGCTGTCCCACTATTAGATCTCCTCAACTTTACCGCCTGCCTTTTCAACTGCTGCTTTTGCTGATCCGCTCATTTTATGAAGCTTGATCGTCAATGCTTTAGTCAACGTACCGCGACCTAACAATTTGACTGGGCTTCCTGGACGGCTCAACATTCCACCTGCTGCCAACAACTCCGCGGTCACGACGGTACCCGCATCAAAAACGTTCAAAGCATCCAAGTTTATCGGATTGTACTCAATCCGGGAAGGATTTGTAAAACCGCGTTTAGGCAATCGACGGTACATAGGTGTTTGACCACCTTCGAAACCGGCGCGTACGTTACCGCTTTTACGGGCTTTTTGACCTTTATGGCCTTTGCCCGATGTTCCGCCCTTACCGCTACCGGGACCACGACCAAGACGTTTTTTGCCTTTGTTCGATCCCGGAGCTGGATGCAAATTTTCCAACGACTTCATGATAAACTCCACTTAAGCATCCTTAGTCGGCGAGCAGTTCGTACTCAACGAGATGACGGACTTTGTTGATCATCCCGCGGATGCAATTGTTATCCTTGTGGACCTTGGTCTTGCCAATCTTGCCCAAGCCGAGGGCGCGAACCGTCTTGCGACTGTTCGGATTGTTGCCAATCAGGCTCCGTGTTTGTTTAACTACAATCTTAGACATATCAGACTCCGCTAGGCGTCGCGTTAACTATGAGTGTGACGAACCTGGAGAACCTCATGAGGCTCTTTACCGCGATTCGCTGCATACTCTTCCAAGCTTTCGAGCTGCTTCAGGCCATTGATAACTGCGCGGACCACGTTTTGGTGATTCCGAGTACCGTGGACTTTACAGACGATATCTTGAATTCCTGCGAGTTCCGCGATGATACGAACTGCACCGCCGGCGATGATACCTTTACCTTTTTTGGCAGGATACATCAGGACAGTTGCAGAGCCGTACTTACCAACAACGTCGAAGGGAATGGTTCCACCGTTCTTACGAACAGTGATCATGTTCTTCTTCGCTTGGTCGGAACCCTTGCGGATAGCGTCAGGTACCTCGTTGGCTTTGCCAAGACCGAAGCCCACTTTATCCTTGCTATCGCCAACCACGATCAGAGCACTAAAGCTGAAGCGGCGACCGCCCTTCACAACTTTAGCAACGCGAGCGATGTTGACAACTCTGTCCTGCAGGTTGTCTTCGCTGGCGCGTTTCTCTTCACCGCGTCTATCATCTCTTTTATTATTGTCTCTATTCAGGTCTTTAGCCACTGACTTGTGCCTCCACCATGACTCTTAGAAATCCAGGCCACCTTCACGTGCACCTTCGGCCAATGCCTGAATACGTCCGTGATAAGCATAACCATTTTTGTCAAAGACGACTTTTGTGATGTTCTTGGTCTTGCAGGCTTCCGCCAGCTTCTTGCCAAGATCGCTACAAACTGCCTTGTTCGCGCGCTCTTCACTGCCCTTTTTGAAGGAGTGAACGTATGCGAGTGTCACGCCTTTGGAATCATCAATCACCTGAGCATAGACGTGCTTGGCCGAGCGGAAAACGCTCAGACGAGGACGCTCTGCCGTACCAAAGATCTTTTTGCGGATCCTTGTTTTGCGCTTCTCACGCTGCGCTGCTTTGTGCTGTGTACTTGCCATGACGCAATCCTACCCCGTTATTTCTTACCGCCAGATTTACCAACTTTGGTGACGATCTTCTCGTCCTCATAGCGAACACCTTTACCATGGTAAGGCTCAGGCGGACGGAGGGCGCGAATTTTCGCGGCAGTTTCACCAACGTGCTCTTTAGAAGCACCGGTGACAATGATGGTCGTGTTCTTATCCACGTTCAAATCGACTCCTTCAAAAGGTTCGAAGTAAACAGGATGGCTGAAGCCGAGAGAAAGGTTCAAACCTTTGCCTTGCTTAGCTCCGCGATAGCCGACGCCGACCATGGTCAAACGTCTTTCATAACCCTTGGCGCAACCGTCGATCATATTGGCGATCAGCGTACGGCTCAGACCATGGAATTTTTTGTTCTCTTTCGTATCGGCCACTGGAGTCACGTGCAGTGTAGAGCCATCCTGAGCGACTTTAATCGCGCGGTGGATCTCTCTCTCCAGCTTGCCTTTAGGGCCTTTAACCCTAATAAGGTTGCCCTCTATCTTAACCTCGACCCCAGCTGGGACCGCGATCGGCTTCTTACCTATGCGTGACATATTTCCAACCTCTGTTTAAAAGACGGAGCAGATATACTCGCCACCGATTTTCAGCTTACGAGCTTCGCGATCGGTCATGATACCCTGTGACGTCGAGAAAATACCGACGCCGTAGCCGCTCTTGACGAAAGGTAGCTTGTCAGCCGCCATATATAGGCGACGAGACGCTGTGCTTTCGCGTTCGATCTGACGAATGCCGGGTTTTCCGTCTTCGGAGTAAGCCAAAGCGATTTTTAGTACGCCCTGCTTGCCATCCCGAATACATTTATAGTTCCGTACAAAGCCTTCATCGCGCAAAATATGTGCGATGGCGATTTTGATCTTAGAGGCTGGTACGTTCACGACTTCGTGACCCGCTTTTTGGGCGTTTCTGAGGCGTGTTAAAAGGTCTGCGATTGGATCATTAACTTGCATCGTCTCTCTTCTCCGACTGCTCTGTTACCAGGATGCTTTTGTCACACCGGCCAACAGACCATTTAAGGCCATTTGCCGGAAGCAGATACGACAGATCCCGAACTTTCGGTAGACCGCTTTCGGTCTGCCGCACTTATTGCAACGAGTATAAGCGCGCGTCGAAAACTTCGGAGTGCGCTTAGATTTTTCGATCAGTCCTTGCTTTGCCATAGTCGCTCCTTTGATTCCAAGCTAGCTTTTAGTTTTTTCTGAAGGGGAAGTTAAACTTTTCCAACAGTGCCTTGGCCTGGATGTCGTTCTTAGCGCTCATGACAATGGTGATACCCAAACCACGAATTCGATCGACTTTGTCGTATTCGATCTCGGGAAAGATGATCTGCTCTTTCACGCCGAGAGTATAGTTACCGCGACCGTCGAAAGCCTTTGGCGAGAAGCCACGGAAATCGCGAATACGAGGAATCGATACGTTGATAAGACGGTCGAGGAACTCGTACATGCGTTGACGACGCAGGGTCACGCTACAGCCGATGGGCACGCCAGCACGCAGCTTGAAGCTTGCGATACTTTTCTTGGCCTTGGTAGTAACCGCTTTTTGACCTGTGATTTTTTCCAGGTCAACCACAGCACCTTCCAGAATCTTATGGTTCTGGACGGCTTCGCCTTGGCCGATGTTAACAACGATTTTCTCAATGTGAGGAATTTCGTTGGCATTGGTCAATCCAAGCTCTTTGCCAAGCTGTTCACGGATCTTGTTGTATTGATCTTGAAGTCGAGGGACGTTACCCATCTCTGCCACCTTTTTAGTCAGAAATCTTTCGTCGCTTATTAAAGTACTTCAGGTGCCAGCGAAGCGATGCGGACGAAACCTTTTTGCCGCACTTCTCTCGCCACTGGTCCAAAGATACGTGTGCCAACTGGCTCGTTATCTTTGCCCTTGATGAGCACCGCTGCGTTTTCATCAAACTTGATCGTTGTACCGTCCTTGCGAAGAACTTCTTTCGCAGTCCGTACGATCACAGCTTTATGCACGCTACCTTTCTTTACCTTGCTATTGGGCAGGGCTTCCTTCACAGACACGACGATGGTGTCGCCAACTGTCGCGAAGCGCCTTTTACTGCCGCCCAGCACCTTGAAACACTTCAGGACTTTCGCCCCGGAGTTATCACCACTGAGTAGTACCGATTCCATCTGGATCATATTAACGCCCTTTGGTCTAGCTTCTATCTGCCATTACTCGGCGATATCGCCCGCTTTTTTCACGACTTTCAAGAGATCAAAGCGCTTGCGAGCGCTATGGGGCCGAGAAGGGATGATCAAAACGGAATCACCGATTCGGCTTTCATTCTTCTCGTCATGGAACATCAGTTTCGTCTGACGTTTCAGATATTTACCGTAACGTGGGTGCTTCACCAGACGCTCCACAGTGACAACCCGTGACTTCTGCATCTTGTCCGAGGTGACAACACCGAAGACTGGCTTCGACTTCTTTTCATGATTTTGATGATCAGACATTGTGTTCTACCTCTTCTCAAGCTTTCGCAGCACGGGCTTTTTCGTTCTGAACAGTCAAGACTCTGGCAAGTGCCTTGCGCAGCTTCTTCACTTTAGTCACATTCACTGCTGGCGCTGTATAGATGTCCATGCGAATTTCAGCAAGCTTTTTTCGCACTTCACCTGCAGCTACCTGCAATTCACCCTTGTCTTTGGACCGCAGCTCATCGGCTGTAACTTTAAAGTATTCCATTATGACCAAGGATCCTCCGATTTAGTCAGCAGTTTGGTTCTGATTGGCACTTTAGAACCTGCGAGCTCCAGAGCTTGCGCTGCGACTTCGGGTGTAACACCGTCCATCTCATAGAGAACCCGACCAGGTTTGATATAAGCAACGTAGAATTCAACGTTACCTTTACCCTTACCCATCCGCACCTCGAGAGGTTTCTTGGTCACAGGATGATCTGGGAAGATATTGATCCACACGCGTCCGCCACGTTTAATGTGACGGGTCATCGCGATACGGGCCGCTTCGATTTGACGGGCAGTAATTTTGCCCGCTTCCAAGGCCTGAAGGCCAAAGTCACCGAAAGACAGTTTGGCGCCGCGTTCAGCAGTGCCTTTGATGCGACCCTTATGCTGCTTTCTGTATTTCATTTTCTTTGGAGATAGCATCGCACTTTCCTCTTACTTCTACGGCCCGGTTTTAGTCGGCCAGAATGTCGCCTTTATAGATCCAGACTTTGATCCCGATCAAACCGTAGGTGGTCAAAGCTTCGGCTGTGCCGTAGTCAATGTCCGCGCGTAGGGTATGGAGGGGAACGCGACCTTCCCGATATTTCTCGATCCGTGACATATCAGCACCACCGAGACGGCCTGAGCAGCTCACTTTGATCCCTTTAGCGCCGGCTTTGATCGCACTTGCAATCACTTTTTTCATCGCTCGGCGGAAGGAGACCCGGCGAACCAACTGCTGCTTAATGCTTTGCGCAGCAAGGTTTGCATCAGCGTCTGGCTTTTGGATTTCGAACACGTTCACATTGGGATCGCCCGAAGAAAGCTTGCAGATCTTGACCAGCTCGTCTTTCAAGCTTTCAGCGCCTGCACCCTTCTTGCCGATGATGATACCTGGTCGGCTCGAGAAGATGTTTACGCGCATGTTTGCTGCGGCGCGCTCGATCTCAACTTTAGAAACACCAGCACTGTCGAACTTCTTGAAGATATACTCGCGAATACGCAGGTCTTCGTGCAGGAATTTCGCGTAGTCATTCTTTGCATACCAGCGCGAGGCCCAGGGGCGTGTGATACCGGTACGAAAACCAATTGGATTTACTTTCTGTCCCACGGATCCTACCCTTCTCTTAAATCTCAGCCAGTTTGATGATGATGTGTGAAGAACGCTTTTTAACCTGAGTTGCACGGCCTTGGGCGCGTGGCAGGTAGCGTTTCAGCTTCTCACCTTCGTTTACGTAGGCTTCTTGGACAACCAGTCTGTCGATGTCGACAGTTGCAGTTGAAGTCGCATTTGCCATGGCCGACTGAATGAGTTTCGAGATGAGAGGAGCCGCCTTCTTATGGGTTACCTTGAGTGCATCCAAGGCGACCGCAACGGGCATCCCTCTAACGAGATCAGCGACCAGCCGCGCTTTACGCGGGGCGATTCGTGTGTTCCGAAGAACTGCTTGATAGAGACGTTCCAAAGCTAGCTCCCTTTATCTTTACTTTTTGCCTTTTTTGTCCGACCCGTGACCAAAGTAGGTTCGCGTAGGAGCGAATTCACCCAGCTTATGGCCGACCATGTTCTCAGAGACGAACACAGGTACAAATTTCTTCCCGTTATGAACCAGGAAGTTCAGGCCGACAAAGTCCGGCACGATCGTGGAGCGACGGCTCCAGGTCTTGATCGGCTTCTTGTCTTTAAGAGCCTGCTCTGCTTTCTTATAGAGATAGCCATCCACGAAGGGGCCTTTTTTAACTGAACGAGCCACTGAGCATACCTCCCATTACTTACGGTTTCTACGGCGAATGATGTCTTTGTCTGTGCGCTTGTTATGACGGGTCTTGTGACCTTTGGTCTGCACAGCCCAAGGAGTACAAGGGTGACGACCACCTGATGTACGACCTTCACCACCACCGTGAGGGTGATCAACCGGGTTCATCGCCACACCGCGGACGGTCGGACGAACGCCCAACCAGCGAGTACGACCAGCTTTACCGATTTTCACGTTGAAATGGTCGGAGTTGGAAACAGTTCCAATAGTCGCGTAGCACTCTTCGCGAACTCGGCGCATCTCACCGCTTGGCAGACGAAGCTGGGCATACCCATCAACGCGACCAACCAACTGAGCAGAGACACCTGCGCTACGAGCCATCTGGCCGCCTTTACCCACTTTCATCTCGATGTTGTGCACCGGAGTACCGAAAGGGATGTTTTTCAAAGGCATAGCGTTACCAGCTTTGACGTCGACTTGATTGGCGGCGATGATCTCGTCACCTTTCTTGAGGCCGTCTGGAGCCAGGATATAACGACGTTCGCCATCTTTGTAGACGATACGAGCGATGAATGCTGTACGGTTTGGATCGTACTCAATGTATTCGACTTTGCCGCCGATTTCACGCTTATCGCGTTTGAAATCGATGATCCGGTAGTGGTGACGTGCGCCCCCACCAACGTGACGAACAGTTATGCGGCCTGTGTTGTTACGTCCACCGCTTCTCTTGGTCGATTCCAGGAGCGGACGGAAGGGTTCAACTTTGTCCAGCACACTATAGTCAACAACGGAGGTGCCGCGTTGCGATGCTGATGTCGGTTTGTATTGCTTGATAGCCATAACGTTTACCAGTCCTCTCCGTTATTGGTCTTCAAAGATCGGCAGTTTTGCGCCTGCAGCCAGAGTGATCACTGCTTTTTTGGTCAGTGATGGACTCGAGTAGCGGGCCCCGCGACGCTTGAATTTACCGCGCTGAATCAAGGTGTGAACCTTATCAACTTTCACATTCCAAAGAGCGGCAACAGCTTTTTTGACGTCTTCTTTGGTAGCTTCTTTTTGCACGATAAAAGTGTATTTGCCTTCGGTCTCACGAACGCCGTTCGACTTCTCCGAGAGCACAGGCCGAACGATTACATGAAATGGATGCATATTATGCTTCCTCACTAACACGAGCGTTGAGTGCCTCGAGAGCTTGTTCGCTAATGATCAGAGTCTCATAGCGCAAGAGGTCGAGAACGTTGAATTCTTTCGCCGACAGAGCTTCCGCACCATGGATGTTACGAGTCGAGCGATACAAGAAATCGTCTTCGCGTACATCGGCCAGCAACGCTTTTGGCGCTTGCAGTGCTTTCAGAGCGACCAAGACGTTCTTGGTCGAGTAGCTGCTGAAGGGGAACTCATTGACGACCACGAGTTTGCCGTGACGGGCTTTGTCAGACAAGGCGACTCTGAGGGCCAAAGCTTTCACTTTTTTGTTCAGCTTCAGACGGTAGTCACGTGGTTGTGGACCGTGAGCTACAGCTCCACCTGGACGGTTATGAGCGCGGGTCGAACCTGCGCGAGCACCGCCAGTACCTTTTTGTTTATAAGGCTTCTTACCACCGCCGCTGACGTAAGCACGAGTCTTCGTCGCATGGGTTCCTTGGCGCTTGTTGGCCAAGTATGCTTTCACAACATGGTGAAGCACGTGGTCGTTCAGTTCTACGTTGTAGATCGCATCGGGAAGATCGATCGTCTTAACGCGGTTACCTTTGATGTCTTTAACTTCGACTTGCATGATTATCCATTCCCCCTAGGAGCTCACTTTTTGGGCTCTTTGGCTTTCACAGAAGGTTTGATGATGACAAAGCCATTGCGGAATCCGGGAACGGAACCTTTGAGAGCGATCACATTCGCTTCGACATCGACATCAACGACTTTCAGGTTCTGAACCGTCACCTGCAGGCAACCCATGTGACCTGGCACTTCTTTGTTTTTAAAGACGCGACCAGGGGTAGTCCTCATACCCAGCGAACCAGGCAAGCGGTAGAAGTTCGAACCGTGCGAGCGACGCCCCGAAGAGTGGCCCCAACGTGTGATGGCACCTTCGAAGCCGTGACCTTTAGTCACGCCTGTCACATCCACGGCTGCCACGTCGGTAAAGAGCGAGGCATTGAAAGAACTGCCGATGCTTACACCTTCTAGAGGGGCTTCGGTCCGGAATTCTTTAAAGCGTGTGTAGCTTTCGACAACCGACACTTTGCGCAGACGAGCAACGTCTGGCTTTGTCAGTTTGCGCTCAGGCTTCTCGTAGTAACCAACCTGGACGGCATGATAGCCATCGCGTTCAGGCGTCAGGATCTTGGTTACTTTCTGACCTTCGATTTTGAGAAGTGTCACGGGAATCATTTGACCTTCAGCGTCTAAGACCCGGGTCATTCCCACTTTTTTTGCTATTAGTCCGTTAATTGTCATGACTTATATTCAACCTGCTGTTGAGTTATTCGGTTCCTAAAGCGACCGTTCAGAAAACGACAACAACCGCACTCTGCTTAGTAGAGTTTGATCTCGACGTCGACTCCAGCTGCCAGATCTAGCTTCATCAAAGCATCGATTGTCTGGGCCTTGGCATCCATAATGTCGAGAACGCGTTTGTGCGTCCGGATCTCGAATTGTTCACGCGACTTCTTGTCAACGTGTGGACTGCGCAGAACTGTAAAACGATTGATCGAGGTGGGCAGTGGTATAGGACCAGCGACTCGCGCTCCCGTCCGTTTCGCACGCTCTACGATTTCGACCGCCGATTGATCTAACAATCTGTGGTCGTACCCCTTGAGACGAATTCTAATGTTTTGACTACTCATGATTCCCAAACCTAATCAACTTGGATAGGGTTACGTCGAACCGAGGCAAGAAAGTGACGAGGGCATCACCGGCATGTGGCATTGGCTTGCTTAGTCGCAGGCTTACCTCGATAGTGGAGACCGGGTTATATTACCGAGGCCTTTATGTGTCAAGGTTTTTGTAGGCTGATAGCAACGAGCAATTATTTTTGCTTTTCAATGTCGTATCGACTTGGGCAGAATGAAGGAATTCTCTTCAAATGCATTCAATCAATCGAGCTCCATTAGTGTTACGAGCATGGATGAAAACAGTCAGCAGCGTTCTTATTTTGTCGGGTTTTGCGGGCATTTGCTCAGCAGAGGGTTTGCAGATCTGTCAGCTCAAAACTGATAAGTGGGTCATCTACAATCCCTACACAGCATGTCTTAGTGGCTATGGAGAAATCTCCGAGCGCATGCTGGCAAAGGAAGACACGAATCGCCTCAAGGGAGGCTATCTCGGGCAATTGTACGGTTCGATCGGCTTGGGACACTGGCTCTCGCTGCATGTACGTGGCGGCTTCAGGCAACTTGCCGATCCCGATAGCGATGAATTTGCTAAGTATAGCCGAACAGAGCAGGGCTATGTTCAGCTGGGTCATCCTATTTCTGATCCGATTTATCTTTCTATGGGTCGTATTGACGCTCCATTTGGTTTGAACCATGACATGTACCGACTGAGCCTTCCGAGTCGAGGCCGCGCTCTCTGGATATCCAGCGTGAACGGAGGCCGTCTGGGCTTTGGCTGGAGGGATGAGTTACGCCTCGAACTGGGAACGAGTAATCTGAATCAAGACGATCCCGTAACAGGTAAACAACGGAAAGTGCTGAGCTCTCGGTTGATTCGAGCGATTGATCTGCTCAATGGCGCCAAGCTCATGGCTTCCTATGCAGCATCCTCAGACTACCGCCAACGTCGAATGGGTATGGCGACACTGGTTCATAACTATGAGAATAGAACGAGCCTGGAGTGGGTGCGGCAAACAGACAGTGAAACGCCCGACGTCTTTCAGCAAATTTTTCGCTTTGTTCACGAACAGCAAGAAGGAAACTGGGCCTGGAATTTGGCGATGGAGGAGTTTCGACGCAATTCCTACCGGCTGAGTTTTGGCCTCACGAGGCCCTGGCCTCGGATGCTCTTCAGCACCTTAAGTGTTCATTATCAGAAAGAAAATTTGGAGCCGCGCGATCATTGGGTTGTAATGGCGGGACTCGGCTTTGGCACGGCCTGGGCATGGGAGGAAAAAGACCCATGAGCTTCTTTTGCAGTGTTCGCTCTATCGTGATTTCTTTATGCGCATTCAAGGCAATTCACGGGCATGCGCAGTCCTCCCAGATCGAAAAGCAATTTCGCCAGGAGAGCGAAAAGCGCAACGAGGTCTACGAAAGTATCAACCGCATGGTACAGAACCCAATGCTGGCCTCAGGACTGGCTTCGGGGACGGATAGCATCAACCGCAGTGTCGATTCGCTGATGGAGAGTATTTTTTACAGCGTTATGGACGAAGAACTGAACATCAAAGGCAGCGATACTATGTCTTTGATCAGCGGCTACCGGCGCGATGTTCACCCAACAAGTTTTGGGTCCTATGTGGTGGTCGACCGCTTTCAAGTAGGTCCCGACTTTCTTAAAAATATTGGAAATATCCGTGGTTTGCCTCTCACTTTCAATGGTAACAGCCAGCTCTTTATCACCAATGCCAACTATCGCAGTGATGCTCAGAGAAAAGCCGAAGGAGAACGACAAGGTTTTTGGCGAGATCTCCTCGCCAATTGGCTGGGAATCCTGCCACTTCTCTCCAATGTATTACCACCTTCATTCAATCCCCAGGAACTTTATGATCCCGTAACGTATCTGCAAACTCCTTTCCTCTTTCCATCGTCAACAGAAGAGGCTTTGGAACTGCCCATCGGCAACGTTCGAAGCTACGGTGTCAGTGGTGGAGCCTCTCTCAGCATCGATATGGTGGGTCGATCGGCGCGTTCGCTGCAAAAGACTTTGGGACTCAGCGATCTGGACCTCGTCATACCACTCTCGGTTTTTCGTGACGCGGAACATCGGATCAGCATCCTTCGGCGCGATGAATCGCACGTTTGGCTTTCTTTGAGTGAAGTAAGGCGCCTCGGAACGTCCTTAGCACCAACTTTAGGAAAAGATTACAAAGTCTTGCAAAAGCTCGTGAAATGGTGGGCGGGGGTTCCTGCTCCCATTACACCGATGGATTTTGACCTTCAAAAAGCCCGCATCTATCAGATCGATGAACTATTTGATTTTGATCTTTTGCGGGAGAATGCTCAGGAAGCTTTTGTGAAAGCCCTTCATGGAGACTTTCAACGCGCGCGGGAATTGACCGGACAGTTAGCAGGACAGGAAACGAAGCCAGAACAGAACAGTGGGGTGACTTTTCAATTTTACCGAGTTACAACGCGCAATGAAACAGGACTCAAACAGGAACGAAGTTTTTACGTCGCTCAGAGTCAAAAGCAAAATACCTTTGGTGTGGGCGAAAGTCGCACCACCGATCGCGACGGTGAATTCCTGACACTCGAAGCCGAACAGTATATGCACGATAGGAATTGGAACTTGCTGGTTGGAGCCGATACCGCAGAATTTCGGCATAGGCTATCGATTCCTGTTCGGAAAGAGAAAGGACCCAATAAGTCGAGCCGATTTATTTTGACGGCCAACGCCTCAAACCCACTGTATATGACTGCATCCCTGCGCATCATCGATGGCTTCGTGGATGTGCGTGATTATCGAAAAACCCTCGGACTTTTGCGGCGATACTCTGGCCTGCCCATGGATGATGCTCCTGAAATTCCACTGCTTGCTGACGATGTCGAAAAGCGTTTGATGCGCGAACAAGCTCTAATGAACCCTATGGATGAGGTCTACGCGCGACCTACCACCGCGACGTTTTTAGGCAAACTCGTGGCCAGTGCGCATTTATATTTTCCACATGACATGATCATCGCAATGGCCCGCAAAGAAGAGCGAGCGCTCTGGACTTCGTTGGCAAAGGCTTTTGACAGTGATCCAAGACCCTGGGCGAGGCTAGGGCAGGGCGAAG
Source organism: Oligoflexus sp. (assembly GCA_041736645.1). Lineage (GTDB taxonomy): Bacteria > Bdellovibrionota_B > Oligoflexia > Oligoflexales > Oligoflexaceae > Oligoflexus. The sequence continues at coordinate 20,541 of JBGSTF010000044.1, read as the reverse complement.
GGTCGCTCTATTACATGAATCTCTTAGGATCCTATGCGCTGATGCCTCTGAGATTGCTCAATGTAGACAGTGGCTATCCCGAGATCGCGCTGGAGCAAAGGCGCATTCGGCGAGGTTTTGATGCGCTTTTGAAAGCTCGGGAACCCTTGGATATTCTGGCTGCATACGAGCTTATCCTCGACACCAGTCATCCAGTTGAATTGATGCAAACCCTCGGCGATATGGCCAAAGGCTTGCCCGTGCCTATTATCGTAGGTTTCAATTGCCAAGCTCAAGATCGAAAGCAGGATAGCCCAGATATCAAAGCCGCTAAAAAACAGTTCGAGTCGCTTAATGACAAGGTCTTCGAGTCCCCCTGGCCCATTCCGCCTTTGAAACGTGACCAAAGTATCGAAGAAAAATTGGCCAATTTTACCCCAGGTGGGTATCGGGATTTTCGTAGAATGCCCAAGCTCATGCACCTGCGGCTTATGCTAGATCGCTTTGGCCGTCCAACTCCCGATGGGGACCAAGGTCAAATGCGAATCCAATTCGGGGTTCAAAACATGTCCATTAGACACAACAATGTGCAGGCCTATATTCGCATTGAACAGCACGGTGCCTTGAACTTGGGCCGCTTCGTCCTGTCAGAAAATATCGTCAAAGTCTCACCGGAGTTTGGCACTCGCCCCCCTCGAACCAAAAACGAAAGAATGGAGACATTTCAGCTGCCTTTGAACGGGCCTGACGGACTGGAGGGCGTTACCTTTATCGATGACGCCATAGCCAAAGGCGGTAGCTTTGATATGCATATCAGCCTCTCTGAAGATGGCGAGGTCTGGAGCCCCGAACAAACCCTGTCGTTTGCGATTGAAGCCGGCGTCTTGCAGAATCTTTGAAGTTCGAAGGCTCAGATATTGACAAGAAATGATTTCCGGGTAATATGGGGCTCTCTTCGTACGGTGGGTATGGCGAAGTGGTTAACGCACCGGATTGTGATTCCGGCATACATGGGTTCAATCCCCATTACCCACCCCATTCGATTCTCAAGACAAACCACAGGTCGGCCTTCGATCACGTTTTCTGAGTGGTTTGATTTCCCCGTTTCCCCTTTGTATCTTAATCAAGAATATCTTCAGCAAAAGTATGTCGCCGAGAATTTATCTGCAGATGAAGTCGCGTCCGAAATCGGCTGCGCTGTGAGCACCGTCCTCAAACATCTCAAAAAATACGGCATCCCGGCCAGAGAGAATGGCAAGAACATCAGGCCTAAGAGGCACCTTGCGTTTGGAAAGAAGATCGTCGGGAGATCAGTGGAAGACCACAAGCGCGAACAGGAAGTCCTGAAGCAGATTCGGGAGCTTAGGGACCAGGGCCACAGCTACTGGAAGATCGCCAAGATTCTGAATACTCTGAAGGTGAAAACCAAAACTGGGCGAGGACAATGGCACGCCCGGTCGGTGCAGCAGATCCTGGAGCGTAAGTAAGGAAGACAAGAAAATCTATTAAATTTTGGCAAGTTGCTTCCAGAGCGAACCACACTAGCGGCTCCTATGTACTCGCTTATAAACCTCACAAGGATAGAATTTTGATCCGAAGCCTCCCCTAATCCACACAGAAAGTGCTTAGCCAAGCGGTGGCGGAATCGCCTGTTCTAGCGAATACAGCGCTTGCGATAGGGAGTTGCAGAGACTATATGAAAAGGTGTCCTATTAATTATTTGACAGGTTTCAGATGAACATTTCAAATGAAGAACAGTTTCACGATCTTTCGTTTGCCAGAGCTGAAATTAGATCTCTAATTTCGAAATTGGAGGGCATAGCTGAAATCAACCCTCTATTGTCAGAAATTATTTCTTCGCTTGACGGTTTTGCAACGAGACTGAACCTTCAGATTTTGGAACTTCATAAGCACCCAGTATCGGAAAGCACTTCAGAGCCAGAGCAAGTCTCTTGTCGAATTCTGAATCTTGTACCTTAAGCACAAGAAGGCGCGTCATTTTTGTCGTCCAAAGGCTGCTTCTGATCACGTCCGAAGCTTGGGTCAAATCCATAGGTGCAACAGCCTGTCCCTTTATACTTGGCATGATAACTCTGAGTATCGACTTCTTATTGGGCTCTGATCGAGACAACTTTGTGAATTCTTTTTGCTTAGCTTCCAATGGCAACGAACCATAGATTTGATTCAATTCAATTTTCCGTCTTTCAACTACACTGGCCGAGCATATTTCTTCATACATTAGATCCTGCTTAACCCTAGTTAGATAGGACTGGATTGCTTTCAAACCTTGAACCCCAGCCACGCCTGAAGTGTTGATACTTCTGCGCATCAAATTCAGTATGTATTCATCGGTATACACCAAAAACTCGTGAAAACTCAAAGGTATTCCAATCAGATTTTTACTTCTCAGGTATTCAATCGATCTCTCTAGATAATCATCAAATATGATGTTTATTTTATGTGAATACACCTGATCGAACATATGCTTTCGCGAAACCAAAATCTGCTCAATCGCTGCCACCGCATTCCTATTAACAGCGATATAAAATTCATTACTTGTCGATACTTTAATAGCAATAGAAGTCAAAAGATGCGAAAGATCTATTGCTGCGATTTCGATCCCACAGAAATGAGAATCTCGCATCAAATAGTCGATCCTATCTGCGTCTATCTCACTAGACATGATAGATTTCAAAACGACTCTTAGCGATCCTGCATTAAGGCCTTCACCAAAAGCATGGCATACCTTTGTTAGAGCTGCATCAAACTTTTTTGAAGGTTTGATATTATCTTCTAGCAATGAGCAAATACTTTGGGAATCTATATCGTCGAAAATTTCACCTAGTTTCATGATTACACCGTACGAATAGTGTTCATGCTTGAGATCTCCATCAATTTCTTCGAGCATCCATTTTCTAGGTAGCTTCAAATCGCTTTCCCACGTTGAGTACTTGACCCTGATCCCCCTACTATTAACCATCATCTTTTCAAAATGATGACTGAATGGCCCATGACCAACATCATGCAACAGCCCTGCAAGCCTAATTGTTTGATGAATTAGGTTAAATGAATCACTGTCAACTTTATTCACAACCTCTTTGAACAAAGCTTCAAAAATCTTGCTAGCAAGATGCATCACTCCAATTGAGTGAGAAAATCTGGTATGAACCGCACTAGGAAAAGCCAAGTGGACATTCCCGAGTTGCCTTATTTGTCTCAATCTCTGCAATGGGTAGGAATTTATGATATCCAATTCGGTTTCAGTCACACCAATAGATCCGTGTATTGGATCTGCAATGAACGTTTTAAACTTCAACTTAGCGCTCCGAATATAGGTTATTCAGAGAATTTTCGGTTGAAATTCTTGAAGGATTAGTAAATTTTACTAAGCGAATCTATTTAATCCGGTAAGACTTCAAAAATAATTAAGCGGCGAAGACAATGCGCAATTCCGCAATTTTAGAGCACCATAAAAGACGGAGACTAACAATTACTGCCACTAAATACCTGTAAGAAGCAAACCTCCATCTAACTTTGATTGCCATTCCATTGATTCACAGTAGAATCGCAAAATTACCCAGAAGCACGGTAAAGCTGGTCTGCACCGACTCGGACTTTGTTCTCTTCATGAGAGATCCGACGTTGGAATAATATCGAGATGGGTTGGGCTCGTTAAAAGTAATTCCTGCAGAGGTCGGTTCCGAATAGCTGTAAGATGCGTCAGCCTTATAATTCAATGGAATTGAGAAACCGATCCAATCCGCACCAATCCGGTACCAGGATATCTTCCAATAGTTTCCAAGACCTATATAGAGGTCGGTAACTGTGGAGTCAGTGCGGACCGATCCCATTCGAAACAAATTCTCTTTGTCATGGATATCGAGCACGCTGGTGAACTTCCGCTAGCCGATTCCCAAATACTGCCGAGAGTCAGCCACCAAATCGTGACAACCCTATTCCGACCCATGAAGCCCTAGGACTAGTTTCCCCACTTGAGAACGAAAATCCAAGACGATCCTCCCTATGGGACCATTTTTATTATGAAATATTGCCACCGAAGATTTGTGGGAATACTTTGTACTGCAGGATTTTTGCCTATCGACCTACCCCCCCCAAGTATCCATTTTTCTTTACTCATATTGAAACACTGAATGCCGATCAAAACGTAGTTTTTACAAAACCTAAACGGCTAGGATCGGAAAATGGGAATTCATGATGATCTGAAGAAGGCTCTCGAAAAACATGAGAGTGATCGGGAGGTTGCGGACTTCGCAGTTCACAATCTTAAAAACTTCTATAATATCCATTGCAGCCGGGTAATTGCTAATCGCTACGAAATCCCCTTCGATATGCGAGCCGATCATTGGCTTTCTCACGAATCCTGCTTCTTCCTTGGCTATGCTGCAGATACTTTCTATCAAAAGTTTGTACCTATAAAACCTGTGCGTGGCTACCTATTGAAACTCTCTCAGGAGCTTGGCAAAGCAAGAAAAAATAAGACTTTCAATCCGCAGATTCGAAGCATGTGGAGCGATATCAAGCCCGGCCAGATCTCAAACCTAGCAGGAAACTTGTCGGCATTGGCTTCAAAATGGGACATGAAGGAGTTCGAGGACAATATACTACCCTATAGAAAAGATATTGCCAGTGCTGGGGGGCTCATCCAACATTTCTGTGCCTATGTCGACGAGATTGCCCGCAAAGACACGGCAGAAGAGGATCTTCGCGTTGACCTTATTAAAAGAATTCAATTCTTCCCCTACATACAGGCTCAAAGTGATCAAGAGCTCAGGGAGCGAAGCCTTTTCTTTATCGCTTGGTACAATTTGATGACGACTAGTAATGCGTATTCAGTTGGCGGTGCTCAGTCGTTTGGTCCTTATCTAGGAAATAATTCCTGCAATTTATTTCTTCAGATAGTGAACGAATGGTATCAGGGAAAATTGATCAAAGACACTCCGTGTCTAGCCCTTGGGTCTTTTGGTCAAGATAGAGTAGATATCTCTCACTACACGCCAATGACCGAACTATATGGCTACATCTCCCTCAATAAAAGGCCGTTCTTCAACAAAAAAACACGCAGCTCCTATGCGTCCGCATTGAATGCACCCGATCTTGATCCTGATCTTCTTAATGACAAAGCTGCCAATGAAATACGAAACTATCTGAACACCGACAGTCATATGCAGCAAACGCTCTCGAAGATATGGCGGGACAGGCGTCTTGAGGTACGCGATCAGATGGGACAAAAAGGCGGAAAAATCGAAAGTTGTTCAGCTAAAGGCCTTCAAAGTTCGTATATTGAAAGCGACCGCATCACCAATCATATAAAGGACGCCTATATCCAAACTTTTGATAATTTGGACTTAGGCTACCAACCGACTGACATGGCACTTGCCATGGCTCATTTGATTCTCGATGCCTACTACTATCAGAATACTCAAACAGAAATTTCTACCTTGGATAATCGCTCTATTGGAAAACCTGTTGAATCACAAGAATCTGAATATACAGATGAAGACTCTGGAAAAGAGGATGCAGAAATTCGCCTATGGCTCATCGGAACTGGAGGTGGAGGATATCGATGGTCTCAATTCCGCGATGAAAATCACATCGCAATCGGTATGAGCCAATTTCCGACCGGAAGCCTAGAATTGTTTAATACGAAAGATGCTCTCGATGAACTAATGCTCAAGCACAGCAAATCTGGAAAGGCGCCCTCAAATGATGCACTATGTGCTTGGGAATTCGCCAAAGAAATGCGAATTGGCGACTATGTATTGGCAAAACAGGGTCGAAAAACTCTCTTCGGACTAGGGAAAATCACTGGATCTTATGAACATCATTCGAATTTGCCCGACTATAGTCATACTCGGCGCGTCGAATGGCTCAAAACTGGCCATTGGGTCCTGCCCGACAACTTAACCATGGTAACAAAAACCCTAACCTACGTCGGAAAATATCCTGAGTATACAGGAAAGCTCCTGAATGCGATTGGTGCCGAAGGGATTTTCATTGATAAGACTGAAGCATTTACAGAAGAAGAATCCTACCCGTCCTACTCTCGTACCGACGCGCTAAGCGAACTCTTCATTTCTGGAGAGCAGCTCGAACTCATTGTTCGAACCTTGAAATCCAAAAAAAATATAATTCTTCAGGGTCCTCCGGGCGTCGGAAAGACCTTTCTCGCCAAGAAAATCGCATATTCCATCATGGGAGAAAAGAACCCAGATCGCATCCTCATGGTTCAGTTCCATCAATCGTTTGCCTATGAAGACTTTATTCAGGGCATACGACCAAATGAGGACGGGCAGTTCATTCGTCAGGACCGATCGTTCTTTAACCTCTGCCGACAAGCACACGCTAATCCTAATCATGAATTCTTCTGTATTATAGACGAAATAAACCGAGGCAATCTAAGCAAAATATTTGGTGAGCTCCTCATGCTGATCGAAGAGGACAAGCGTTCGACGGAATATGAAATTGTCCTTACATATGCGCACAGCAACGATGAAAAATTCCATGTCCCGCCCAATCTTTATATCGTGGGTCTGATGAACACAGCAGATAGGAGCCTTGCTCCCATCGATATGGCACTTCGGCGGCGATTCCGGTTTATTGATATTGAACCCGCATTCAGAACAACTCAATTTAAGCACTTCCTCCAAGCAAAAGGCGCTTCCAGGGAGCTGATTGAATTCATCATTGAAACAATGGGCGAACTAAATAACCTGATTGCCATGGACAAGAAGAACCTTGGGCCTGGATTTCAAATAGGACATAGCTACTTCTGCCCTTCTGACAAGGAAAAAGCTGATTCTGTGTGGCTACAAGATGTTATACAAACCGAGATAAAGGAACTTCTCAAAGAATACTGGTATGACGACGAAAAATCGCTGGAAGCAGCGTTGCAGCTTCTGAAAACGGCATAGATATGCCCGAGATCCCTATTCGCAACCTCTTTTACCTAATTTGCTATGCCTGGGATATCCTGGAACTGATAGAGTGTCAGCCTACGGGATCGGATCATGTCAATCATCCGGTCGACTTGCTCGCGTATATGTTAGGAGAAAGTTGTCGGAATCTCGTAAAGCGTGGACTAGCGTCTGAATACATAGAAAAGACTGACATTTATTCAGGAGTCAAAGGTAAGCTTCTTACAGGCGAAACGCTGCAAAAATGCTATCACCGAACTGGCAGAACTGTTTGTACTACCGATGAATATTCAACCGACATACTACTCAACCAAATTGTTCGATCCACTCTGCACTATTTTGCACGCGAACCCAATCTTGCCCCTGTCCTTGCGAATAATCTGAATAGCCTGGAAAAGAAGTGGGGACAGGCCACTCTGCGTCATCTTGAGGCCCGAGACTTCCAAGCGGTTCATCTTCATCGGCACAGCAGATACTATGTTTTAACATTGCGAGTTTGCGAACTCATTTGGAAGAACCTAATTCCGGCTAGGGACTCGGACCACTACGTATTCAAATCTTTTGATCGCGACGAGCATCGAATGCGGCATCTGTTTGAAAATTTTATACGTAACTTCTACAAAAGAGAAGCTGCGCCAAAGTATGAAGTAACAAAACGAAACTTTCGATGGTCCGTTGAAGAAAATGATTCGGATCCAAGTAATAGTCACCTACCCCTTCTCTGCACAGATGTTCTATTAAAAAGCTCTGACGAGCGGATTATTATTGAAACCAAATTTGTACCTGAAATCTTCTCCAAAAACCCTCGAAGTCATGAGAAATTTCGATCGCCTCACCTCTACCAGCTTATGACCTATTTGGAAAACTATCGTCGACTCTATCAGTCCACCCCAAAAGGAATACTTATTTATCCATCCTTTAGGAATGACATTAATCTTTCCTACGATATTTGGAATATGATTGTGCAAGTCGTCACGATTGATCTGTCTCGCAATTGGGAAGATATTCACAAAAGTTTGCTTAGTATTATTGGGATGGGTTCTGACACCGCGGAAAGTAGCGCTAAAATTGCCTAATTTACTCTCCCTTGATTTCATTGAAAATCCAATTAAGATTTAGAAAATTTTTTCATCTGCCTTCATAGAACATACATAAATGTATACCACATGTGCCTGCGGTAGTCATTTCCATATTCAACCCCTCCCCAGTGATTACCGCAAATCGCACTTCTATCATGCCGCTGGCTTTGCAAATCTCACTTTTTCTATGACTTCTTTTGCCGCTAGATCAATTTTAAGTTCTGAAGGATATTCTTCCAAAATCGCTTTCACAGATCCAGGCCGACTCAATTCAAGACCAAGCCTTTCCATGACAAGGATTTGAGTCGGATGCTGCATTTCTCTATTATCACTTAGAATATTTGAAAATGAACCCTTGTCCAAACCCAGAACAATTGCGAATTGATTAGACTTCAATCCAAGAACCTCTTTAATCGCTTTCAGCTCGAGGGAAGTGAGCGACTTTTCCTTGAAAAGAACGGGCCTGTAATTCTTTTCAATAAAACTCAACGCTATGGATCTCGAAAGTCGTTCAATGTCCGACCCGCTCAAACCATAATCAAGACTGTTTATATCGACCCCATTTTGAAAACTCTCGAAATCTTCTTCGCTCAAAAATACTTCTGCCCGGAACTCACCACCACCGAGAGGTGTGTGGTACAAAAGTTTGTCAGCGATTACAGTTTTCATGAGTCTTATCCTTTCAACCGTCGGAACGCGCTAATAACTAAAACCATACCCTGTTCCCGCGGGACATAGGTCACTTCAATCAAGACAACCAGCTCGACTTCATTTTCATCCTCATCACGACAATGCCATACATATGAGTTCGGTTTTGCCGTGGCTGCTTTATTGTCGAAAAGTCGTCCAGGACCCACAATGAGCTCAACAATCTCGGACGGGCTAAATCCGCGTTCAGGATAGTCTTTAAAAGCATGCTTTTTGACAATAATCCTGTTTTTATCTTTTCTAAGGCTATGGAATAACTTCTCAAATTCTGTTTTGCTCACGCCGCATCCTTGGCGAAAGGTTGTCAATGACAACTTCCCATCTCTTATCGGAGTTGTCAATGACAACTTTAGAAGATTTAAGTGCTTATAATTATTGAGATATCGTTTTTGGAGGGTATATTGAAATCCGCAGATGTTGGGCAGGGAGGGCAAGCTGAGGTCATTTATCAAAGGATAGAAGCCGTGTGGGACGCCGCTTTTGAAAGCTGGACATATCGGGTTTGTTTCCGGCCACGACCGAGACCCCATTCGATTCTCAAGACAAACCGCGAATGCTTTCGTATTCTCTCAGTGGTTTGATTTTCCTGTTACTCCTCTTTGTCTCATTCAAGAATATCTCCAGCAAAAGTATGTCACTGAGGTCTTGTCTGCGGATGAAGTTGCGTCCGAAATCAGGTGTGCTGTCAGCACTGTCCTCAGGCATCTCAAGAAATATGGAATTCCAGTTAGGGAGAGTGGGCCGAATATTCGGCCCAAGCGTCACCTTGCGTTTCGAAGGAAGATTGGTGGCGGGAGCTTGGAGGACCACTAGCGGGAACAATAGGCGGAAAATCAGTTCCAGTAGCAGTCAAATCGCTCAGAAAAATGCCCGGCAAGGATCAAGTCACGTTCGCTGAGTATATTGGCATCAGCGTGGCCACTCTCAGAAAAATCGAACAGAATGGAGGAAATGTGACGATGGCCTCGGTCATGAAAATTCTTGATTACTGTTCCTTAGAAGTTTTCGTCAAAGTTAATCGCATCAAGAAAACTTAATCTATATTTAGTAAAATATAAAATAAGACTTTAGCCAGTCTTTTCTATATTCACGAGTCTGCTGAATTTTCGCCTTAAGCACACCGCCCTAAACCCCAAGGCACAAATCGTTCGGCTGGATACGACTCAGTATACTGCAGATTTCTTCAGTCGTTTTGGCTTCAAAGAGCTGGAGGTGAAATCGAGAGCGTCCCGGTCTAGAAAAAGCCGGGAATGCCGAGTCAAACTTGGATTCAACCTGCTTCTTTGATCTTGATATCTGACTTTCGACGCTGAGTTTCTAGCCATTTGCCAAGCAACTTATTCATCTCTTCTTGGCGCAATTGATTTTCCAGCTGAGGCTTTTGCTTCAGGTACTCATCGCTGCCAGAAAATTCACGCTTGCTCACGTAAAAAATCGAATAGCCCATCGGCGTTTCTATGGGTCTTGTGTAGCGACCTTCTTCCAAATCTCGGATAGCGTTCTGGAACAAGGGCGCCAAGTCTTTCAGAAAAACCTGAGGCATCAGTCCCCCCGTGTCGCGCGCAGATTCATTGTCGGAATAGATCTTCACCGCTTTTTCGAAAGGCATACCGCCTTCCACTTCTTGGTAGACTTTTTCAACCAGCTGCTTCTTACCTGCTTTCACCGTTTCAACCGCATCCGAGGGTACGGAAATCTGCAATTGACGGAGGGTGAGACGAATGTTTTGAGCCATCGTTCCCGAGTTGCGCAGATAAAAGCTTTGAATATCACGATCGGTAATCTTCACCTGAGGCAAAATTTCCCGACCCTGAAAGGTGTTGATGACCATTTGCGTGCGAAAATCGTCTTTGTACTGATCATAAGTCATTCCCTGCTGGCCGAGCGCTGTCATCAGCTGCTCTTTAGACAAGGAACGTCGCTTGAGAAAGCTGTTAATTTCTTCATTCAAGGCTTCGTCAGTCACCTGAATATCGAGCTCGTCAGCCTTCTGCATAATCAGCTTTTTATTGATAAGATCCTGAATGGCTACTTTTGCAGGAGGGTCATTCTCCTGAGCAGGCCAGGGCGAAACTTCAACCAGCGGACCCTTGTCAATCTTGCTTTGGACTTCACTTGAAGTGATCGCATGGCCATTCACCTCGGCAGCTAGACGGTCCACTAACTGCTCAGCAGCGGCTAGGCGGGAACTTGCAAGCAAGACCAAGCCACCAGCAACAATATGGCGCCTCAAAGCGCTCTTGAAGACTTGATTGGTATGGTGTTCAGAGCCATTTCTACCCATTTCTTATATTCCTCGTCCTGTCGCTTTCTTTTCAGGATTTCCTGAATCCGCCCCTTCGCGGCTTCAAAGCCCTGATCGGCTTTGGGGATCTTTCTATCTAGCATAATAATGTGGAAACCATAAGTTGACTTTAAGATCCCTTGGATTTCACCGGGCCCCATTTCAAAAGCAATATCGAACACGGAAGGCATATCCCCTTTGGCAAAGGGGCCTAAAAGTCCGCCTTGCTTAGCCTCCGGAGAAATCGACAGTTCCTTCGCTAAAGATTCGAAATTGTTCGCATTAATGCGTGCTCGAACCTTCTTCGCCTCGGCTTCAGAAGCCAATACAACTTGACGCACAATGACCCGCATGGGTTCGTGAAATTCGTTCTTATGCGCCTGAAAATAGTCTTTAGACTCTTGATCAGTCAGTTTGATATTCCCAACAATGCGCTCCTTCAGATATTGGTCGAGAATGTCCTTTTCGCAGAGCATGGACTTGAGCAATGTTCGGGAGTTGTCATTGCTGAACATCGCCGGATGCTCCTGGACGGTGACCGTCCATTGCTCCAGACAATGCGTGTAGCGACTGACTTCATTGACATCAAAGCGATTGTCCGAAGCAATGAATTGATAGAGGAGTTTGCGTTCGATCAAGTCGGCCATGATCTTGTTATAAAGTTCAAAGATGGGTTTGGTTGGAACAATAGATGGGGTGGTGCCACCTTCTGCGCTTGGAGCTGCATTCAGTTGCTCAAGATAAAAATTGTACTCCCAAGAGATATCCTGATGGGTGATGAGATAATTGCCAACATTCACGGTAAAATCCAGATCTTCAATTGAAGCTTCTTGTGCCTGTTTTCCAAGGAAAAAGGCCCCCGTATGAAATATTTTCCAAATATAGGAACCAATCAGAAAACACGTCACCCAGATGGCTGCGATCACATAGCGTTTTCTGAACATAAAAAACTCCTTATGCATCCAAGGTCAAGGGTAGCAAAGCTTCAATCAGCTGCTGCAAAGATGGTTCCTTTTGGGACTGAGATCGCAAATGAATCATCAATCGGAAATCGGCGGTGAGATGCAAAGTTTCGGGTCTCTTTTGAGCGGTATCGGAAAGGCGACCAATCTGCGCTTCTTTCAACTGACTGAAGCGAAGCTCGAACACACCTTCGCGAACCTGCTGTAGCTGCTGAGCCCGCATCTTACGCAATATTACTTTGAGAGCCGCCACCTGGAAGAGGCTGTGTGCTTCGGGTGGCGGCGCCCCAAAGCGATCCCGCGACTGATGGATGAGTTGTTCCACTTCGGTCACATCCCGCGCACTGAAGAGACTCTTATAGAGCCAAAGGCGCTGCTTCTCTTCGGCAATATAGCTGGCAGGAAGAGAGGCCGAGACAGGCAACTTGATCTCCGGATCGACCACGACATCAATCTCCAGTCCACGCAGAGTATCCATCTCTTTTTCCAATAGTTCCATGTACATATCGAATCCCACGTCGGCGATATGACCCGACTGCTCGCCACCTAAAAGATTGCCGGTTCCCCTGAGTTCCATGTCGTAGCTGGCGATCTGAAAACCCACGCCAAGCTCCTGATGAGCAGCTAGTATTTCCAGACGCCTTCGAGCTTCATCGCGATCAGCTAAGCCTCCATGCGTTAGAAACCAAGCATAAGATTGCCGGGACGAACGCCCCACACGTCCTCGCATCTGATAAAGCTGGGCAAGCCCAAACTTGTCCGCGTGGTTGATAATGATCGTGTTGACGTTCGGCATGTCGATACCTGATTCTATAATCGTGGTGCACAGCAGCACCTTATACTTCTGTTGAATGAAATCTATTATAACCGATTCCACATTGGTTTCGTGCATTTGCCCATGGGCTATAGCAATACTCACACCAGGTAGCAATTTCTCCAGGTAGAGCTTGACTTCGCCGATATCTTGCACACGGTTATGGACGAAAAAGATCTGTCCACCTCGGGAAATTTCCTGGGTGATGGCTTTCTGAATGAGCTCGTCTTCAAAAGGCGCAACGTAGGTCCGAATCGCCAACCGCTCGGTCGGGGCTGTGGCGATGACAGATATATCCCGAATACCCAGCAGCGACATATGCAGAGAACGCGGAATGGGCGTGGCGGTGAGGGTCAGGACATCACAGGAAGCCTTAATTTTTTTGATCGACTCCTTGTGGCCGACACCAAAACGTTGCTCCTCATCGACGACCAGCAGCCCCAGGCGACTTGGCTTAATGTCTTTGGACAGGAGGCGATGGGTGCCGATCAAAATATCCAGCCGACCTTCGTTAAAAGATGATAGTGTCTGCCGCATTTGCTCGACGCGAACAAAGCGATTCGCCACCCCGACTTCGATGCCATAGGCCTTACATCGCGACCTAAAAGTTTCATAGTGCTGATAGCTGAGTAGAGTCGTAGGCGCCAGGATCATGACTTGGCCGCCATCCAATGCCACTCGCATGGCGGCCCTGAGCGCGACTTCGGTTTTACCAAAACCAACATCACCGCACACCAATCGGTCCATCGGCTGTTCCGACGACAAGTCCTCATTGACCTCATCAATGGCTTTCTGCTGATCGGCAGTTTCAATATAGGGAAAGTCAGCTTCGAATTGATAGTAGGCGTCCGATGGCGCGCTGAAGGGATCCCGCTTTTCCAGTTTCCGCTGGGCATAAATTTTCAACAGATGATCGGCCATGTCCTGGATGGCTTTTCGGGCTTTGGCCTTGCGTTTTTGCCAACCGGTCGACTGCAACTTATCCACCGCAGGCTGCAGATCTTCATCAATCTTGCTCGCATATCGTTGGAGAAGATTCAAGCGATGGACAGGTAGATACAATCGATCCTGTTCGGCATATTCCAGAATGAGGAAATCTGTTTTAACCCCAGCCACCTCCATGGTTCGCATGCCCACATAGCGACCAATCCCATGATCGACATGTACCACCAGACTGCCGGCTTCAATGTCATTGAAGGATTTAAAAGCGTTGGCCGCTGACTTGCTCGAGCTTCTCTTTACAACCTGATAGCTTTCGCTAAAGATTTGATGTTCAGGCAGAATCAAGAGCGCCTCTCGATCCTCCCAAATCATCTGTGGGACATTGCCAATCGCCACGGCAATGACATGTTCCCAGGAGTGCTTATTTTGTAGACTTTCGATGCCACGCATGGGAACGATGGAAAAATCCAGATGATGATGCTGAAGCACACTCTTCATCCGGAGAATATGTTCTTCCTGCCTTACTAAAATCAAAGCGTGCCGAGCTGCATTCGGAAAATCCTGTAGACGTTCCATCCAGAAATTGACACTGGCTTTTTCGGTCGAAGCCGGCGCTGTCAGATCACTCGGCAAAAGACTCGCCAGACGATGAATCTCATAGCCTGCCCTCTCCACGGGGTTGCCCCATTCCATCTGGCCAGGGAAGTTCATAAGCCGCTGATGAAAGGTTTCCTTGGTCACAAAATGTCGCTTAGGATCCAAAGTCGGACGCTTGGCAAGTTGATCATCGGCGAAGTCGGATTGAATCTTCTGCAAAAACTGATCGAATCGGTCATGGCAGGTATCTAGAGGGTCAATGAACACCAACTGATCCTGGTCTTTTAGATAATCTAAAAGGCTGGCGCTTTCCCCAGTGCGAAACACAGGTAGAAAAAGCGGAATCTCACCCAAGGGGTGCCCTGCTGCAAAAGCATCCACTAAACCTTGTCGATCCGAAGCATGAACATCCTGATTGAGCAATTCTTCGTACAGCTTCTGGGCATCACCCTGCCTTCGCCCCAAGGGAAGAGGTTCTTCCCAGACAGGAGCTAAGGAAAATCCACTGCAATCATCCAAGGAAAGTTGCGTCTCTGGAGCAAAACGCCGGATGCTGACCAAAGTATCAGCCATAAACTCAAGGCGCATCGGACCTTCCGCAGCTGGACTGAAAAGGTCCAAGAGGCCGCCGCGAACAGCATACTGGCCAGTTTCCTCAACCTGAGAAACCTGCCGATATCCTTGCTCTTGCAGCCGACTCAAGAGTTCATCCAGGTCGTATTCGTGATCTTTATCTAAACGCAAAAGCGAAGAGGCGAGCGCTTTCGGCGAACAGGTTTCCTGCATCAAACCTGCGAAAGATACCAGACAAACAGGAGGACGATCGACCGTTGAAGCAAGCCCACAGAGAATACGCATACGCTGATGGCGAAGGTCGCTTTGGTTGGCGTGCCTCTGCATACCCCACACCGACAACGCTTGCATACTGGGCAAATCCGCTGCGACATTGCAATTCACCGAGAGCAGTTCCTGCCACTCATGGAGGCGTTTCGGGTCAGAAACCACCAGTATCAAAGAGGCCTCAGATTTTGAGGACGGAACAAGAAAACGTCGCGCTAAGGCAGACGCCAACCAGCTTTTCTGCCCCTCATGAAGACCCATGATTTGCAGCTTTTTGCCTCGTTGCCCCACGTCCATCAGGCTGCCCAAAAGACTTGATATACTCATATGAACTTGCAAATGATCTCTACCTTGTCGTGCGTCCTTAGAAAAAACCTAGCTTCATCAAGCTGCGTTGCTTGAGAGTCCACAAAAAATACTATAGAAGTCTAAACAAGAAATTTCACCCTCCGCGTATTGCACTCTGTGCTTTCCCAATGAGGACACGATGGAAACTAAAGGCAAGGTCATAGCGAACAAACGTCTGCTAGTCGCCAACCGGGGCGAGATCGCCATCCGCATCTTTCGAGCCGCGACCGAACTCAACATGCGAACGGTGGCTCTCTATAGCCACGAAGATCGCTTTTCCGTCCATCGCTTCAAGGCCGACGAAGCCTACAAAGTCGGCAAAAAGGGTGATCCTCTCGGAGCCTATCTCAACTGGCAGGAAATCATCGAATTGGCAGTCGAGAAGAACATCGATTTTATCCATCCTGGCTATGGTTTCCTATCTGAAAATCCCGAATTTGCTCAGGCTTGCGCTGACAAGGGTATTCTTTTCTGCGGGCCTTCAGCGCACATCTTGAGTTTGTTCGGTGACAAACTCGCTGCCAAGCAAGTGGCCCGAGATTCCGGCGTTGCTGTCATACCGGGCACCGAACAGCCGGTGGACACTTTGGACGAGGCCCGCGTCTTCTGTTCCCAAATTGGCTATCCTGTGACACTGAAAGCCCTTTCCGGTGGCGGAGGAAAAGGCATTCGAGTCGTTAAGGACGAATCCGAGCTAGTCGAGGCCTTTCAAAGAGCGCGTTCGGAAGCTATGAGTTCCTTTGGGAAATCCGAAGTCTACCTCGAAAAGAATGTGCAAAAGGCCAAACACATTGAAGTTCAAATCGCTGGTGACGCTCAGGGCCAGGTGATTCACCTCTTTGAGCGAGATTGTTCCGTGCAGAGGCGTCACCAAAAAGTGGTAGAAGTGGCACCTGCGTTGGGGATTTCTGCCGAAACCCGAGCAAAGCTCCTCCGCGATGCTGTAAAAATCGGCAAACACGTCAACTATCAGGGGGTGGGTACCGTTGAATTTCTGGTTGGCGAGGATGGCCAGCATTATTTCTTGGAAGTAAATCCAAGGATTCAAGTTGAGCATACAGTCACCGAAATGATTACCGGTGTCGACCTCTTACAGATGTCGATCATGCTTCCTGCTGGACGAAGTATGAACCATCCGACCATGAGCATTCGCTCGCAGGAGGACGTCAAACAGCGCGGCGTGGCCATTCAATGTCGCGTAACATCCGAAAATCCTTCCAAAAACTTTGCTCCGGATACTGGCGTAATATTGGCTTACAGGCCCGCTCAGGGCTTTGGCATTCGATTGGATGAAGGCTCTGGAAACTCCGGGGCAATCGTGACCCCTTACTATGACTCCCTCTTGGTGAAAGTCACCGCACACAGTGTCGACCTCTTCGGCGCCGCACAAAAGATGATCCGAGCTCTGAATGAATTTCGAATTCGCGGCGTGAAGCATAATATTCCCTTGCTCCTCAACATCGTTTCGCATCCAAAGTTTGCTAATGGTTCTCTGGATACAAGTTTTTTGGAGCAGCATCCAGAAGTCTTTGATATCAAGCTCCCTCGCGATCGAGCCACGAAGATCTTGAGATATGTGGCAAACGTAACCGTCAACAACCCTCACAAACTGTACTCGAAACTCAACCCTCGCGAGCCAGACAACTATGTTCTGGAAAGCAAGTCTTTGCCAAAACCCACGACGGTCACGGCCAAGCACATCTTCGATCAGAAAGGCGTCAAAGGTCTGCAAGCCTGGATTCATGATCAAAAAAGGCTTTTGGTCACAGATACCACCATGCGTGATGCTCACCAATCTCTGTTCGCCACTCGTCTGCGCAATCATGATATTTTTCAATCGACTGCCTATTACGCCAAAGCCACCCCTGGGTTTTTCTCGCTCGAATGTTGGGGCGGCGCGACCTTTGATACCTGCTTGCGATTTTTGAAAGAAGATCCATGGGAACGACTCGCTCATCTGCGCGAAGAAATTCCAGGAACGCTCCTGCAGATGCTTCTGCGCGGAGACAACGCGGTTGGCTACACCAACTATCCTGAATGGGTGATTCGAGACTTCATTCGCTTGACCAAAGAAGCCGGACTCGATGTTTTCCGGATTTTTGACTGCCTGAATAATCCGGAACAAATGGTCATTGCCATGGATGAAGCGAAAAAGCGCGGTGGAATTGTTGAAGCCTGCATCTGCTATACGGGCAACATCCTGGATCCAAGCAACGAAAAATACACTATCCCTTACTATGTTAACATAGCTAAACGACTTGAAAAAATGGGCAATGACATCCTCTGTATCAAAGATATGGCAGGCCTCTTACGTCCTCGGGCGGCATCCAAATTGATCCAAGCTTTGAAAGAGCAGATCAACATCCCTATTCACCTGCATACGCACGCAACAGCAGGAAGTTCTGAAGCTATGCTTCTGGCTGCAGCGGAAGCCGGCTGCGATATCGTCGATGGCGCGATAAGTTCCATGTCTGGCCTGACCTCACAACCAAGCATCAATGCCTTGGTCGCAAGTTTGGAAGGGACAGATCGTTGTCCGGACCTTTCCATGCATAGCCTCGATGAGCTGAGCCGATTCTGGGAAGCCGTGCGAGGCCAATACCATGCTTTCGATCCTGGCTTCAAGGCGACTTCCACGGATGTGTACGAACATGAAATTCCAGGCGGTCAGTACAGCAACCTCTACGACCAAGCCCAAAAAGTAGGCGTGAAGGCAGCAGAATTTTACGAACTGACCCGACGCTATAAGGAAGTGAATACTCTGTTCGGCAACATCGTTAAGGTTACGCCTTCATCCAAAGTGGTGGGCGACATGGCCCTGCTGCTGCAAAAACATGGCCTCACTGGGCCTGATTTTCTCGAGAAAAAGCCTGCGTTGGACTATCCTGATTCCGTGATCAGTTTTTTTAAAGGCCACATGGGAGTCCCCTACGGTGGGTTCAATGAGGCTGTTCGCGTTCAAATCTTGGGCGCAAATCCTCCAGCTCCTGAGAAGCCTCCAGTGCCGATGGACGATAGCTTTGAAAAAGCTAAAACCGAACTTGCCCAACTGCTGGAAGCAGTGCCCGAAGATCGCGATGTGCTGTCCTATAGGCTCTATCCGAAAGTCTACAAGGACTACCTCACCGACATACGTGAGTATGGAGATGTTGCTGGATTGCCCACAGATGTCTTCTTCTATGGCCTGCAGACCAATCGTGAGGTCGAGGTTGAACTGGAGCCTGGCAAGACTCTCATTATCAGTATATCGGGCATCACAGAACCCAACCGAGACGGCATCAGGCGCGTTTTCTTTCAATTGAATGGCTACCCTCGAACCTTGGAAATTTTGGATGAAGCCGTCACTACTCCGAACAAAAAGCGTAATAAGGCGGACGGCCTGAACCCTCTGCAAATCGGCGCTCCGATGCCAGGTAAGATCCTGGAAATACGGGTAATTCCAGGACAGTCCATCGAGCAATCACAAGTCGCTATTGTCACGGAATCCATGAAAATGGAATACGCAATCAGCGCCAAGGCAGCCGGAAGAGTGAAGTCGGTGCTTGTGAGCAAAGGCGAACTGGTGGAGGAAGGCGATCTTCTGGTCGAGCTTGAACAGTAAAATCTTAGCTCGAGGCGAGGCTTAAACTTTGCCTCGGGCAAAATTTTTCCGCCATAAAACGAGCAGCCATACAATCACTATTAAGACGCTGATCGTTTGCGCCGGTGAAAAAATATCAGAAAGAAAATGCCCGCGATCGTCTCCCCGGTAAAATTCCAAAATAAAACGACAGCAAGCGTAGCCTAGAATGCCGAGACTGCCGATTCTACCGACATGACTTTGAGCCCAGGAGCGTTTCGACCAACTAATAGAGAACAACAACAGGCAGCTGAGTGTTTCCCAAATCTGCACCGGATATCGATAGAGGCCGTCCTCCAGATTGGGGAACTGAACAGCAAGCATACCTGGATGGAGTTGATCGGCAAGGGCGACTCCGAAATCATCCCCGTTCAAAAAGCAACCGATGCGACCTATGGCAATGCCCATGAGAGTCGCAGGCAAAGCGAGATCTGCCAAGCGTAGGAGCGAAAGTTTCACGGACTTTGCATAGAGAATAGCGATGGCAGCAGCGGCTAAAATTCCACCGTAAAGAGTCATACTCCCGATGGCGAAGAGCTGAACAACGGCCTGTGACAACGTCAGCTGATCGGACTCCAAAATGATGGAAAGTCCTCGAGCGCCGAGATAACCACTGGCATAACTCATGAGAAAAAGACTATCTATCTGTTTCGGATGACTTTCCGGCCAAACCAGAACTCGCCAACGCGTGAGTAGCCACCAACCGCACAAGGCTGCGATAACGAATAAAACATGCCAACTGGGGAGGACAAAGGATCCCCAATGCACGAGAATTGGATACATTTGCTTCCCTTTCCCGGCCTAGGTCCGCATTGAATGTTGCTGCTTCCAAAGCACGATACCCAGTTGTTTTAAACCGTTGGATGCGGCAGCGATTGCGAGCATTACCGACAGACCTGCAATCCACCACTGTTGATGAAAGATAGCTTGTCCCGCCATCAGCAGTCCGGCTAACACTCCCCACAGAGTCCAAAGATTCCATCGACGCAACCATCCAGGAATAGAGCAGGGCGAGGTTTTATCTTCCCATAGCAAGACTTCGGTCTCGGAGATCAAAGGCGACCAGCGAAAGTAAACCCAGGCCAACAGCAAAAATCCTAAGATGGTAAAAAGCCAGATTCCAAGGCTTAGAGCGAAATTCAAGCCTTGGCTCGGCTCCATAAAAAGATAGCTGATAAGAGAAGGAAGAACGAGCAAACTTCCCATATAACTCAGCGTTCTTTGCACGCTGGCTTGTACACTGGCAACCAGGAGAGCCAGGAATCCTCCGACTAGCAGTATACTCGCAAAGAGCTGCTGATTGAAGGCGCTCAACGGTCCGAGCAAAGCTGGGACCAGCTGCCAGGCCGCGAAGGCAATCGCCCAACGGAGCTGCAAGGCCCAACGCCGATGACTTTCAGGATCGATGACCGCCATCAGATCAATCGTACCCTG
>JBGSTF010000336.1:0-5341 GCA_041736645.1 Oligoflexus sp. | reverse complement strand
CACTCGCTGGGAAGCATTTTGAGTCAGTAGAATGTGTTGATTTGCAATGTACTTTTGAATACTCAGCACTCGACGAAGCTGAAGCAACAAAAATTGCCAACAGTGCTGAATCGGACCTTGCAGGAAAGGGATTCTCTGGTGTGCAAATAAATTCCACAGAATCCCTATCATCTGGATTGCTTCGATCAGTCTTTTTTGGATTAGGGATGGGGTTGGCAGCTGCTTTGTTTAGTGTGCTTTAAGTGATACTCTCCACTAAAGATCGGTGGCTGGATCAGATGTGGAACTGTAGAAATCGGGGGTAAATGCTGGTGGGCTAGGGCATTTATCCCATGACGATCAAAGGCAGCCAGATAAATTGACTTTGTAATAAGCCTCGGCTGTTTTTAGGTCTTCACCACATATGTCCACAGCTCTTTTGACAGTTTCAAGGCCGGCAGACTCAAGAGAAAAAATAGCTTTGGAGTTGAGCACGTCTGCTTCAGAAGCTATCGCAACTTTTTGAGCCAACTCTTGAGCAAGATCTTTTGCACAATTGGAAGCGGAAGCTGTACGCAGATTTATGCAGGTTTGAAACTCTGTGTAAGTAAACCGACTCGTAATATTGCCAACGGCGGACACGACAGAGTTGGTTAAGTCCTGACTGCGATCTGTGTCCAGATTTAATGCTGCTGCAGTTGAGTCGATTGCTGCGGAGAGTTTGACTGTATCGCCTTCCTTGTATAGGAAAGCCTGGCTCAGGTTCGTAGCTGTTTGGTCAATCTCATTTTGCGTAAAGCCCTGAGTCGACATGAGGACGTATAGTTCGTCTCGCAATTGGGCGACAATGTTGTTTGTCCGATTCTTCTTGAACTCGGCCAGGCCTTTTCCCTCGGCCTGAACCTGATCCCGTCCGGAATGAGTTTTAATATCGACCGACGAAACGTCGCGATCGAATGTGAGTTTCTCGCCAGTGCTGCTCATGGTTTTGTCAGCCGCCGGAGAAATCACTCCTGTGTCCAAGGATGACCGATTCAAAATCGGTTCATCCTTGGTTCTGAAATAAAAAAAGCAAGCTACAGCCGATCCTGCAATCAAAACCAGCAGTAGCGAGATTTTCTTCATTTCGTTTGACCTTCCGTAACTATTACTTCGATCTTGTATCCGTCACGAGTTGCTTTGACGAAATACTTTCCATCCTTCAGGTCGATGGCTGTGACTTGACCTACCCCTTCCAAAACGTCTCCAACTTTCCACTGCGAAGGTTTAGAAGCCTTTTCGGAGTTTTTAGCAATAAAAACAGAGTACGCATCAGTAGAAATTATAGATATGACTATCAAAAATTGCGAGAGCTTCATAGTATGTCGCCCCTAAAATTCAGCGCTTTCCAGTAATTTTGGCTTGCGCAGTGATCTTAACTTCGATTTTGTAACCGCTTGGAGTCTCAACTTTAACCCAGATTTCTCCGGCAGCATCAAATTCACGAGCTAAAAACGATAGAATTTTGCCGAGTTCTTCACCAAGATCGTTTTTTACAGCATCGCCTTTTTTAAGGTCGCCAACTTTTTGAGGTATCGGAAGTATGCCGGTTCCGCCTTCAGAGCCTTCAAATCTAGGCCGCTCCAACTGAGGGCGACCGGGCGCATGTCCGCCCCCTGGAAAGGCGCTTGGCGAAGAGCCAGGCATGATGCGAGGTCCAGTTACGGTCGTCTTTTCGTCGGCAGCAAAAGATGTGGATGCGAGAGAAAAAGTGAGCAAAGCTAGTGCCAAGAGTTTCATCTATCGAGCCCCTTAATGTGATTTTAACCGGGTTGCGGATGTCACTCAACAGCCGCTCCTATGGTCGGTCGTAGGCTTATACCAAGACTTTCGCACGATATCTACATCAGAAATGCGTTGTATTGACGCTACAAATTATCCCGTATGAGGTAACGCATTCTGAATACTTGATTAACTCACAATTGTTAAGAAATCTTTACCGGTTAAAATCGTTCTCAGGAGCGAATGCTTGGATTTATGAGTACTGAAAGGTCTTGGTCAGCTTATCACGTCCTTTTTAATAGTATTTCTTCTCAGCCATGGGTCTTCTGAATGTGGAATTCGTCGAGTGGCTGATGGGTCTGCCTACAGACTGGACCGCTTTAAAGCCCTGGGCAACGGCGTGGTACCGGCCCAGGTCCGCGAGGCATTCGTAAGTCTGCTCGGGATTGTCGCTTAAAGTGTATAGCCAACCGCTGCCGCGGCTTCAAAGTTCTTCAGCTCAAAGTCCTTGACCTTGACGCCATTGATTTTGTAGTCGTCAGCAGCGAAAGACTGCTCGTAGAGGGCCTCGAAGGAGAGCCTGAAAGAAGGCGCTCCGAGGTCACTCTTGAATCCTAACCCTACGTTGCCGGTATAGGCGTTGTGTGCCTTGCCGCTAAAAAGAATGCTATGCGCACCGATACCGCCGAAGCCGTAGATGTCGCCATGCTCATTCAAACGGTAAAGACTGAACGACGGCAGTACCTTCAGATTGCGGTCAAAAAACTTGGAGTCGCTTCCAACGTCGGCGTATCCGTAGCGGATGCCAAGAGAAAGATCCTCGGTCAGCTGGCTGTTAAGCCCAACAAGGCCGCCAGTTCCTTTGCGCTTGGCAGTGGACACTTCGCCCTCGACCTTGGCGCTGGTTTTCACGTCAAGGCTTGTGATGCCGAGCTGCAGTTCGGTTGCTGCGAATGCGTTTGCGGAAAGAAGAAAAATCGCAAGAGTCATCAGTTTCATATATTATTCTCCAATGATTGAAAATCAAGGCACCATACATCTTGGACATGGGCGAGGATCGGGACGTTCAACCTGCCTCCGGTAGATGCCCATACTGGAAAGCTGATGAGTTGTCGCGGAAATAATTTCCGGGCGCTGAAGGATTGCTTCAAATTGCGGGTTGTTTACCATTTCCTCAGTTTTTGCCTTCTCATCATCACTCATATTCGATCGTCTTTTTACAGCCATGGCAAGGCTGATTCCAGCGCAAGCGCATGCGTTTTCGCTGCACCCAACAGTGGCTCCGTCGATCCCCTGACCCGGTGATGCTCCGTCAGACGCGAGGCATGCAGCACCATTGGCGATAGCGGAAACAATCAGGAGGCCAGTGCCCCAGTCGACCTTGTTCCAGTCAATGTTTGATGCCACGCGGCCAAGACTTTTTCCAACCTGTGCTGGAGCATTGACGACTCCGTTTCCAAGGCGAATGACGCCCTGGTTCAGATCAGCAAGTCCATCCGATGCTCCGTCGATGATCGTTCCGCCATTAGGTACACAAACCTTCTGAGCGCATCCGCCCCATGGCCTTGGGAGAACGCACATTTCATACTGTCCGTCCGGACAGGCCCATGCAATCGACGAGGTAAACAGTGCTGTAGCGAGGATCCAAAAAAAAGATTTTTTCATTGTCTATTCCTTCCAAAGTCAGATGCAGCGCCTTTGAGCAATGGTCATGCCATCGGTATTTTTCCAGCAATTGCCTGTTGATGAGTAAGCTGCTACCTGCAGCGGCTTTGCCGGTTTCCTGTGAGTTCCCAGGTTTTGACGAAGCGTTGATCCTCAGAAGGCACGGGTCTGAATGGTGACAGAGAGGGATGAGTATGAGGGTCCATCAGTCACGAACCCAAGTGACGAAGCCCTGGAGGCGATCGCCTCCAAATTCCGTGCTGAGGTGTGAGCTGGTGGAATATGGCTGAGCCGGGTGGGTTGGTCTTGGTCCAGTCTTTGCTGATGGGTCTGGCCACCCTCGGCTATCCCCGATCCATTCTCTACTTTACCCATCCAAAACAACACACCAACCGCCGCAAGGAGTGAGCCGCTCCGAACGGCGTAAAACCCCTACCTGATAGCGTTTTCAGGTTCATTGAAAGCCCTGGACAATTCCGACCTATTCGGTGTAGACGAAGGGGCTAACGCATGAACGCCGTAGCTGGAAGCTTTCGTGGAAAGCTAAGAAAGTCCCAATAATCGGTGAATGGCTCCCGAGTGGTCGCTGAGTTCAAAGCAGGCATTACGACTGCTCAAATCGCAAGTATGATCAAAGCGATCGGATAGTTTACCTAAAATAGGTTAATTTTCATGCCAAGACGGCTTGATTCCAAGAAAGTTCGGAGGCTGGCACGAACTCTGCTCTAGGCGTGAGCACAACAAAAATTTTCTGAGGACTGCCCCAAGTCTTCTTGAAAAATACAACACTAAGGAGATGAAGTAATGGAAATGAAGTCTGTATTGAATAATGCAATGTTAACAATGGCTACGGTTGGTTGCGCCAGCGCCTTTGCAGATGCTCCCTCAACAGATCCTCGCTATGATCGTTTGAAAGAAATCATGCGCGACTACGTGCAGCACGTTGCGCTGGATGAGTGTTCCAGCATCGAAGGGTTCGACTTCAACGCGTACGAGTGGGAGACTCTGGAAATAAAAGGACTCGAAGTTGTGCTCTTTGACATCTTGAACCATACCAAGAATTACTGCAAGCCACCCGAGCTGACTGGTATGCATTCAGCCAGGCAAAATCAAGGCGAAGACGGCGGGAAGCAGAAAGAAAAACCTAAAAACCAATTGTGAAAAAATCTCGCGCCGCTAATCGATAGGATGATTGCCTATTTCAAAATAGCCCTGGGAGGGTCGTCGGTGATGTTGAAGAACGTTCTTCTAATCTCAAGTTTGATGTTATCATGTGGCTCTATGGCCCTGCTTGCAGATGCTAAAGCAACAGAATCGGCTTCCTCTCAAGATCTTGTACGAATCCAGTTTTCAAATAGTGGGCTTAAGCCATGGTTAGCGTTCCAGGATGGCGACGCGCGGGCCACATTCAATAACGCTGTCCATGGACCGGCTCTATATATAACAAACAACCTGGATATCAAACCAGGATACATCAAAGCCTGGGAGTGGGATCGTAAAGCACACAAGTACAGGTTGGAATTGGATGCTACGCGACAATATCACAATGGTACCAAAATCAGTGCGTATGACTTTGAGTACGTTCTGGTTAAGCCTTTTATTACCACACTACCAACCGTAAATGAACGAATTCCTTTGGCGTTCATTAAGGGCATCTCAAAATTGCAGCCAGGCATGAAATTCAAGTCCGGCATGGCAGAGGGCATCAAGGTAATCGACGATAAGACTGTGGATGTTTACGTGCCTACAGGATCCTCAAGATTCCTATACGCTCTTGGACCTCAGCTGCCACCACTGGCGCCGATATCGAGCTTTAAGGACGACCACTATACCTTCAAAGATACCCCAATAGGTGCAGGGCCATATAAAGTGGTCTACTCAGATCCTAAAGGCAGCATGGTGCGGGTGGAAAAAATTAGAGATGTTTCGGGCCCCA
>JBGSTF010000353.1:0-15953 GCA_041736645.1 Oligoflexus sp. | reverse complement strand
ACTGGCCACCAGCTCACCCATTTGCTGAACAGCCATGGACCTGAGGGAGCAGTTACTCAAGAGAAAACTCGTGGTCACCAGGACCAGCCATGAAGGGAAGCGCATACGTGTACCTCAAACGGGAAAAGGCTCAAAGTTTCTCACTAGGAATTGGCCATAATAGTAGCGGAAAAGCCAAAGGCTCGCAGCCCAAAAAGCAAGGGGAGTTCAATCGAGTTGGAATTTTTAGAAAGCTTCGAAGCAGGTAGGGATAAAAAAAGGAGCCCGGGAAGGGGCTCCTCTATGAGTTACGAGAATATTCGATAGGATCAAATGGGCAGGATAGGCCCCGTATCAAACCGGGGTCGAAGCTTGTTGAAAGCTGGCTTTGTAGCTTTCCAGGGAGGCGATCACAACCTTATCAAAGGCTGCGTAAAGCTCTTGCTGCAAGCGTTGCACGTCGCGTGGGCCGGTCGGCTCTTTGTTGATATTGCGGAGCAAGGTCGAAGGCGTCTGCTGAAAGGTCTTGCGGAAGAACCGCGAGAAGTGCTGAGGGCTGTTGAAACCACAAAGGGTCAACACGTCCATCAGCGGCAAGCCCAGATCCATTTGGATCACGTCGCGCGCGAGGTGGGCTCTGAATGACCACAACCAACGCATAGGCGCCTGCTTGTAATGCTTATGAAACAGACGGGTCAAAGCAAACTTGGAAACTTTAACCGCTTGGGACAAATCCTCGAGGGTCATGTCCTCGCCGATGTTGGCGATCATATAACGGTCCAAGGTATCCATCAGTTTTGGGGCGCTCTCGTCGCGCCACTCAGTTTGGTTAGCAGGAACAGACAAAGTTTCGGCGTACAGCATAGTCATCTCCACTGAGTAAAAAGCCTTAGATCAGGCAAGTCGTTTATACATACGTCAGAATTTCCAGTCAAGTCTAATTTGGCAAATATTAAAAAATCAATCATTTTAGCTATATATCGCGATTTGATCGAGCGAGTGCTTGCTTTTGCGGCCGCTCGCATGCTATTAGGACGGCCACTGGAGTCAGACCGAGGTAAAAATCATGAAAGACTTGATAGTCATGGCCTCTGCGCTCTTAGCGCTGAGTCTACTGAACACCAAAAAGCTTACTGCTGCTGTGTTGGATCAAGCGTCTCAGGTGATGTTGCAGTTGGGTTCGCAGCGTATTACATCGCAAACCATCATTCGGGTGAAAGTGTTCCCTCACGAACGCGATTACAAACCTCAAGGTATTGATTTGGTCCGGGATCGTTTGACGATCCGATCGGAACGTCCATGTTCTATATATAAGGCCAGCAATGATCGTCCTGTCGCCCAGGGAGCAGTTGCCAGCAAAGAGTCCAGCCTGGCTCTCAATGCCGCTGAGATGCCCCATGCTGTAATGATCCATTGTCCACAGGGTTTCCGTCTCGAGCGCCATGGAGCCAATGGCGCGCCCGACTTCAACTATGAAGGGCGCCTTTATGTTCGTGTCATCACAGATAGTTCTGGTAAAAAGCTGCTGGAAGCAGTCAATCTCTTACCGCTTCGAGACTACCTGCGTGGGGTCGTGCCGTCGGAGGTCTATCGTGAATGGGCCATGGAAGCGCTGAAGACCCAGGCCGTGGCCGCCCGTACCTATGCCGTCTATCACTTAGTCTTTGCAAGACGCTTTGAGCCAGCCCGCATCTGGGATGTCGATGATACCATAGCTTTCCAGGCCTTCACCGGCTCCAGTTTACAGTCCGAAAGGACCGATCTTGCGGTTCGCGAGACGGAAGGTCAAATCCTGACCTATCACGGCCAAGTGATTCAGGCCTATTACCATGCTGACAGCGGCGGACAGACGGAAGAAGCCTTGGCTGTATGGAGCCAATCCGTGCCTTTCACTGTGGCTCGCTCGGAAGTCAGCGACATGGAACTCAGCAAGACTGTGTGGGAACGAAGCTTTACTCTGCAGCAGATCACTCAAGAGTTGCATGCGCTGGGCAGTTTGGAATTGGAGCGAACGGTGCGGAGTGTGGTCGTTCCTGTGGTGGGTCGTACCCCAACCGGTCGTGTTCGGTCTCTTGCTGTGATCGATCAGCGTGGGCGCTATAAATTGATTTCCATCAATGTCTTTAAGCGGGTTGTTGCCGGTCTTCCGTCTAATCTTTTCTCGATTGAAAAAGACGCTCAAGCCGGTCAATTTCTGATCAAAGGTTTGGGCAATGGTCATGGTGTTGGCATGAGCCAGCAGGGAGCGGCAGCCCTAGCGGCTCAGCGCGCGTGGACCTATAAGCAGATTCTCGACTACTACTATGTGCGAACCACTCTTTGCTCTTTGGATGGCGAAAAAAAGTCCATGCCGGACTGCAGCAAGGAAGCCGATAAGTATGCAGGTGAAAGCAGTTTGAATCGCTCGGCCAGCTGAAAGGGATCGCAGCATCTAAGCTGGACGGAGAGGAATCAGAAGATCGAACTTGGTATGGGGTGAATCTTTATCCAAACGCAGATCCCCGCCATGCCTTTTGGCAATCGACAAAGAGATGCTCAAACCCAGGCCAGTACCCTTGCCCAATTCCTTGGTCGTGAAAAAAGGTTCCATGATACGTTCCGCTAAAGAGGCAGGAATTCCGCTTCCCGAATCGACCACAGACAGATTAAAAACATCCCCTTGCCGCCGCCCGATCAGCTGTATCCAAGGATCGGACTGCTCGGCAATCGCATCGCAAGCGTTGCTGAGCAGGTTGAACAAAACCTGCGACAGTTCTACTTCATTGGCGGAAAGTATGAGGTCCTCTTGCAGGTCAATGACCAGTTTTATTCCGGCTCGGCGAATCTTTTCTTCACAAATGCCCATCACCTCATCGATCAACTGCCGAACGTGAAATTCGGTCCGCGGCGTGTTGCTGCCGTCTCGGGAAAGTTTGCGCAGGCTGCTGACCACCTGAGCAATCCGATCTCCAGTCTGTAGGATTTGGTTGGTACACCTTTGCACTTGATCCAAATTTTGACGGGTGAGTTCGCGGGAAAGTCGCTGCGCCGAGGCCATGATGATCGCTAGTGGATTATTGATCTCGTGAGCAATACCACCGGCCATTTCTCCAAGACTCGCCAGTCGCGCTGATTGAATAGCATTGATTCTTTGTGTTTCCAGCTCGCGCTCAGTAGCCTGCAACCTTTGGGCGTTCTGCTCGTGATGACGGTCGAGCTCGCTGACCACAATGTTCAAGCTCGTGACCAATGAATCCAATTCGTCCTGTTTACTGGAACGCCTCTTAAGCTGCAGCACATGATCCATTCGAAAGCCATTGCGCCGATAATTTTCTAAATAATGCGCCACTTGAATGAGATGGCGAGTCACATGATTTTGAAAAATAGCCAAAATAATCAGTGATATGAGCAAGGTTTTAATGCCTTGCATGATGAAGATGAGCTGCAGCTTTTCCATGAGGCGTTCGATGATATTGATCTTCGAAGCTTTGACGGTCAAGAAACCAACGATCCGAGGTGGCTCAGGATTTTGCTGCAAATTAAGACTGTAGCGACGGGTGACTTTGGG
Organism: Oligoflexus sp.; assembly: GCA_041736645.1. Taxonomy (GTDB): domain Bacteria; phylum Bdellovibrionota_B; class Oligoflexia; order Oligoflexales; family Oligoflexaceae; genus Oligoflexus. The sequence continues at coordinate 12,427 of JBGSTF010000353.1, read as the reverse complement.
GTCGTCCACCAGTTTTTCCCACCAGGAACCAGGACCTGGATGGGAAGGGCGCTGCATCACATAGAGTGGCGAACCATCGATGTCGCTGACACTGACTTCAATAAAGTCGCCGGTGGCGACAATGCCTTCGAGAAATTTGCGAATCTGCGCATCGTCAAAGCTCCAGACGGCTGCGCTCAGTGGATTTAAGGTCAATCGTTCCAACTGATGAAAGGCATTTTCAAGCAGGCCAAGCTCGGATCGATAGTCGAGATACAGATTGATACAGGTCAGGACGGTCGTGATGAGCGTCGAGGTGGCCAGAATGAGAGACAGTATTCTTCGGGAAAGGGCTTGTGACCCCATAGACATCTATTCCTATGTTGAACCGCTCATCTGTCCAGATGTCTCCATTCTTACAGGAACAAGGGCCGCCCTACGAATGGTTTTTTTCTGGGTTCCGAGCGGCTTTGGTCTCTAGCTGCAGGATCTTTCTGCCTAGAAGCCCACTCCCTGTCAAACATGCAGTGCGATACAATAGAGAGGAAGCTGCCCTGGCAGCTCTTGCCAGGGCCTCCCGGAATTTCAAAGGGAAATTTGCGCATGCTCAACCCTCTCATCCATAATTGCAAGTTCTGCCCTGGGTTCCGAGTCGTGATGCTGCTTGGTGTCCTATCGTTTCACCCGGGCTATGCCAGGGGTGAAGGGCGCATTCTGAATTTGTCGTTTTGGACTGAGACTAGCTCCCGTGTGAGATTGGGCGGACTTTGGGAGTTTTACGAGAATCAATGGCTCAAGCCGGAAGACTATAGCTACCCATCCGATATTTACGCTGATGTTGATAGTCTCTGGCAAAGTTTTCGTTCGAGCACCACAGGCGAGCTGCTGGGGGAACTGCCTCAAGCAAGCTATGTGATGCAGTTCAAAGGACTTCGTCCTTCACCAGGGGGATATGTCCTACGTTTGCAGACCGAAGGCGAGCAAACTCAGCTTAAAATTTTTCCCAAGTATGCTCCGGAGGCCATGTTAGAAGCACCGCTTTCTGCATCCGAAGCAATTGCTCAAAGCCAAAGCCAGGGATCAAAAAGACTGCTGAGTTTGCCTTTTGCACCGAAGAGCTTGGATGAAATATGGATTGTGATCCTCAATCGGCAGCAGAGCCAAAAGTTTCATGTGCCGACTCTGGAGAGGCTCTGAGCTTATCTTTGTAACAGGCAACCGAGTTTTTCATTTTGAAAGAGTGCTTCCGAAGGAAACAGCGGCAACGCTGATCCCAGCCATTGATAGCTGCTCACTATGGACTTCTTTTGCAGATCAACGTTAAAGGCAGCATTGAGCGAGATATCTTTCGTCCCAAGATTGCAAATTTCTTCAGAGCGTTCCAACACGAACATGCAGGTACACATTTCCTTAGCCCGATAGCCGGTGCCAAGGCTGAGAATATCGAAGATACGCAACTCGGTGTAGGAATCAGGCCAAAACACGAGGGCGAGGATAGCGACTTGAGCCAGAACTAAGGCGATCCATCGTTTCATAGAAATCCCTTGGCTTGCCGCCACTGCGAGAGTTGGGCGAAGAAGTGATCTTCTGCCCAGAACTCTTGCGTTCGATCATTAGAAAAACGAACCACCACCATATTCCAGGCCGGAATAATATAGAGCCTTTGTCCCCAATGGCCCATGGCTATCAAAATATTCACAGGTGCGTTGGCATAGGGGGGAGCTTTGCCGGTCAGATCAGAAGGCAGATTGATCCAGAAATGCCGTCCGCCTTGATCAGGCCAGGGATTTTTACCTTTCATGCGATTGAGCACAGCTGTGGTGGGAGCCATTGTCAGTTCCGTCCAAGACAAATGGGCGAAGCCAGGAATGCTGCCGCGGGCGGGCAACAAAGCTTCGCCTTTGAGGCAACCATCGTGCAGATAGAGCTCACCAAAGCGCAGAAAATCTCGAGCATTCATATAGCCATAGGATGGCCCATAGTAAATCCCTTCGGCATCAGCCTCGATCGTCGCCGAACGAATGCCTAAGGGTTCAAACAGTCTTTTCCAAGGCAAATCACGATAATCTGGGCCATAGAGTTGCTTGAGGAGAATCGAAAGATAGGCGGTGTCGCCACTGGAATAAGCCCACACTGTGCCGGGAGGGTTTTTCGGTCGGTAGGGGAGGAGGGCATGCTCGATACTCTTAGGACCCAATCCATAGAGCAGGGCTGTGATAGAGGATTGATGCGGGAGCAGGTTCTCTTCATAGGCCTCTTTCCAATTCAGTCCTGATGAATAGCTCAGCACATGGTCGACTTTCACGTCCTTCAGATGGGGAAATCGGGGCAGATAGTCGGCCAGTGATTTGTTCAAATCCAACTTGCCATCACCCACGGCAATCCCCACGAGAGCATTGAAGATGCTTTTGGTTCCCGACCAAAGAATGTGCTTCTTATCGGCGTTATAGCCATTGAAATAGGTTTCGATTTGAATTTTATCTTTATAGGCCACCACGAAGGCATCTGTTTGCCAATCGGGTTGGAGACTGCCGTCCGGGCGACTGGGCTTTTGCATAAAATCAATGAGACGTTGATCAGCCGCATCGTAGCTTGCTGGCGGATCATTCCAAGGTTCCGGATCGTAACCTGGGACAGCGCAGGGCGCTGCTAGGAGGGGCCTGAACGCTGCCAAAAGACCCAAACCCAGGGCGCAGAGTCGAAGAGAGTGCATGGCATCCACCGGATGAGAGGTGTTCAGGTTCCCTTCTATTATAGAAAGGCTGTTGAGGAAAAGCTAGCCAGTCTCTGGCGCTTTAGGCACCAGAGACTCGTTAAGGCAGGGTATGAGCCTCGTCACAACTTGTCCCGCTTGTAAGGATCAGCAGACTTCAGCTGGTTTTCTTCTTGGTTTTTTTGCTTTTCTTTTTCTTGGCTGGAGATTTGGCTTGAGTTGAGGTCTTGCTTTTCTTTTTGCCCCGCACGATCGCTGTTGCAAGGGCGAGCATTTTCTTAAGCGAGCTGCGGGCTTTTCCGGCGGCTTTCACCGCAGTTTTTTTCGCTGCTTTGGCGGTTTTTTCGGCTTTTTTTCTGATAGGGTTCGATTTAGTTTTCTTGGTGCTTTTCGAAGCTTTAGTCTTTTTGCTGCTACGTTTGGCTGGTGCTTTGGCCATAATTGGACTCCAATTTCCAAGCTGTTCCCGGACTTCATCATTGTACCATGAAGAGAGCAGGGAACGGCCAGAACGCGGCAATCTTTGCCGGGGACTCAATTGCCGGCGGAATTCCACACGCCCTCGGTTTTCACGCCTGGCTCGCCATAGCCCCAAGTGCCTTTGAAAGCGGTTCTTTCGGCATTGGTCCAGGTAAATTTAAACCAACCCGCAACCACGGCGCCTTCGTGCCAAGCACCTTGCAAATCTTTCTCTGTGACTTGAATCAGCGACATGGCATCGGAGTAAGTGGTCTGATCCGATTGACAACCCTGGGCTGCCACACGTTTCCAAGTATAGCTGCCTTTGTCGCCTTCGATCGTGAGTTTGGCGGTGATGCGGGCTGTACTCTTGCACTGGGTGTCGACAAACTCGTAGTAGCTATCGATCGTGCGTTTGAAGGCAACCTTTTGCCAATTGAACGACAAAGCCTTGGTTATGTCTTGCCATTGCTTGGTAGGAAAATGAAAAGCGATGACACACAGAAAGATGGGCCCCATAGGTAATTTATCAAGGCTTGCGGCTATTGGATTTTTGGCTTCTGCGACTGTATATCCACCGGTCTTGTCACAGCTTTTACTGGAATCTAACTTATATGCGTAGTGACTGATGCTGGCATCAGCTTTTACGGTGAGGTTGAAGTTATAGTGATCGCTTGGCCCAGTGGGGACATCGGTGACAGTGAAAGCCAATTCTGGAAAATTCACGCCGGGTTTACGGGCGAAAGTGTTTGGATCTTCGGGGTTGAAATTGGGGTCGATGGTGCCATAGCTTGTATCGCCTGTAGAGTCAGGGGTGGCATTGGCAGTGTTGGAAGGCGCGTCGACTTTGGTGGAGACAGCCGCTTTGGAGACAGATCGACGCTCCACCTCGGAACCACTGTTGCTACAGGCGGCAGTGGTGAGAAGCAACAGCAGAAGGCCAAAAGGCACTTGCTTATTGAATAGCATGCAATATCTCCAAAATTGACTGTATATTTGATCGGCCAAAGCCACTAACAACTTGATTTATGCTGTTTTTGCCAATAGTTCCGTAGAGTTGCTAGTGACTTTAAAGAGCAAAGCTCCGCTCCCCAAAAGCCGTAACTGTCAATTATGACACAAAACTTACCATAACCATTTCTTTGGTCTTAATTTACAAAAGCTTGCTAAACTGAAAGAACAGTCATCTTCTCTAACAATCTTTCCGAAAAGACCATATCCGACAGCTCAGGAGCGATAAAATGCAAAGATCGGAAGGATCCAGAGATGGCGACTTGCAAAGTGGTACCTCCCTCGTTGAGTTGCTCATAGCTATGGGGATCTTCGTGATCGTCGGCTACTTTGCTAGCACTTTTTATAATCGAGTCACTCAAAGCGATGCTGAGCTGAGCGCAAAGAGCTCAGCTCAAGCCGAATTGAGTCGTCTCAACCATTTTCTGGACAAAGATTTAAAATTCCGTGAAATCAATCAGCTTGTGAGTCTCTGTACCAACCCTATATGTCTCAGCTTTACGATCAAAAGATTGGCTCCTGGCGGTGCTTCCTATAGCGTCCGCTATGGCAGCAGCTGTAAAACTTTTCCTGCAAGCATGAGCAAATACTCGAACGGGCCGAATGGAATCAATTTTAGCAAAGGCTCTTTGGAAAACCTGCCCTCACCAACAACTAACAATAGAACGCAGTGCATGCGCGCTCTCGACTGCGTAGCAGGTACCTATCCCGTTCTCAATATCACGGTCCTCAATCCACCCCCTAGCGTGACACTGCCACAATATCCAACAGAAACTCCAAATCTCAATGGAGGACGCTTCGCATTCAATATTGTTGGCGCCGCCATCTGCGCAAGCCAATCAACCAGCTCGGTAGTCAATGGACCAACAGGTCCAACCAATATTCTCCAGGATCACATCATGTTGGAAGCAGCTATCATCAGCTCTGCAAACTCTCTGCGCATCGAACGCAAAGAAACGGTGTTTTCCAGCAATAATTTAGCTAAAATTCAAATGCTACCGAATTGAAAAGCTCGGCAAATGCTGCTGCGCCTGGATTAACTTGTTTTAGATCCTTCAACTCAATGCTAATCTCAGGCTTCCGATAATCCCCTTCTAAAGAGCACACAATGTCAGGATTGCCTTCCCTATCTTGTTTGAGCCTTGCCCTGACATTGAGTTCCATCGCCTGTCGCCCTCACGGATTCGCATCCCAAGCCTGGATCCCTCCGCAAAATCCCGGTCTTCTGAATACACTTCCGCCCAACCAAGAACTGAAAAAAGCTCGACCGGTTGACCCCGGCCACTGGAATGGCCCTGAAGAAATTGCCATTGACGCGAGTGGACGAGTCTATGCTGGTTCGCTCGATGGTTCCATCCACCGAACAAGTGCCACAGGAGCGATGGAACTTTTTGCCAAGCTGCCCGGGCAAGTGCTCGGATTGGACTTCGATCTTTTTCAAAATCTTTATGCCTGTGTCGATGGCTCTGGACTTTGGCGAGTCAATCCACAAGGCAAAGCCGAGCAGCTTTTCAGTTCCTTTCAAGGCCAAAAATTTGGACTCCTTGATGATGTCAAGGTCGCCAGAAGTGGTTTGGTGTATATCAGCGAAGCTACGAGCAAATATGCAATGGGCCAGTACTTGCTTGATATTCTAGAGGGAGTGGAGCGGGGCAGAGTGTTTCAATTCAATCCCGGATCAGGCGAAATAAAACTGTTGCTCGATCGTCTCGGTTTTGCAAATGGTCTCTCGCTAGCCGACGACGACTCCTACCTGCTCGTGACCGAGACCTCGCGCTACCGCATTCGTAAGTTCCAGCTCACCGGACCAGATGCTGGAAAAGATAGTATTTTCATGGATAATTTGCCTGGTTTTCCAGATGGCTTGAGTCGAGAAAATAATGGGCATACCTGGGTAGCCATGATCAGTTTGCGCAGCCCTTTATTGGATACCCTGCATCCAAAACCTTTCTTTAAAGATTTGCTTGCTGGCCTACCAGAACAAATCATGCCTAAAGCAAGATCATACGGGCTCGTGGCAGCTTTCGATCAAACGGGACGTTGGCTGCAAGGATTGCATGATCCCGAAGGCCAAAGCCTTCCAGGAATTACATCGGTGGAAGAAAGGGCCGACCAGCTGTGGTTTGGAAGTTTGCATGGCAATGCAATATTTACCATGCCTTCACCACTAAAGTAAGCTGATGCGCTGATTCATTGGGAACTGAAAATTCTCCATCGTATGCTGAGTCATCTCTTTGACTGCAGCCAAACTCTTGGCTTTCATACAACGCGAATAGTAGGCATGACCAAACTCCAGCCATTTGCACGAGTTGATGACGTGAAAGCGCAGGCGGCGTAGGCTCTTATCCTCATTATCAAAGTATCGCTCCAAAAGTTCACAGTAGTGTAGCATCGCTTGCAAATAGCATAGCCCTTCTTCGTCAGCTGTCGCAGGTGGCAGCTGACCCGGGAAAGCTGTGGGCGCTTTTAAATAGCCCAATTTATGCGCAATTTGCCAGATGATCCAAGGTCGCGCCGTTGCTGCTCGACCAATCATCACGCCGTCCACTCCCACGTCCAAGAGCAGGTGCAAGGCATCGCTTGCCGTTTGAATATCGCCGTTGATCACAACTGGAATCGATCGCTTAGGGATTAAATCCGTCACCAAACTCCAATCCGCTGCGCCCTTATGTTTTTGCGATTGAGTCCGAGCATGAATCGTCAACCAATCGGCCCCCGCTTGCTCCAATGCATCCGTGAAGCGCTCCAGAAAATCGGGATCGGACTTGTCCTGACCACAGCGCATCTTCACACTCACCGGCCGACTCGAATGGCGCTTGGTCATCGCTACGACCTTGGCCGCATAGTCGGCATCACCGAGGAGACGAACCCCCCAGTTGTGTTTGAGATGCTGCCGAGCCGGGCACCCCATATTGATGTCAAAACCCCAAGGCTCGATAGGCATCAGTTTGTCGATCGACCGCGCTATGTAACTTTCTTCATTCCCAAGCAGCTGCGGAACAAAGTGCTTCTCCTGGTCCATGACCCGCAATTCGTCCACCTGGTCTATGCGTTCAAATGGTAAACGACGGGTCGAGAGCATTTCCGTGAAGAGAAGGGGGTTCAAACCTTCCGGGGTATAAAGCCGAATCAAATGGCGAAAAGCCACGTGGCTCAGACCCACCATAGGGGCCACTGTGACTGGGAATGGGACACCCAATACGGCCAATCGAGTTTGCTGCCAAGTCTGATTGAAGCTCTCAAAGTTCATCCCAACTCCTGGTTTGACGGTCCGTCAGGGCGTCGATTTCTAGCAACCTGTTACGCGAAGCCAGCCCTGAGGTCAACCTTCTTCCCAGAGGCCTGAGTTCCAGGTAATCTTCAGAAAGAAGAATTGAATTACAGGAGTGATGGAGATGGTAGATCCAATCAAGCTGCAGTTTCTGGGAGCCTATGCAGGCGTGACCGGAAGCAAAACTCTGGTGGAATTTCACAAGCAGAAGTTGCTGATCGACTGCGGACTTTTTCAAGGCCCCGCTGAACTCAGGCAACTCAATTGGTCGAACCTGCCAGTCGAGGCCGCCAGCATTCATGCCGTGGTTCTCACGCATGCGCACCTTGATCATGTGGGATACTTGCCTAGACTCTATAATCAGGGGTTTCGCGGTCCGATCTACTGCTCGGAAGGAACCTACGAACTCGCCCAAATCATTTTAATGGATTCAGCTCATCTGGAAGAAGAGCTGGCCGACTATGCGGAACGATCCCGATACTCCAATCATGAGAACCCAAAACCCTTGTTTTCCGTTCATGATGCCGAGTCTGTCTTAAAACTTTTTCAAGCTAAACCACGCGACCAATGGCTCAACATCGGTCAAGGAATCAGCCTGCGCTATAGGCGAGCTGGTCATATCATCGGCGCGAGCATCACCCAGCTGATGTTCACTGCCGACCAGAGTTCGAAAACCTTCACCTTTACCGGCGATATCGGCCACACACGCTCGATGATCCTGAAGGCTCCCGAAGCCGTTTTAGATACCGACGTGCTGGTCATCGAGTCGACCTATGGCAATCGTCTGCATTCCCGCGAGGATTGCTGCCACGAGTTCGGCCAACATTTGAAGAGAGCCTTGGACCGAGGTGGTGTGGTTGTTATTCCAGCTTTTGCCGTGGGACGATCGCAAGAAGTCATCTATATGATCGGCTATCTGGAGCGAGCCGGCCTGATTCCCAAAGTTCCTGTCATCCTGGATAGCCCGATGGGAGAAAAGGCTTTGGAGGTCTTTTTTAGTCGAGAAGAGGACCAGATCATCGGCAGCTCGTTTTTGAGCGATCCGGATAGCTTCTTTCCTAAGAAGTTTGAAATCTCGCAAACCACCGATCAATCGATGCTGGCGACCATGATGGATGGCCCGGCCATTGTAGTGTCGGCTTCGGGGATGCTGAGCGGTGGACGCGTGCTCCATCATTTGAAAAAGCGACTCAGCGATGCCCGCAATATGTTGATCTTTACAGGTTACCAGGCAGAAGGAAGCAAAGGCCGCTTTCTGCAAGACAATAGCGGCTCACTCAAGACTTTGCGCATCCATCATGTCGAAGTTGAATTGGCAGCTGAAGTTGTCACCTTGGACAATCTGTCTTCCCATGCTGACTATGAGGATATGATTCTTTGGCTAAGAAAGTTTCAAAGCCAACCGTCCCAGGTTCTCGTTAACCATGGCAATCCTGAAGCCCAAAAGGCATGGGCGCAACGGATCGAAAAAGAGCTTGGTTGGCAAGCAACCCCAGCCGTGCAGGAACAAGTTTGGACATTCTAAGACGACACTAAGCGGGTTTTTTGCACAGTTTTTGGAGGATCAGCTCCTCCAAAGACTTACCCCGGATAGCCGTAAATTTATTAATAAATTCAACACCTTCCGGCAGATATGGCTTGATATGATTTTCCGGGAATGAAGAAACCACAATGACTGGAATCCCGTGATTCACGCAGTAGTGGGCGAGCGAGGCTCCATCACCATCTTTCATATTATAGTCAGAGACAACTAGATCGTACGTTTGAGTTTCGAGAATATTGATAGCCTCGTAACCAGCGGAAGCGGTCAGACTATCTCCAAGGTCCTTCAGCTTGTCCTGGATCACTTGGGCCAGCTCTTGGTCGTCATCGACGATCAAAACTCTATACATGGCACTTCCTATGCTCAATGGCTTAGCTACCCTCACTATAGCAGATTAGTGGAGCGAAAGGGAGAAGCCAAGAGCGAATCACCGTTAGTCACAGGGTCTCCTCTGACAGTTTAGCTTAGGAAATGCAGAGACACCCGTAAGTTCCTGTATCCAATCCTTGAAAAATACCGGGAACTCAACATACTATGTCCCCTAAACCTCGGGGTCGCCGGCATAATCGCCTCGGGTAAACGGGGATGAATGCGTGGCAGATCGAGCCAGTTTTAGCTTTATTCAGTGGACCGCATGGCGTTATCTAGTCGCTCGCAAGGGACGGCAAGGGCTGTCCTTCATGACTAGTTTTTCTGTCTTAGGGGTCACGATAGGTGTCGCAGCCTTGATCGTGGTCCTGTCGGTGATGGGCGGATTCGAGCAAGATCTGAAAAGTAAAATGCTCAAGGGTCAGCCTCATATGGAGATCCTGGCCGAAAATGCTGTGGCTGGTTTCAGCCTACAGAAATATCCCATCAGTTCCTTTCAGCAGATGTTCCCCGACGCGGAGGGCATCGCTCCCTTCACCCAAGCCGATGTTGTTCTCAAACAGGGAAAACATCTCTCTGCCGTCGTGCTGTTCGGCATTGACCCTGCGATCGGTGGTGAGCTGTGGGCCTTTGATTCGTCCATGATCGAAGGGCGACTCAACGATATTGGCAACGAGCATGCCCCGTTGGTGACAACCGATAAAGACAAAAGTCGATGGCCCGGAATCGTCCTTGGTGAGGCCCTTGCCGGCCAACTTGGGGCTGACATCGGCGATGAAATCACGGTTCTAAGCCCCCAGGCTGCCTCCTCCTCGACCATTATGAGTGGCGGGACCATCACCCGCTCCTATGTTTTGGTCGGTTTATTCCACACCGGTCTCTTCAACTACGACTCTAAATGGGCGGTCGTGTCGCTTTCCGAAGGCAGAAAGTTTCTCTCCGACTATGACCCCTCGCTGGATGAGGAAGATTATGTGACCGGCGTTGGGGTGAATACCAAGGACCCCTATCACATCGATGCGCTGTTTGCTCGACTGAAGCAGAGCAAAGGCTTGATTGGGAAAACCTGGAAAGACACCAATTCCGCTCTGCTCTTCGCCTTGCAGCTGGAAAAATACACTATGGGGGCCATCCTCATGTTGATTGTCTTGGTCGCGGCTTTTTCAATCAGCGGCACGATGATGATGACCGTCTATCACAAGAAACAGCAGATCAGTCTGTTGCGTTCACTCGGCATGACCCAAAGGGATATTGGACGTCTGTATTTGATCCAGGGATTTACCATCGGAACTGTGGGCATTACCTTGGGATTAGGACTTGGTTTGGGTCTTTGCTTTCTGCTTCAGCAGCTTCGCTTCGCTGAACTGCCAGCGAATCTTCTCTCACTCCGCAGCTTGCCCGTTCGATTTCTACCCTTCGACTATATGATTATTTGCGGTTCTGCATGGGTCCTGAGCATTATCGGCGCTTTCTATCCAGCTGTCATTGCAGCAAAGCAGAACCCTTCCCTGGGATTGAGGTATTCGTGACTGAAACGCCATACATTATCGACCTTCAAGGTGTCTTTAAGACCTATCAAGTCGAGAAGCAGCAAGTACAGGCTTTACGCAGTGTGGACCTCAAAATTCGGAAGGGTCAGATCGTAGGCGTAACTGGCCGATCTGGTTCCGGGAAAAGTACGTTGTTGCATGTGATCGGCACTCTTGATACTCCAAGTGCTGGTTCGGTGAGGCTCAACGGAAAGGATGTGTCCAACCTCAGTGATCAAGCGGCATCGGCCTTTCGCAATAGGACTGTAGGCTTCGTATTCCAGATGAATAACCTCCTTCCGGAATTCTCAGCCATTGAGAACGTCATGATGCCAGGTTTGATTTCAGGCATGAGTCGCGGAACCCTGCGGGATCGAGCGTCCAAGCTGCTGGCCTCGGTCGAGCTTGGACATCGTTTGAACCACCGTCCCGCTGAACTCTCAGGCGGCGAGCAGCAACGAGTGGCCATCGCCCGGGCACTGCTGATGGAGCCTCCCATTCTTTTGGCGGATGAACCCACGGGTAATCTCGATAAAAAGAGCGGTGAGTTGGTGGAATCCTTGCTGGTCGATCTGGGGCAACGGAACCAAGTAACCATTCTTCTCGTAACACACGACGGGGAGCTGGCAAAAAGACTGCCTTACCAGGTGGTGATGGAAGACGGAAATATTGTGGATTTTGGGGGACCCTGGTGAGACGACTGTTGATCGCAATTCCACTGCTCGCATTTCAGCCCAGCCTTAGCGCTGCTGAACGCATATCTGAGTTGATCGTACGCGGAAACAAGAAGGTCGAGGCTGATGCCATCCTCACCAGCATCAAGTCCAGCAAAGGAGAGAATCTCGATCCTAAGATCATTCGCGAAGACATTAAAAAGCTTCACGACTTGGGCTATTTTTCCGATATTAAAATCTACAAAGAAGACATTTCCGGCGGTATTCGCGTCATCATAGATGTGAAAGAAAAACCAGCCATTGTCGCCATTAAATTCAGCGGCATAGAAGAGTTGAAGGAAGACGATTTTAAAGACAAGTTGGAAACCAAGGTTTTCACCATCGTCAATGAAAGCACGATCAACAACGATCTGCGGATGATCGAGAAGCAATACCTGGAAAAAGGCTATTATCTCGCCAAAGCCTCGTACAAGCTCGAGCCGAATCCGCAGAACGACAACGAAGTCACACTTTCATACAACATCGAAGAGGGTGGCAAAGTTCTGGTCGGAGACGTTCATATCATGGGCAACAGTTTCTTTTCTGATGCCGATCTCATCGAAAAGTTCTTCTCGCGCCCTTATACCCGCATGTCCAACCTCTCTGCCCCTGGCTCCGTTTATAACGACGAATTTATCAAGCGTGATACGGAAGTGATCAGCTTCCTCTATAAAGATCAAGGTTTTGCTGAAGTCAATGTTGGGACTCCAGTGAAAATCATGGAAGAAGATCGACGTTATGTAAGGCTGACCTTTGAAGTGGAAGAGGGTATTCAGTATAGCGTCGGGGGAATAGAATTCTCCGGGGATGTCCTTTATCCCGTGGAAGAGCTCAAAGAAT
>JBGSTF010000312.1:0-13545 GCA_041736645.1 Oligoflexus sp. | reverse complement strand
CGTTTCTGGCCCAACGGGATCGGGCAAGTCCACCCTACTCTACTCGGCGCTAGGTACCCTGGATCGGGAGAGCCTCAACATTCATTCGATCGAAGACCCGATCGAATACGAGCTATCGGGCTTGAGCCAGACTCAGATAAGTCTGAAAAAAGAGCTGACTTTCGCCAAATCGCTGCGGGCTCTTATGAGGCAAGACCCTGATGTCATCATGATTGGAGAAATCAGGGATCGGGAAACTGCAGAGGCTGCGATCCACGCAGCGGCAACCGGCCACTTGGTTATGACAACGGTTCACGCAAATGATTCCGAAGGAATCGTGACGCGCCTTCTCGGTTTTGGAATCCTGCAGGAGCATATCGACTCCGCGCTCCTCTTTGCGTCGGCTCAGAGGCTTCCCAAGAAGCTTTGCCCAGGATGCAGCATCGATGCCCCGGAGCACAGCGCAATTCTCGCGGCGATATACCCGAATGAAACGATCGATTTTGTTCCGCGAAAATCGACTGGCTGCAGCCAATGTCAGGGGACCGGCATCAAAGGACGAATCCTTCTTTTCGAGCACATTCGAAGGAATGAAAGTGTCACTGATAGAAACGCGTTTGAAACAGTTGGGAATTTAAGACAGTCCGCATTCGAGCGGATCAGAAAGGGGGAATGCAGTGTACCAGAAGCTCATCGCCAGTTTATTTAAGCAGGGAGTCTTAGTCGTTATCCCGCTCGCGTTGATAGCGGCCGGATGCACGAAAGCACCGACCGAGAAGGTCAAGGGTGCTACCGCGAAGGAAACTGTAATTATTGAGAAGCCCGTAGTAAAAAGCGCGGAACCTTCTCCTGTGTTTATAGCTGGTGGGCCTCACCAGTCTGATCATCTGCCGTTCGACTGGTCTGTCTATAGCGATCCCTCGCGGCCCGAATTTTGGGCCGATGGCGCTGACGGGGTTTTGCCCCGCCCGTTTCTGAAACTTGCGGGCGAACCCAGCGTGGAAAACGCAAGGCGGTTGCTTGAGTGGCAGAACGCTCAGTGGAAGGCCATCGAAGACGTGATCAAGGCTATGGGCGGCGCTGGTGAGCTTCAAAATTACTCGGACCTTGTTGGGGAAAATTTTCTGGACTCATTGTCACGCAAAGACAAGTCTTTTGACTTTGCACGCAGTTCTCCCCTTGTGCAAAAGGTCTTGGCGGAGAAACAGGAACATGGAATTGCGTGGGAGGATGTAGGCATTGTCTATATCTATCGGAGCAAGTGTCATGCCTGTCAGCAAACGCGGCCTGTAATTGAGGCAGCGATAGAGCTGGGCGCGAAAGTGATTCCGCTCCAGATAGACGATGGAGGAGCAGCCATGTTTCCAAGCAGTCAGCCCTACTCGAAAGAATGGTCAGGATATTTCCCACTCGGCGAAGGCGACGAGCGTGTAACTCCAACCCTTTTTCTTGTGGTCAAGGGACATGAGCCGAAAAAATCGATTGGCAGTCTCTCGCTTAAAGATATCACCGATTACGTAAAACTAACTTTAGGAGGCAAAGCATGAAAGATTTATTTTTTAAGCTTCTCACGTTGATAGTTTTTCCACTGCTGGGAGTAGTGGTTACGATCAAAATATGGACCATGGTTATGAAACTTACGTTTAAAGATATAACCGATTTTTTTCAAATCAATTTTGGGAGATAAAACATGAAAGCATTATTGGTTAGATTTTTTCTGGCACTGAATCTTCTGGCTATCGTCGGTCCCGTCTTCACCATTGCAGCGGCGCAAAGCGTCGATATCGATTTTGGAGACGCGGATTCAGTGAAGGACTTGAAGACAATGAACAAGACTAAAGACATGGTTCTGGCGGTGTTGTCCATCATTATCTGCCCCGTCCTTGGAGTTATCACGGCAGTCAAGGGCTGGCAAATGGTAGGCAACGCGGAGCGCGGAGATAAGATGGCTGGTGCCTTCGTCCTGGTCTGCGGTGTTCTGATGGCAGTTCTACCGAAACTCTTCGTTGAACTCTATAAGACAATGGCAACGTGAATAAGCGTGCGAGGAGAATCAGTCATGCCCGAATCATTTGATAGATACAGGCGCTTTTCAAAGCGGGAGACTAACCCATTGATAGACGCCCATGTGATTTTCTTCCAAGGCTATACGAAGCCGGAGATCTTGAGCGGAATTCTATCTTTTTCTGCGGGCATGTATGTTCTCACGATCTGGCTGATTCCGGGGCTTTTACTCCTTCTGGCGTCTGGGATACTTCCCAGCCTTTTGAAAACAGTCCGAGCGTTGCCGCGAAATATCATCGCACATTCGCTCTGGTATCTCGGTCTTTGGAGCACGGGGCTTCCAGAGAGGCTAAAGAGACCAAAAAAAACAGACCTGACGCTTTGAGAGAAAGGATATTGGTATGCCTATCAACCTGACAGCAATTTCTTCCGGCGATGCGGCGGAAGAAAAGTTTCTGGGCCTCGTGAGATGGAAGAGGAACCGGGACGCAGAAAGACGCCTGGAGAGCGCGAAGCTTCTCCCCCACGACTCGGTCGTGGGCACACTCCTTCATAGAATGTTTGTCGAGCGGCTTTCTTTTGGTCTCGTCATAGGGCTTTGCCTCACGGGGATCATAGTTCAGAAATTTGAAAACGCAGATCTTCGCAAACTATTGGAGAAGCCATACGCGTTCATGGTGCCGTCGCATATCCCGGATGTCATCAAGATCCGCGCGAACACGATCCCGGACGAATCAGTTTTCACGTTTGCTCAGGAGATAGCCACCCAGCTTGGGAACACCAACTGGGAGGATGTCGATCAGCGATATAGCGATCTGAAAAAATATATGCACCCCGCCTTGAAGGAAAAATTCAACAGGGACATGCGGGATCATATCAAGCTCTGGCAGTCGCGGCATATTGATCAGAAATTTACCTTCAGAAAGCCTGAAAAATTCGATCGCAAAAGTGAGCGTGTCGGTGGCACGACTGGTTCACCAACGGTGGCTGGAGATTTGGCCAAAGCTGAAGGTGAAGAGATGGTCGTCTTCACAGTCGAGATCTGGGGCACCGTCCGAAAGTACGTGGAGGGACGGCCAACCGATCCATACGGGGAGAAGATGACGCTGAAATTTACGACGAACAGCATATCACAGGATCGCTGGTGGTTGTTCGAGCTCGTGGATATCAAGCGCGAGTCGGCCCAGGAAATTCAAGACCAAAAACTGATCACCAAATAAGGGGGAGCATTCGAGCATGAAGATTTTTTTAACCATACTGACTTTTTTTTGCACAGCGGCGGTGTTCGCTGATGACATCTACGTCCACGACGGCGGCGTTTCAAGTGTCACGGTCAACGGAGAGCTTGGAACGCTTGTGGAATTTCCGTTCCCGATCAATGTCGTCTCGGATTCAGCAAGTTTCTCGATCGAGCGCGTGGCGACCGAAGTAAACCAAACAGGGGAAGCGGTGAATATTCGGATCGTGAAAGTGAAACCGATACGCGCCGGAGCAGTTGAAACGATACCCTTCATCATGGCCGGTAGGAAATCGGTTTCCATACGTTTCGTTGCAACCCCACAAGCTCCAAAGCACCAGCGCCTTCGCTACCCCGAGCGCCAGGGCGTGGCTAGCGGCGGCAAATTTGTCGGAACCGAAGTGACCCTCATGAAACAGATGCTCAAAGACGAGTCGGGCGAGGGTTTTCAGAAAACTGTGATTGATAGAAGGCTTTCCATCGAGGGTTATGACAGAAAGCTGAAAATGAGTCTTGTTCGTCGGTGGGAAGGTCAAGGACTCTTTGGCTACACATTCAAAATCGTCAATAAGACTTCAGAGCCAGTGACCCTCAATCCGCAGGCGCTGAATTTTGAAAGCCCAAACCGGGCGATACTCCTGCAGACCGACCACGAACGTCTAGTGCCATGCACGGTCAACACTTCGGCCGAACCTACAGCTGATAGCTGCGTGACGGCTCTTCGGCTGGTGGTAAGGTCCGAGAAATTCAGCGTCCCATCGTCCGGGAGCGATCTGCCCTTTAAAATTGGAGGAGAGCAGCCATGAAACGCTGGTTTTTGCCGCCTTTTGCGCTGGCGACGGGTATCGCATTTTCACAGATGGCGCTTCCTGTGCCGGATAGCGAAGTGAAACGGACGATGCCGAACGATTCGAGGGAAATGATTGATACTGAGTACAAACGGCTTTACGAGCAGTCCCAGCAGTCGGCAAGCGAGGAAAACGAAAAACTCAAAAAGGAACTGGAAGCTTGGAAGGCTCAAGGAAATTCCCCTGGTGCCGGAAGCATGATTCCTTCCCAAGGCGCAGCCGCTGATGCAGTAGCCACTTCGCCAGCGAAGCTCGGCGATGACCTCGGGAACGTGAGTGGTAACTATAGGCCCGGCAGGACCAAAGCTTCGGATTTCCTCACTGCCCCGACGCAGAGGCTTTCGAGCGGCGTTCAAGTGTTTGCGGTTAGCGCAGATTCAGATACGGATCTGACGGTTTTGCCGGCTGGTTCGTGGGTGAGGGCCAAGTTGCTCACTGGTGTACAGGCCAACGCAAGGTATCCGTACAACGTCCTGATGCAGCTTGACTACGCATACACCGGACCGAACGGGACCAAGATCCCGCTCCAGGGCTGTCTGATCATCGGTGGGGCCATGGCGGACCTTTCGATCGAGCGGGTCATTATCTCGCCACATACGCTTTCATGCGTGCGCGACAACAAGCAGGCGTTCCAAAGAAAAATCCAAGGCTTCGTCGCCGGGAAAGACTCGTCAAACGGCATGACGGGTGTCTTTGATTCTAAGCAAAGCAAAGTATTCCTGGCAGCTGTGCTCTCAGGAGTCGTCAAGGGCGCGTCTGAGGCTTACGAAATCGCCAATACCGAAACGGCCGTTGTCAACGGAGCCCTCGGTTCCCAGTCGGTGACGAAGAACTTCAAGGGCAAGTTCAGCGAGCTTGCTGCCACAAGAGGACTCGGCGGAGCAGCGGAAATGACCACAAGCTGGTATTTGGAGCAGGCGCGGGCGCTGCTACCCACAATGAATGTTGGGTCTGGTCAGGATCTTTGGGTAATCGTCACCGACAGCGTTAACGTCCCGGATCTTCGGGCAGGAAATTGAAAGGGAAAGCGATGAGATTCAAGAAAATGGCGATGGCATTGCTCGTAGTCCTGGCCACGGGATGCCAGACGATGGCAGAGAGCAAGTATGAACTTAACCGGCGATCGGGGCTTGGTCTCGATGAAGATCAGGGGACCAATACGGGAGACGTGGCGAGCAAGGACATGGCGTCCCTCCGAACAGGCAGAATACCGGCGCGGGCACCACAGATGCCTGTTCGGCTCGCTCCGGTTATCGAAAAGGTCTGGGTCTACGATCAGATAATCAATGATGGCCAGTGGCTTCAGGGAACCTGGCTGTTTGTAGAGATTGAAGGCGCCCGGTGGCTCTCGGAAGTCGATTCGGGACCGGGTTCATTTATCGACAGCGGCAAGGTCGGAATTAAAAAAGCCGGCCGACAATAAGAGAGGATGTAAGGGTCATGATACTCGCGAAATCAGCTGCGCTCGCTTCAAATGCGTTCGGAAGGATAAGTGAAAAGCTTCTGCCACGAAAAGCGGCGCCATACCTCCTCCTGGACGGCGATCGTTTCTCGGATCGGTTGGTCTATGAGACCGAATTCGAGGACGACGGCCGAAAAATCATTCTCCTGAGCGACGACGCTGTGGGAACCATGTGGGAGATTGAAGCTCTGCCTCACGAGATCCTGACGGAAAAAGAGCTGCAGGAGCGGATGGAGGATTTTTCCCAGCTATTTCGCATGATCGTGAGCCAACGGCTGACATTCCAAGTGATTTTCGATCAGCGACTATCCGATGAATTCCCGCTGCCGACATGGGATGATCGGCAGACTTTCGCTCGAAAGGCCATGAAAAAGCGGATCGAGGCGATCAAACGCCTTGCGAAAGATCCTGGGGACCGACCGGCGCTAGTCGAGCGCCGATATTACCTGACTCTTCGGGTCGAACGTCTCCCTATGAAGCTTGAGTCGCAGCCAACTCTGGCTGACCAGCTCGAAGCGCAGGCAGAGAACCTCCGCGAAGCCGCGATCCGGCTGCGGGACTTTGCGCGAAGCTTTGAAAGCATGTATGTCGCGCGATTTGGAGAGCCTTTGAAAAGGAGCGGCGCGGATGCGCTCGTAGCGCTCCTTCGGAGCACGCTGCATGGTGAAGCAGAGAAGCGGGGGGCGTTTCACGCGGCAAAACCCAAAGTCAGGAAGGAAGAACCGATCAGAAAACAGGTGCTTAACGGTTCCATTTCCTGGGACCGCGAGTGTGTAGGCACAGGTGCCGACAGCTGGGAGGTGATTTCATGGGGTGCGCAGCCTGGTTCGGTCTATCCCGGAATGATGACCAGGCTTCTCAGAATAAAAGGCCCGGTACGGTGTGTGGTCAATATCCGGCCATCCCACTATACGGAAGATCTTGAAGGTCTTTCAAACAAGGTCAAGGGCGGCGATCCCTATCAGGAAAGGCAGCGCCGGCATGTCCTGAGCGCCGAGGATCGGGTCGTAGGCGGCGAAGTCATGCTTCACTGCTCGATGCACGTTCTTTTTAGAAACGTCGGTGTCCCAGCCAGCGCGCCCCGCGATTTACGTCAAGGAGAGGCCCTGGCCCGCGAACTGAGCGATACGATACCTATGTTTCTTGAGGACTATGCGGCACTCCCGGTTTTCATGGTGGCACTGCCTTTCATGAGCTCGCCCAAGACCGATCCCTTTATTGCGAGAGACAAGCGCGTTCTGTCCGATGATATCGGTGCCATTCTCCCGATCTTTGGTGGCACGGTCGGAGCCAAAAGACCTTGCCAGCTCATGCAGGCACGTTCGGGCGAGGCGATCTGGATCAATCCAAGAGCCGGACGGACGAACCCGCATCTTGCAGTCTACGGAGGGTCGCAGACCGGGAAATCATTTGATACGGCGAACCTAATCAACTCGGAGTTTGCGGCACACCCGGACCTGATGCTCTTCCTTCTGGACTCACTGTGTTCCTATACCTACGGCGCCAGAGCGCTTGGCGAAGACCATGGCCTGAAATGGCACGCGCCACCGGCAAGCTATCCGAACCTTTTCCGGGGCGAGATCAAGGGCGATCGGATTGGGACAATCGTGGGAATCATAAACGTAGCGGTCGCCGAGATCTGTAATGCGGTTCTCGATGGTCCCGAACAAACAATCCTGGGTGATGCGATACTTGAGACCTACCAGGATAATCTTACGGCTTCGAATCTCAGTTATCTGCCATCGAACGATCCTGGCAAACCGGGAAGCTATAGCAGCGGATCGGGTCGCATGAGCGTTCCGCGCATGAGCACGATTGTCAATAAGCTCACGATCGTCGCTGAGAAAAAAGATACCCCGGAAAGCGTCGTCCGAAAACTCCGCGAGAAGCTCCTACCGTTCCACGGTACCGGCCCATATGCGATGATCTTTGACCAGGCGTCAGAGGAACTGCCGGACGAGCGGGCTCCAGGAATAACGATCTATGAGTTGGCAGCGCTGTCTAAATCCGTCCGGGTTCTGGCGACCATGATCATCATCGACGAGATCGAGCGATTGATCGACTATCCCGTGAACCAGGAGCGGCCGGGGATGATTCTGATCGAGGAAGCCGGCGTAAACCTCGGCGGAGAAAATCCACTGCTCGAAACATGGGTGAAGGACGCATGGCTGCGCTTTGCGAAAAAGGGCATATCCTGCGTTATGATCACGAATAACACCGAACATTACCTGAAGCTGCCGGCGTGCGCAGCGGCCTGGAACACGTCGGCGAGCAAGAAGATCTTTCCGATCGCATCCAGCACAGAAGCAGAGCATCTCTCGCGCATGCTGCCCGACCCATATTATGCAGAAATCGCGAAATCGCTCATGAAAGTTCCGGGAGCCTTTTCGGAGTTTTTATGGCTCGGGGACAGCGTGAAGGGTACCGGGACCTTCGTCCCTACAGGTTACGATTACTGGATGGCCGCCAACCATAAGGGCGACACCAAGGCGCTAGAATTTGCTTTTGAAAACCATAAATCATGGCAGATAGCAATTCACTGCCTCGCGGAGATCGCACCCATGGGATTTAGAGACGAGACGGTGAATCTCAGACCCATGACCGAAGCAGAAAAAAACCTTATCAGGGAGTTCAGATATGTTGACGACGAATTTTAAGACAATCACCACCTTTGGCCTTGCCATGAGTCTTTCGGCGCTTGCATTTGCGGAGCCAGAAAATATTCCAGCAGCCGCGGCTGAGGCCGCTGCTGTTGCAAAGGAAGGGTCGCAGGAGGATTTTTTTGATGCGATCCTTTCTCCCGTTCTTTTTAGCCTTCAGGAAGCGAGAGTCGCCCTCGCCGCGGCTGAGTCCAGAAATGGCAGTGATAAGCCGCTGCTGAGGGCAGATCCTGGAACCCCGATCCGCACTGGCGGAAATTTTCTGATCCATCTTGGCGAACCCGAGATGCCGGGCATGAAGGTCAAAATCATAGAGCAAGCCGAATAATTTTTTTGGCCATAAGAAGTGAGTCTATCGATGAAAACGACATTGCTGATAATTATATACGTTCTCCTTGGATTACCATTCGGCCGGGCCTTCGGTGCGGGCGAGACAATAGATTACTCAAAAGTCTATTCCTCCTCGGAAGCAGCAGGCCTGTTCTTTGGACCGTCGCGGACGGTCGAACAGCAAAAAAGAGCCGCGCTGAACGTCGGCCGAATCAATCTTCGCGTAAGAACGACACTGCAATGCGGTAAACTGGATCTTAAAACCAGTCTCAACGCTGGCCTTGAAAACATGAAGGATCAGCTGGGAGCTGCGGCATCGCAGATGAAGGGAATGCTGACAAACGGTGGTGTTGTGATCGCGGCAGTCTGCTACTACAAGCCAAACATCTGCGCTCATGTCAGACATTTTTCGGCGATGCTCCAGGAGGATTTGAATCTCCAATTCAACGCATGTAACGCCATGGACAACTACATAAATGATCAGGCAGACAAGGGCGCGAAAGAGGTCAAGGCGCAGGCCTTCGCGGACTGCCTTTCAAAGAGCCCAGGCGATCCATCGGCCCAGGATGTAAAGAAATGCCAGAACCAGGCAGGGGCAGCGCTCAATCTATTGTCGCCATTCGATGGAAAACGGGTAAACAACACACAGCAGGTCCTAAGCTCGCTTTTGACCTTTGTAAAGAAATCGGACAACTACGACATGTGGTCGAAAGTTCTCGGCGAAATCGAGTTGAAAAAAGACGGCTACTGGGTGCGGCTCTTTCCGAAGGATTTATTGCGGCCGGATGATGTCATCGTAAACCTTGCGGCCGATTCCAAGGCGTCGGTCTGTAACACAAACGACCTAAGAAAGATCATCTCTGACCAAGCGAGTACAGGTGATGACTATGCACGGTTCGTGAGGAGGGTGATCAAGGAAAATATCACCGAGGCCACAGTGAAAAACCTGGATTCAATGCCCGTGGCCGACCGCGCAATGGCGTGTCAGTCGCTTGCCGACGCCATAGCTAAAATGGCAGCAAAGCGGATGGCGACCGAAGGCAGAAGCGATATGCTTGCGGCGCTCAACAACCCGGCTTTGCCTCAGGATCTGAGGGATTTCTACGGCGAACAATCGCGTGAGACCTTCAAGTCTATCGAAGAACGTGCCGAAGTCTTGAAACCTCGCGAACTGCCTGAAGTGGTGACTATGATTTCGAAGCTTGGTTCGAGCTATCGTGGGCTCAACCACAATGCTGCGTCAGATACCTCTGTACGCCAGGAACAAAACAAGAAGCTCAATGAAGACTGTACCGATCAATTCTCGTGTGAGGGAAATTAAATGAAAAGTTTAATGACTGCAGGTTTGGTCCTGACTTTGACTGCGATCGGTTGCGGTAAGTCTGGCGGCGGCAAGGGTGGGGACGGTCCACTGCCCGACCCCGCTCGTAACCCGAACGACAGTTCAGGCGAAGCCGGCCGCGACGGGTTTTATATTGGAATTTTGGACACAGCGGGAAAAAACATACCGATCACAACGATCCCTTCCATCATCGAGGACGGGAAGTCGGTGCCAGTCTGCAAGGATGGCCAAACCATGCACCTTGACGAGTGTTTCGATGAAATTCATCTATCCGATAAGCCTGGATTCAGACTCACGAGAGGAGAGACAGAGATCCGGGAGATCGGAACCATGTCAGAAGCCTGGGTTTCGTCGTTCGCTGATATCGAAAAACGAGGGACCAGTCGGACTCTCCGGCATCGGCAGACCTATGAATGCCGGGAGTGGTGTCCTGAGCCGCCAACGGCTTACGGTAGTTATGGGAGTCGCGGTAAAGTCCTCGCCGAGGAGGCGGACGCCGGGCTCAAGCTTTCGGTGAGTACAACCCTTTTCACGTTTTTCAGCTTCGGTGGGATACCTGGGAAACCAGTACATGCCTGGCTATCGAACGGAACCATCACCCTGAACGGCGCTACGCTTCGTCTGCCGGTGACGCGCCGGGAGATCCGCGCGCTTCTGCCTGAGTTTTACGACGATCGGGTCAAGACAGCAGCAGGAACCGTTCTCTCGTTCAATTGGGAGGACGAGACTTTCGGGCTAAAGAATCCGTCGGCAGACAAGGACGACCTGCACCTCATTAGCATCAGCTTTGACGAAATCGCGGAGGAACAATAATGTTCAGCCTGACCCCGATCGAAGCTGCCATCTGGCAGGCGGGCGTTGCCGCTCAGTCGGCGATTGCAAGCCAAGTCTTCGGCAGCGTGATTTTTACCGGCTTTATCATGATCTTTTTCATCAAGTATGCATTAAAGACTTTGAAATCATCGGAAGACGGTTCTGATGCAATCGATGTCACGCGAGCAATCGGGGCTTATGGTTTCTCGGTAGCCGTTGGGCTCACCTTTTTGCACGCGATGTCAGCGACACCTTTCAAACCGCAGGATGCGAGCGGACGGGAATGGGGCAGCTATGGATTTGTTAAATCGTCGAACAAGTATGAGAACCTGCAAGAAAGCCATAATGGACTCTACTGGTATACTCTGATACACGGAGCCGGGAACGAGCTTTCGAGATTCCTGGCAAAAGTTGTAGGGATGACTTTTCGGGACGATACGTATCTGATGGCGCCCGACATGATGTTCAAGCTTCTGGTAAATACGGCTTCGATGCAGCTTGATAACCCCGAGCTTACGGCAAACCTTGATAAATTGATGGAGGATTGTGGCGATCCGCAAAGAGGGACCGTGATGGGGCCGGGATCGAGCGTCGGCAGTCTATTGGATCTCCAGAAGTCCGATTGTCTGGTCAAGTACAACGAAATGCAAAGTGCCCTGAAACAATGGGCTTCAGCAAAGATCCCAGCCTATGTGAAAAAGGTGAGCGATGTACCGGCCACGGAGCTTCCATATAATGTGCGGGGTTTTTCGAACCGCGATATCCTGGAAAACAAAATGATTGGATCGGCTCTTGTCGCATATGCAAAAGATAAAACTCGCGGAATGAAAGACGGGATCAACACCAATACTGATGCGCTCAGTCTCACAAAGACCAGCGATCATTTCTGGTATCTGATGCAAAAAGCAGTGTCTGGCGGGGGGATCGCGTCGATGGTGGCGAATCTCGTCACTGACAATGGTGATGGGGAATCAGCGATCAATCGCAACGAAGCGCGGAGTATCTATAACAATCTTTTGAACCTGATTCCCGCATTCAAAGGCCTCGTCAAGGCATTCATTGCCATCGGATTTCTGGCTGCTGCGGCTGGACTCTGTTTCGGCTTTTCCAAACCGATGGCATGGTGGCTGGGACTCGTCGCAATGGATATGGTCTACGAACCACTCAGCACCTTGAACTACGAGATCAGCGCTTTCTTGCTAAAATCGAGCGAAATAGGAACGGCCTTTGGTGAGCTATCGAACGATCCGATGGCAGTCATGGGCGCGGCGATCATCGACAGTAAGCTCGTGCAGTACCAGACCGCTTACTTTCTTTCACAATTTGCGATCGCTGCGGTGTTCGTTGTCGGTATTGTCGGCTCGGGATTCGCTGTAAACAAGATGAGCTTTTCGCAGGGTGCGGGCTTCGTGAGTATTGCTGGTTGGGCAACCAACAACAGGCTCTTGTCGTCTGTAGGGCGGAGCATGGGGAATACGGCGACGAAAGTATTCAAGCGATCTCCATGAAGTTGAAAAAAGCAGTCGTGCCAAAGCACGGCTGCTTTTTTGCATTCAAACTTTACTTCACTGAATCGCGCATGACCGCGCGGCGGTCTTTAAGAAGAAGTTCGCCTTCACGGTCGCCGTCTTCGATTCGATACGATTTGCTGGTTGGATCTACCGAGATATCTCCAGCCGGGACAGCATCCACAGTGTTCGCAGCTCGTAGCAAGTCAAAATCAACTCGGGAAATACGGAGAGATTGGGTGTCCGACGAGGTAGTCAGGGAAAGATTTGAGGTCATGTTGCCTCGAACCGAAAGTCCGAAATCTCCAACGGGCCGAGAGAATAGGCCGGCTGAAGGGTCAGTGTACGACATAAGCATTTGGTCGAGCATTTCTTTCGCTGGCGGTCCACCGCCGCCTACTCCACTACCTGCGAGAACGTCTGTAGTAAGCGCCAAAGCTAGTATAAGAATCGGTGAGCAGGTATATGATAATCTCATGATTGTTCCCCTTTCAGCGAGCCAAAGCAAAGCGTGATAAGCGTGGTCTGATCTCCTCGATGTTCTGGACTATTGAAAATTTCGAGGAGTCTATGCCAAGCTTCGACCACTACCTTGTAAGCTTCCTGCCGACCTTGTAATGACAAGCGCTGAGCAGCCTGACCGCAAAAACCGCCTGGTTGGTCTATGCCTACCATCTCGATGTGGGCGTGACAAATCTTTTTCAAGATAGGGGTCGGCTGTGCCATGTCGGTTTCCAGAATACCAACGAACTTACCCTCAACCTCAGATATGGCGCCTTTGGAGACGAACGCATCAAGCAATTCGATACCATAGCTCCCGTACCTTTTTTCGACACCCAAGCGATTCAAGCCAGGGGTCTGTGCCAGGAATAGATAGAAATCATAATAATGGAATGAGCTTATGATGAAATCTGCGGCTTCAAAAAGTCGGTTGAGCTCGCTTTCTGGAAGCGACAGGTCGGACACGCTCTGCATCTCTGCAGGGTAAAATTCACGAAGGGCGGTAACGCACTTATCTGGAGCGATAGTGGTGAGCAGTCGCTTCGCATCGAAGAAGCCGAATCCTTTGGCCTCGCCCGCGTCCAGTCTATAGAGTTTCTGATAATCCACTTTTGAGCGGTTACTCAGCCAACGCAAGCTTTCACCTTTGGAAGCTAAATAGCTTCCAATAAGATCCCGCAAAAAATCACATACTGGATCAGACATTCCCAACTCCAAATTGACATACACCATGCCATCTCTGTGCGTGGAACGAAAAATACTTTAGCAACGACATACAGTCAACGTCGTAAGCCGCCATGGGTAACATTTTGATGCCATGGTGCCGGGGGGGATAGCACTACTCCGCGGAATTTTTAGGAA
>JBGSTF010000348.1:0-4589 GCA_041736645.1 Oligoflexus sp. | reverse complement strand
GGCAATTTGCGAAGGGAGATAGCCCATGCTTTTTGATACCAAAGGACACTGCTTTGAGCGGGATATTATTATGCTCAACGTCCGCTGGTACCTAAGCTACCAGCTAAACTACCGCGATCTGGAGGAGTTGGCTGCGGAACGTGGGCTTGAAGTTGAGCATACCACGATTTAGCGCAGGGTCATCAAGTTCACGCCAGATCTGGAAAAGGCTGTGCGCTTCCTTAAACGTCCTGCAGGCAAAAGCTGGAGATTGGACGAGACGTATATCAAGGCCAAAGGTGAGTGGAAATACCTCTATTGAGCAGCCGATAAAGAAGGCAATACAGTGGACTATTTATTAACGGCAAAGCGAGAAAGAAAGCCGCGAAACGCTTTATAGGCAAGGCTATCAAGTCAAATGATGAGCCGATAAAAATCAATATCGACGGAAGCGGAGCCAACACTGCCGGCATCAATGACTATAATGATGACGAAGGCACGGATATCGAGATTCGTCAGAATAAGTATTTGAATAATGTCATTGAACAGGATCATAGGCCAATCAAGCAGCTATGTCGAAGCACTTTGGGGTTCAAAACATTCCGAACTGCAAAAGTAACAATTGGCGGTTTTGTGTCGATGAGAATAATTCGAAAGCGGCAAGTCAGAGCGGAAGGTAAAACTTCCGCAGAAATCTTCTATCCTATGGCTGCATAATGGCTCCCTGAATCCAGCCACTCTCTTGCTCAGAGCTGGTAAACGCAACAGAACCACTTTAAGCTACTGAAAGGAATAAAGAATTGCTGATTGATTAGAAACGAAGGTCGCTTTTGAGATGCATTTTTTCAAATGACAGGCATCGCCCCGAACTTATTAGTTTTTGTTGCGGCTCTGTTAGGGATCGAAAACTTTGGAGCGGGAGACGAGGCTCGAACTCGCAACCCTCTGGATGGGAACCAGATACTCTACCATTGAGCTACACCCGCTCTATTTTTCTATGTGTATCACTTCATTGATATTTTTGTCAAAGACTTCCTAAACTGCAGAATCGTGCGGTGAGGAGCTTGCCGCTTCTTGCTAAGCTTTGACGAAAAAAGTGGGTGCAATGCGATAAAAATTTCACAAAGTCATTTTCTTTGTAAGTCTTGCTGTGAGGCTCTTGAGTGTTGTAGCCAACGCTCCTTCATAAATGTATTTTCCTTCAAAGCAATCGCGTTTTTAGTTGAGAACCAAGCTTGAAAGGCCTAGAAATGCCTTATCGATTGGGGTGATCGGGCCCCGTCTTTGTCCAGGACATTTGGCAGCAGGCAGGCTTAACCCAAATGGTGTCCGGTATACTTTCAGGGGGATCTATCGATGAACAAGTTTCTCAACATGTTTTTGCTCCTGAGCATCTCGTGCTCAATGGGCTGTAACAAAGGCGGCAAAGATAATCCGCCTTCTCAGGGTCCATTCGTCATTCACGTTCGCGTTCCAGCAGCAGAGAAATCTGTCGTTTTTAGTTTGAAAGAAGGCAATCTCACCGCCTTGGAAGACGACGTCTTTGGCCAGCGATTTCAGGTTGAATCAGCTGCCCAGGCTCTGGAATTATCGGTAAAGAAAGATGGTGTCGAACTGGATCGTTTTGCGATCGACAAGACCGGCAATGGCGTTTGGCTGTTTGCTGGGAGTTCTAAAGTCTTCGTCACACCGCCACCTGTCTTGCCTCAAAACGACAAGGATTTGGTCGTTTATTTCGTCCCTGGTCCGAATCAGGCGTCGGATCCTTGGGGTCTGCATATCTGGGACTCCAATACCAATACCAACTTCACCAATTGGCAAACGCCGCTGGCTTTTGAGACAGGCAATGATCAAACCTGGGGCTTTGCCGCTCGCTTGGGTGTTCCGCCTCAAACAGGCTATAGCGCGGCACCGGCAGGCTATACCAATCTTCCGTCCAAAATGGGCTTGATCGTGCATAATGGCGATAACAAAGCCACGGAAGGCGATATCTATTACGAACCAGCTCGGCAGGGTCGGATTATTTTTCTCAGCGGCGGGAGTGGCAAGATCTATTGCAGTCCTGATCTTAAACCCTGCGGCTGGCAACCGGAAATTGAAGGGGCAGCCGCTCATTGGGTGAAACGCGATGAACTGCTCTGGCGCGTTGATCCAAAGGCCAGTCGCTACCTTTTGCTGAGTAGTTTGGATGGCAAACTCGATTTCAATGCGATCAATGATGCCCTAACAGGCAGCAGTTTTCCTCAGCTTGAACTCACGCGCAACGCAGCCGTCAGCGCCTTGACCAAGACTCAATTTCCTCATCTGGCTTCGTTTGCGAGTTTCCGGATTGATGCCGGTGATCGACTCAATGAGCTCGTGAAATCAGAGCTCATGGTCGTGGCCTTGAATGATAAGGGTCGAGCCATTGCAGCAACTCGGGTGCAATTAGGCGGTATTTTGGATGAGGCCTTTGCCTACCAAGGGGCGCTCGGGTTAGTCATAGGCGCCAGCGATCAACTGAGACTTTGGGCCCCTACCGCGCAAACTGTTAGCCTTAAGCTCTATAATAAAGACAAGAAGCTCCAGGACACTCTGCCTATGGTCGAAGACCGGGGCGTGTGGTCGATTGATATTCCAAAGGCTTGGGTGGCCGAAGGGCTCTCCTACCGCTATGCGCTGCGGGTCTTCCATCCCTTTACCGGCAAGGTCGAGACCTATGAAGCGACTGACCCTTATGCGGTGAGTGGCACGATCAATGCCGAGTTCAGCCAATTGCTCGACTTAAAAGATCCGGCGCTGAAGCCTGCAGGCTGGGATGCTGTCCCATTGGCCCCTATCACCAACCCAACCGACCACGTCTACTATGAAATGCATATTCGCGATTTCAGCATTCGAGATGCGACTGTTCCCAAGGAGTGGCGAGGCGGTTACAAGGCTTTCACTCTCAATGACCCGCAAGGCCGGGGTCTATCGCAAGGTATGGCCCACCTTAAGGGGCTTCAAGCTTCGGGATTGACTCATGTCCAGGTGCTGCCGGCCTATGACTTTGGTAGTGTGAACGAAGAGAGGAGCGAGGTTGTTAACCTTGATAGTTCCTTTGCTGAACTCTGCAAATTCCTCCCTGACCAGGGGCCTCTTTGTAAAGATCCAGGCAGTGCCACGGTCTTTGATGTCTTTAGCGCTTTGCCAAAAGACAGCTCACAGATTGCCACTCTCAATGCAGCTCTCATTGACCGCGATTCTTTCAACTGGGGCTACGATCCCGTTCATTACGGAATGCCAGAAGGCAGTTACGTCAGCGCCGAAGGCCAAGCGACTTTAGGCGAAGGTCAGGCTCGAGTTCTGGAATTCCGGAGCATGGCTCAAGGTTTGGCGGAAGTCGGCCTGCACCTAGCGATGGATGTTGTCTACAATCACACCTACTCGTCGGCCCTGAATACCAATTCTGTGCTCGATAAGGTGGTCCCTGGCTACTACCATCGCCTTAATCCCATATCGGGTGCTGTGGAGCGTTCCAGCTGCTGTGAAAACACAGCGAGCGAACGCTTGATGATGGAAAAGTTAATGATCGATACTTTGAAACGTTGGCACGAAGACTATAAGGTCGACGCCTTCCGTTTTGACCTTATGGGACTTCACTACAAAGATAATATGCTGCGCATTCAGGAAGCTCTTGGTCCCGATGTGTACCTGTTTGGCGAAGGTTGGCAGATGGGTGAATTGGCATCGGATGCCAGAAACAGCCTGAGCGCTCGGCAAAATAATATGGCCGGCACAGGGATCGGATCGTTTAATGACCGCTTCCGTGATGCGGTTCGGGGCGGTGGCCCTATGGACTGCGGTGTGCAGCTCTATCAGCAAAGTCCAGTGAACGGCCTGTCCTTGGATGACAATGGCCGCGGTGGTTTGCTCAAGCCTAAACCAGGAGCCAACTGCACCGATTCAAAGACTTATACCGATGCGGGCGATTCGGCTAAGCAGCAACTGCTGCTGGTTCTTCAGGATCGACTCCGCTTGGGATTGGCTGCCACTCTCAGCGACTATTCGCTGACCGATAGCAAAGGCAAAAAAGTCACCGGCTCGGGCATGGATTACTTTGGGCAAGCTGCCGGCTATACGAAAGAGCCGCGCGAAACAATCAATTACATCGAAAATCACGACAATCAGACTTTCTGGGATATCACTCAGATGAAGCTGCCTTATGCTGTGAGCATGGCTGACCGCGTGCGCGTGCATAGCCTAGGATTGAGCTTTAACATGCTGGGAATGGGTGTCCCATACTTTGAAATGGGGGCCGAATTTCTGAGGTCCAAATCCTTGGTCCGCGACAGCTATAATGCAGGGGACTGGTACAACCAGGTTGACTTTACTCTGCAGCGAAGCAATTGGAATACCGGACTCCCCTCAGCTGATAAAGATGGCAATAACCTTGCCGTCATTCGCGAACTCTATAAGAATGTTCCAGATGCCCCTCAGAAAGCCGAGATGTCGGCTGCCGTTTCGGCCTTCAAAGAGCTGCTGGCCATGCGCAAGGATTCGATCCTGCTGCGCCTGCCAAGCGCTGCGGATATCCAAAATCGCCTGGACTTTATTGCTGGCACGGAGGCCATCCCGGGCGTCATCGCCAT
>JBGSTF010000283.1:0-41806 GCA_041736645.1 Oligoflexus sp. | reverse complement strand
TCTGGAGTGAAATTGAGTTACAACGAAAGCCACAATCCCATGCCCCCTAGCCATAGTTTACCACTTCTGACTGAAGAGCCTCTAGATTTTCAAGGCTGGTGCAGCTATGGAAATCACGAAGATCCGGCTTGGTTTACCGTGCAAAGACTGCTGCGCCTAGCGAGCGACTTCCGAATTCATAGTGGAGATACTCAGGGCGCTCGCGCAGTGTTTGAAGACTGTCAGCTCGCCGAGGAATCTTTGCGCAAAATGCTGAGCACTCAACCCTCGCTCAATATTCCAGGATTCGATCCTGCTAACTTCATCGATAGCGCTCGTTTGGAAGATGTACGTCCGCTCAAGGCCCTTGCTAACATGGGCTTGGAAGAGCTGACTCTGTCGGATCACAGTATTACGGATTTGA
Organism: Oligoflexus sp.; assembly: GCA_041736645.1. GTDB lineage: Bacteria > Bdellovibrionota_B > Oligoflexia > Oligoflexales > Oligoflexaceae > Oligoflexus. The sequence goes on along the minus strand of JBGSTF010000283.1, from coordinate 41,403 downwards.
GTCCTCTCGGCGCCCTCACCAGCCTCAAAAAACTCGAGGTGATAGATAATGTTATCCCTAACAAAAGAGATTTGTCGGGAAAGCCGGCCCTGGCTTTGAGTGGGTTGACTCAGCTTGAAAGTCTGCATATGCAAAATGCTGGAGCCTTGATTGATTTTCAAGGATTGGACCAGCTTAAGCATCTGAGGACTTTGGATGTTTCCTATATGGACGTGAACACACTGGCAGGCGTGGATCAATTGCCTCTCAAAGTTCTTCGTGTGGATTCAGTGAGGCAATTGGCTTCCCTCGATCTGACTCGGTTAAAGGATCTAGAGACTCTCTATCTGAGCAAAATTCAATTGCTGGGTTGGCCTGAGTCGATGGTGGCGCTGAACTCCTTGGACTTACTTGAGGTCACTGGCCTCAAAGACCTGCCCAAGGCGGCTCCTCAATTGGCTCGAATTTTTGTCTATGCAACTGATTTAGTTGGTGAAGTACGACTTGGTGAATGGCCCAAGTTGGAAGAAGCTTCGATCTATAGCAACCAAGGCATAACCCAGCTCAGTGGCATCTCGAATCTGCCGAAGCTGCGATTCCTTGATGTTTCGGAAAACAAATTGCAGTCCATAGCTGCTATTCAAAATCTCCCCAGTTTGGAGTCGCTCACACTTGTTCGCAATGGATTGACTGAGCTACCTGAACTCTCGGCAATGCCGATCCTGGAACGTTTGGATTTAGATGACAATCGTCTGACGTCTTTGCAAGGACTGGGTGTCCTGCCTAAGCTGGAATATCTGAACGCCAGCCGCAATCCTTTGATGGACTTCGGAGCGCTGCACAATCAGCCGAGTCTCCAGAGGGTTGTGTTGCAAAACAGCAAGGGCAAAGGTTTGACGAGTCTCAAGGGCATGCAAGATCTGCCAAAACTGAAGGAATTGAATTTGGGCCGCAATTCTTTGCGGGAAGTCGCTGATACGCTGCGGTTTCCACAGCTGGAGGTGCTGGTCCTCAGCGACAACTATATTGAGGACATCAGTGGTCTCAAAGCTTTGAAGTACCTCAAATATCTCGAAGTTGTGAACAATCCACTGAAAGTCAGGGAATGTCCGGTTCCCAATAAGCCGGATGCTTGTCGCTTTGAGTGGATGAACCTTTCCGGTCCAGGTCCGATTGTGTTTCCAAGATCAGAACGTGTCCAAAGAGCGGATTCCTTGCAGGACCGAAAGCCTTTCGGTATGCTGTAGAGATATTCCTCTAGGAGTCAACTGCATGAAACAGCGAGTTCTGGTCCTTGGTTTGAGCGCTCTGGTGCTCTGCGGTTTTAAAATCAATTCTGGCGAAAAAAATTACGCCGAATTCCGGCCTCACATGCGAGCTGTCTATACCTCGCTGATGACTATTTTTCCTTTGGCTTTAACCCAGAGTTCCTTTGCCAACAAAGACAATGCCAAGACCATTCAGGACAACCTCAACCTGATCGCTGAGCATGCTAAGCTTATCAATCAAATTGCCGGCAAAGACGAGAAAGGGCATGCCTTCCTCAGCACTCAGCTGGAACGAAATGCCCGCCAAGCGGCTCTGAAATTTCGTGATGGTTACCAGGATCAGGCTCATTTCTTTGTGGAAGAACTTTATGACACCTGTTTAAGCTGTCATACCAGCCGCACCAGTTCTGCGGATTCTCAGTTCACCATGGACTTCACCAAAGACGTGAATATGGAAGCCCTTGGCACTTTTGGTAAAGCCAAATTTTTATCGCTGAGTCGGCAGTTTGAAAAGGCCTTGGATGAGTACGAGCGAATCTTTGCCAGCAATGAGCTCAGTTTGGAGGAACTCCTTCACTTTGATCCTTTTGTTGATTACTTAGTTCTGGCCGTGCGCGTTAAGAGTGAGCCCGATCGCGTGATCAAAACTTTCGCTGAAATTAGCAAAAAACCTCTACCTGGAATGATCAAACGCGACCTGGAAGTTTGGATTGCGGCTTTGAAAAAAATCAAAGGCGTGAAAAAGAATCAAACCAGTCTGCAGTATGCTAGGACTTTGCTCAAGGATGCCAAAGCCGTTATGGAATATCCGCGCGATCGAGGAGGAATTGTCTATTACATTTTCGCCAGCAAATATCTGAAGGAGTCCTTGGAGCAGGGCAAACTCAATCCAAAGGATAGAGCCGAAACTTATTATGAGTTGGGAATTTGTGAGCTCGGCATTGGCGAGCCTTTCCTGGCAACTGAATCCGGTATGTATTTGGAAGAAGCGATCAGATTGGCCCCTAAAGCCTCCTTTGCCAGGAAAGCTTTTGGTCTCTATGAAGAGAACCTCCTCTATGGCTATACGGGAAGCTCGGGGACCAGTCTTCCAGCTGACGAAAGAGCCAAGCTGGATGAACTGCGCAAGATGGTCTTTTAGACGAATTCAGCGTGATTCGTTGAGATTCCAATCGTAGTCCAGATAAGAAATCTTGCCTTTCTTTTCTATGGCTTTAAGGGCTGAGGGCGGGCCGTAGCGACGCAAAACTTCGCGAACCCCGCCGCCCCAATTATCAAAGTCTCGTTCATACCAATCAAAAATTCGCGAGATTTTTAGATTGCCCGTTTCACCTTCAAAAACATTGCGGCTGGGATCATTGAGCCAAAGGTGCATCTGCTCTTCCAATTGGCTATCCAATTTTTCGGCAAGATAGGGTTCGCCTCGGAGCGAGGGGCAGGATATCGAAGCACAGTTGACCGCAGCATGAATCCGCAAGTCCTTGAACTCCGGTCTTAAGTAATCATGTTCAATCGGGTCCAACTTTTCAATCTGACCATCCAAGAGTTTGAAAAATTTTACGCCCCAAGGTTTAGCTAGGAATCCACCGATCTTTTTTATACTCGGTACAGGATAGTGATCGGTGATCAACTTGACTGTCAATGCATTGTAAGCATTGATGAGGAAAGCTTTTCTTTGGCTCGGAAGCCAGCTCCTGAATTCAGCTGCAGGAACCGACTGCAGCTCACTGAGATAAGCTGTAAAAGGCAGTTTAGGATCTTTTTTGATATCTTCCTGCAGCTTTTGATAGGCGACGAGGCCCATGTCGTTACGATAAACTTTGAGAGTTTCAGCCCAGTTGCTATGCTGCTGATCAAAAGCCATGCTAAATGGACTCCAAAGCAAAGAGATCACTAATCCGAAGAACAATCGCAACATAATGTGACTCCGTTGACGGTGACTTTAGGTGTGGCTTGAGGTTCGAGCCGTTCCCTTGAGCAAGGTTCCGTGGTAGTGGACACAGGGCAAGACCATGGTTCCAGGAAGCAGGATTGTGCCTGGGGAAAGAACGGAATTGCAACCTGTTTGAGCGTGATCGCCGAGCAAAGCTCCAAGTTTGCGTAAGCCTGATTTGACCCGAGCCGGTTCGGTGGGATGCTGCACTTTAACCTCATCGCCAGTCAGCTTCAAATTCGCTAGTTTGGTTCCTGCTCCAAGGTTGGTATCCATACCCAAGATGGAGTCCCCAACATAGGCAAAGTGCCCAGCTTTGGCATCGTCGAAGAAGATGGACCCTTTGACCTCGGTGGTATGGCCTACGACTGCCTTGGGGCCAATATAGGCGCTGCCACGTATGAATGCGCCGTGGCGGACTTCAGCGTTGGGTGCGATGTAAGTCGGTCCTTGAACATAGGCGAAGGGACCAACAACCGCTCCTTCGGCCACAAAAACGGCACCTTCGAGGATAGCCTGAGGTGAAACCTTGCCCCGCACCACAGGTCGGTCGGTGACCTCCTGTTCTTTGAGCAATCGTTCGATCAAAGCCGTGAGTGGTTTTCCCAGGAGCTGAAAAACATCATTTACGGCAAATTGATGGCCCATATAAATGTTATCGAGCTTGAAAAGAAGTCGGGGGTTTATGGATTCGCTCATTCGGTGGTTCCTGTGAAGAGGGAAAAAAGTGCCTCAAGAAAACTGCCTACGTGCCGAAGCGAGCCTAAGGGTAACAAAAACCAAGGCATCTGTCATGCACATGCGGGGCTCTGGTTCGGTCCAGCTGCGGGGATGGAGAAAGGTCAAGATTCTATGTTTGACGTGAATCATTTTAAGAGAACGGTCAAGGATTGGATCCGGGTGAATCCCCAGGGCACGATTGTGGACCTGCGCGATTACTGCGATGAGATCGTACCACCACAATTGTATTCGGCGAATCAATGGCTCATTGATCAGACACTTTCCTGGTATCGTCATGTGCTGGAAAGAAGAGAGCTGGAAGCTGTTGGGGCTCCCGACGATGATGCGGATGATTGAACACTGAAACAAAAAAGCGAAAGGCCTGCTCTGAGCAGGCCTTTTTTGTTTTCGAAAATTGACCCTCAGCTTGGCAAAGGGTGGAGCTCACAGCGTCAGCTGTGCTTGAAAGTACATTCTTTAACCTGTTGAAATTCAGACTCAGGAATAAAGTCGAGAACTTCCAAGTCGTCGAAACCTAGATCCTGAATCCAATGAACATTACGCATCTCAGGAAGGGGCGAAACAACGCTCGTTCCGTCGTCTTTTTCATAGTATTCGAAGGCTTCCAAAATCTTGCCATCTTTCGTGATCTGATAGTAGTGGTAGCCATCCCCGTTGACTAAGCGTCCATCACGGGAATCACCTGTCCAGTATTCTTTGGCAAACATGACGTCAAAACTCGTTTCATTATGGTGCATCGTTTGCCCCCCTTTTGCTTCCTATAAACCCACCCAAGTGTCTTTCGGCAAAAAAGGCCAAGGGTTGAGTTGTTCTTGGAATTAAAAGGAAAGGCTAAAAAAATCATATAGTTACTTGAGCCAGTGACCAAATCGATTGAACCTTACCGTTGGCAGGAAGCCGTCGCCATCAAGGCTATACCAGCTCCAGAGTACGAATAAGGCTTTACCACGGACATAACTATAAGGGACAAATCCCCAGCTTCTTGAGTCAGTGGAATTGTCTCGATTATCACCCATCACGAACAGCGAGTTCGCTGGCACAACGCGATCGTCGCCATCAGCGGGGAATTTTCGTCCAATATCGTAGTAAGGGCTTGTCAGTTTATCTTGCATGACCCAGTGATCAAGACCTGTGAGGTTCTCTTGGTAGAGATCTTTTTGATCTGGATTGTTGGTGATATCTTCGAGGATCGTGCGGTCTTTATTGGCATCAACCCGATTCTGGGCGACGCCGTTGATATAAAGGATATTCGCTTCCACCTTGATGCGATCGCCCGGCAGACCCACCACGCGCTTCACGTAGTCGATGTCTGGGTTTTGCGGGTATTTGAAGACGATGATATCGCCACGCTGCGGAACGCCCCAGGACAAGAGGGAAATGTCGGTGAAGGGCACCTTTAAGTCGTAGGAAAGTTTGAAAGCCAGCAAACGGTCGCCTACTTTGATCGTTGGTTCCATGGATGCCGTGGGCACATGGTAAGGCGAAGCCACGGACCAGCGAAATGCAAAAATGGCGAGGACCAAAACGGCAAGTTGGCGTAGGTTCTCCGGACTCCAGAAGCCGGGTTTGGTTTGAGGCTTTATGTTTTCCGCCATAAAATTCCTGATTCCTCTTGAAAGGGTCTTTGCTAAGTCCACAGCTTTGCCAAGGGAAAGCCTTGAACACATCTTTTACCTTAGGATGCCTGGATTGTCATGAAGGAATCCTGAGAGTTTCTGCCTAGCTAAGGAATTCAGAAAGCTCCGCCTTACGCCGATAAAAAACGCATGTGAGTCGGGAGGACTGTGATGCGGCGGCCAACGCTTTGGATCTTAGGTTTACTGCTTGGTTTGTGCAGTGCAACTAGTCAAGCTTATACAGCTAATAAGGTAGCTTTTGAATTTCTCCAAAACGGACGCTATCGGGTGACGGTAAATTATACGGTTCCGGAGTTGAAAGAGTTTCGCGAGTCTTATGTGCTTTTTCGCAAGAAGAAAGAGGCGGAGTCTTTTTACTGGAAGCTGGTGCGAGGCGCCGACTTTTATCCTGATGATCCAAAGTTGGTCCGGTTTATTCCGCCGAAAACCGGCCCCACACCTTGGTAGCCCTGCCGGGTTCGAGCACCCTAGGGCATCAGCAGTTTGAGACTTAGATACCTTTAACTGTATCCAGGGCCTTTTTGGAAACGGTGGCACCAAGTCGACTGATCACATCACTCGCCAATTCCGCAGCCATGCGGCCACATATCTCAAGTGGTTTGCCTTGAACCATTCCATATAAGAATCCAGCCGCAAACATATCGCCTGCTGCCGTGGTATCAATCACCTGGGTGGCGACAGGTTTGATCGAGATCCGTCGATCGCCATGACCAATCAAAGCCCCTTCAGCGCCGAGTTTAATCGCGGCGATAGCGCCTGATTCGGCGATAAAATTACACGCGGCTTCGGGTGTTGAATCAAACAATAGGCGCGATTCTTCACGGTTGCTGAAGACTATATCCGCATAGTCTTTGATCAGTTCCAGGAAAGTGTCGCGGTTGGCGCGGACCACGAAGGGATCGGCGAGATCGAATGAAATCAAAGTGTCATTGGCCTTGGCCACATCCAAAGCGCGCTTGATCGCCTTGATCTGGCTTGGATTGGCCCATTGGTAACCGGCAAAATGGAAAATTTTTGCTTGAGCAATGTCCTGCTCAGGGACGATGGTTTCATCGAATAAGCAGCTGGCGCCCAAACTGGTGTTCATCGTTCTTTCGCCATCCGGAGTGACGAGAATGAAGCAAAGACCAGTATGAGCTGTTACGTGCTGCAGTTTTCCGCGAATGCCGAGTTCGGCCAAGCGATTATCGATCATCTTGCCATAAGAATCGCGACCTATGGATCCGGCAAACGAGGTTTTTGCACCGAGGGCGGCTAAGGTGCGGATGGCGTTGAGCGACGAACCGCCAAGCTCTTGAGTTTTCTGTTTTTCGGCGAAATGGGCGATCACTCGCATCTGCCTTTCGTCATCGACCAAATGCATGATGCCTTTGTTGAGAGCGAGGCTTTCGATATCGCGCTCGTCAACTTGAACCAAAATATCGACCAGGGCATTGCAAATGGAAACGACGTCGAGACTCTTCACGCAAGGTACTCCTGTGGCTTTATGAAGAGCCTAATATGGACCAGTCGCTGAGAATCTTCAACCGCTCTTCCGGGTTGGTTCAAGCTGTTTTTTGCTGTTTAGATCGGTCAGGCTTGCTGGGAAGTGGGGCGAATCGGGAGTGTCTCAAAATGTCTCAGATTGGCATAAGCGGCCTCTTGCTTGAGGAGCTTTGCCTGTAGGGTTTCAATATCTCGAATGCTGGCAAAAACGGTTTGAACATATTTCTTATGACAAAGATGGCATATTGCAAGGGCACTGAACATGGGGACGAAAGAGGACTCGGCTAGAAAAAATCCCGCACCGACGCTGAGGATCAAGGTCAGACTCAAACCGAGCAACTGATTTCGACGTTTTGACCAAAAACCAGTCTCCGTTTGATAGGAGGCGACGGCGAAACTATAGAAGACGAGGCCGCTGAGAGGCCCGACCAGCCAGCGTAGAACAGGGAAGGGCAGGGCATCCGCTAGCAGCTCAAGGCCGACAAGGGTCCCGAACGACCAGTAGGCGTATACATTCTGCCGACGCAGGCTTGCCTCCTGGTAGTGGCAGCCTTCTGGCAGTTTGAGACGGGTCCACATCCACAGGCTTAAGGTGACAATGACTGCGCAGGTGGCCGCATCGATCTGAGGTAATGCCATGGCTGCCCCATTCATTCAGCAATATTTGGATATGCTTGGATTATAATAGGAAAGAGCGACTCTGTCACGAGCTAGCTTGCAAAGGCAAAAGGAGAATCAACTGGCCAGCTTGCTCTTTTGGGTATTGGGCTTGCTACGTATGTTGTTCAGCACGATAAAGCCCTTGAGCATGGATGGACAAGTGGCTTTACTTGGCAATCGAATCGGCATGAGCATGGCAAATTGGGTGCATGCTTCAGCCTCAGCCGTGCAATTGATGGCGATGGTATGCGCATCGCTCTTAGCAAGCTGTTCCATCGTGTTTTGTAAATTTTGTGGTAAAGCCGCCTTAGGCTTGCCCTCGATAAGTAGGCCGATATAAGATCCGTCGGCCACGAGATGAATGCTTTCGCAGCTTTGCAACAAGGGCTCAAGGGCTTGGACAAAGCCTAGCATGATGTTGCAGCGGTCCCAGCTAAAGCCATATTCCGTGCTACAATTCTTAACAAAATCTTCGGCAGTTCCCAGATTCTGGATCGCCAGCGATCGCAAGACACTGCCCCAAGCTAAACAATCCTTCAAATCAAAAGTCTTGGCGCCATTGCAAGCTAGAGAAACCAATCGAAAGAAATAGTTTGTGACCAAGGGATCGGCAGGGTCGAGCCAAAGGGTGAAATGGGCTGGATCTTTCTGTGGGCAGTGCAATTCCGTTCGGAGATCTTCGGTTTGCTGCTGATAAATTCGCGCTAACAGATGCTGCTCTGTGAGTTGCTTACTTTCATCGACCTGACCGACGCAACCCTGGGTCGAAAACAACAGGTGATGCATCTGATCGGGATTTTCATCCAGCTGGCGAACCAAATCCGATTGCAGAGAACTCGCGAAGCGATCTTCCATCGATGCCTGAAGGCAAACAATGGTCTGTCTGAGGGCTTCCTTAAACTGGATGAGCCCTTCAAAACGCTTCTTTTTTGGTTTGTCCTCTGACATAAGCCGCCAAGACTGTTGAGTCTCTCTTCATAACTCTTCTGGTATCGGCGGCCTTAGGGGGAAGTTAAGCTTAAACCCCGATTTCCCTGAAAGTTTTCTAGAAATCGAGCGTAAATATATGATTTAATTTAGAATTATCAGAACTGATGGCGGGTATGCTCCCAGAACTTGCTCCAGTATTGCCATGCAGAAAAGTAAGAAAAGCCCACCGATACCCAGAGTAAAACCATTCCAGCAGTGTGGTATTCATCCAGTCTCGTCAGGAGAAGAACGATAGCGACGTCTTGAAACGCAGTTTTGATTTTGCCAAAACTGGAAACTTTTATGCTGAATCCTTGTTCGCTTGCAGCTAGCCGCAGTCCGCTGATACCGATCTCTCGACAAAGGATAATGATAGCGATCCAACCACCTAGTATGCGCGCTTCAGTCAATAGGATCACAGCAGCCGTGATCAGAAGCTTGTCGGAAATGGGATCCAACACCTCGCCAATCCGTGTGACGTTGTTGGTCAGACGCGCTATGTATCCATCCAGGAAATCGGTGATGGCACCAACGGCGAAAAGAATGGCCGCTAGGTAGTTGAGTGGTTTGAAATCCCAGATATACAGAAAACAGATCACGGGGATGACGGCTATGCGAAACAACGTAAGCTTGTTCGGCAGGTTCCGCATCCATGTCTTCAGTTCTTGCTTGTCGCTATCCATCTTTCGCCTTCGAACTGCTCATGGTATTGATAGGCAACCGCAGACGGCGGGTTCGACCTTGATGGGCGGACCCTTCGCTGCCGCTACGGCATATAACACTCGGTACGGATCTCAATATAGCTGAAGTCATCGAGTGAAGACCACGGAATTTGCGGACTCTCCATGAAAGGTGCTCTCATGGCGCTGACAATCGAAACGGAACATCTCATCATTGGCTCTGGCATCGCTGGTTTGATGCTCGCGCATAAACTAGGCCAATTCAGCAAGGTGGTTGTCATTGCTAAGGGCAGCCTGCTCGACAATAATACGGCCTATGCCCAAGGTGGGATTGCTTCCGTGCTCGGCCCGGAAGATTCTTTCGATCAGCACGTGGAGGATACCCTCGAGGCTGGTGCAGGACTTTGCCACAAAGATATTGTGCGAATGGTTGTTGAAAAAGGACCCCAGCTGATCAGCGAATTGATTGAACTGGGAGTCGATTTTACCCGATCAAAAGATGGTACGGCGAGCCAGCCCTATCATTTGACACGAGAAGGCGGACATTCGGCTCGCCGGATCATTCACGCCGATGATCTCACAGGCCAAGAGGTGCTTCGGGCGCTGATTCATGCCGTTACCAGCAATCCAAATATCCAAGTTTTTGATGGGATGGTGGCCGTAGATCTTCTGACCACGGATAAATATCGGCCCAAATTCGACACCAATACCTGCCTGGGTGCTTATGTCTATGACTGCGCTCGGCAACAGATCATTCAAGTGAGATCACAGGCCACATTTCTTTGCACGGGTGGTCATGGCAAGGTCTATCTTTATACTTCGAATCCTGATGTGGCGACAGGTGATGGTCTGGCCATGGGGTGGCGTGCCGGATGTAAGGTGGCGAACCTGGAATTCATGCAGTTCCATCCGACCTGCCTCTACAGCACCAAAGCCAAAACTTTTCTTATTTCCGAGGCCGTTCGAGGGGAAGGAGCGGTGCTGAAGGACGCTCATGGCCAAGCGTTCATGCAAAAGTATTCGCCGCTCGAATCGCTTGCGCCTCGGGATATAGTGGCTCGTGCGGTAGATCGAGAGATCAAGAAAAGCGTTTTGCCTTTTGTTTATCTTGATGCTCGATCGATCGGGATTGAAAAAATTAAAGCTCATTTTCCCAATATCTATGCGGTCTGTTTGGAGCAGGGCATCGATATGACCAAAGACATGATCCCTGTCGTTCCTGCTGCGCACTTCAGCTGTGGGGGGGTGGTTACGGATTCCTGGGGACGGACCACGGTGAGCAATCTGTTTGCCATAGGTGAGGTTGCGTGCACGGGACTCCATGGGGCCAATCGTCTGGCGTCCAATAGTCTATTGGAAGCGCTGGTGTTTGCCGACCGTGCAGCACGCCATGTGCAGTCGGCTGGACTACCGCCGATTCCTGATACCAAAGTGCCAGACTGGAATTCGTCCAATACCATCCCAGCCGATGAGCTTGTCGTCCTGACCCACACTTGGGACGAAATACGCCGCATCATGTGGAATTATGTGGGTATTGTTCGTAGTCAGAAAAGACTGCAGAGAGCTTTCGATAAAATCAATGCGATTCGAAATGAGCTGCAATCGTACTACTGGTATCACCAAATCGATACGGCCCTGCTCGAGGTCAGAAATATCGCTGATGTCGCAGCGCTCACCATCCGATGCGCCATGAAACGCAAGGAATCGCGAGGAATTCACTATACTCTAGACCATCCTGAGCTGGACCTGAGTCAAGAGCCTGTGGATACGTTGATCTGGTAGTTGGCGAGTCGATTCCTCTCGATGGAGCCGATAAAGCCAAGATCCACAGGGATTGTTGCTTGCTTTCACAGGTTCTTCAGACATAATAAACGATTGTCCAAAATTTATACGAAGCAGAGGAGTTATCATGCGTAAGTCTCACTTGGTTACAACGACTTTTCTCGTTCTACTAGGCATGAACGGTTGCAAATGCAGTGGCGACAAGAATCAAGCGACGACTTCAACGCCCCCAAGCTCGGCTGCTCCAGCAGCTCCGGCAACAGAGCTCAAGATTGAAGATGTCAAAGTTGGGGAAGGAACCGTTGCGGAGCCTGGCAAACAGGTGACCGTGCATTACACCGGAACTTTGACGGATGGAACCAAGTTTGACAGTTCGGTCGATCGTAATGAGCCCTTTACCTTTTCTCTGGGGGCAGGACAAGTCATTAAGGGTTGGGATGATGGCGTGAAAGGCATGAAAATTGGCGGCAAGCGCAAGCTCACCATTCCACCCAGTCTGGGTTATGGCGAAGCCGGTGCAGGTGGCGTCATTCCGCCCAATGCGACTTTAATTTTCGATGTTGAGCTTCTTGACGTTAAATAATCAGAGTGAAGCGACTGGATGCTGCAGACGCGCTGATGGCGATTCAGCTTCTGCGGCATTCTTCATTCGCGGTCTTCGATCGCTTGGGCCCAATCTTTGGCCAAATCTAGGATACTCTTTTCACTCAAATCCACCTTCTGAAGATGCTGTCCTGGTCGAAGCTGACTGCGATTCGGTAGCTTGCCGAGGGACGGACCGCGCCGCAAAAATTCCTCAGACTGTTTCAAATACAAAGTATCGCGTCCTCTGGCGCTGAAGATCAATTGAGTTTGTTCCAGACAAGCCAGGAGTTCTTCGCGAGACAGACCATAGTCGTTGTGCAGAAGTCGGGTGATGCGCGGGAAAACTTTGGCAGGAATAAGATCCCAGGCGTGCATATGCAGCATGACTTCGAAATAGGAATCAAAGGTGATCACCATATCAGTCAGTGGAGGAGCTTGGTGTGATTGGTATCCTGGCGCTTTCCGAATGAGGATTCCCATGACCTGAACATCAGAAAAATTCCGATTGATCAATGGTTCAAGTGTATCCAGAACTTCTTTTTCAACCTTGCCGATACCCAAATACTGCCGATAGGCTGCCGGGCTCAGCTCTCCTGACAGGAGCATTTGCACGCCTGTGTAGATGAAGGCATCGAGTTCAGCATTGTCACCGATGAGAATGAATCGCGCGCGAGCTGGAGCTTTGGCCATATGATTGAGTATGGTCGCAGTTTTGTAGGCTACATGCTGCTTGAGCAGTTTCAGACGGCCCATCTTGATGTTATAGGCTTGGTTTTTAAAGGTATCGCTGGTCCAATCCATTCCATCTTTGGCGAGCTTGTCTCTGATCACTCGACGCAATTGCGGCGGGGAAGCCGATAGAAAGTGCAAAGGCTTGGGCCCGACGAGATCTTTCCCCTCGAGAGAATCACCCCACCGAGCGGAAAGCAACGCCAAAGGCGCACCATTGACGGCAATCTTGGCGTCAGAATCCTCAAAGGCAATCTTGATCATGCCGACCGCGCTTTCAAATCGCGTTTCAATGTAGGTTTTATCGATATCGCATATGATTTGAACATCACCATAAGGCTCTGTCAGCAGAGTCTCTGTATCTATCAGTGAGTTGACGTTATAGTTGCGATTCGATTCTGATCGAGAACCGCGCCAAAATTTACTCATGGTTCATCCTCCCCCTCCATTATATCGGATAGGCTTCCGCTCGTCATGGGCCAAGACTTGAAGCGGAGCGAAAGAGGGGAAGGGATGGTCGAAAGTGCAGTCAGGATCTTGCCGTTTGCTATCACCCTATGACATGATAGGGACAGCGCTCAGGTCGCATTCTTTTCCTCATACGATTTCACATGAGTAGGTAATCATGATGCGGTTAGGTTTCTTCTCGTTGCTGACGTTGTTGATGGCTTTCGCTGCTTGCAAACGTCGGGCAATGCCAGAAGTTCAAGTCGCGTCTCCGGTGAGCCCAGTAGCCAAGGACTCTGATCTCACGTCGCTGCAACGCCAACGGGACGATCTGATAGCAGAACTTCAAAAGCAACAGGTAGGTGAATCCAAGAGACTGGTTGAACTGACCTTAGAAAGGGATGAGCTCAATTCTCGGAAAACTTCGGCTGAATCGATGGTATTGCAGCTTCAAAAAGATCTTGATGCAAAAAAGGAAGCAAGTGCTACCGAAAAAGCTGAAATTCAAAAGAAGCTAGATGCTGCCACCAAAGAGCGCGACGCACTGAAAATTTTATTGGATGAAAATGCCACTAAAATTAATGACTTGATGAAGGTTATTGAGTCTCTCAATGCTCAAAACAAAGAGCTTAAGGACAAGATTACCGAACTCAATACTAAGATCGATCAGATGAACAATGATTTAGCCAAATCTCGAGCCGATACAGAAACAGCCAGCGTTAGCACGCAAGAGACTGTGGCAAGTACCACAAGCAGTGCGGCAACCACATCTGCACAATCGAACCCAATGCCCACTCCTACTCCAGCACCGACACCAGGGATGCCGACAGCAACTCCTACTCCAACTCCTACAGCGTCCACTGGCACCCTCAGTTCTGTTGCCTGGCAATTCTATCAGGTTAATGCCGATGCGACTAAATCGTGCTTTGAATTTGGCAGTACGACCGCCAATTCATCACTTCTGGCGCTGAGCTGTGTGATTCCTCCCCCCGTCAGGCAGCAGTTTAAGACAGAAACCTTCAGTGGGAAATTTCTCCTCATCGATCAGCGAACTCTCATGTGTATTCGTTTGGATTCAGCAGCTGCCAATCAAAGTACCGCTCGAGTCTTACTCGCTCCTTGTCTGCGGGGAGGAGATTTGGGCGAGCTCTGGCAATTTTCTGAAGTGAACACTGCAACTGCCGAATTCAAATTTAAGAGCGCAAAAACTGCTAATTGTCTCGCAATTGGGACCGATAAGAAAGTGGCTCAAGCCGTTTGCGCTTCCGCAACGAATCTTCTCTCCAATCCTTGAGATTCATCCTGAAAGATGCTCGAAAGACCGTTGGGATTTTTTGCGATTGATTTGGATTCCTTTGCAGCATGCTGTCGACTGAGCGGAATGACTCTCACCGATTAAAATTAGTTGAATAGCTGGGTATCATTCCACTCGTCTACACTATGAATTGATATTCTACCCTTTGCGAAAAAGAATACCTAAGCTATGAAATTCTTTGTGCTTGCATTTCTGCTGCTGGCTTCGACCCCTGCGTATCCAGATACATGCGATAGTACAGCCTTGTCAGCCTCACCCATTCAGCGCCTCTCAAGTCGAGATTATAGCCAGGCCATCAGATCGATATTCGGACCTTTCATTGCCGCCGACCGGATGCAAAGTATCTTGGCATCTATTCCGAACGACAATCAGCGAGGCGGGCCGGTTTTTGAGCAGATGAAGCAGAATCTGAGTTTTGATTTGATTCAAGCTTACGCCCTGGTTGCAGAAAATCTGAGTGAAGAGCTTAAAAAGCGAGATGATTGGTTTGATGAGGTGCTTGGCCAAAGCGAGTGCAAGTCCTCTTTGAATACAAGCTGTATGGAAAACTTCTTTTGGAACATAGGGCGAGCTTTGTATCGCCGACAGTTGAGCGATGCCGAAAAAAGTCGCTACTACCGATTCTTAGACAGCGAATCTGGTGATGGGCGGCACAAGGTATTGATGATGACCCGCAGTCTCCTGCAAGCGCCAGCTTTTATCCTTCGCGAAGAGAGAGCGGGAACCGATACCGGTAACGGACTTTTTTCGCTGACTGAGTATGAACTTGCGGCGCGCTTGGCAGCTTTTTTATGGCGTTCTACTCCGGACCGGCAGCTTTTGGATCGCGCCTGGCAGGGGCAACTGCGAAAGTATTGGGATGAAGAAGTCGCGCGCATGATGCTGGATCCTCGCTTTGAGTCGATGCTGGATCACTTTTATAGCTCTTGGTTGAATTTGGATTTTTTGCCAGCTGCTCACTACAGCGACAGCTTTCTGGATGGACTTTCCCTTGACGCCGATGCTTATCTGCCGGAACTCCGTCAGGAGCTGCTATCTTTCACGCGGTATATGACGCAGAACAATTTCTATTTCGCTGACTTAGTTAGCTCGCGCAAGGTTCGGGCCGACTCGGATTTTCTGGCTCGCCTTTATGCAACGACTCGGCAAAGTGATTTTCAGGAATTGAATACGAGGCCAGGCATCCTATCAAGGGCCGGACTTCTTGCCAGTGGTATGGATTATGCTTCCATTGTTAAACGTGGACTTTGGGTCAATTCTCGGGTTCTCTGTCGGGATATCCCGCCGCCTCCTGATCCGACTGTAACGGCCAATGCACCCCGACCGGATCCTTTGGCGAGCTCCAGACAGCAACTCGAAGCCCGCACTGGTCAGGGATTTTGTGTCAGCTGCCATAAGTCGATCAATCCACCCGGTTTTGTATTGGAACAGTATGATGCCCTGGGTCGGTACCGTACGGAAGAAAGAGTCTCTTCCGATTCTGGCGTTGTTACCCATCCTTTGGATACTCGCTTGTCTAGTGCAAATATTGATAGCAGTTCGGATCCCCAGGTGAATGACATCCAAGCTTATACAGAAATTTTGGCTCAAAGCCCGCGCGCTCATCAGTGTTTTGTCGAGCATTGGTATATGTATGCTTTTGCTAGAAAGCCGACTTCGCAAGAACGCTGTTTGATCAATGATTTTGCAGAAAAAATGCAAAGGAAAGACTTAAGTATTAAGCAGATGATTCGTGAGATGACCCGGCATCCGTTTTTTCATTATGCAAAAACAAGGTAACCCCCATGATCCGTGATCCCCACAACAGGCGTCATTTTTTACGAACCTTGGGTGGAGGCCTCGTCGCTATACCCTTTTTATCATCTCTTGTGAGCGAGGCCGAGGCCGAAGCGATGCAGCCGCAGGCCCGTTTCATCACCTTATTTAATGGTCATGGGCAATCCCAAAGAGATTGGCATCCTGTCATCGATCTCTATAAGCAAGGCGGAAATGGGCCCAAGAGTTTCTTGCTCGGTGAACTTGCCGATCCATTTTCCTTTGTTCTGCAGCCACTTTCGTCGTTTAAGAGTGATCTCAACATCATCGGCGGTCTGGATTCTCTGGCGCAAGCTCACAATCATAACCCGCGCACGACACTCTGCGCAGGTGGCAGCGGTGAAAGCGTGGATCAGATTCTTCAGCAGTCGCGACGTTTTAATCCTAATCGTTTAGGCTCTTTGCACCTTGTGGGTTCTAACGTCGGTTATAAAAACCAACCCATTTCTTATCGAAAAACGAGCCAGGGAATTCAGGGTGTTGAAGCCATCCATAACCCCCAGATGGCTTTTGATAGTTTTTTTGGAAGCCAAGTGAGTGACGAGGCGCGACGCAAAAGGAGGACCATAGCGTCCCTGGTGCTGGAGGATTTTAAGAACCTGCGAAGAGATCCTCGCCTTTCTTCGATTGATCAAAACCGACTAGACGAGTATCTCAGCCATCTCGAAGAGCTGCAAAAGAGAATCGATCAGGTGACTTCAGGAGGCGAAGTTTTAAATCGTCCTACCGTGACGCCGAGTGTAGCCGATTCCTCACAGGATGATGAGATCATCGACGCACATATTGATTTGATCGTGCAAGCTGTGCGTTGTAATCAACTGGCAACAGCAACTTTGCAGCTCAGCACGGATACCGACAATTCGGTCTATTCCTTTCTGGGTGTGCAAAGGGATTTTCATACCATTTCGCACGAGAATAACCTGCCTGCGAGCGAACTTCCGCGGATCAATCGTTGGATGGCCGGCAAGCTAGCCCGACTGATTGGTAAGTTGCAAGCCGTTGAGAACTCAGCAACAGGAGACCGTTATCTCGATAGCACACTGGTCTATTGGGGTAATGACATGGGATGTATGCCCAGCAATGGCAGCAATCACCAAGCGAATGATCTGCCCATTCTCACCGCAGGGAGTGGTGGCCGAAAGTTTGTCACAGGACAGTATCTGACTTATGGGGATTTTCGCCGGAATCAGGGTCGACCCTACAATGAATTTCTGATCTCAATACTGCAAGGCTTTGGGCTGCCAGCAGAAGAATATGAACAAAACGGACAGGAAGGCTTCGGAGCCTATGATCGTTTGCGTCGGATGGACTCTGAGGCCCGACCCATCGAAGGCGCTGCGTATGAGCTTTCACAAAAAAGACAAGCTCTGCCGGGGCTTTTGCTTAGCAGTCGATAAAACCAGCGCGTTAGAATTTCTATAAAAAGGGACCGTGGCACCCTGTGAAAAAGCCTAAGCACCCCACGCAGGCTTTTCGATATTTTAAATAAAAATTAATGGATTACATCGTTCGTTGCGAAACCTGAGCCGGCTCCAGCTCATATCTACCTTTACATGTCTACTTTCCCCAAATATCTTGGCATGTTACGAGGCCTCACTGGCGCTGCTGTGCATGCCCGTCGGCCCTAGACCTCTGGCCGCTCCATTTTTTATAAATTATTTCATAGCATTACAGATGCTTTGAGGCGGAGCAGTTCTTGCGAATCGCTAGTCGTTCCATCATCGCAAGCTCAGCTCAAACAAGGGGTGTCTCATGAATGCTTTTTGGAAACTTTTGCCTTTAACCGCTTTTCTTTTGCACTGCAAACAAATCGAAAGACCGGCATTGCCTGTGCAGAAAGCGCCCGTAGCTGCCCAGGTCTCACCCTTTTTCATTGTTAACGAAGAACAAGTCAGCAGCAGCTCCGATGCCCAAAACCTTTGCCCCATCAGCTGTGAACAGCAGGGCGCCGCGTGGACCGGGACTTGGTCGGATCGCAGTCCCTTTGCTAATACCACAGGAGGTGTGTGTGAGTGTCGTGAGCAGTCGACGATCATAGCTGCGTCCAGCGAAGGGCCTATGCCGGCTGCTGAGACATCTCATGCAGTCGTCGAGGTCTATCAAATGAGTGAAGAGGAGATGATGGAGACATTCGAAGTGGAAGCCAAGGCCAATGCCGGCACAGCGTCAGCGACTGCCAAAGCTGATGCCCAAGAGGGTAGCAAAGCTGTGGCCAAAGCAGGTGACTCGGTATCTAAGGCGGAATCACGGCCTGAAGTATCCGCGACGGTTCACATTGACGAGAAAAGCGGTCAGGTCACAGCTACGGCCAAGGCTGGTAAGGCTGTGGCGCGGGCAAAGACGCCCGTATCTGATGGTGCTACTACGAGCATCAATAAGCAGACAGGAACAGTTAAAGCCTGTGCACAGGCTGGCGAAGCAAAGTCTTGCGCAGTTTCACAGAAAGACCCCTTCGACTTCTGAAACTCTACTCTCTGAAGTTTTTAATGGGGAATGGCCTGCCTATGAGAGCATAGACTGGATCAGATGCAGGGCAGTTCCAGCAGCAATATTGTTCTGGGTGAGGAGGGCGGTGCCGGTTTGGAGGAGGATATTGTTTTGAGTCATCTTAGCAACTTCTTCTGCATAATCCACATCGGCAATTTTCGATTTGGCAGCTGCAATGTTTTCTGTGACCACTTCGTTATAATCAATCGCCTTGTTAAGGCGAGTTTGCATAGCACCATATATAGCGCGAAAATTGCTGATCTTATCAAGTGCCTGATCATAGATGCTCGCGAAGCGACTATCCTCGGGTTCCAACAGATCATTGGCGGTCTCGAGATCTACTCCCTCTTCATTCCCCAAAAATTCGCTGGCTGATTTCAGGCCGAGTCCGACACTGGTAACGATGACATCTTTTAACCCATCAAATCGAAGCTCATTCCAGTCGCCGCTATCCTTGGGGGCGTCATCGGCTCGATTGGCATCACCCATGCGAAAGATGAGACGCTCGGGCACTTTTTCATTCTGGCCGTTCAGGAGAGGAATGCTGTTGAATTCAGTGGTAGCGGAAATGCGATCGATCTCATCATGTAGGGCTTGGTATTCGATAAAAAGAAACTTTCTCTCGTTGTCACTCAGCGTTGTGGTTGCGGCAGCTGAATTGATCTCTTTCATTCGTATCAGCATATTGCTGACCTCAGTGAAGCCAGACTCGGCCATCTGAAGCATGGAAACAGCATCATTAATATTGCGCTTGGAGGTGCTCAGTCCACGCAGTTTATATTCCAGACGCTCGGCGAGTGCTCGATCGGCAGGACGTGGTTCGTTGGAAGTAAAGACCTGTCCCGAACTCAGCTTTTCCAGACTGTCGCTGTTTTCGCGCCGTGCATTCTCCAAGGCATTGGTAATGCGAATGCCCGTGGCCTTATCATTGAGAATAAAGGTCATGCTCAGCTCACCTTTTGATTCTTATCCGGTTCCCCAATCAGAACATCATCGGGCGGGAGCATACTAACGTCAGAGTCCAATTTTTCATCTTTCAAAGTACTATGCTTGGCTAAGACAGGACTCGGATGAAGGGTCTTATCTTCATGAGCAGCTGCTTTGTAGATCACTTCCAATTCAGACCGGGCCATTTCTGATGGATTACGGATAATTTCCAAACTTCGGCTGGCGGATCGAATCAGTTCAATGATGCGACCAAATTTCGCATTGCGGCGGCTAGTTCCTGATTCCTGCTGCAAACTTTGCTGATAGACTTGATTGAATCCCGTCAGAAGGCTGTCGGCGTTAGCCAAGCCCTCTTCAACTTTGCCTTTGATGCTTTCTAAGTTGAAGAAGGTTCCTTCGATCAAACGGTCGCAGTGGGTCATTTCAAAATACTGTCGATTGAGAAGGCGAGACAATCGATCCGAGTGAATGGTGAGCTGACTGCTCTCTGTATAGGTGATGGAAGTCATGCGGCCATGCTCATCGAGCAAGTTATTGAGACCCAAACAGAATTTTCTCATCTCTGCCGAGAGCTTTTCAATTTGCTTCAGATCGTGCATATGGCCGCCAACATCGACAACGAGCTGGCTCAGTTCGCTCGAAGCTTGGCGCGAAAGAGTAACGGCTTCTCGATAGGCGCGATCCACGTCCAGCATGCGACTATGGGCTAGTTCTACCGACTTTTTGCTTTTTTCGAGACAGGTCGAGGCATGGTCAGCCTCCTGCTGGATTGTACCCAAGAGATCGGTAATGGATTTGGTGGCAGTTGATGAGCGTGCAGCTAGGTTTCTTACTTCGCCGGCAACGACGGCAAACCCTTGTCCTTGTTCGCCGGCTCGGGCTGCTTCGATGGAAGCATTGAGGGCCAGCTGGTTGGTTTGTTCCGCGATATCGTCAATGACATCGATGATATTAACGATTTCTTCGGCGCGCTCAGACAAGCCTCGAACCAATCGACTGGCTGTTGTTACATCCTGATTTGACTCAGCCATCGAACCTGCGAGAATATCCATAGTGCTGAGCGTGTGTTTGGATATTTCATTGAGGCGAGTGACCTGCTCGCGAGCCGTATCGGAATGCTTGCTATGAATATTGCCAAAATCTAAGGTCTTAATAAGAAGTTCATTGGTCGAAGTCTGCTGTTTGTTAATTTTATCCGATGTGCTTTTGATTTTGTCGTGACTCTCTTTGATTTGTCTGAGTTTGCTACCCATCGCATTCCATTCCATTCGCGTTGCTGCCGCAAAGTGAGCATTGTCCTCGCATTGAGTGGAAAGTCTTTGCAATTTATCAGTGATGTCCTTGGTGCTGGACATTGTGCTCAGTATATCTGCGCGAACTCTCTGCAGCTGGGCTTCGACTCGTACTAACTGATCGAATTGATTGTCAAACAGGGCATTTCGCCTCGTGCCGGATTTGTCGGTTTGACCCTCGATATTGCTTAGCTCCTGGCACACCTGCTTGAGGTCTGTCGCTGTCTGCTCCAAGTTTTGCAAATACCAGGACATAGATTCCACATCTATGCCTGCCACTTTTCCAACTTGGGTGACAGTGCGGCGTTGCTTGGGATTGACCAAAAGGTTTACCGAAGCGATACCTAATACGATTAGGCTCAGGAGGCTCAGGGCAGCGAGTGCATTGCGATCAAGCAAAATGCTGCCTTCACGGGAAACTCTCAGGTTTTGCAAAGTTGCGGCAACAATTTTTGCCTCGTTGCTATCTTTAGGAAAGGTTTGTTGAAATTCATCCCAACTTTCTTGAAGCTTTTGCAGCTCATCATTGCGGCTATGAGAGCCTGTATCGAAAATTGCAAGATTAGCAGCCCATACACAAGTGATGAGGCTACCGACCCAAAGGATAAACGCTAATGAACGCGAGGATGAACTCATGGCAAACTCCCTAGGGGAAACCGGGACTGCAACTCTTTGTTGTTCGGACGTTTTGCTTTTTGGTTAAGCTTTAAAGCTTTCGGTATTGCCTTGCTATGACTTCAATTGCCCATTTGAAATGGGAATATTGCGAGAGTTATAAAAAGGACCAAAGTCTGGGTAAAGAAAATCGAAGCAAGGAGATTGAGGTTCAGTGCAAGCTTTCCGATAGATCAAAGGCATATAGGTCTTTCTTTTAGAGTTTGCCAGGAAAGGTCAGCATGAACGAACTGCTCGTGCACTGCAATCAGGACGAGATTGTCGATGCAATCCAGGAATTTCTCATCTTTGAGGATCTGGACTGCACGTTGCGTCGCATTGCGAGTCTGGACGAATTAGGCGCCATAGAGGAAGCTCAGGGCCTAGTTCTGCAGGACGAAACGAGTAATCGAAAAGTATTGGAAATGGCTCGTTTGGTTAGGGAAGGATCGGTTCATTGTGCGATGCCTCTGCTCGTCATGCTGCATGATCTGGATCCATATCTTAAGACGATCTGTTTTGACTTAGAGTATGTGTTGCCCTGCAGCTTTCCGGCCAATAGCGCTGATTTGGTTCCTGGCCTCAAAAAGATTATTTTCTTTTCCAGGAAGAAACAAACGGCGCTTCAGCTTCGCGAACAGATTGCCATGCTTTTTAGACAAGGAAGCTATAAGGAATCCTTAGCAGTGATCGCTCAATATGCTGAAGATGGGAAGGACGCATTTCGGGGGCACCTGCTTAAAGCCAAAGCTCTCATGGCCTTGCGGCAGTTCAAAGCAGCTGCCGAATCAGCCTTGGCAGCCGTTCATGAAAACCGAAACTCCTTGGAAGCCCGCATCACTCTTGCTTCCATTTATCAGGAGGCTGGTCTGGCAGAGAAGTCTTATGAAGTTCTCAATAAAAGTGTGGCCATGGCCCCCAAGCATCCAAAGTTTTTGACCATAATGGGCCATATGTCGCTTGATGCAGGAAATTTTGAGGAAGCAGTTCATAAATTTGAGGCCAGTCTGAATCTGGACCAATTCCAGGAAGAAGCCAGAGCCGGCCTGATTGTTGCCGATATATTGGTGGGCAAACTCAAAGACGCCAAGGAAAAGGTCCGTCTTATATCGAATCAAAAGAGTGCTGCGCGTTATGCTCAGACGCGCGTCATTCAGTTGGCAAAGGCTAGACGCTATGAAGAGGCGAGAAAGCTATTCGATACAATTCTTAAGCTGATTCCCAATCAAAAGGATGGTCATAGGATTTGGCTCAATCTCGGTTTGCAAGCGAAAAAGGACGGAGACTTGGTCCAAGCAGAGAAGTTCCTTCAGGCCTCACAGGCTCTTGCTCCAAAAGATTTCACCAAAGCTCAAGATCTGCTCAATGAGCTCAAGGTATCCTAAGACGCTGACTTACCTTTCCCGGCGGCCTTAGTCGGCAGGCTGAGACTCTTGATATAGTTCCAAATATCATAAATTTTGTTGCTCTGTGCTGCTTCCATACCGAAGCAGAGGGTAAATGGCTGATCTTTGAGGATAAAGCCCATACGACAGTAGAGCCCTTGATTCTTCAGTAAGTAGCTGATGTGATCTTCTGCGCAAAAGCTGCCATGAAACACATTGAGATACTCATAGCCGAGCGGGCCAATATATTTCTTGATGGAGCCGGCCACCTGATTGATAAGTTCGCCACACACGTCGTTGATCATATCAGGTGTCAAGTCAGAGGCAGCAATTCCCATTGTTTCCAAGGTTATCAGTCCAACGGTTGATTTGGGTATGTCAAGGGCAGCAATAAAGCTTCCTTGGTGTCCACGGCCATGAAGGATATGCAGAGATTCGCCGCTATAGTCCTGGCCTTTCTGTTCGCTTACAGACACTTTATGGGGCCGTTCTCCTCCCAAGTTGATCACGTCCCCCAGGGCCTTGATCACCGCATTGAGCACTCGTACGTCCAAAGATCGATTGCCCAGGGCAGCTCGACTGAAATTGGGTTCACCCTTTTGTTTCTTATAAGAGCCGTAGGCAAAGGTGATGAGAAAGTCGTCTTCTGCATGCTTGAACTTTAGGTAGTAGTAATGCCCATTGGTCTTGGTTTGGAAGATATGATCCTTTTCGCCTGAAACAACGATTTGCATGCTGGTGGACAGTTCGTAGCCATCCTGGGCCAGTTTATTGCGAAAGGCACCCAGGATTTGATTGGAGAGTTCGTTCAAAACATCCGCACGCATCGCCTCTGTCACATCTGAAAATTGGCAATACAGCATTTTTTGGCAAAACAGACTGATAAGGCTATTGGTTGTTGCAATACTCAGCGTTCCCATGACTCCATCGCCGATGAAAGCGATAATTGAACTCATCTGTTGCTTGGAGTCTTTGGACTTTATTTCGCTTAGTCCGAGAGCTTCCAGCTTTACCTGGGTGTTTTCATGGATAATTCCGGTGACGGATAGAAGCACCTCCTTAATAATGCGAATATCGATCTTCTTTTCGGCAATGATCAAGGTCTCTTTGAGATAGTCATAGATGAAGTCTTTGTTAAAGTCTTTAAAAACAGGAGTAAGTTGGGTTGCTAGCAGTCGCTTAACCAGCTTTTCGTAGTTGTTTTTGGAGAGGAGTAGAGGCGGCTTACGCTTCAAATCATGATAAAGATTTAGGATATAGTTGACTTCAACTTCTTCAATCTCATGTTCAACAATCACGGCACCATAGCGTCGACCTTGATCGACGCTTTTAGCAAAATCGATGGCTGTTTTAGCTACATCGATTTCGACCTTCACCTCGTGAATCCCTGAAAATTTGCGAATAGCTTCTTCAACTGTTTTGTGCAGGAGTGAAGAAGGTCTGAGTAAAAGCAGACAATGCATGCCAGCTCCCATAGCCTCTGAGTTCTTTGGATTTGGGGTACTTTCTCTCTAAAAAGCCCCTCTTTTTAGAATACCTCTAAATACGAAAGAAGACTCAGTTGTGACATCATTTTGCCAAAGTGTTCACTAACTGAGCGCAATCGAATCAAAATCGAACTTTGTTCTTTACCCGCATAAATTCCTGTTGGCTAATTGAATAAAAAATCCTAGCATGGGCTCAACGTAAGCGACAGTCACCACGCAAGGAGCTTTCGATGAAGCATCTTGTCTCCGGCCTTTTCATGGGTCTAGCAAGCGCTTGGGCCTTGGAGGGCTTGGCGATTCCTCAGAACACACGCTATTTTTGTGAGAGATACCAAGCCTCACCTCTGTGCGTCGGGCAAGCGACCACTTGCAGGACCTGTCACAGCGAAGCTCCGAACCTAAACCTTTATGGGGAGGACTTACGCAAGCAGCTCGTGCAGTTTCCAGACTATGATCGCAAACCAGAAAGTTTTCGTAAACACCTGGATGCAGTCGAGGCAGCGATTGAAGATTTAGATAGTGATGGTGATGGGATTAAGAACGGCATTGAAATTGATGCTGGAAGCGGTCCGGGAGATGCCACTCAAAAGCCAGGTTCCGACGCGCTCTTGACGTTTGATGGTGAGCTTGCCGTTAAGCGGATCAGCCTGCTCTTTTGCGGATACAGCCCTTCTTATGAGGATATTCAAAAGCAAAAAGAGACCTTGGATCCTATTTTGAAGAAGCAACTTCGGCAGGACCTACTCAATCGCTGTCTTGTGAGCGATTACTGGAAGAAGGAAGCCTTGCAGCGCTTTGGAGATGACAAGATTCGGCCCAATTCAGCCATAGGACCGGAAGGCGATCCCTTTATCCTGGGCGACTATTTCTACGACTATAGACTTTTTGCCTATGCACTGAGCGAGGGACATGACGCTCGCGACCTCCTCCTGGCTCAATACCACATCAATGCGAAAGGTCAAAAAGTTGAAGGTACCATCGCCAGTCGACCCGTTCCTGGCAAGTCGGTTATTGGCAACGGTCAGCCGCTGCAAATCGAACGACGTTATGGAATGCTAACCACGCAATGGTTTATTGCTACGAACACAATGTTTGCCGATATTCCGCGCAATACGGCTTCGCAGGCCTATCGTGCCTATCTGGGGATGGATATCGCCAAAAGTGAAGGTCTTTTCCCGATTGAAGCAGAACCAGCAGACTATGATAAGAAGGGTGTTGGCCAGCCTGCATGTGCCTTCTGCCACAGCACCTTAGATCCACTCTCATATGCTTTCGTTCCCTATGCAGGACTTGCGGTGCCACGCTACCAAGTCGGAACCTATGTGCCGGAGCTGACTCAGTATGAAGGTCTGGGTTATGTATTCGGTAAGCCGGTTGCCAACCTTGGACAATGGGTGGAGATCGCTGCCGAGTCTGATGCTTTTAGGCAAAATATTGCACTGATGTTTTATCGCTATTCAGTTGGTCAAGCGCCGCTCACCAGTCAACAGCGGACTGATTTTCAGATGCTTTGGACGAAACTGGCTAACGATGGTTATTCAGCCGATCAGCTGATCCGTCGACTCGTAGAAACTTTAAGTTTTGCAGGGAGGGTGGTCGATGCTGCAGAATAAGTGCCTCAAACTGTTCGGACTAGCGCTGTGGATGATGTCGTCGATCCTTCACGCAGATTCGATTTGGAAGCGATCGACTATGCTCAAAGCTGACTTGGCCAATGCCCTGTCTTTGCCTGCAGACCAACTTTGCTTTGAACTAGACACCTATTCTTGCCTTGATACCGCTCACAGCTTTGCATTGGGAGGTCGGGATCCTTTTGGTCGAGCTCAATATCAATCGATGGAAAAGCCATCGCAGCTGACACCAACAGCCTTTGAAAGGACGATCCTGAAGTCCTGTATTGAACGGATCAAGCGAGATGCGATAGATCCAGTTGTTTTTCGCTTCTATCCGCTCGATAGAACCTTGAATGACATCGCCGATGAAAAAATTCAAGCACAGTTTGAAGATCTCTATCGGCGCTTCTATCAAAGAACGCCAACAGCCGCTGAAGTTGGGATTGCTCTGACCTTGGCTGATCGTCAACGGTTTGGGACAACGGGCATGGCAAACTTCAGCCAGGCACTGTGTCTGGCCGTAGGATCGCAATGGGCTTATCTGTTCTTTTGAGGAGATATCAACATGCAAGAGACTCGACGTCGATTGATTCAGTCAGCAGCCCTGGGCGCTGCTGCCCTGTCTTGTCCTGAGATATTTGCAAAAAGTAAGACTGCTATTACGAATCGAAATCAGGCTGTGCCTCAGGAAAAACTCCTCATCGTGTTTGCCGCTGCAGGCGGTGCCAGCATTGTGGATTCTTTTCTTCCTGTTATAGCTAACAGTAGCAATCCATTGATTCGGAGCTACCAAGAATCGCAGATTGATAGTCTCCCTAACTCCGCCTTTCGAACAGTGAAGAAGTTGAACTATCAACTTGGAGTCCCAGTCGGTAACAATTATGAGATGACTCACTTCATTCAAAGTCACGGCCAGGATTTAGCCGTATTGCCTTTTTCAGGCAGCAGTGTGAATCATTTGCTTGCCGCGCAACGATCTCTCAATGGTAATGGAGCGAATCGAGGTCGCACTCTTATGGAGGCGATGGCTCTGGCCTATGGAGCCGAGAAGCTGCTGCCGAATATCAATATGTCCTCCGCAGGATACGCAATGGACGGCACAGATGGGACGGTGCCGTCATCAGCTCGCGCGGAACAGATTGCCGATGCTTTGCTCTTTCCACTGGAACTTCATAGGGAACAGGTGATTGCTGGGCGTGCGGATCATGACTTGTTGGAAGCCGCAAGATTGATACGTACCCAGTTGGAAGATCTACAGCCGAGAGCTTCTAAGCTTAAGTCAGTCGCTCCGATTCGTGAGTTCCTCAACCTTCGCCAGCGCATCCCAGAGATTGAGCAAGCTCAGTTGCTAGAAGCTCTCAGTCTTCTGGATTTGGCCCGCTTCGGCGAAGGAGTCGAAGTTCAAGATGATAAGAACGCGCAGCTCATGAAAGTTCGGGAAGCATTTCCTCTGTTTGCATCCGATCCATTGGAGGCGCAGGCGGCTTTGTCTTTCTTACTGCTTCGCTATGGAGTCAGTTGCAGCGTGACCTTTGGCTTGGATACCCTGGTTCGATTCCAAGGCGAGGGCTCGGGACGAATTATCAGCAATCTTCCCCTTGGGTTTGACTGGTCGCACAATGCCCATCAAGGTGCCCAAAACACCATGTGGCGGCGGGTCCTTTCTGTTTTAGATCGATTGATTGCACTTCTCAAAACAGAGGATCATCTTGGTGTGCCAGAGTACGGCAAAATGTGGGATCGCAGCTTTGTGCATATCGCTACCGAATTCGGTCGAGATCGTGAAAAAATAGGCGGTAGCGGCCATGATCTGAACAACGGTGTGGTCATGCTATCGCCCATGCTGCGTGGAAACAAAATCTATGGTGGTGTCGATCAGATGACCGGTCGCACCTTTGGTTGCGATTTGGCGACGGGCGAGTTGAAATGGGACAAACAGCTCAGCGAAGCGGAAGTTCATCACGTCATACTCAAAGCCTTGGGAATTTCAGCGCCGGGACAGCCGGATGTCAGTGGATTGATCAGGAAAGTTTGAGATCATCGGGCTTTCTTTCGCAAGAGTAAGAAAGCCCGATCCTGTGTGTGCCGATCCCTCCTCTGCTCCGGACCCGGAGTTTGAGGAGTTTTTCTTTTGGGTGTGCGATTTTCCAGAGTTCCTTATACAGTCACCTACTACAAGGATGGTGAAAAGCACACAATTCGGCGTCAGCCTCCACCGAAGTTGCATGATATTGAGCCTGAAGATGAGGTGAAGCTGACTCGCGCGAAAAATGATGATTTTCGAGAGGGAGATACCCTAACTGTCAAAGGTATCAGTCCTCGTCAACCTAACGTCTTACAGTTGGTAAACGAAGACGGACTTTCGACTTTCGTGGATTACTACGACACCAAAATTGAAGAGATGCGAGGGAAAAGAAACGGTGTTGATGTGATAGATCTTCCCATCAACAACCGCTACTTGCTGTGGCCTTAGGACCTAGAGAAGATTGCACAGATCGTCTTTAGGACTAGGTGTGCCGGTTCGATCGAAATTGCTCAGAAAGAGATCCTGGACATCCCAGCCCATCAAAGTCCCATCCTGATCATAGGCCATGGCCCTTAAAAACTGTTGTCCATTGAGGTTAGGGCCTTGATCCAAGAGATTAATCTCAATCGTTTTCTTGTCCAAGTTTCTGAGTCTGAGACTTTGCAAGGTGGACCAAACCGTCTTGCCAGAGTTGCACCGCTCTAAAAGTTGCACTTCAAGCTTGGCCGTTCCGCGAATGAATCCAAGATTTACTGAGATAGGAGTTCCTGCCGGAAAGAGTTTTTGATTGCTAGGCAGAGTGATGTTGATTTCGCCACTCGATCCGTCTGGATTCTTAATGAAACTCCAAAAAATGGAGGGATCGAAGTCTGGCACATCGCCCATGCGAAAGCTCTTGCCATTGGGCATGCGGAAGTTTACTCCTTCCCCAGGAGTACGGCAGGAATCTACATTGATGGAGGGATCATCACGATTCATCAGCTGACATATTCCCAAGACCACCTCACCAAGATTTTTGAGTTGGGTGCGATTGTACCAACTTGGGTCTGTTTGAGTTCGTTTGCCATCCACATAGCGGCCTGAGCTCCCCACGAGCATCACAACAATTGCATCAGTGATCTGCTGCTGATTGCCGTCACTATCGGTCAGACGAACGGGTGAACGGTGTTGGAGAATCTTCACAGGGCGTCCTAGAAATCTATCATCAGCTGGAATCACATAATGTGCTCCCAAAGTAACGGAGCCACTCGATGGGGTTTGAACCTGCGATCCCAGGCAACTTGAAAGGCTGAAGGGACAGTGCATGATAATGATTTTTTTGGGTTGGTTTTCAACTTTTGTACTTTCACCATAGGTGAGTTGAAGGTAGTCGACTGAAAAGATCTCACTGGTGCGGGTATCGAGTTGCAGATTAGCTTGAATCGGAGCGGAAAAGCTCGCTCGAGCCAACGGAGGATTTCGCGGCAAAAGCTCGACACGCTCGCGGGAGTCAGCATCCTGCCAGAGGAATCCTTTGTTGAGGATTTCAATGGTCTCGAGTGCAAAGAGAATTTGAACATTTTTCCTGGATTCTTTGTCGCTGTAGTGCATACGAGCCAATTGCCAGACCCAGTCATAGATCGTATCCGGAGTACTTAGAACGGGCGACAAGTCCAGATGTTGAGCATCGAGATTGCTCCGAATCCAGGCTCCATATGCTTCCAGCTGCGCTGTCAAGGTTTGGCTGTCAGCATCATCGCCAAGCTTAAGGATTGAACGAGGCAATCCCACGCTCGTTTCGCCGATGGGCATACCTCGGGAACTGCCATCGATATCGTAGTGTCCTCGGCTGGGCAATGGCGAAAAACCGGACTCTTTGTAGGTCACGGCCATCAAAATCTCGCGTGGCAAGCGATACTTGCCCGACACCTCGGCAAAGACTTTGGCGACAGCGCCCAAAGGAGCTGGGGCAGGGGACTTATGCTTTTTGTCCTGACCACAGCCTAAGTTCAGAGAAAGCATTGCCAACATGGTAAGAACAGGCCGGAGTTGTAATGAAAACATAGGAGGACCTCCTCGCGGCAGGGTTTCTTTCATTATAGCCGACCTGGATCTTCAAATGTGAGTTGCGGCTCCGCATGACCGATTCTACGCGTTGGGGCTGGGACAATTCAAACGATTACGGGATAATGACACTTTCGAGTTCTGCCAGCATAATTCTCAACTTCACCGCTCGCAGCTCCACCTGCATTTTAAGTAACTGTAAATATGAGATAATTTACTCCTCGTCCAGAAAAATCTTGAATCTTTTCGGGACTTTCCGATAAATCCTCGGGAGGGCTCAGCTTTTTATGTCTTGGTGGCTCTTTATTTTATGTCTTCTTTCGATGCCTCTTCGGGCATCGCCGATCGATGTTGCCAAATTAGACGAAAAGCTGCCGGTTTCCGCTGATTTTGAAGTCCTTGAAGACAGTTCATCTGCCCTGCGTGTGGAGGCTGTGCGAGAGTCGCCAAGCTGGAAATTCTTGGAGCGTGGTCAACGGACTTTCAAGTTTGGTATTACCGATCGAGCCTATTGGGTAAGGGCTACATTGACTAACAGTGGTTTGGATGCGAAATCATTTTATCTGGTCAGTGAGGATCCTCGGACCGATTTTATTGACTTCTACTATTTTGATGAACAATCTTTGCTTTTTCAAAAGCACACGGGTGATTACACCCCCTTTTCCTCTCGGGGCTTCTTCTATCGGGGCTATGCCTTTTTATTAACAATCGAGCCAGGAATCTCTCGACAGGTCTATATGCGGTTTCAATCGACAGCTCCAGTCGAAATCGATCTGCAGGTGTATTCAACCGGAGCCTTGGAGCGTGATGCCACCACTGCCGGACAGGCAGGAACGTTATATTTCGGAGGAATGGCCTCTATCGTTCTGTTCAATTTCTTGCTGTTTGTGACCAGTCGCCAGCGCATTTATCTCAGCTACTGTATGTTCCAGCTGGCTACAGCAGGAGCGATTGCGATCAGCTTTGGTGCCGCCTATGGATTGCTTTGGCCCGATTCACCCCGATTGAACGCTATGATGTCTATCTTTTTGCCTTGTCTGGCTCCAGCACTTGCCCTGACGTTTACTGCGAGCTATTTGGGTCTGCACGAGAATCAAAGAAAACTCTGGTGGTCTCTACAGGGGCTTGCG
Source organism: Oligoflexus sp. (assembly GCA_041736645.1). Lineage (GTDB taxonomy): Bacteria > Bdellovibrionota_B > Oligoflexia > Oligoflexales > Oligoflexaceae > Oligoflexus. The sequence goes on along the minus strand of JBGSTF010000283.1, from coordinate 10,313 downwards.
GTGATTTTGGGTTCGGTCGGTCTATTGGGTGCTTGGCATGGCTTTCCTTTCCTGATGAAGACGCTGTATTACCTGCTGATCGTGGCACCCATTCTTGTCTTGTCGATTCTGATTGGCAAGTCGTTGCAAAGAAATCGACCTGCTAGCCTCTTTCTTATCGCTTGGATTCCTTTGCTGCTAGCCGCTCTCATCTATTCATTGGGGCGGTTGGGCTATTCAATTATTCCACTCCCGCAAGGCTTGGAATTAGCATTTGGATCGATCTGGGAGGCCGTGTTCTTATCTTTGTGCTTGGGTGATAAATTCAATCAGATTAAAAAGCAAGAGATGCTCTACCTGCGTCGCATCCAAGAAGAGGAACTGACAGCACGCGAAGCTCGGCTTATAGCAGAACTGCGGCGACGAGAAAACCTTATCAGTGAACGCGAAGCGACCGCCAACCGCAATCTCATTCGTGTCATCTGTCATGACCTAGCGAACCCGTTGAATATTATTTTGAATTACTCGGCTATGTTTGAGAAGAAAGACTTGGTCTGGTCTGATGTACAGCCCTATCTGAAGAAGGTGCATAAAGCGGCGGTACATCAGCAAGAAATTATCGAGCATATTCGCGAGTTTGAAGCCTTAAATTCGGGCAAGCATCAGATTAAACTTCAGGCCGTTTCCCTCTGGGAAACGCTCAAGCAAGTGCAGGATCTAATAAGGCAAAAGCTGGATGAAAAAAAGATTCAATTGCTCATTCAAGGTCTGGAGTCGGATGTCTTGGTGATGGCCGAGCAAAGGAGTTTGACCTACAATGTGCTGACCAATCTCCTCAGCAATGCGCTTAAGTTCAGTCCTGATGGTTCGACTGTTGAGATCGATGTAGTGGTGAGTCAAGAACAAGTCGATCTCGTCATCATTGATCATGGTATAGGCATGGATCGCGAGCTGGTTGAAAATATCTTTGATATGGCGAGCCCCACAACTCGTCCAGGACTCAAAGGTGAAAAAGGTACCGGCTTTGGTCTGCCCATTGTCAAAAGTTATGTTGAAAAATATGGTGGCAGCGTGAGCGTTGAAAGCAGCCCTATCGAAGAGGATCCAGAACATCATGGAACTCGCTTCTGTCTGCGCTTTAAACGCGGCTACTCTCTAGGGGCAGCAGCCAGTTAAGTCTTTAGATTTTAGGTATTTTTTTCAAGGGATTTGAACCTTCTGTCTTATTCTAAGGTTATGGCGCTTCCATTTTGAACTCAGTGAAGTCCAGTTTGCATCCAATCTGAAGAGACGCTTAAGCGGTCCATTCTGTTTCACAGCCAGAGTTCTATTCTCAAATTTGCATCCCGTAATAAACCCTCCGGCATCCTTACAGGCAAGCTGACCAAGGTTTACATTCGTTTCTGTCTTCGTAGGAGCACTGACTGGAGATTTAGGGAGTATCTCAACAGGTGGAACAGCATCTGCCCTTTTGTTGTTCTACTTGTCACCACAACCTAATAGAGCGACGCTGACGAAAAAAATTGAAATAGACTTGATCATGAAATACCTCACAAAATTCATGGATAGATTTAAAAACGTTTTCGGTTTCCTGGGTTGCTGAAACGTCTGGCGCGACGCAGTGCCCCGACTTTTAGCCTTTGTGGGTGGGGTCCCTTTGCAAAAAGCCAAGCTTGTCTTGAATTGCGCCCAGCTAAGTCACCGTCCTTTCAATACTATATGAGCTTGTTCTTTATTTTTTTAAGTGACGTGCCGATAGGCTATGATCGGGCGTTTTTACTTGTATTGCCAAGTCCCTAGAGGTTGCTATGCGTCGCTTCCTGAGTTTCGCTCTGCTGCTCTTATGTGGTTGTAATCCCATCATAAAAGATATGCGGTACACCAAGACGTCTGCGCGCGACGGCGGCTATGACTCGTCCAACCAGACAGTTGCGACCAGTGCCAGCAGTGCTTCCACTCCCAATTTGGCCAAACTCACCGAATATTGCACCAGTCCAGCGGGCGAAGCATCCCCTCCTGGGCAAGGGGCCTATTTGCAGATGGCCAGTCGCTATCAGTTTGCCAATTGCGATGCTTCGGTTGGATTTTTTGCGCAATCGACTGAATTGGATTTATCGGGGATGGGTTTGACCGACATTACTCCTCTTATGTATCTCCCACAGCTGCAGAGATTGAATCTCAATGATAACCAGATTGCCGATCTTGCGCCGCTTAAGGATGCAAGAGAGCTCAAATATTTGGAATTGGCTCGTAACGGTTTGAACGATATCAGAGCTCTGAAAGGCTTACGCAATATCATAGAGCTTGGGCTTTCAGAAAATCAATTGGCCGACATAAGTCCCTTGGCCGAACTGAAAACAGTCAAGGTTTTGCAACTTTCCAGGAATGCGATCATTGATCTTACTCCGCTCAAGGATCTGCTGGATATTGGTATCCTGAGCCTGCACACCAATGCGATCGTCGATCCTCTGCCTTTGTCGGGCATGACCAAACTTACATTTTTGGATATCCAGAATAATCCCGGGATTAAAGATCTAAGCCTTCTGGCAAAAATGGTTAAACTGCAAGCGATAGATTTGCAGGGAACCGGGGTCACAGATATCAGCTTCGTGGGCAACCTGAAAGCCTTGCAAGGTATCAAATTGAATTCTACGATGGTGAGTAACCTTTCGCCATTAGTGGGATTGCCTCAGCTCCTCAGTGTCGATATTGATGCGGGCCCATCTTTGATCGGCGGTGCTCCCAAAGCTATTTCCGATCCAAAGGTTTTCTCTGGATTGAAGACTTTGGAAAAATTGGTGCTGATTCGACAAGGAATCACAGATCTCAGTTTTCTGAGCGGAATGACCAATCTGAAAGCTTTGAATCTGAACTTTAATACACCGGCAGATTTAACTCCGATTGCCAGTCTCAGCAGTTTAGTCCAGTTCTCTTGTGAGAGTTGTGGGCTGACATCAACGGCTTTTTTGGGTAGTCTCAAAAGTCTCGAAATCCTATCGCTCAATACCAACCCCATCACAGATTTTAGTGGTCTGACCGGCCTTATTAAAATGCGTTCACTGGATTTGGGCTCGACTGGATTGGTGGATCTTGCACCACTTGCTGGTATGCTCCAGCTGGAAGAGTTGGTCCTGTTCGCAAATCGAATCGCTGAAATCGGCGTTCTCAAAAGCATGCTCAAAGTGCGCGAGCTGGATCTTGCTTCCAATCTCATCTTGGATATTGCTGCTCTGGCAGGAATGGAAGATTTGGTGGTTTTGGATCTGGGGCGTAACCAAATCAAATCGACAGCTCCACTTGTTAAACTCATTAAACTCCAGCGCTTGATTATGGCTGCGAATCCAGGTCTTGATATCAGTGGCTTTGCGAATTTGAGGCAGCTCTACTATTTGGAAATCACCGACCTAGCGTTGACCGACTGCTCCGTTATTGCTGGCTTGACCCAACTTCGGGAGTTAAGTCTTGCGAGGAATGCATTGACAAGTTTGGCTTGTGTCAAAGATCTCAGAAATCTTACGAGTCTGAACTTTCAGGCCAATCGGTCTACTGATTTAAGTCCTTTGGCTGATCTCAAGGGTCTGATGAGTTTGACTGCTGCGGCGAACCAAATTGCTGATATTTCGGTTCTGAAAGGACTCACCAAACTTGAACTGCTTAATCTAACCAATAATCTGGTCACCGATATCTCGGGGCTAGCGACTCTACCGAAGCTTAAGATTTTCCGATTGTTGACCAATCCTTTAGGCAGTACCGTGGCCAAAGCCGAGGCCAATTGTCCTACGAGTCCAGCAACGAATGTAGCGATTCGAAGCTTTTGCATGCAGGTGCCGCCATGAGACAGTTGGCCGTTAAAACTCAAGATTGTTTGAAGGTTAGCAGCCTTATTTTGCTTCTATTCGCCTTAGGTAGCGCTCAGTGCAAAAAAAATGAGAGTTTGAAGAGTCCCAAGGATCCTCAGCAAACCGATGCAAATTCGCAGGACGCTAAGGACGAAAAAGTTGATATTCCGGCGAACATTGCTGGCTCATATTTGACTTGTGCAATCCGTAAGGAAGCAAAGGCAAGCGATTTGGATACGGAATATGGTTGTCGTTTGACCGATGCGGGGACTCAAAAGAAATTGGATCTAGCCGCTGCGAGTAAGCGGCTGAGCTGGGCGGCTAATATCGAAACGGGAGTTAAAGTTACCGAGCAGGATGCCGCTTCCATTTACCATGTCTACTTAAATGTGAGCGGTCCAAGCCTCGCAGCGATTGCTGAAATCAGTAAGAATCTAAAGGTGCTTGCCCGGTGGCAGCTCGATTCAGGTCAGACCATCCCAGTGAAGCAGGATAACATCGGCAACGTACTGAAACCAGCCATCGAGCTGGAGGACTTTGAAGCCCCCATCGTGCGTGAGCAGTCTATTCAAACCGATCGGCCCGGATCGCTCTAGCCAAATTATGGGGAAACTTGTGCGAGCCTCTGCAGCCGCCCGATGTAAAAGCTATTGCCCTGGGTCTCTTCGACTAGGCGGAGTCTTTGCCTTTCGGCTGCATCGATGGGGTCATCCCGATCCCAGGCTGTGAGCATACCTTCATTGCTCTTATTGACTATATCAAAGCCAGGGTACCTAGCATCCATATAGAAATAAATTCGTGCAATATCGCCGCGAATCTTGGGACGAGGCTCTACTTTTTTGTTCACGACTTCGAAATCACAGCCACCGAAGGCTCGAGGTTCGCCGCCTATTTCTCCAAAGGCATAGTTCGAACGCGCTCCATTGAGTTCGCCCAAAGAAGGTAGCAAATTATAGAGATCGGCCTCCATCCCGCGAAAACTTTCAGACTGATCGCGGGCGCAGTTTCGTCCCTTCTCCATATGCCCTTGGCGCTGGCAGGCGGGGTGGCCCTTGGTCCATTCTGAAAATTTTTGGCCGAATACACTCGCGGGAACGACGTGTTCCCATTCGATGCGCTTGCTCCGTGCGCCCTTACCTTTGTAGCCACAGGATGCCTCATCGATGCGATCCTCCCGACTCAAATCATACTTGCAACCGCAGTAGAGTTCTTCGCCGCGAGGATAGATTTTTCGAAGTATGGATTTTGCCTCGTTGAAGTCGCGCGGGTGGTGGGGACCGAATTGAACTCTCTTGGGCGCATGGGCTTCAGTCGTGTTTTGCTGCTTAGGAGGATATTCCTCTGGCCGCTTGTGCCTCTGCTTTGGGTGCTGCAGGTACTGCCAAATGGCAAGAAAAGCGATGCCAATAGCCAGGATACGGGTCGACTTTTTGAACATGAGAGTCCCTTATCTTACGCGAGTGCCCATGCCATACTTTTAAGGGAGATCGAGATGGGAAGCCAGCGCTGCTTTTTGTGTCATAATGACATTTAATCCGCGAGACGTGTGATACCTCTCCAGTTTATAATAGGCCTCTGCAGATGGCTCGCTTCTGAAATCTTGATACGAGGTTTTCATGAACTCTTGTTTGTCACTTATTTTATTGACGATCCTTGCGGCAGCTTGCCAAACCCCCTCCAGAAAGCTCAAAGCACGAGCGATTCCAGATTTGGATCAAGGTCCCAGAGTCGATGAAATCGTGCGAACTCACCAAGATCAGTGGCTCAAGGGCTTGGTCCTGGATCCAGACACCCTGGGCATTCAAACTTTAGTCGTGCTTGGTGATAGCTATTCCGATACAGGTGGTCTCTATCAAAGGAGCACGAACATAGGACCTCCCGAAATCTATTGGCGTTCAAGGTTCAGCAATGGTCCTATATGGGTGGACTACGTGCAGGGTGCCTTGGCTTGGAAGGTGCGCAACTATACCTTTGTTGATGTCACCTCTACGGAACTGGAGGGCATCCCGAGCACATCCTTAGCCGCTCAGATTTATCGATTCACTAAGGAAGCGAAGTCGATGAACAAAGAGGAAGTCCTCGTAAGCCTTTGGCTGGGTCCAGATTTTTATGTGCATGGGCCGAAGTCAGCATCGGTCGTAACCGCTATGAAGGAATTGAAGTCAGCCGTCACTGAATTGAACCTTCTTGGTTTTTCTCGCATCGCCATCGGCAATATGCCTGAGCTCATGGAGATTCCATGGGTGCAATCGCCCTGGACGAGTGAAAGCCAAAAGGAACTGTGGAGCAAGATGAGCTCTGCTCATAATGAAGCTCTAAAGCTTCTCGTAGAACAGTTGCGAAAAGAGCAGCTGAGCCTCAAGATCTTTGTCTTTCAAACTTTTGAAATGCAAAAACTGGTGCATGAAAAGATGGATGGGATTCTTAAATCCAAGGCAGGAATGCCCTGCTATCAAGGGAATGTATTCGGCCAGTTTACTGGTGAGAGAGTCTTCTGTAAGGATCCACAGCAGAAATTTTATTGGGATGTCACTCATCCGAGCACCAAACAGCATTGTTTCTATGCAGCGCAATTTTTAGCAGATCTGGCTGACTCAGAATTCATAAGTGGATATAACAAGGGCCAAGCAGTGGATCATTGCCAGCAGCTCTAGAAGTCTACCGTTTTGTGTAGAATGGCTATCGATATTGGCAAGGTAGATTATTTGGGTGACCTTCCGAGCTTCGACCTGTAAGATCGCCCTCAAGGGTGAGCCTTTCTTTAATTGTATGGACCTCACCGCTATGCTGGATAAGCCTACCAAGAGTTGTCCTGGGTTTTCGCCTCGCAAAGCCAGTTAAGCCATTTTGGTAAGGTCTCGCCTCGACTTGGGAAAACCCTTGTGCAGAGGTGGTTCAGGGATTTAGGTGATAAATGACCTATCTTACCCTGGAAATATATGATAACAGAGGCCCCACTGTGTACATTGGGCTTGGCCCAATCCCTCTCATCGTGCGACACCACCCTGGAGAGTCGCCCAAACGAAACGAGATCCACTTGTCTTCATTTTCTGATTTAAACCTAAGTTCCGAAGTGTTGCGTGCTATTCAGGAACTCGGCTACGAGACGCCAAGCCCGATTCAGGCTCAAGCGTTACCCATTCTGCTCGCCAGCGCTTGCGACTTTTTGGGACTCGCAGCCACGGGAACAGGCAAGACTGCTGCTTTTGCCATTCCTATGCTCGAAAGAATCGATCCCGTGCAACGCGAGGTACAGGCACTCATTTTGTGCCCGACGCGTGAGCTCGCGATGCAGGTGACCGAACAGGTAAACATTCTTGGTAAGTATCTCGGCGTAACGGCCTTGCCCATTTACGGCGGAGCCAGTTACACCGATCAGCACCGCGGCCTGCACCAAGGGCTGCCGGTTGTGGTCGGGACTCCAGGCCGGATCTGCGACCACATCCGTCGTGGAACCTTGAGCCTCGACAGTTTGCAGGTCATGATCCTCGACGAAGCTGACGAAATGATTTCGATGGGCTTCAAAGATGATTTGACGGCAATTCTGGATTGTCTGCCCGCTGGTCAATGTAACACCTGGCTGTTTTCGGCAACCATGAGTGCAGACGTCCGTCGCGTGGCCGACACCTATCTGAAGAATCCTCAGCAGGTTCAGGTCAATCGCACCGAAATGGTGCCAACTCAGATCGACCAACGTTACTACGTGACTCATGAAGCCAATAAGCCTGAAGTTTTGCGCAAGTTGATCGATGCTGTGGATGATTTCTACGGTCTCGTCTTCTGCCAAACGAAAGCTTTGGTCAGTGACTTGACGATGTATCTTCTTGACCTCGGCTACCGCGTTGACTCGCTGCATGGTGATAAGAGCCAGGCAGCTCGCGAGCTCACCATGCGTGCTTTCCGTGATCGCAAAGTTAAACTGCTGATCTGTACAGACGTTGCGGCTCGTGGTTTGGACGTTAAGGACGTCACTCACGTGATCAACTATTCGATTCCAAAAGAATTGGACAGCTATGTTCACCGCATTGGCCGAACAGCTCGATGTGGAAAGTCCGGAGCAGCCTTCAGTTTGATTTCCCCTCGTCAAAGACCCATGATCGCGCAGATCGAACGTCTGACGAAGTCGAAATTGCAGGAAGGTGTCATCCCTACCCGCAAAGAATTGGGCGCTAAGAAAGTTGCCTTCTTCTTGAATAAATTCCAAGAGCCAGCTGGGTATGCCCGGGCGATGGAAGCTCTTGGTGAAGGTTGGAAGGAAGCTCTTGCGAGCCTCACTCCAGAAGAGATTGCAGGCCGATTCTTGGCGTTGACCTTCCCTGAAATTTTTGCCGAACGAGATCCCGAACGAGGCAATGGTTTTCCAGCTGCAGGTTCGGGTGGATTCCCAGGCTCATCAGGTGACCGCGGTCCGACATCGGATCGTCCGCGCCCATCTCGCAGCGAAAATCGAATTCGTCCGCAAACAGGTGGACCTCGGGCTGATGCCGGTCGTCGTACCCCTTGGCGTGACGAGGGTCCACGAGGCGCTTCTTCGTCTTGGGATAATAAACCCAAGGCTAAAACGCCTAGTGAAGCTGTGGGTCGCATCACCCGTAGCGAAAATGTCTCTGCCAAGGGACTCAATGATGATGTTAAAGACTGGCGTCGCGATGCCTCTGACAAACCCAAGCGTGCCAAGAAAAAATTTCCATCCTCGGACGCTCCGTCGTCAGGCGCAGGAAAATTCTCCGGCAAAGCTAAGAAGCCTGGTAAGAAAACGGCTTGGTCACAACCCTAATCTTGTCATGCTCTAGCAAAGCCTCAAGGGATGATTGTTTCATCCCTTTTTTTTGTCTACCCTCTGGTATCTTCCTACTCTTTGGTGTTTCCCACCGACCTGTTGGATGAGATCTCCTCAACAGCCTTGCAAAGCTTGACTCAGGACTCCCGCCTGCTATGTTCGCTTACGTTTGTAAACAATCAATTGGTGGGGAAAAACTATGCGTTTTGGATTAGTGAATAGGGGCGACTGGCTCCGTCTCCTCTTTGTTTTGTCAGCTTCCACCTGGGGAGCAAAGGGCCTTGCTGCTGAGATGGATCCAGTGGTTCCACCGGTGAACAAAGAAGGTCGTGATGTTCAAACGCTTTCGGCAAAGCTAGCAGCGCGCCTCTTGTTTGCTAAATCAGGAGTTTTGAGTGTCGATGAATTGCGGGTTCATCCAGCCGATTGTGTGCTGCAGGATGAAGAGACTTTTGATTGTACGGAAGCAGTTCGTCGCGATTTGAATCTCTATGCCGGATATGAAAAGGTGGTTTTAGTGCGACCAGTCCTTTTCAAAGCGGTGCAAACAGCCGATGGTCCAGCTTTTCCAGCGGCAACGAGCTGTTCCTTGATAGAGCTTCGCACAGTTGTTCGCAAGTCGGTGCGCGACAACAAGCGCTTCGAAGGCTTGGGCTTTTTTGCAGCTGATAAGCTTGTCTATATCAGCAAGGATCAACTGCTGGATCAAAAGGATGCCTATTTCCTCAATAACAACGAGCCAGCGGTCGTTCATAGCTTTCTGGACGTTTCACTTTGTCAGCCTGGAGGCAAATCACTCTATGAATTCAAAGCATTTGCACAATTCTTAGGTGAAAAAAGCAGCCAAACCTTCCGGGTTTGGGAAGCTCTCGCGCAAAATTATCGGCTGAGTTTGGATGGACGCAAAGGATTCGATCGAACACTGGACGTTCTTCGTCCTTTGGACTGAGTACACCCAAAGTGTCGCAGGTACAGCCTGCGATGCTGAAGCTGGATGGCATTCCGAGGCAGAACGGGACGAACTGGCGTAAAGACAGGTCTTTCGTGAACTTTTTTCGAGCCGACTGTGAAAAAAATCTTGCGGCGTGAAAAAAATTCAGGCAAATATACAACTTCTCTCGGGGGTTTAGCTCAGTTGGCAGAGCGCTAGATTTGCATTCTAGAGGTCAGCGGTTCGACCCCGCTAACCTCCACCAGAGGAGATTTCCGCGCATTTCAGAGATAACTCTGAATGGTTTGTGGTAATCGTAACGAAGGCTTCCGCCTTCAAGATGCGGGTTCGAGTACACTGTTTTCAGGTACTCGGCCCGTTTTTCTTTTGTAGCGTTTTTCCATTTAGATTTCGCGTTGATACAGAGTTCGAGTATCTTCTTGACGGCATTGATGCCAGACACTGAAATCTGTACTTGAGCCTCCTCCAGCCGCTTTAAAAAGTCATTCCTCTCAGCACGAATTTTTGAACGCATCCTGGCCAATCCATCACGATCTAAAACACCTTCGACAAAATCTTCGTAGACCCGATCATCCTTCGCATCCAACTGTTTGAGCGCCACTCTGAATTCCTCGATCTGCCGTCTGATCGCAGCTTCGGTGCGAACTTCTGCCTCTGTGATCGCCGCTATTATATCGCGAGCAAATTCCTCGGTGATGTCGATTCCCTCAATGGATGGCTCAAAGGCTTCGAGGATCTTTTCTTCCCGGATTGAGAGGCCCCG
>JBGSTF010000347.1:0-15982 GCA_041736645.1 Oligoflexus sp. | reverse complement strand
GTCGAAAATTTTCCGATCATAAAAGGCATGAAAGCTCCGGAAATAGACGATGCGGTTTTCACACATACCGGCCCATTTGATGCAAACAAAGCCCTTCGCGAAGACGTTAACTATGATCTGGCTATGGCCGAATTCGAGAAGGCTTTTCTCGTCGAAGCTTTGAAGCGGCATAGGGTTATTGGTGAGTGCTGCCAAGCTCTGGGTATAGCTCGATCGACTTTTGATGCCAAGCGCAAAAAATATGGGATTGGTTAGGAAAGATTTTCTCACAATGGTCAAATCATACTAGCACCCTGCTTATTAATGGCAGGGTTCTTCTCATCCAGTAAAAATATCACCTCTCTTCTCTTCCTGATTCCAGAGAAAATTTCACAGAATCCAGCTTCTCTCGCAAGTCTTGACGCGCGACATCCGACCTATTGCTCCAATATCTATACACATATTTTGATGGCACAAGATCTGCAATTAGCTTTTTCGTCCCGGATATCTCCGATGGCTTGAAACAGGCTCCATGCGAGAGGTTGGAAGCATCGAGTCGAGAAAAATAAGACTGATGGATTCACCTTTTAAAAAAGGAAACTTAACATGACGATTAGAAAATTCGCTCTCTTAATTTGTACCCTCCTGTCTTTGGCAGAAACTAGCTATGCCGCAGAAATTTGTGCTGAACATGATGGTATTCCGGTTTACTGTGAGGATACTGTTAGAACTTTTTTTGAAATTGACTCTTGGCATATGAATCAATATGCAGATGACGTGAGTAATCCGCTTTCTGTGCCCAGCTTCGGGGACTGCTATGTCGGCCTCAATTGCAAAACGTCGCGCATATGGTTCGACGGTCCTCACATTCCCGCTCCATCCACAGCCGATGTTTCGGTAAAGGTATCTTTCGACGCCTATGCGGTCTGTGGGGGCAACAGAACTTACTGCTTAGAGTCACAGCCAAGGACTGGAGTGGTTCGCTTTGATTTGATGGCTGATGGGACTATTTTGGAATCCTATGTCGTCGACGGATCCAACAGTGTTTTTTCAACTTTCGAGAATGCCTGGAAATTCTCAACACCTGTGAATTCGAAAATTTTAGCCGCAACAGTGAATGTGGGACAAAAAATTAGCCTGCGTGTCACACCCTTGGCTCCAGAAGTTCTGGTAGCTGCCGGCTTAAGCTACGTGAAGCTTTACCAAGTGAGAGTCAATTTTACTGCTATTCCTTAAATATGCAGCAACCGAAAAGAATATTTGGAGGAACGCGATGTTTTTAATAAATTTTGCCATGCTGATTTTCTTTGCTGTTGGAAATATCCAGGCTTTTGCCTCGAGCACTCAACTTTTGACTTGCACCCAAGATTTAGGCTCCTTTCTAAGTGGTTGCAAGTTGACTCAGACGGAATTCGCTCCAAAACAAAGTTATGAAGCGGCTTTAACTCTGCGTTATAGATTTCCATGCAGCGGTCCTGCCATGGAGTTCTACATCCAATCCCCAACGAGCCTTGCAGCTGATAGCCCAATCAACTCCCAGAAGTTGGAATACACTTCTGTCGTCAAAGAAATTCCGGTCACCGGATATGGGCCTTTCGTCGTACTTGACTTGAAGCCTGCAAAGACTAGTCTGAGGCCTTTTGGCAAGTCCTGTAGCGTCGAAGTCGAATTGGTTTCGATAGAGGCTAGTTCCGGGCAAAAGTTGAAGTGGCAAAGCGATATCTCTTCTCAGCAAGTCCTCCTTGCTTCATACAAAGACAATGTTGCAGCCTACGATGCGCTTGCAATCCTCGAGCCTACATATGTTATTTATGGCCAATTGATTGACCAAGCAGCTGGAGATTTCAGCAATATTAATCAGGTTGTTGGCGCCGCCCAAGACCTTCTATCTTGTTCCGACGGTACCCAGGAAGATGGCTGCAAAACTTTTATAGATAAAATAGTAGACGGTAGTCTGCTTCTTAAATTTAGCGATGACGAAGTCAAGAAACTGACGAAGCTTCAAAAGACCCTGTACAACGCTGATTTTGGTGGGGCCATTCTCTGCCAGGTCGGCGACGAAGGTTGCACGACACTTGACAAGTTTCTTCAAAAATATTTGACAGCAGACGACATTGCAAAGCTGACTTCTGCCAAAACTAAACTAGCCGCTGTTCAAGGTTCTAAAGAAAACCTTGAAAAATACCAGCTGTTGGTTAAGCAAACTGAAGACTCGATAAAATATCTTCAAGACAAAATCAGTGGAAGTAACTAATGCGTAGCAAACACTCAATTCTTGTGTTCCTCGCCGCTATTGGATTCTATTTTGGATTTGGCAAGGCCTATAGTCAATCCGCGAGTTGTCCTTATTCAAATGATAAGTGTCAACAGGAGTCTATTAGTTCGCGGAAAGCGTGCCTTGAGACTCTGCGTCATCGCTTGAATACATGCATAACAAATGCTGCAACTGCCAAAGGTGGTCTAGACGATGCAATCTATGACAAGCTAAAGAAGAAAATCGAAGCGGCGAATGCTGTCGTTGACAAACGGAATGTAAATATTGACTCTGATGCTTTGATTGTATCAAGGACTTTAGCGATCTATCAGCAGTACTTTACTGTCGTGACCGCTAACTACCAGAACCTAATGAATGACTTTGTCAATTCCTACAAAGCGAGTGCAGAGGCCGTCAAGGAACAGATCGAGTTAGAATATGCCAAAGCATCTAGCGAAAACAGAAGGGTATTAGTTGATGCTATCGCTAATCTTGACCGAATTCGTTCTGCGGAGTCGCAGATGGCATTCAGACAGCGTTCGCAAGCCAGTTTAACGACCCGCAACGCGGAAGACTTAGGTGATAGACTCAAAAGCAGACTATCTGGGCAAATCAAGTATATAGAAAGCAACGGTCTAGGTCAGATACTTGAGCCATTCAGCGATATGCAACCGTCAATTGCAAATGTCTTGCACTACGTGGATGAACGTCAGCAGCTTTTCATTCCTAAAATTGCTAATGCTCAAACCGTTCTTCAAGCGCGCCTCGATGCAGTGCGAAAGATCGAGGTCGAAAGGGAGATCAGCCCGACGCTGAAGGAGTCCGTATACTTAACGTCAGTCGCCAAATTCATGTCTGAGGTGGATACCGCCAGAGCTAAGGCGTTTCAGGAAGGCGAATCTACCACAAAACTCAACTTACCTTTGTATGGCGTTCAATACGCGAGCCTAAGATCCTTCCTTGACTACGATCAAATTTGCTCCGGCACTAGTAAACCAAAATGGACAGAGTCTGGTTGTTTACGTTTCAAACAATACAGAGCGCAAGCGTCCCGACTCTATGGCAGCGTTCTTGGAACATATATCCGACAAAACCTTGATTATCTTCAATCAAAATTTCCTGATGTTGAGACGAAAAAAATCGATCACGTCCGCGGCCTAATTGCAAATAAACAATATGCTGAAGCCATTGAGATCTATGACCTCATTTTAAAAGCGGATGGGCTCAAATGATTAATTTAAGATTTCTGAATACCTTCGCAGTGCTTTTGTTCATGACTTTCGCTGGACGATCATATGCATGTTCTGATGCAAGTTTGGAAGTTTATATCGATGTAGTCAGATTGAACGCAGACAATTCTTCCGTCTGTATGACTCATCAGGGAGATCAATTTCTCTACGTAAATGGCCAAGGTATTGGGTTTTATAATGATGGCAATACCAAGTCGGTTTGCGAATCTACTGATACCGAGAACATCAAATCCATTTGGAAGACGCGATGGTATGGTTGTATTGACAAGTCGCTGATCAACGCCAGTAAACCCAATCAGTTTTCCCTGTCTATCTGCACAAGCGACGGGTCAGGTGGCTGCAGTTCTTCAACTTATGTTAACAGATCTTATGGTCTATCCGTTGTTACTGAACGCGGCCAATCTCGTTCGTTGATTGTATCAAACTTGAATGGAGTGGGAGCTCAAGTCAACCAAACGTGTACGATTGGCAGTCAAGGATCCGGCTCGACTTGCCTGAACCAAATATTTACAGAAGATATTCTTGAGCAAACCAAAGCCGATGTCGTCGCTTTAGAGGGTGAGACGAATCAGCTGAAGATTGCTTTTGCAGCTGCAGAAGGTGAATTCAATAGTGCGAAAGCTGCCTACGACGCTGCACTTGCTGCTTTGAACAAACCTGTCGATCAATTGACTCCTGCAGATTTTGCAGTCTTTGATAAGGCTTCAAGGTACTATTCTGAAGCTCGACAGAAATACGACGATTTCTCTGCTGAGGTGACAAAAAAAGAGCAAGATCTACAGGATCGATTACAAAAACTCAAGAATGCGGCCACTGAAGCCTTATCTGGCTATGGAATTGATCCTAAGAGCAAGGAGACCTACGACTGGGCAGTGGCGGTTGTCTTACCACCGATAGAGGTAAATCCTTTACCTGGCGAAACGCCACTCCCTGCCGCGGAAAACATTTTTAAAGTTATCGCCGACAACACAATTCCAGCCTTGAATTTATCGTGGAGTAAACAAGATCGGAAGAGGTTCCTCGAGTTGGTGGTAGCTTGGACAGTGACCAGCTCCAGTCTACTAGAAAATTACAAGGAAAGAACCGAAATTTCCGCGACTGAATTGGCAATCTACTCCGAACAGATCAAGCGTGTCGAAGATTTCGTTTACGGGGTCAACGCAGCAGACGGCTATCTGTCGCGGAGCCAGTGGTTTAAAGACTCAGTCGTCCCAGTGAATCTCCAAAACGCTCTGGACGACATGCTTGCTAATAACCCAAAAGATCCGGTGGCATTGCTATTAAAGCAGAGGTTGGCCATTGCTCCAGGGAAAAATTCCCAGGTGGACGAAAAAACATTTGCTCTGATCGTTTTTTCGTACTCCCTCGTAAGTTATTTTCAAGAGTTCCGTAAGATTTACGATGCTGCGCTTGCACAAGGTTATCAGCCTCCCCCTGCGGTGCCGCCCTCTGGTGGTCGTGATTCGCTGTTTGCTGGATATTCCTGGGACGCATTGACGAGAGCAAACTTCGCCAATCAGAAAGCAATTCAAGAATTGAAACAACTCGGCGCTATGGGTATAGACCTATACGTCTCAACAAGCTTAGCGTCACCATTGGTTTCACTTTGCCGACTGGTGTCTGGAAACTCGCAATGCCGCTTTGATCGAGGCAACGACCTCTCAACATTTGACTACGTCCTCTCCGCCTTCGAATCATTGGCACTTATTGCGCCAGTTGCAGCGGCATTGGAACCGTTAAAGGGTCTGTCAATCGGTGGCAAAGTATTTGCGGTTTCGGAGCAAATTCTTTCTGCAATTGAAAAGATAAAATCAGGAGCACTCCAGCTCGGATTAAATGCCGCACAAGAAACCTTTGATTTCGCGGTGCTGCTCTTTAAAGCCGGGATTAAAACAAGCGAAGACCTTATCACTTATGCAAAGTACCTTAAAAATGGATCCTCGATTAGAGAATATCTTAAAATCGCGCGATCCATTGAACCGATGGAAAAGATAGCTCTAAAGGTGAAAGTTCTGCCAGAATTACCTGGAGAATTTTATGATGCAAGGATGATTAATCCCTATGTTGGCGAAGCTACGGAAGATTTTTACGTTGTCAGGACTTATGGCACTTATGGAGTAGACGAGGTGCCTTCTATCGGTGGAATTCCGCAATCGGGAGCACCCAAACTTGGGAATTTCTGGGGAAATAGGTTATACAAAGACAAGCAGTCTTTCTACTCCGGATGCGTCGTATTTCCAGAGTGGAATGGCGGAAAGCGAATTGTTTTATTGAAAGTAAAAAAGGGAACTAAGGTTGTCATTGGCCAGGGTAGAGGCCAGTCCCTGTCACCTAGCCAGACTTTCGATGGAACTGTGAAAAGTATTGCAGGAAGTAGCGATTGGCAAATTTCGTTTCCAGGGGATTCGACTTGGTTCGCGCAAAACCCCGGAAAATCTTGGGTAGAAAAGCTTAGTCAAGATGGAAAAGTAGAAGTATTGAGTGATGTTTCAACAGGATGGAATTGAATTATGTTTGTTGACCGAGATGAATATCTCCGTGCCTTGGATAGTAAAGAGACGAATTACGAAATATATGATCAGAACCGGCTTAAGTTTTTAGATGAGATTAAGAATCTTGAAGGAGCTCATCCGGGAGCGGGATGGAGCGACTCTTGCTACTTCTTTAAGATCTTCAAAGATAAGAATTGTTTTAGAATTGCGGTCCCGGCAAAACAACATTCAGTCCGCCTTTCAGATAGAGAATATTTCGAGGATCACTTGCTTCTCAATACCGAGTTTACAAGTTGTTCACAGGCAGCTCAGATTGTGTCAAAATTTGTTTATCAGCGGATGGGATATTAGATCAATTTTACTCCCTTATTCTAATAGATAAGAATAATTCGTATATTTTGTTGCGTTCGGAAAGATCGAGTCTATTGACGGTAGAGCAGGTGTAATCTGAGAGACTTAAGAAGTTTTGTATCCCACAAAACTAAGTTGCTATAAATCATCCCAAACAGAGTCTATTTTTCAGACCTCGTTTGAAGACGCATCGAAATTAAGGAGCAATACAATGAAATATCTGCCAATTCTAGCAATTCTTGCCCTCACCGGCTGTGGCAAAAGCCACCATGATTCGAAACCCCTTCCGGTAACACCCGTGCAACTGGGGCTAGCCAGCTTTCAATCGCCGATATTCTCGGATCTGGCATGGGAAGATAAATGCGTTGGAACCAAACAGTTCTTTATCGACTTTCAAAAGCAATACCTGCCAGAATCCGAACTGACATTTTCGGCAGAAACCTGTAAAAGAGAAGTCGATTTTGGCGATCTCTACTGGAACGTTATCGAACCTATCTTTAAAAACGAAGGGCAAACTCTCAATCTTCAGGTTTACCTTCGCACAAGGTTCGAAACCCGAACTAATAGCCTGTTGGCCTTCCAATCCGGAATTAGTCGAAAAAGCGATCAGAATGGTTCCTCGAATTTCGTTTACCTTGACACCGACGCTGCGATCGGAGGTAACCTCGTTCACTTGGCGAAAACCTTTGAGGCTTGGCTCACGACTGACGCTGAAAAACCCGCGACAGTTTTTGGTTTTGCCTACCCGGACTATTTGCAAGAGGTTAAGAAGAAAATCGGCCCCGATTCTGAAGGTCTGAAGCTGACCGAACCCAAAATGACTTTCAAACTCATTCCTGGGAAAGACGGAATTGCCGAGGGCACTGTTTTATTCAGCGAAGTTGAACTTTCGAAGAAACTCCTTAATTGCTTGGATCAGACCTGCCTCAATGAAAGTCCTATTTCCTACAAAATCGCCGGACCTCGTTTGACCCTTCTAAGTCCGGAAACTGTTACCAGCGAATTGAACGGTATCCCGGTTCGCGAGCGAGTGACTTTTTCGATTGACCTCGATTTTTTGATTGCCCCTCGATTCAAATAACTTTTGGGCCTTGGACTGAAAATTGACAAGACAACTCTTCGCCATCTCTTGCCGTACCCAGAGCAGTCGCCGAAAGGCTTCTAGGTCTCAGACTGGAGAGGTCAGGCTGGAGATAAACTGGATCGGATCCCAGCTCGGTGTAGCGGATGAGGTCGTCGTTTAGGGCGTCGGCCCGGAGCGCGGACATCAGGATCTAATCTGAAATGACAAAGGAGTATCTATGAAGGAGTATTTGAATTTCGATGCTTCCAAGGGATATCCCACAGATCGGGATTTGTTCTATGAATGCACGATTTGCGGCAGCTCAGTACCAAGTCACCTTGATGTCTCGATGGGATGCAAATGTAGGAATATTTTCGTGGATGCCGACTATGGTCGTGTGTCGATAAAGCAGGAAAAGGAAATAAAAATTTATCGTGAAAATGCCTAAGGTTAATTCGGCAGCGGCAGTGATTAGCGATTTTTCCGCCATTAGACTCAGGTCTCGAGACACAGTTTGAGCTGCAGGAACCAATTGGTGAGCTGATCGAGCTAGGATGGATCAAATAGGTTCCAATATGAAATTGCACGAATTAAGAGCGAAAATCCCGTTTGAAAATTTTCCTAGCGATGCTTTCAGTATCGACGGCAGCACACCAAAATATAATGACGGGACTTTTGTTCTATCGAGAGAAAATGGTGTGAGGACCATAACGATGGCAACGTGGGTCTATAGATCTGCAATTTCGATCAAGCAACAATTATTCTTCTGTGATAACTAGCACTTCATCTTCCAGACCAAAGGATGACTACCATCATGAAAAAACGTTCTCTGCTCCTTAGCTTTACTGTGATTGTTATTGGCTGTTCGGATTCAAAATCGTCGAAAACGGATCCTGTATTGACCCCAAAGGTGGTTGCTCAAGCAGAAGCCCCGCAAAATGTCACGTCCGGCTCAAACACGGCCACCTCGCAGACACCTACTTCTGCAACCACTGGCGAAGGCCGCACCGAGTCCGTTAAGATAAAATCCACTTTTTCACTTTTTACCCTTCCAGCCGCGGAAGCAGGCTTGGTTAGGAATGCTGCGAAACTAATTTCACTGGAAATTAAACCGTTGAAAGTAACTAGTGCAGCAGGACTCAAAGGATCTTTTCTATCCGCTACTTGCGGAAGCACTGTTATTTCAAAAAGCAAAGTGATTTTGCTTACGGAAGCCGGTGAACGAGACCATAGCTTTCAGCCAGCGATCGTAGTCCCAGCTGATGTAGTTTGTCCGGAAGAGATAAAGGTTAGTCTTGATGTTTACGGATTTGACGTTGAGCTTGGTGACGTGCTGGTTGCCGATGTGGTTTCTGTAGGGACGGCTCTGGCTATAAAATAATTTAAATGAACCCAAGATAAGCGCTTCACTCGCGCAATGCATGTGTCTCAATGTATCCTGTCAATAAAAAGCGAACTATCGGTTTATGATGGAAAACGACATGCTTTCAGCAAAGCATGGAACGAGAGGCGGTTAAGTGGTAGCCGTCTCCCTCCCATTGACGACAAGAAGCTTGATGGAACGACTCAGAGCAGCAACATAGGCATCATCTTGAAAAACTTGCACACTGTGCGTCATGCCAGGACTTTTAGCCCTGACTTGGCCGAATATTCGCCTGGGCTAAAATTGATCTCCCAATCAGTCCCGGATTTTGCGGAGAGATTTCAAATTGGGCTAAGATTTTTGCTCTTGCTCTGATGATGATAAAGGCGAAGCCCTGGCGGTATTGCGTTGCTGGCAGCCATCGCATCGGAATCGCTTTCCACAGGCGTAGCGGAGCAGAAGGCTAGAGTTAGCAATAGGATCGATGAGGTTCGAAGGGAACTTGATTTTCAATCAGACTGGATTAATTGGAATCTTGATCAAGGCGGAACGGTCGAGCCTGCAAAATTTTTTCCGTGTCTTTTTAAAACTGTATGTAGGCATACACAGGTTTGTACTACAAATTGTTTGGGCTCGCCTCGCGACTGTGGCGAAAAAACTATTGCTTGCAAAGAAGAGTTATTAACATGCCAATGAATATTCAGGATGAAGGTAGCGCGGCCACTCGATTGTTTAAAAAATATTCCGATGTCTTGGTAATGACAGTGGTGGTATCTGCCTGTATGTTTTACTTCGACAAAGGTAGCACATACCCAGCTACGACTGTGATTATGGCGTTTGCCGGATGCCTCTCTGGGCACACGGCGGTTATGTACTTGTTGAAAAAATTTCGAAAGTGAAGATTCAGGCTCGAACCAAAAGCCCTGCAGCTTGGGGTGCCTTGCGAAAGCTTGGGAAAATTTGATGTCTTCGAAATACATATAGATAGGACGGGGTGAGTAGACCCCCGTCCCCCTCTACGATTCCAATGATCAATGACTTTTGCCTATTTTTTGGCTTTCTTAAGCTCCTTGAGTCGTTCCGACTGCTGATTGATTTTAACGACCAAGGCAAGGACGAAAACATTCGTGTCATCGAATCTGGGCATTTCGGCGGCTGGGACGGA
This sequence comes from Oligoflexus sp., assembly GCA_041736645.1. Taxonomy (GTDB): domain Bacteria; phylum Bdellovibrionota_B; class Oligoflexia; order Oligoflexales; family Oligoflexaceae; genus Oligoflexus. The sequence goes on along the minus strand of JBGSTF010000347.1, from coordinate 6,065 downwards.
AACGCCATCTGCATCACAAAGAGCAGAAACTTTGTCAAAAATTATGTTGGAGTGAATTCGTAGTGTCGGTACAATCCAAATGAAATGTGTTTTGCGGGGTAAATACGCCATGTCTAGGTCCCGATTTCTTGCAGGCGGGGAAATGATTGCAGACAATCCCTTATACAACATACCCTACCTATTGACGCATGGAGTTGACGAAGAAGGATTTGAATTTTTCAAATCAGCTCAGAGGGCGATGGAAGTCCGGTACAATGAAGACGGAAGCTGCGATATATACATCTATAGTGCTGATCAGGATCCTGTGTGCGAGTATAAGGGTCTTCGACTTCCGATAGAAGTCTGGCCAAATCATAAAGTGTTCTTTTTGGAGAGGACCGACCATGGTCGGCATCGATTGGGCGGCAACCGTCCAGCAGAATTCAACCTCCCCATTTGTGACATGATGAAGACGCCTTTTCATTATATTGGCGCCATTGACTCCGGGGATGCGCCTTTTGAATGGCTAGGTATTCCAGCGCTTCACATCGTCTATCCGATTAACGAATGCAATTCGGGGATATTTCTCGACTACAGCGATCCGCTTTCGCCAAAAGTGTTGAACCCGGAAACATTTTTAGATGCCTGGCATGAACACATGGAAGTGCAGGAGACGGAACTGGTATTCTCTGAAAGACAATACCGGTCAGTGAATGCACTACCCGATGAGTTTGATTCGGAATCCGATGCAACGCAACTTTGCGGCGTTCCCATGTGGTTCCAGTTTCCGGAGCCACCGCGTTGCCCTACCTCTGGTGAAGTCATGCGTTTTGTGTGCATGATCAACTCAAGCCATGAAATGGTCAGCAGCAATGGCAAGGACTACCTTTGTTTCGGAGACTACGGACATCTTTATGTCTTTTTCGAACCGCGAGCCAGGATATTACACGTAAACGTCCAATATTGATGTGCGACCCTGATTTGGCATCTAGGCCTAGTATGAAGTCTGTTTTTTACCTTTCTCAAGCGCCTTAATCCGTTCGGCTTGCTGGGTGATTGTGATTTGCATCTGTAGATGCTTTTCGATTTCTCTTGTGATGGCCAACGATTTTTCAGCATTCAAGCGGCTTTCGATCTCTTTGGAAGCGCGAGCTAACCGGTCTTTGGACTCGGTGGTGATCGCGGCTATTTTTTCTTCAAGCTCCACACCTTTTTGTTCGAAAACAGCCGAGCCCCCCGCTCTGCCGAGCGCCTCAGCTCAGCTTCTTTGCTGAAGTTTGTGGCCTGAAGAGCTAGGCTTTCCGACTTTTGCTGGCAAAGGGCAAGGGACTGTCCCGCCGGCACCCGCTGCGAAGTTTCCTTCTGCAATCGTGCTTCCAGATCCGGGTCGCTGACACCAGCGGCAAACACGGCTTAAAGCCTGTCGCCTAGCTGACTTTCAACTGAAAATGACTTCAAATCACAGAGAGCCAGGGCATTCATCCGCTCCACGGCATTGACATAAGCCAGGGTATTTGTCTCATTCTAAAACTCAGCTGCTGGAAGCCAGCAAACCCGCATTGATCCAGTGACAAAACGCATGACAAAATCAAAGTGTTAAAACCTCTCCCTCCCAACGAGTTTTGTCGCAGGTCGTATGTATTGTCTACAGAACCTATAGTTATCGGGACTTTCTCGAATGTATTGCCGCTGGTGTGAACGACCTTTATTCTGGGTCTTATACGCTATGCTGGCCAATTGAATTATAATGGCAGCTGAGGCAATCATTCGGGATAATACATGGACTGGCTGAAGCTCAAAAAGTCGCCCTCACGAATTCTTTATGGTCTTTATCCAGAGCTACGGCTCGTTGGTGAGCAATATGAAGCACTTTGGCTTGAAAAAAAACGTGCCAGCCTGCACTTTCTACAGACATTTGTCTTACCGCTCGTAGCAATTGGGCAAATCCTGCATTTTTTGATTATTGATCGAAAGATTGCAGGCGACCCTTTTGCATTTTGGCTTCCTTATCGCCTCAAGGTTGCGGGAATAGCGGCACTTTGTTTAGCCCTTCTCCTGCCAATGATTTACCGCCGCTTGCCATTCCCTCGACTCCCGCTATTTATCGCAGGGGCGGTTCTTGTGATACTGCAAACCAATTCAATTGATGCAACGCAGTATCCTGTTAACCCATACTGGAGCTTTGTTTTTCTATTTGCTTGGTGCTTCCTAATGTCGATGAACTCACTCTTCACTTCAATCCTCTTTCTTATATCAAGCATCATACTCATGATGTTGTATCCGGCTCTTGTTGAAAGAGCAGGTTTCCATGCTTGTCTAAGCATTATCATTACTTGTTTATTCATTATCCTAATGTCCAAAGTTTCGCACGCCATGGAAATTTCTAAATTTGTCTCTGATCACGAAAATGAAGCAGCCCAGCGCAAAGCTGCTGAAGCTTCAAGACTTGCAATGGCGACTCTTTCGCGCTTTGCAGGTCCTGAAATAACGGAACGCATCAATAAGCAATTGAAGCTTTACCGTCTGCCTTATGACGTAGTGTTGTCATCAATCGTGGCAAAGCGATCCTGTAATGTGGCACTTGTATGGACTGATATGCGAAACTATACCGAAACTTCAAAAGATCGAGAAGCTCTTGCTAGCGTGATGATCCCGCGTATCAAATCAATCACGAAAATCCTGGATAAGAATAGAGGTATTTCGCGTAACATAGGCGATCTTAACTTTGCTTACTTTGATCAGAATGATGAAAGAACTCTGATCAGACGGGCTCTTCTGTCGGCTGTACAGATCGTTGCGCTGGAGCTGGAATCATCATTTATGAACCGCTTTGTCATAATCTCTTTTGGAGAGGCATTCACGGGAAATGTCACAGGCTCTGAGGATACCTACGAAATTACAGCCATGGGCGTTCCAGTTAACTTGGCTCAGAGGCTTGATGAACTGACCAAGACAAAGGCTTTTCAGAGTCACGTGAATCCGAACTCCATTGTTTTAAGTCAGTCCAGTTGTGAAATCGCAAATCAGTATTTTCCGAATCTTAGAATCAATATCCTACCGCTCGCACCAAATAATTTGCAGATAAGGTCCTTTGAAAACGATTTTGAATATATTGGATTCATTTCTTTCACGCATGAAAAGCGCGATGTTTTCATCAATGAACTTGAGGAAGAAACTAAATGAGGCAGCAAGAAGTCTATTTTAAGGAAGTGCACGGAGACATTGTTCCTGGAGGAATCTATGCTGGTGAAGATTGCATTGCTTCCATCTGGCATGGAGGTAAATACGTTCGTTGCGAGCTATGGGCTATTAGTCCGCTTGGATGCGAAATTACATTTGATGATCCCCGTCTTGACGCAGGTAACATCATGAAAATCCAGATCCAAACTGGGGATCAAAAAATGCAATTCGATGATTCGCTAGTCGTCGTAGCTACCGAGAAAGGAAATCGTCGTCGATACGGAGTTCGTTGGACTATTCCGTCCGAAAATCGCACGGAACAAGAGCGAACGTCTAGACGCTGGCTTTGTGGTCTTGAGTTTGCTCCTACGATATCTTGCCCAAATCCATTGAAATATAATGATCTTATGCTTATGAAAGTATTAGATGTTTCAAAGAACGGTTTGCGGCTCGTAACCAGCCTTAGAAATCGCTTTCTTTTTCCGAAGTTAAAATTACAGGCTACTGTAAATTTTCCTATGACCGGAATAGCTCTGATCTCAATGGAGATAATTTGGACTTCGCCTATTGAAATTGATGGAAAGACGAACCTTTCACTCGGTGTGAAGATCACTGACCCAAACCCCAGACTTTTATCCCTTATTGGTGAATACATCTCTCAGTTTGGTCCAGAAACTGATGCTGTTCCCAAAACCATTCGTGAAGCAGGCCTAATTGTACCGTCTGTTACCAAAGGCATAGAATTTAGGTATGTCAGGTCAAATGATGAATTCCAACAGGTGCTGCGTCTTCGCTATGAATGCTACCACAAGAAGGAGCCTACGAACCCTGAACAAGCTCGTGAAATGGGCGATGCTCTGGATACCCGAAGCCGCATCCTGATTGGTGTCAAAGGTAACAGGATAGTAGCATCTGCCAGGGTTACATTTCATCAGTCTGACGATGCATTGGAACAAGCAGAAAAAGTCGATCTTCCTGAAGATTTTCCAAGAAACGATGAGCTTGTAGAAATGACCAGGGTCTGCATTCATCCTGATCACAGAGCAGCAGATTTGTTGCTATCCCTAGTCTCACAAGCATTCATCGTCGCAGTCCAGAGTGGCAAAAAATGGCTTGTGGGCTCGTCTCCTGAAAATTTGGTGGCCGTCTACAAAAGGTTTGGAGCAATAGTCAGAGAGGATCTAACCTATGAGCATGAACTAATCCCTGGTACTAAAGCTTATGTAATCATGTACGAACTTGATAAGCTTCTTCTGGGTATTGGGATCAGTCCGTTTTACTGGAATATTTTGTCAGATGGCGGTAAGCTTGTTAGCTTTCTCAAAGAAAGTGGCAACATTAATATTTCACCAACAGGACGACTTATGGTGAAACTATACTCGGCTTTCTATCCGATCGCCAAGAAACAGTTCCGAAAAAAAATGATGACTACTGAGCATAAGGCGAAGTAGGAGAACGGTAAGGATTCGTGATTTTTCCGCCAGTTGGCGCTACATGGAACGCTGCACAAGGATTTAGTAGAAAACAGTCTTTTTTAGCTAGTGACGCCTGCCACTGCTTGTGATCGAAACAACCAGTTAGCACACGAAGTTTATGCACGGCTCTGGGAGCGGTTTATGCAGCCACTCGTTTTCGATGGTTTTGATCATCCAAAATTCTTGTGCTTCGTGATCACCTTCAAACCAGCATGAAAACGATTCAATTCCGGTGAAACGCTTTCCCACGAATGCCTACAAAGCCTAATGGCGGAAAAATCACGAATCCTTACGACTGCCCGTATCCGACAAATTGCTTGCCGAACATCAGAATCTTTGATCTTTTATGGCAATCAAGCCTGGGTTAGATCAAGCTCCGCTTATTGCATTTTCCTTGAAGCCAAAAGCCTTTTCACCTCCTCCTTTATGCGGCGGCTTCTGGCAAATACAAAAAGAAAAACTCCAACCATCCAGAGATGCTGTGCTGGAACTCCTAGATGAAAGGGTAGCACAAGGGCAAGGTCTGGCTTTATGAATCCTAAAACGCCCCATAGGCCAGAAGCTCCAACGCATAGGCGGGAGAAAAGGTGAAGCCTTCCGTAGATCGCCTTGGAAATAATCGCACCGAAAAACACGGTTGAAATTACACCAATGGCATTGCCAGCCAGCATGTCGCTTGTTTCGGCCTTACCATTCCAGAAGACCATAAAGGGTAAGACAGAAACGATAAGGAGCGCCGCATCAATCTCAGGCACGGGGTACTCTGTAGGTTACATGGGATTCATAACCTCCGGTTGGCAGATTGCCTGCATATCCACATTCAAAATTCTGCCATACTCAGATTCGCATGCGAACAGACAAATCAGTTTGCATAAGGATATGCATTTGCATGCATAAGGCTCTAAATAATTGAATTCGTCTTTCTAAATGCTTTTTAAATTTCATAATTTTTACTACAAATGAAGATTCAAAAGAGCACTAGTTTCTTGGAATCGCTGCCAATTGAATGAATAAAATTGAGTCCATTTGGCAAGCCATTCCCGCCGCATCTCGTCCTTCCAGGTTGGATCCATCTCGTTTGTCACTAGGCTCAAAATCCGCGCCTTCTCCACCACTGGCAGCTGGGATTTCATGAGATCCTTGGGAAAGGCCCCGATGAGGTCCCGCCCGGAAAGAAATCCGTGCCACTGCTCGGAGAACAGAATCGTTGTCTCGGGTGACACACTCGATCGGCTGGAGAGACTGTTAAATTAAATGAGGCTGTGGCTTGGCTGCTTCCTGAAAGCACCAGTGTAGGGTCTCACATAGAAAGATCGGATAAATAGCACCGATTCTCACATTCCCTTAAACAACTCCAAGAATTCTCAACTTATTTTATCTGTGCCGAAAAGCTCATCAGGTAGGAATCACATACTTGAAAAGGAGCAGGCC
>JBGSTF010000250.1:0-2165 GCA_041736645.1 Oligoflexus sp. | reverse complement strand
TCCAAAAGTAAAGCTTAATTGATCGATGAAGGGGACAGAAGATCTCTTAATGTCATACTTTCAAGCGGTAGAATGGGATAGATCAGGGCCTCAAGTGGATCCAAGGGTTCAGCCTCCGAATCTTGAGTCGAGCGGTTGATCTGCAGGAGTCCCAGTTTTTCAGCATCGACAAGGCTTTGCCGAATCCAATCGGGAGGCACATCAAGTTCCGAACTGAGGTTCTTGCCTCGTAGCTCATGGTCTTTCGCTTCTAGAAAGTGCTTGCCCACCTGCAGCACGCAGAGAGCAGGAAGGAAAGCTCGAATCTCCTTGTTTTTCAAAAGACAATGATCAGACCGTGGCTCCTCCCCAGGGTTTTCATGAAAGCCGTGATCGACGCGCCAGGCAACGATGGCGCTAAATATGACCACAAACCAGACGAGATAGAGCCAGACCAAAAACAAAGGTACAACCGCAAGTGCTTCATAGATGTTCTGATTCCAGCGGCTGTTGGCCGTATAGATGGAGAATCCAAAAGAGGCGAGTTGGATCATGATCGTAGCAACCAGTCCACCCATCAGGGCGGCCTTCACCGAAACAGGGCAGTTCGGACCGATTTTTTGTAAGAAGGAGAAGAATATAAAGCTTGCGATCAGATTGACTGCGATCGACACAGCACTGCCACCGTCGTGGCGAAAGCCCTCAAGCGCGACCTTCAGACTGTCCCATAGATGCATTTCCGAGAAAGCCGAGACAGCGACTGAAAGACAAAGGCCTCCCAGAGCAATGGTCATAAGAAAAAGCAGGAAACGCTTGACAGTGGTTCGCGTCTGAGTCACGTGCCATACGTTGTTCAGTGCCATTTCGATATCGCGGAGCAGAATAACAATAACGATCAGTAAAGTTAAAAGCCCCGTGAAGCCAATCTTGGCGACATCAATATTGGACAAGAATCGTTCGAGGAGTTGAATCATCTTCTGACCTGACCTTGGTGCCAGGTTCTCAAGAATAAAGGACCGAAATTCGAGAAACCAGGTGGCATTCGGAGCAGCCAAAGGTTGAAAGGCGGACACAACCGCGAAAACTAAAGCGAGTAAGGGCACAATCGAACCCAACGTCATATAGGCCATGCTCCCCGCATGCACCAATAGATCTGATTGTTTGACGTCTTTGGCCAAATTCCTCAGGGCATCATAGGAGTGCTTTAACCAAGCTGGACCTCTCTTAAATGCGAAACTTAGGTTCATCGTTGCGTCCAATTGCTTGTAGGAGGGAAGGATATCCTATTGATCCAGGACGACGACTCGAACCGCTGAAATATAGTGCGATTGGGACCGCAGCATTTTCTGATCCGTCTCGCTAAAAAAATCCGGCCTCGTCAGGAGCCGAATATCATCCAATGGTAGGATAAAACCAAAGATTCTAACCATATCTCCGGCTTTAACCTCAACTTTGGTTTCCGCTTGCCTATCGGTTATCTCACCAAGCAGGACCACTGGCAGCTTTTTATTGTGCCCCAGATCGATCATAAACATGTAGTCACCCACCAGAGAATCGACTCGAACTGGATTGAGCAGTACTGTTGAGCCATCAATTTGCGGACTATCAAGCAAGTTTACCAAGGCATCACTCGAACGAATCAGCGCGGGCTGATTGATATCGGAAATGCTATTCACATAGGGAGCCATTTCGGCTCTTGAATCCATCACATGATACAAACCATAGGCGCTGAGTATGATGAGGGCGCCTATCATCAGAAGAATGATGGGCGGCCAGTCTCGTTCTCGCTCTTGGATTATCTGCTCTTGGATTATCTGCTCTTGGGTTTCGATCATTGCATGATCTCCTTTGGCTCGGGTTAAGAATGGGAATGCAATATGCATTCCGAATGATCGAGTGTCCCATAGCCAAAGAAGGAGCAGCTGTGAGTTCATACCGGAATCTACAAAATGAAATCGTCAGCGAAGTCGCTGAGTCAGCCCGCATGTCCCCCACGTTTCTGGTGTTTATGGCCAGTTCTGGAGTCCTGAGTAGCGTGGCCCTACTTACAAACTCCATTCCGGTGCTGTTGGGAGCCATGGTGATCGCACCGGTGATGGCGCCGCGGCAACTGGTTGCGTTTGGTCTGGTCGGAGGACAGTGGCGCATGGCGTTGCGTGGCTTCTATACCGTCACCGTTGGTTTGA
>JBGSTF010000224.1:0-9234 GCA_041736645.1 Oligoflexus sp. | reverse complement strand
AGCCGAACCAAACTGCAAGCGGAAGGGGTGGAACTGTCCCGCATAGTCTACGGCGTGTGGCGCATACGCAATCACCCTATGGCAGGTGACGAGACTCAGTTGAAGAAACTTTTGAGTCTTTGCCTCGAGCATGGTGTGACTAGCTTTGATCACGCCGATATCTATGGTTCCTATCAATGTGAAGAAATCTTTGGTCGGGTGATGGATCCAAAGGATCGGCATCGAATCCAATTGATCAGCAAATACGGTATTAAATTGGTGTCGGCTCAACGTCCCCAGCATCGAGTCAAGTCCTACGACAGCAGCCCAGAGCATCTTCGATTCTCGGTCGAACAATCACTGAGAAACTTGCGAACTGACTATCTGGATCTTCTGCTGCTGCATCGCCCGGATCCTTTGCTGCGCGTGGATGAACTTGCCAGTGCTGTGGAGCAGTTGATTCAAGCCGGTAAAATTAGAAGCTTTGGCGTTTCCAATTTCACACCCTCGCAATTTGATCTGCTACAGTCCCGCTGCCCTTTCCCGTTGGTCACCAATCAAATCGAGGCGAGTCCTTTGTGCTCCTCGGCTTTTTTTGATGGCACCCTGGATCATGCCGTGCGCTTGGCGTACAAACCGATGATCTGGTCCCCGCTGGCAGGTGGCAGGATCTGGCAGCAGCAGACCCCACATATGGAAGATTTGCGCCGAGTGCTAGGCCGAATGGCCCAAGAAAAAAACCGACCAGAAGAGGCTGTGGTATTAGCTTGGCTGCTCCGGCATCCCGCTGGCTTGATTCCCGTATTGGGGAGTATCGATCCAGGGAGATTGGGTCGGCAGCTCCAAGCGGAAGAGGTGCAGCTTGACAGTGAGGAGTGGTTTGAAATATTGCAAGCGGCCATGGGCCAGGACATACCTTAAAAAGTGGCTCGCTATCTCCCACGGTAGGAGGCCGGAACGCTATCAGCGCCCAGCCTTCTCCGTGCCTAGCCGCGAAGCGGCGAGTGCCCGCGCCTCTGCCTGTGCCTGCAGTCTGACGAGGCGGCCCGTGATGATATCTCTTAGCAAAGGACCAATCCGATCTTCGAAACTCTGAAACAGAAAAGGGTAGGGGACTTTATCTTTGATCAGAGCCATCGAAGTCGTGACCTGAGTATTCTGCCAGGTGCCAATAATCGCTGCATAGCAATCCATCATCAGGTCGATCAGATCTGCAGCCGACTGCTGATATCTTGTCGCCAAATTTTGCGCCAAACTCTCGATGCCTTCCCCAAGTCTTATCTTGAAAGCGGTGGCTCTTTCGGCACGCAGATTCTGCTCAAGGATGGTTTGGGTCATGCTGGCCAGCTGTAAAAAGCAAGGATCATGCAGAATAGGACCCAGGATCGCTTCTGCTAAAAGACTGGGATTTGCTATGATTTCGGCGCTCACTGACTGCTGTAGAGTTTTGAGCCATTGCGCAAATCCCATTTCGAGCAGTTCCAAAAAAAGCTCTTCCTTGGTCTGGAAGTAAAGGTAAAAGGTTCCTTTGGCTAATTGCGCTTCTTCGGTAATGTCGATCACCGACGGCATCATATAGCCCTGTCTGGTAAACAGAGCTCGGGCTGCGAGCAAAAGATCCAATCGTCTTGATTCTTTGGCGAGTGGCGTACGGGCGCGAGGCTGCAAGGGATTCCCTTTCTTATTTCATCAGGCGATCGACCATACGTGTTTGTAAAAACATAGGTGTAAAGCGTACCAGAAGCACCGACAGTTTGTTGAACAAACCGGGCAGGTAGCTAGGTTTTCCGGCCAACAAAGCCTTGACCGCAGCTTCGGCTACAGGTCGGCTTTGCATCATCACGAGTCGTTGGTAGAGGCTGGGTTTCTGTCCCGCCACCTGCAAAAATTCCGTTGCTGTGACACCGGGTGATAGAGTGCTCACCTTCACCGGGCTATGGCGCAATTCATAGTTGAGAGCGATGCCGAAATTCAAAACATAGCTTTTGGCCGCGGCATAGGCAGCGTATGTCGGCGCTGGTTGGTAGGCGCCAATGGACGAAACCAAAAGAATATGACCTCGGTTGCGAGCCAGCATATCCTTTAAAAATAGACTGGTCAGCTGGGTCAAAGCAAAGATATCCACGCCCAACATGGCTTCCATTTTTGCCCAAGGCGTGCCAGCAAACTCACCAAAGATTCCATAGCCCGCATTATTGATGAGGATATCGACGTCCAACCCTTGGTCTTTGATGCGTTGGTAGAGTTCGCCGGGACCTTCGCGGGTCGCAAGGTCGGCGGGAATGACCAGAGTCTTGACCCCATAGCGCTTGCTGATCTCGCTCGAGAGTTGATTGAGGGCTTCGGTCCGCCTTGCCGTGAGGATGAGGTTGGCTTTCATCCCGCCAAAGATATGTGCATAGTCCACTCCAAAACCACTGGAGGCTCCGGTAATCAGTACCCATTGGCCGGCTATCTTAGACATGAATGAACTCCTCGCTGTAAATAAATGACTCAGGGTCAATTAATAACTGACCATCGGTCATTTATCAAGCCTGCTTAATGGCCGGCCTCCTGCGTGCCTAGCCGCAAAGCGGCGGGTGCCCGTGCCTTTGCTCATGCCTGTTTTTTTTGCCTCTTCTCGTTTTTTTCGAAGGGTTTTTACCCCCAATTCTTACCTTCAAAGCAATGATATATTTGAATAAAAAACTTTCTCTCAAGTTTTGTCCGGAGCGGACCGATCATGTCATCGGGACCGAGGACATCTCATTTACAGTCATCTGATGCGAAGGTACGAGCCATGATTAAAGTTGCATTGTTTTCCTTGAGCCTTCTTTCCCTTCTGGCCTGCAGTGAGTCGGATCCTGTAGCGACGTCCTATAAAAAGACGATGGCCACATCGGGGGCGCCTCAGTCAGCGACAGGGACTGTTACGCCCGGTACTGGAACTGGAACGGGTGATGCCACAGCATTAGCCCTAGGGCAGCAGGTTTATGCTGCGAAATGTGCGTCTTGCCATCTTGCTTTGACAGGACCATCGGAGAAAAAAGGTGCGACCGAGGCTCGAATTACAGCTTCCGCGACTATCACAGCGCATGCAAGCGTGAAGCCTTTCCCAACGGCAACGGAAATCACAGCTCTGGCAGCTGCTCTTAAGTAACAAGACTTCAAACATCAGATTCAGGGTGATCGGCACACAGTCCGATCACCCTTTTGCTTTTGCATCTGTGCCTGCGGTGCTCATGCAAAAGGCGATCGACTCCACAGTCGATCGCCTTGAAAATGTCTACTCTTCGTGGACTGCACTATCAGGGAAGCCAAGCCTGCCAGCTGACGGCGACTTCATACTTGCGATTGTCCTGGGGAACGACCATGAAGCCGAAGCTGGAATGACGACCGCGACTGGGGCGATCCAATTGGGCTTCTTCGTCGTCAGATCCAGAATTGTCCCGATCTTTGCCGTCATCATCCCGATCCCGGTCACGATCCCGGTCACGATCCCGATCTTTGGAACGCTTCTTATTTCTCAAGGCATCAACTTTACGGAAATCAAAGGGGTCATACATCGCCTCATATACGCTGAAGCCATAAAGGCCAATAAAGGCGTAGAGCGAATAATTGGCTTCTTTTTGCGCGTCTCTCACATTCTTTTCATTTTGGTTCAGAAAGTTCACGACAAATGGATTGGCAGCGGCCTGCTGAGGCGTCACATTGCGAGTTACATCCGAGGCCGCTTTGTTGCCTGAATCAACTTTCTTCAAGCGATCGTAGTACAAAGCGAACGACGTCACCTGAGCGGCGGCGAAGCCTGAGCCCAGGATTCGATAGCCCTCAGCATATTGCGGAATACCCAGTGGCAGCAGGTACCAATACTTGTACCTCTGAGCTTTCTGGCGTTTCTTATCCAATTTGCCGAAGGCTCGATCCACAGCGCTGTCGGAGTCCCTGGCTGCGACCAAGCGAGAATTTTGCATAGGAAGGCTTGTGTCGGATTCCGCGGCGGCATCGGTTGGATTGGCGAATTGCGGTCGAAATTTATCCTCTAAAATTCTAAGCTCGGCCTGCAAATTGGCGGAAAATAGCATCTGAGCCGCTAGAAAAAATCCAGTCATTCCAGCCAGATTAAGTCGCATAGAGATCCCCCCAAGAGTGACAAATCGAAGTACTATCGGCTTTTTTCTGGCAAATCTTGACTGTAAATAATCTTACACAGCAGTAATAAGAGGAACTTAGCGAAATCCTAGATCGGACTCGTGGTTTTTTGCACAAGCAGCAGAGCTGCTTGTTGGTAGGTATTTCATATATCCAACAACCGAAGAAAGGTTGGTCAGAGTTATATCAAAGATCACCATAGACACCAGGAAATTAAACGGGGTTTGCTCGCCGTTTCCCCCCCAGCTGATGTAGGGTTTCTGCTGCTGCAAAAACATACCAAAAAAAACGATTGTTTGCGGCCTCTCTCACTCGCATGAATGATAGGCGAATTCTGGCTTTCTTTTTACTTCTCAAGAGCCTTTCCGAAATGAGCGATAAGTGAGTTAGTCCTAGAGAGACTTTTTCCATCGATGTATTCTTCCAAACTCGTTGCCATCCGTGGCAGGCGTGGGTGGATGATGCCAAGACGGATATATCTTTCTTTAGGTAAGGGGTTGGGCAATGCAACAGTACCGAGACAAGAGGGTGGCGGTCGTCGCATCGACGAAAGAGGAAGGCGATATACTCTTTCATATCCTGCGATCCTTCGGCATCGAACAGGTTAAGGTCATGCTCGATAGTCGAGAGGTATTGAGTTTAGATTCAGCGAATCCCTACTCGCTGTTCATTCTGCGGCAGGAGACGCCGGGACTCTCGGGGCTCAGTCTGGTGCAACGAATGCGCGCCAGCGGCAATTTCGCTCATGAAAATTATCTGCTCTTGGTGGATTCGATCTCGGAATCGATGAAACCTCTTTTTGAGGAATTTGACATCCGCTATGTTTTGCCAAAGCCCTATACAGCGGATCGCATAGCGGGTCGTTTGGAGCAGCTGCTCAGGGCTCGAAGTGAAATGACTCCCTTTGAAATCGCCTTTCGGAGTGCTCGAGGTGCCTATCATTCCAACCTTTTGGCCATGGCTCGAGAGATCTGTCTCGGGCTTTTTCGAACTCATGGCTATCAGGAACGTATTCTTACCTTGTTAGGTGAAATAGCCCTTAAGGAAAAGAAGACCGCCGAGGCTCGCAAGTTCTTCACGGCGGCGCTGAAGGTCAATCCCGGCGTTATCACAGCGACCCATCGCATGGCTGTGTCGCATATGTACGATCATAACTATCGCCAGGCCGCAGAGATGCTAGATAATCTGGTGCCGCGCAACCCTCTCAATTTGCAGCTGCTCGCCGATGCGGGGCAGACGAGCTATGAAATCGGCAATCTCGATAAAGCCCGACTCACCATGCTGCATCTTCGCCAGTTGGATGAACGCGATCGGATGGCAGCGGATGTTCTGGCCAAGGTTGCTATGGCCGAAGGTCGAGTCTTGGATGCCTGCCGCCATCTTAGAAAAAGCCATAGTGATGGAGAATTGATTCAGTTTCTCAACAATGAGGGTGTGCGTCTTTCCAAGGAAAAGGATTTGGACGGGGCGATCCGCATGTATCAACAGTGTTTGGGTGAAGTGCATGACAGCGAATTTGCTCATGCGATTTACTACAATCTGGGTTTGGCTCATGCCAAGAGGCGGGAAACTAAAGAAGCGACTCAGTATTTTCAGATGGCGATTGCGCGCAAACCTGATTTTGTGAAGGCCCAACAAGCCTTGGCAAGGCTAGAGCCTATCAGCGCTTAACACAACTGCTAGGAAATCATCGTCTCATCTTTGCAGCAAGACGCCGGAAGTTTTTCCGGCTCTGTTGCGTTTGCCAATAGATTATCTCTTTTGGGCTGGCCGACGTTGGCGAAATCAAACGTCAACCGCTCCTACTGGTTCAGAGTAAAGCCAAATCCCATATCAAGACTTTTTATGTCTTATACAGCGATCTAAATTGAAAGCTGAAGCGGGCCTGAGTCTCTTTCTGCCTGAAATGACACGGAAAGGACAGGATGCTGTCTTTGGTTGCTAGCATCCGTCAGGCTAGACCTTTTTTTACATCCCCCATCTGGATGAATAGCTCAATTAATTTGCACATTGTGAGCTGTGCAAATTCAGCAATTCCCTAGGAAAAATATAAGTAATATTGGTATATTGTAGGCAGAGCTCAACATTTGCGGGGCTCCCGCCGAAAGGTATGTATACATTTTGCTGCACATGAAGGAAGGGAAGGGCATCACTCATGCGATTTGGACGATACATCGTGGGCTTGCCCACCACGCCGGAAAAAAGACCCAGTCCTGAGCCGCGGCTTGCGGATCTCTTGCACGACCGATGGCTGGAAAATCTGAGTGTCTTGTCGTCCAAGCACGTAAGAGAAGATGCCACAGCAGGAGAAAGCCCGAGAGAAGCAGCTGCAGAGCAGCGAAGCTAAGATCTGCACGCACTTGATTGTTGATTGATTCAAAGACTCATTATCCCGGATTGCCGGGAAGGCCTAAGCTTGCATGGTGGAGGGACTGACGGGAAACCGATCGGTCCCTTCGGTTTTTTACTCGCCAAGTTTTTCCGTCACAGCCTGATGAATCGCTCCCGCCACACAGCTCGCGAGAGCTTCGATTTTTTGCGCATCCAAGGGAACTTCGTCCAACTGGTAGTCGGTAAAATCTGGGGCCCAGCTGGATAAAAGATGCTTGGGCACATCCAAGGAAAGACCCGGCACGCGCTGCATATGCTGGTGGCTGAGGTAAGCCGGCGCCGCACAGTAAGGATTGTTTTGTAGATACGGATATCCTTGGCGCTGAAACGCTTGCTCGACATGTCGCAGGAGGTCGGGGTCCGCTAGGAGCCGACCTTGATCATCGGCTGTAATCAAGTCGAGGCTGCGTCGATAGCTGTGATTGCGGGCTTCAAGAAATTGCGTGACATAGTCTTCCAAGCGATGGAAGGAGACGGGCAGGATATACCGCTCGCCATTGCCATCGACAGGACAGAAGCTGGCCATCGTATGCACATCGATCATCATCGAACCCGGGCGGCTCTTGAGCTCCCGATAGATCGTTTCCATGTGAACAAGGGTCGCCCGGTGCAGAGCGAAAAACTCCTGTTTCAGATGCATGAATAAAGCCGTGGGTAAGCAGGATCGCAAGCAGTGATCCATCAGTCGGCCACCGTCGACGATGCCGCGGGGGTAATTGATCTCTATGACATGGCAGGACAGATCGTACTGCCGAGCCAGACTATGAGCGATGGCGTGGCCCAGTTCGTCGGCTCCCACGTCGCGTTCGATGCCCAAGTAGGTCATAAACAGTGGCCAAAGGGCCTGCATCTGCCGATCGGCTTCGATCTCGGGAAAGGCTGCTAGAAAATCTGAGGCATCGGCCCCATGGGGCGAGACCAAGACGATCTTCGGCGAACGGTGACCAGAGTAGTATGTTTCTTTCAAACTTCGATAGCGCATAGGGTCCGGACTTATGGCTTGTTCATTTGTCGAGAGCTTAGCATAGCAGAAAGCCCAAGCAAAGCGGGAGTCCAAGTCTGTTCTGGCGACGCAGCCTGGCAGTGGCCAATCGATCCGGCTCGTGCTATTGTGTTCGCTGATCGAGCCCTAGGCAGTGGCTGGGCTCAGGATAAGTTTGAGACAGGAGGAATCGGGTGGATCTCATCGGTCAATGTCGGCGTGAAGTCTTCAGGAGACTGTGGACGCATTACAATCAATTGGTACCCTTTGTACCCAAGCTCATCGATACATTCAAAGCTCGAGGTGACGAGTGGATTGAAGATCACGTCGCCTATCGCACTCTGCCCGGTGAGTTTACCGGCTATCATATCCTGCAAGGTGTGTTTGAATCGTTAGGCTATACGCGCAAGGACGACTATCACTTTGAAGCCAAGCAATTGCGGGCGTTTTGGTTATGTCCGCCAGATACCCAAGCTCATACCCGTGAGGCCTCACCAAAAGTCTTTGTCTCGGAATTGATTCCCACTCGCTTTTCGTCCGAGTTTCAGGAAGTGATCCGACGGCTCACTTCGCAGGTGACCGCTTCGCCTTTGCGTCGCATTCATACTCTGCGTGATCTGGTCAAGGCCGGCAAAGAAGAAGCCTGCGATCAGCTGATCCAGGAGTGTGTGAGCCTTTTGACAACCTTTCCTTCCTGGAGTCGTCCGAGCTTGCGCGACTACGAAGTGCTCAAGAGCGAGAGTGAATACGCATCTTGGACCATGCTTTATGGTCATCAGATCAATCACTTCACGGTCAGTGTTCATTTGATGAAAACCTTTCAGGAGATTCAATCACTGGCAGGATTTCTGGAGCATGATCTCAAAGTGCCCATGAATCATTCAGGTGGTGTCGTTAAAGGGACTCCGGATTTGTTTTTAGAGCAAATAGCCAGCAGGGCTGTGGATCTTGACTACGAGTTTCAGGAGGGTGTGGAGCGCGTGCCCTACGGTTTCGTCGAGTTTGCTTATCGCTATCCATTAGTGGGTCAAAAGCACGACGGGCAATGGCAGTCCTACTACCAAGGATTTGTCACGTCGAACGCGGATAAAATTTTTGAATCGACCTATTCTTAGTCCC
The DNA here is from genome assembly GCA_041736645.1 of Oligoflexus sp. Classification (GTDB taxonomy): domain Bacteria; phylum Bdellovibrionota_B; class Oligoflexia; order Oligoflexales; family Oligoflexaceae; genus Oligoflexus. The sequence goes on along the minus strand of JBGSTF010000224.1, from coordinate 632 downwards.
ATCTGCTGAAAAAAGCCTCGGTTGTCACAACCGAGGCTTGTCCATTGCGTCCCAAGATATTTCCATCAATTCCGGCTTATTTCTTACGAGCCGCGCCTTTTGAAAGCCAGCGCCGGCTACACAAGTTATCTCTGGTTTCGATTTTTCAAGTCTTGGCTTGTTCAAGTCTAAGGGAACTGCTCCGCTTGAGCAAGGATTCACTCCGCAAGAAGGAGCAGACCAAGCTGTCTGGATTTTTTCGCTCTGGCCGGAAAGTCAAAGCATTGCCTAAAGTCGAGTCGGCATTTTAAAAGCTCTGTTAATCTCCAATGATCTATGGCTAAACTAGGTTCAATCACAGGTATGGCTGGTATCTTCACCTAGGAGGCTTAGGGTAGGAATCGGTCAGAGCGTGACATTGATTCACAAGGAGAGTATGTGTACGACATGGACCTTAAAAACATCCAGGATCCTTAGCTTCCGCTGATCGCTTGTTTCTGACTCATGCCTTTTTCCAATAGAGAAGAGGCTGGGATTTTTAGCCGAAAGGTTTTTATGATCTTTAGTTCTTCGGGCCATGTTTCCCCTTCCGTTCTTCCGGTCCATGAAGGCGAATCCAGTCCCTTCGTTGTGGGCATTGGAGCATCGGCAGG
>JBGSTF010000176.1:0-12609 GCA_041736645.1 Oligoflexus sp. | reverse complement strand
ATTGCAAAAGGCGCCCGGCGAAGAATTGGCTATCTCCCTCGATTTGACCGAACTGGACATGCGAGCAAATGAATTCCGTCGCATCACTATTTTTGGTGATGATTTCCTTTGGGATGAACATGTGAAAGCGGGGACCACGTTCGGGCATTTCGATTCACGAACTTTCTATAGCAACCAAGCTTTCAGCGCGAATGTCGACAATCTCCAGGTCTGTCGGGTTCAATCAGTTCTTGAGGGGAGTGTGCAGATCTACCAGATTCCTTTCTGCAACCCCTTCGTTATGCAGACACCAGATTATATGACTGTGAGCATGGATACCTTTTTTGAATTCAATGAAGAATATCTTGCGCAACCGGATCAGCTCAAAACTCACTGGTCTTTTCCCATTTGGATGGCAGACGATGTCACAATCATTGATCCCCGAGAACTGCCGGTTTCAGCATTCCTGCTGAGAATTCCAAAAAATTTCAGCAGAGCGAATTGGCAGATCCAAAAGTCCAAAATTAATCTTCCTTTGCGAAGTTTGGGTGAGCAATGGGAACCCACAAGGACTTTTAATCTTTACGATAAATAGCATGTTCTAGACCAATTCTTAGGCATTTTCATAAGTATTGGTCTTGGTCGGTTAAATGGTGGCCGTCACCGACCACCACTCACCTAAGAACCGTGCTTGCTGCTTTCGCCGCATACGGCTCAAGCCTTTCGAACCGCGACGTTTTACTGCCTTTGTTCGGTATAAGCGTGAATATTCGCTTCTGAGACTATCAGTGTCGCAATAGTCTCAGTACTTTGGCAGAACATTTGAAATTGCGGAAGTTTGGTTACTCATAGCTTCTCGATCAGGGGGCCCAGGGTGAGACGTCCGATCTTTTGCAAAAGGTGTTTAGTAAATAACCAGATTTTGAGGCTTTTTGAATCCTACGCGCTTTTGCGCGCAGGATTCAGGAATGGAGGGAATGCATAAAAACCTGACAGCTGCCATTTTGCGAAAGTATTCGGTCCGATCATCTCAGGAGGTTACACGAGGAACAAATTTTGCTCTTAGGGCTCGTGGTTCTGTTTCTCCCTATGTTGTGTTGGAGCTTCCTATGAAATTTCTGAGTCCTCGTTCCCTTCTCGCTCTGAATTTGGCCATCCTCGCCGCATCCTGTAGTTCCAAGAAAGGCGATTCCAGCCTGAGCATCACCCCGCGGAATCATATGACCCTGCAGCAGAAGGGGGATTTCCGTTACGAGCAATTGGAAGACGGAAAAGACGAAGTGCGTCTCCAAATCCAGAATGCCGATATTAGCATCGATATGAATGCCATGGGCCACATCAGCTGGAATGGAATGGTCGACATTCAAGTGGGCAGCGCAAAACCGGGCGACATTGCCACGCTCTCCGATTTATCATTTGAAGGGACCTATCAAGGTTCTTACAAGGACGTGAGCTTCGCCACCTATAAGAAGATGTCCTATGGCGACGTATATCAAGTCAAAAATCACCTAAAAATCACCCGCAAATCCACGCTTGGCAATGGTGATTTAGCCGTCATCGTTGAGCACCTCTACACCGGCCTTACGGGTGATGCAGTCCTGACCGAAAGCCGCAATGGTCTGGTCGACCTCAAAAGCTTGACGATGCATACCACCCGTCTGCTCCCTCTGAGTATTAATGATGAGCAAGAGCGCGGTTACAGCTGGTACCAGGATATGAAAGGTCGTTGGATCAATGGTCTGATGCGCATGGTTGAAGGCGAAGTGACTCTTTTCAAAGTCGAAGACTAATCCAATATCCTATACGAGGTGTAAACGATGCGCTTAAAATATATCGTCGGCGTGCTGCTGCTGACCGTAGCATGCCATGCCAATCAAAAATCTGAACTCAGTCACGACGCTGGCCGTTTCCTGAACAGTACAGATTCCCGTCAATGGATAGCCATTGATGATTTTAAATGGATTCAGAAGGAATCCATGGGCTTGCCAACCTTCAGCGGGCAACATCCCATGACGCAAAGACTGCAGGTATGGGCTGATAAAATCCGAGAAAACATGTTGAAATCGACACCACAACTCGGCGTCGCCCCACGACCCATCGTTCGCATCATAAACTCCGATGAAGTGAACGCCTATGTTTCAGGCTCCGAAGTTTGTGTTGATTTGCCGATGACAACGAATCCAAACAACCAATCCCCGGGTTGGGGCTATCTGGCGGTTAATTCGGGATCGATGTACGAGACCACGCGTCCAGCATCCTGCGAAACTATGCAGGGCAATATTGAGACTCAGCGTGCTTATGTTCAATGGGTACTACGTGACAAAGCCGGATGCAAGGTTAGCAGTTTCGCTGGGAAGCTGGCTCTGACACTGTCTTGCCTGGGCGAAGGGTGGACCAACCGGAATTTTAAGGGCATGAGTTTTTACGTCACCCACAATTACATCACGTTCTACCGTGCTCTCTTGGAAAAGATGAACGAAGATGAAGTTGTCGGCGTTCTCGCCCATGAACTGACTCACTACTATATGGGTCATCTCGTGGCCCCTGCTGGCCAGTACTATTACTTCTATCAGTTGGAAGGTCAAAACTCACCTTTCAAGCCCACGCGCCTGCCGGCCGACCATCCCCTGGCGGCCCTGGGTGCGAGAATTCAAAACATGCCTCAAATCTATTTCCAACCGATGGAAGGGCAGACCCTGCATTCGCTGCTTTATGAACCACTCAAGTCTATCAGATACACGCTACAATTCTTGGGGACGAATGCCTGCCTTGCAGACAAACCCGATTGCCAGACTATCTGCGAACCTTTGATGACTCATTTGAATACGAATTATGACGGCGTCCTGTCAGACTTTCCCTACTACCTGATGCTGACGGATGAAACGAAAAGCACCTATGCTCAGTATGAGCGGGAAGCTCAGGCTTGCTTGTCAACCGTCAAGGCCAACAGCTTTGAAAGTTCCATGCTTTCTATGTTGAATTCTAAGGTGAAGTATAACTACGTGTTCACAACGAAAGCAAACGCTGACGATGGTATGAAATTCGTCAGTGCTTTGAGCATTGAATTGAACAATGCTGTCACCACGATCACGCGAGTGCTGCAGAACATGGTCGACGAAGGCACCCGCTCTGGCCTCGGTTGGTACACAGACGAACAAGAAGCCGATGAAGTCGGCACCGAGATGGTTTCCCGTCTGGGTCTGAATCCGATGTCGGTGGTAAGCGCCGAACTCATTTTCAATGACATCTACGGTACCGTCGCTGATTGTCGCGATCAGTTCGCGAAGGGTTTTCCGATACCCGTTTCGATTGGCGACTACTTCGAACCGCATCATGATTCCTGCTTCCGCGCGGCAAATAGCTATCGCGAATACCAAGCGCACGAAGATTACTTCACGCGCTTCCAGGAACCCCGTCCGGTCGTCCAACCAGAGCTTTCCTGGGATAATGCTGTCCTTGCCCTGAAAACATCGAACTGACCGTCCCGCAATCGAACCGGTTTACAAAGACCGGTTCACCTTCAAGATCAATTCCTGGCGTGAAATGGGATCTATTTCCATTTCACCTTGGCCCAAGACGAAATCATAAATAGTCCCACCTTAGTCTTGTCGCTCGAAATGGAATGGAAGGGGTAGCCTGGGTCATCAATTCTCCCCACAAAATACACTTGAATGCGATAGCCGAGCAGTGTTCCGTCAACATCCGCGTAATCAAAGACCACATGGATCGCCCTGCGTGGCGTCAGGACTTTTAGTCTTAAGCTAAGGCGGTGTAGGCACTCACCTTTCGATGAATGCCACCCAAAGAACCGTACTTGCGGATTTCCCGCATACGGCTCAAGAGACAGGAATTACAGCATGATATATCGGCCAATATCTGGGTAGGTGATAGAAGACTTAGGCGGGGCAATTGGATTTCGCTTCAAGATGCCTTCAAGTTCAACCCAAGTTATCTCCGTTCGTTGACTTCGTCGACCAAGTAACCGACGCCAGTACCTGATTGCATGCTGATGCATAGATTGGAGACTTTAGCTATTTCCCGGTAGTCCATAATAGTTGTAGTGACCCCGTAGAAATGAGTTCAATCGACTTGCCTGATCCTTCCAAAGAAATCTCGAATGTCAACTGAGATGGACCCCACATTTTGGACCAGTGGCATAGTTAGGTAACTCTGGCACATTGTGTCAGCACGGTTCAAAGGGGTTTTTGTGAAATGCAAGTCTTACTCCCCGGAATTTACAGGAAAAGTAGCTCTTGAGACCATTAAGGGCGAGCATACTGCAAATGAAATTGCACTGAAGTACGAAGTCCATCCGATTCAGGTCAGCCAGTGGAAAAAGGAGCTGCTTGAGAACGTCGGTAGCATCTTTGAGTCCTCACGCCCCAAGAAGACCAATGACGACGAGATTCAATCCGCAAAACTCTACGGAGAGATCGGACGCCTTAAAATCGAGGTGGACTGGTTGAAAAAAATCTGCTCAGCTGCTCAAAAGCTGATCGCCAGTCTCACATTGATAAGCAGCACAGCCAACTCTCGATTCGGCGCCAATGCGATTTGCTTGGCGTCCCCCGCTCCACACTCTATTGCAATACCAATCCCCAGATCACATCGGAATTCAGCGACAAGGACATCATGGACCTGATCGACGCTCAATATAGCAGAGCTCCATTCTACGGCTCTCGAAAGATCGCAAAGGCGCTGACAGGATTGAAATCAATAGAAAGCGGATTCAGCGTCTTATGAGGATTATGGGAAATACCGCAATCTATGCCAAGCCGAATACTTCGAAAAGCTGCAAGGAACATCCCATCTATCCATACTTACTCACCGGGCTGGCAATCACTCGCCCCCTGATGGTCTGGGCAACGGATATAACTTATGTGCGGCTGCGTCATGGCTTTGCGTATCTCGTCGCCATCATAGACTGGTACTCTCGAAAAGCCCTCGCATGGCGGTTCTCCAACACCATGGATATCAGCTTCTGTCTAGAAGCGCTACATGAAGCATTCGCCACGCATGGAATTCCCAACTATTTCAATACTGATCAAGGCTCCCAGTTTACATCTGTGGACTTTACTTCAGCGCTAAGGGACAAGGGCATCAAGATCAGTATGGATGGAAAAGGAAGGGCCATTGACAACGTCTTCACTGAACGCCTTTGGCGAAGCCTGAAATACGAGAATATTTATCTCAAGGGCTATGAAACTATTCGAAGTGCTGAACAAGGAATTGCTGACTACTTCCAATTCTATTACTCTGAGAGACTCCATGAAAGCTTTGACTACAAAACTTCTGACACAGTTCACAGAGGTGATTACGAAGCGAGGGAGTTCATTGTAGGAAAGAAAGCCTTGAAAGCACCGGCATAATGTTTTAACAAAGGAAGTCTTACCGCTGTTCTAGGAAACAGGATCCACTTCAGGTATCAAAGCTACTTAAGCTGACAACTTTTTGAGGACCTTTTTTTATCCATTCTCTGGCCGTCGAGAGTGGTATCGCGAGATCAGGAAATAAGTTTGGATCGGCGGTCTCGGCAATCATGTTTTTTATTCTGTGATCGTAACGACGATAGCGTGATGACATGAGATTTCCGAATGTGGCTTTTTCTTTATGCTAGCGGGTATTCGGAATTTTGGGGAGATAGCGAATGTTCGTGGGTTTTTTGTTATAACGTCCGGATTCGGCGCACCGGAATGCACCTATAAGAGAAATCGTATAATTAATAATACGCTAATCATTAAATATCGTCTATTCAATCAGACGAATTGCCTGGCGCCTGGGCTCGTTATGTACCCCCCAGAACTGCCTGAAGGTCGATCGGTGGCTTTGATAGATTTGGCAGGCGTAGCGGTACTCGACTTTTCTTGATGTCAGAATGGAGCCAGTCCTGCTTTCTTGCACGACACAAAAAAAGCGAAGATAATTGGAAAGGTAAAGATAAGTCGCAGCATGTGTATGCCATGAACGTGTTATAAATCAATTGCGGGACAACCGAATAATGGAATCCTTTCCTTGAGTAAAAAACCGACTTCAAGTTCTATCCACTGTGATACTTTGGGCTTACGTCCATGATGGAAGGGAGTCTACGCCTTGAATCGCCCCTTATGGACCCAAGCAGAGGTCAACGAAGCCAAAAAGCTCATTAAAGTCGAGCTCGACCAACAGCAGCAGCTGCTCGGCCTTCAAGGTAAAATCCAGTATACACTGCAGAAAGTCGCCCAATTAAACGACAGCACAAGTCCTAAGGAAGGCTTGCATCTGTTCATCTATACAATGAGTTCCCTGGCCCATCATGAACGCTATGGGGGCCTGAATCCTAGCCAGGTGAAGGACCTTATTCAACTCGCAGAGGCGACGCTCAAGGTCTTTCACGTAGTCCCCCAAAAGTCCAAGCTGGCTTTTCTCTATGGAGAGCTGGCGATGATTTCCAGTCAGATCTATCTCAAAGAAGGCCTGTTTTGGAAAGCGACCTGGGAACAATGGGTCGCTATTTATCTTTCCGGCAACCAACCGCCCGGCGGCCAGCCTTTTGTCGATCTTCTGTTTGGCATCAAGTATCTCCGCTTGGGGCATGGTGAAAGAGCTTTGGCCTTTTTCGAGTCTGCCGAGGCTGGCGGCGAGTCGACCAATTTTTGGATGCTGGCCCGAATCAATAGAATTCGCTCCCTAAGGCTGACCGCCAAATTTGATCAAGCGCAACAGCTCAGTCGTCAAACCGCAGGCCTCGCCATAAGTCCCAACCTCGGCTTGGAACTCAGCTGGGAATTCGCCTGCTGCGAAGTTCAACGCACGAAAAATCTCGATGAACTGTATAAAATGGCTCAAAAAGGCTCGAGTCACTACGTAGCCAGCTATGTCTTGGAATTTTTCCTGTGGGCTCTTGCCGTGCCTACCTTTCACTGGATGAAGAAGCTGTCGAAAATTAGAACTCTCCTGCGTGACGAAGACTTGGAACTCAAAGAGCAATCATTCTATTACCCGATCGTTCGCGATATCGAACGAGCCTATGACGAAAAAATTATGCTCACGACCCGTCTCCAGCACCTAGGCGGAATTCTAGAAAAACTCGATCAATGCCATAGCGTCGATAAGCAGCTTCTTATCCTGGCCGCCGTTTGCCGATGGCTACAGAGAAACAAGATCAAAGATCTCTATGAAGTGATCCTTCTCGAGTACACTTCGCTTTGCAAAAAAATGAGCCTGGGTCTTTCCCAGGATTTGCTCGGGATCCTGAGCGACTGTCTGAGCATTCCGGTCCCAGATAAAAATCCCAAAGTTTAGCGATCCTGTGCTTATTCCTTCGGCAAATCGCAGTCACTCCGCAGAAGGATCCAATCATTGATCAGAGCAATCGCCCTGGCATCAGGAACTTTGGAAATGAGCGGGGGCATATGCAAATAGCTGGTATCTTTCATCCGCAGATAGAGGACCGATTGATTGGGAGCACCCGGCTTATAAATCTTAGCGTCGCTTATGCCGAACTTTTCCAGAATCGCCTCAGTCCCACAAATCTTCAATTGTGAAAAATTGTTTTGGAAGCGCAGATCAAAGTTACCAATTCCACCCCCATCGGGTTGATGGCAAAAAGAGCAGTTCGCGTGCAAATAGGATCGAGCACGGCTATCGATAGTTTGGCTCTGATCGAGGGGATCTACAAGCTGATTGACTTCATCAATGGGTGAGGCATCAAGCTCGTTCTTCAATACGCCGATTTTAGCAAGATACTTGAGCTGATCGATCGGTTCTGCGCTTTCTTTGTAAACCATTTTCCGCGCGAACTGGATGGCAGTAAAGCCAATCGTCATCTCGGAAACTTTATTATGACATAAGCCGCATTGCTGACGCGAAGGATAAACCCAGGTTTGATCTTCGATAATTTTTTCTCGTCCTTCTTTCACGAGTTCTGCATCACTGCTGTCGTCTCGCCAAGCATAGGAATAGCCGGCCCACGATCCATCGGCCTCCCGCATATACAGTCGAGTCTCAACCGGGCGTCCTTTGAGCTTAAAGGTCTTCATGGTAACGCTACCGTTTGGCAAATCGATATGACCGTTACCGCTCAAGATCGCCGACTGACCGTCAGGAATGGCGAAGTAGCGTTCTTTATCGCTGCCATCAGACCACAGCGGAGCCACGATATCGTAGGGTATAAGACCAGCTGCAGGCTTTTTCGGGTCTGTCTCATCCACACAACCCGTCTTCGAAAGAAGCAAGGGTATCTCACTCAGATCGTCGACAGAACGGGACCGAGGCTTCGATGAGCGGGCGAATGTTCGACACGTCCGATTCTCAGCCCGCTGGTCTTCACTGGCAGTGACCGTGGCCTTGGGCGATGATTGTACTTGCTCTTGGTCTTTGCGATGGGACTTACAACTTCCAAGAATAGAAGAGCTCAAAGCTATGAACATATAGAAAGCGTTGGTGTGCCGTTGCATAATTTCTTCTCAAAAAATGGGATTGCATAATCCTGAGCTACTAGTTCCGAGACGACGCCCTAAGATTCTGAAACTCTTAGCAAATGAAGGGCTGTCGAAGCTCGTGGGTCGAAAACTGTGAAGAAAATCTCATTTTGGCTGCTAATAGGCTAATAAGATTGAATTCAACAGCAAGTCACCCATTCCTCGGTATCTGGCCCAGAAAGATAAATGCCCTCAAAAGAATTAACTTCTGAGGGCGAAACGGGATTAGGGACCTTCTTCGCTATTTCTGCTCAGAAGGCAGCAGGTTAGGGTCAAGACTTCGCAGGTAGGGAACGATTCCAGCCTTATCTGTAGCACTCGAAAAGCTCATCTTGTGCGGAGTCTTTGTTTGGTAGTTATCATCGGAGTTCACTCCCAGTTCGATCGTCGATAAGAGCGCCGCATCAGAATACTGAGCCATGTAGTAAGGTGAGTGATCGATGCCAGTTGCAGCTCTGTGACAGGTCGCACAGGCAGGGGATGGTGTCGCGCCGGCGACTGCCGCCTCATAGCGCTGTTTACCGGCAGTGATCTGAGCCGAGGTATAGGTCGCGATCTGAATAGCCAAGGAAATCTGGGTTGTTCCGTACTTAGCCATACCGGTCGTGGCCCCAGCCTTCACGGTCGTCAATTCATAGAGTCGGCCTTCAGCATATTCCTCGACGACTTTCACTGTGACGAAAGCTGGATCGGCGGTAAATGATATCTTTGGCGATTCTGCTTCAGCAGCCTTCAAATACTCAGGGCTATCATAGAGTTCATCCTCTTGGTCTGCACTTATCGAAATGGTCGAGGGAAGCTCGCCATAAACAACCACATCAACCAGGATTTTAAAGGGATTATTGCCATTGAAGCCGCTGAAGACTTTGAGCCTTGAATTGTTGGCGAGTTCGGCTTTCCAAGTGAGTTTGCTGACCAATTCAGCAATCGTGTAAGTCTTAGCAGGAGGAGTCCCTGGCTTCGCTGCTGGATCCGCTCCCGCAGGGGTTGCTTCTGGCTTTGCTGGAACGGAATCTCCAGTTTTTTCGGCAGTTGCGGTTTGAGCTTTTTCAGGCGTCTTTTCAGACTGCTTAGCACTGGAACAAGACCAAGCACTGAGGACCAAAGCGAAAGACAGCAAAATCTTCGAAGCTTGCGTATTCCTGGACATCAAAAACCTCCTGGTGATTATGCAAATCTCCTTCTCGAACTCGAGATGGGATGCACCTTTCAGCGTGTGTATGCTGATCCAGTCTATGCAGATACCTTGCCACAATTGACTTGGCCGCTCAGGCCGGGTTGGGGACAGCTAGCAAGTTGTGTAAGTAGTGCTGCCAACTTTTGATTGCTCGCGTTCTAATCGGAAATTGCAAACGTTGGAAGGAGTTTTCCCGAATCGAAATATGTTATAAAAGAGCTAAAATAATTAATAAAAAAGTCTCATCCAAACGCTATGAGGCGTTAGCGACTTGAACAACAGTATCTGAGCAAAAGACTGTAAGAATACATCAGAAGAAGCCCCTAGCATATGCCTCGCAAAATCAATCGACCAAAGAGCCCTGCTTAATCTAGAGTTGAGCAAAGCATTTATTTTGACACTAATCTGCGAAAGTGATCTGCACACTCAAAGGCATCAGACAAGAGAGTTGTCTGATAAAGTTCCGGCACTTGTGGAGAAAGCCATCCCAAGATTGCTAACGATTTCTAATCATGCTAAACTATTTTTCTTGCATGAAAACAAAAAATTCAGACAGCTTAATGGAGTTCCTATGTGGAAATTTTTGTTCCTCTTTGCCTTGCAAATAGTCGAAATGGAATCTTTCGCGGACGTTCAAACAACAAATATCGTAGCGTTGCAACAAGCTTAGATTGAAAAAATGAAGCGCGAAATTGCCCGACTTAAACTTGCTTTGGTAGATTCGGAAGATATGTGGATACAGCGCAGTATTCTATCAACAGCTAACGTTGCAGGGATAAAGAAAAGGACAGTCCAAACAAGCTGCATTCTCAAAAGTTCAGTTGGTGATTGCCTCTGTCCCCTCCAAAAGACCACTGTGACCTATTTAACCAAAAGTGATTCCGTCACAGTTCCAAACATTTCATCAAACAATGTAGAGATGGAACTGCAAACAGTAACAGGCAAATGTATTTAGGTCCAACAAATACCAAAGGTTTCGATACCCAGATTTAACTTCGTTTCTACGCAAAAAATCTTTCTAAAAAAGTTTATCAATCAAAGAAAAAGTCACTACATTCTCCTTCCAAAAAATCCTTACATCGAGCGCTTTAGCCCTGCAAGTGAAACTAAATTGCCCCATAGCTGAAAACTCATAGACATCGATCAAGTTTGCAACACTCTAAAATATTCATTGTAGCAAAAATCATTTTTTTATCGATCACCCCCTAATCATCCCCCCTCACACAGTGCTTTATCCTTTACTCTCTTGCTAAGTTTCGACTTTAATGGAATGGAATCCTAGCGCTGGCTGCAGCGCTACACCAAAGCTTAGGAAGGTTTTTGCTCATGACCAGCCCCCTGCGACTTGCCCAAGCCCAGTCCATTGATAAGATCGCTGAAAAAGCTGGAATTCCGTTGACCGATCTCGAACATTTTGGACGAGACAAAGCCAAGATCAGCCTCAAATGGTTAGAACACGCGAGCCCTGAAGGTCAACTCATCCTCGTAACAGCCATGAGCCCCACGCCGCAGGGCGAGGGAAAAACGACGATAACGCTTGGCCTTTCGCAGGCTTTGCAGTCGATGGGCCATCGCGCGGCTTGCTCGCTGCGCCAGGCCTCACTCGGACCCTTGCTCGGCGTCAAAGGAGGAGCTACGGGAGGTGGGCGCGCCGAAATTCTGCCAAGCGTCGGCGTCAATCTGCATTTCACAGGGGATTTACACGCCATAGCAACAGCGCACAATTTGATCGCTGCCCTGATCGACAATCATCTTTTTCAGAAGATGGAACCTGAGCTGCGGCTTGACTCTATTCTTTGGCCCCGAGCCATCGACATGAATGATCGCGCCTTGCGCCATATCATTTGTGGTCGCGGTGGCCCCCTTCAAGGCGTTGAACGCAGCTCCAGCTTCATCATCACAGCTGCTAGCGAAATTATGGCTTTATTTGCATTGGCTCAAAACTATGACGAACTCAGGGAGCGCATCAGTCGCATCCTTTTGGGTTTTCGGCAGGATGGTCAGCCATTTACGATGCGCGATCTGGGATCTGTCGATGCCGTGGTGGCGATGCTGGCGGAAGCCTTAAAACCCAATTTGGTTCAGAGCACAGAAGGTGTGCCGGTATTTGTGCACGCCGGGCCCTTTGCCAACATAGCCCATGGTTGCAGTTCGCTGCTCGCGACACGCATGGCCCTGCGTTCGGGAGATTATGCGGTCACCGAAGCTGGCTTTTCGTCAGAACTGGGCGCGGAAAAATTCTTTCATATCGTATGCCGAGCCGGTCAACTGCAGCCGACCGCGGTGGTGATTGTCGTCACATTAAAAGCCGTTCACTATCATAGCCAAACCACAGCCGGACATGATCCTCAACTGCAGGCGGGCCTGGACAACGTGCTCCAGCATATAAACAATGTTCGCCGCTTTGGCTATGTACCCGTCGTTGCGGTGAATCGCTTTCCTCAAGACGAGCCTGCTGAACTCGAACGTCTGTTGGAATTTTGCGCGACACAAGGCTGTGCCGCATCCATCGTAACCGCTTATACGGAAGGTGGTCACGGTGCTTTGGATTTGGCAGCTAAAGTTATAGAGGCTGCTCAAAGGAAGAGCCAAATGCGGCTCCTTTATGAACTTTCGGACACACCCATGGAAAAAGTCAAACGGATCGCTCAAGAACTCTATGGAGCGCAATCGGTGGAGTGGCAAGACCATGCCTTGCAAAAACTGGAGTCGTTTCAAACACTCGGTGTTGATAAACTGCCGGTATGCATCGCCAAAACTCCTCTTTCTCTTTCGGATCAGCCTAAGCTTCGCGGTCGCCCACAGGGCTTCACAGTCACCGTCACTGATTGTGAAGCTGCATTGGGCGCAGGCTTTCTGCGAGTGATCATGGGCCCTGTCCAGCTGCTGCCCGGCTTGCCTAAGGAACCGGCATCGACAAGGGTGGTTGTTCATCATGATGGCAGCATTTCTGGATTGGTTTAATATCCCTAGAGCCCTCTGCAAAAGACCGCC
>JBGSTF010000164.1:0-41866 GCA_041736645.1 Oligoflexus sp. | reverse complement strand
CACCTTAGTCTTATAGGTCTTCTTCTATCGATTTTACTGAATTCCTGCAGCAGTCGTGAACTCAAGCAAGGAGTGTCGGCGGAAACAGCCTTCCCTCCTACATTTTCTGCTATTCGTGATCGCATCCTTATGCCTCGTTGTGGCAGCTGTCACGAGCTGGTCGCTTCGCGAAACCTGCTGCTGGAAAGCTATATCGTTCCTGGCAAACCCGAAGCCAGTGAACTCTTCGAGCAGGTCCAGAGTGGCGAGATGCCCCAGTATGGGGAAAAATTGATGGATGAAGAAATAGCTGCCATACGTTCGTGGATTGAAAAAGGAGCACCTAATGATTAGATCTTTCCTGCTCACATTGTTGCTCCCATTTTTTTCAAGCGCCAACGGACTCGCAGTCGAAAATTTTACCATCAAGCAGAGTGAAGTTACTTTTAAAGCCATTGGAAAACCAGGTTTTCTGCGCATCAATGGCGAGAGTGCCAAAGTCGACGGGACAATTGTAAAGGATGGCTCTGAACTCAAAGGTGAACTTCGCTGTGAATTGGACAAATTCAGCACTGGCATGGATTTGCGAGACAAGCACATGAAGGAAACTTATCTCGAAACGAAAAAATTCCCGCTTAGTATTCTCAAGCTGACGCGATTCCCCTTTCAAACTGACAAGACTGAAAAATTCAAGGCTATGCTCGATCTTCACGGCGTTCAACATGAGGTCGAAGGAGAAGCGACAGTCGTTCAAAACCAAAACAAGCTGAAAATCAAAGCCGAGTTTACCATTCAGTTAAGCGACTATGCCGTAAATATCCCAAGTTATGCAGGGATTAAAGTCGCCGATACTGTGACCATCAATGTCGAAGCTGAGGCGGAGGCAAAACCATGAAGTCTCACTCCTTTGCCTGGCTCCTGCTGTTGGCGTGCGTCTATGTCCCACCACTCTTGGCTTTTCCTGAAAATGTTCGACAGGGCTATGCAAGTTGCCAATCGTGTCATGTGAATCCGACTGGAGGAGGTCTCCTCACAGAATACGGACGACGAACCAGCGAAGAGTTTCTCTCCACTTGGCAATCTGAAAAAGAGGCCAACCTTTTTTACGGTTTGGGCCCCACGTTACCAGAGTCACTGCTGTTAGGTGGTGATTTTAGAAGTGTGGCACTGCAAAAGGACAACAACACGACGATCACCAAAGCCTTTATTCCGATGCAAGCTGACCTCCAGCTAGCTTGGCAGATCTCAGAGTCATGGTCACTGGCTTTAACCGCTGGAGCCTACGATTCCACAGTGGATACCCGTCAGCACTACCTGATGTACAAGCCGACAGAAAATTTCTATGGACGGGCTGGACGATTTATGCGGGCCTATGGCATTAACACAGCCGATCACTCCCTGTTAGTGCGCAAATTGCTTGGTTTCAATCAAGGACAGGAAACCAATAATCTGGAATTGGGAATCATCACCGAAAAAGCCGAATACACTCTCAGTGTGACCAAAGGCAAACAACCCGGCAGCCTCAATGGACAGGAAGATGGCACCGCTGCTCGTGCCGTTTTCTTTTTGGGTGAGCGATCCTATGCCGGCGTCAGCCTCTTGCGGGCCCAAGGACCGGTCTGGAATCGCGATGTCATGGGCGCTTTTTTTGTGGTGGGTCTGTCGAAAACCCTATACGTCCAGGGAGAATACGATCAGACTGCAAAAAAGGCCGCAGATAGCAGCGATCTTTCAACTCCCGATCATAAGAGTTCAGTGAGTTTCTTCCGAATCGCCTGGGAAGCACTGCGAGGATTCCATGCATTCGTCACAACGGAAAGTTCTGACCCTATCGGTGATCCTCGATACAGCAACAAGCAACGTATCTATGGACCAGGGGTCCAATGGTTTCCCAGGCCCCATCTGGAATTTGTGGCCAAGGCAGAAAAGCGCTTGGATGAAACCTTCTCTAAAGACTATGGATCCCAGTATCTTCTCATGAGTCACTTCTACTTGTAATAACCGTTTCCTCATAAAAAAAGCCGAGGGCGGGGTGCCATCGGCGAGTTGATATTGGGATGCATCGTGACAAGATTACTTGAAGGAGCTCTTCGGTACATACACATAAGCGGTCGAGCCCGGCACCTTCCAGAACAGTTCTAATGCAATCTGTTCGCGTGGACCTTGGAAGTAGTCGAGCATGAGTGTATGGGTCCCAGCTGTCAAATTAAGCGTTGTCTCGACCCATGCTGGAGCATGCAAGCCGTCATTGTTGATCACTAGGTTGCCATCGATATAGAGTTTCGCACCATCATCAGAATTCAACTTTAAAGCGTACGATCCACCCGTCGGAATAACGAGGTTGGTCGTCGTCCGCAAAGCAAACCATTCAAAGAGACCGCTAACGCCAGGAAAACCGCTTGTCCAGTTGCGCGCAGCAACATTGTATTGATCCATGCAAACCTTGGTCAGCTTGGTGATCTTGCTAAAGTCAGGCAACTTGTTGGTATTGGTTGGCAATTGATAGACGTCGGCAGTGATCGGGAATTGTTCCGTGCCTTGGACACAGCCGACGAATATTTGCTCCTGTGCAATCACTTTGATGGTAATACTTGCAGTAATAGACGGATCATCCGAAAGGACCGCAGTTATCACGATATCATAGCCACCACCTGAAGCCGGAGGCGTATAGAGACCTGTTTCCGAAATAGAGCCCGCGCTTTGTGCTCCCGATGATTTCACCGACCACTGCACGGCTGGGGCTGTCGCCTGTGTCGAAAGCTTAGCTGTCGCCTGCATGCTGGTTGACCCTGATCGAATTTGAGTCGAAGGTACAGTGATCGATAGCATCGCGCCTTGAGCTGTGTTGGTCGTATTTGTACTTGTATTCGGAGTATTGGTCGAGTTGCCAGCTGGAGTGGATAGGGGGATAGACACTGTCGCATCCGAGCCTTCATTGATGCCCATGGCTTGTAGTTCGGAATTTTCGCTCTCTATGACTTGACTGTCAATACCAGTGCCATCCATTTCATCCGCATTCGATCCGCTAGGTATGCCCATGGCATCACCACTTTCAGCATCTCTATTGCCTTGTTGCGCTGCAGCATCACCCGAAGATTGCTCGCTGATGGGAGCTACTGCCGAGCCGCCTTGAAATCCCGCCTTGCCCGAGCAAGCTTGCAGAACCAAAACAAGGACGCTCAAAGATACTAAAGGCTTTTGCATCGATCGGACTCCCGATTGAAGAAGGTCACTCAGTCACGTTGCTTCCAATACATATCTTTTCGGATTTCCCCACCCTCGATCCTGAGTTGCTTGAAAGTCACTTGAATAGAATCTTTTATTATTCAGTAATAATTAAAGAATTGAGGCCTTGCTCAAGATTTCAAGCAGGGTCTTTTCAAACCCAGTTTTTGCTGAGAAATTCCAACATAATCCATAAATGTCATATTGACATCAAAGTCAATATGGACTAGGTTTTGCAGACTATTCGACACACCTGGAGCCGCTCCAGGCGTCCGAAAGTGAGAAATTCTGTCATTCCATGCCCTTGCGACAAAACCGGAAGCTGAACTGAAACAGGAGACATTCCATGCTCATGACATCTCGAAAGATCTCGTCCATTCTCGTTACTTGCCTTCTTACCTGGCACTTAGGCGCCTGCTCGAGCCAAGAAAACACCACTGAAGAAAGCATCCAAAGCTCTGATGAATTCGCCTCGGCAGAAGCCCCCGTAGACGTCGAGAAAACCGAAGCCGATAGACTTGCAAGTTCTGAAAAAGACAAGGCTTTAGCTGAAGCCAGCAGCTCTGACTTCCAGGACCCCAGTGATGTTCAGTTGAATGAAACAATGAACAGTCCCGCAGCCAGTGCTGAAGCGCCATCCGCTTCTACCGACGCCTTTCCAGTCAATGACACAGCCCCAGTCGCGACAGCTGTCGACGATGTGGACAACAGTATTCCTGCACCGGTTGCACCTGATTTGATGTCGGATAGCTCTGCGCCTGTCTCGTCGACTGGCATCAAAATCTATTTTGGCAAGAACAGTTCACGTATCAGCAAGGAGTTTCGCTCCCAATTGAGAGAATTGGCAGCCAAACTCAAAGCCGATAAGAGCTTGACCGTGACTGTTAGCGGCCACTGTGACAATCGAGGCAGTCCTTCGTTCAACCGCCGTTTGGCTATGAAACGAGCCAAAGCAGTGAAAGCCTTTTTGGTTCGACAATCAGTCGCCTCCAAGCAAGTTAAGGTTCTGAGCTTTGGCAAAGATCATTTGGTCGCTGCTGGTCAAAGCGAACAAGATCACTCATTGAATCGTCGAGTTGAAATCGAATTTCCTTAACACTCGATCCATTGAAAAGGCCTGCTTGAGTATCCCTCAGCAGGCCTTTTTGTATCGTGACTTTAGCTTTCTATTTCTTGTAGATAACTCGGAACACAACACGTCTGTTCAACTGACGACCCTGATAGTTACCATTGTCAGCAACGGGGCGGGTCTCTCCGTAGGACTTAGCTTCGACAGCATTGCCATTCAGATTACCCGTACGAACCAGATACTCTCGAATGACTTGGGCTCGCTGCAAGCCTAAACTATAGTTATATTCTTCCATTCCAACCGAGTCTGTGTGCCCCTCGATGATCAATCGTTCGAAATTAGCCTTCTTTAAATGTTCACCCAGGCTCGTCAGGATTTCCCGAGTTCCAGGCAAAACCCTGCTTGCTGAATCAAAGACGAAATTGATACCGCGCAAGACAAACACTTCATCACCTTCCCCTGGCGCTTCTGCAGGACCCGGCTCAGGAGCTTGTACAAATTTGGGGACGGGAGCCGCCGGAGCAGGTCCCAATGGCTTTTTGGGCTTCGGTGAAGCCATCTGTGGCGCTTTCTTTTCCCCTTCAAAGCCGAATTGATAGTTGATCCCGGTATAAATGCGCCAATCAGCAGAAGCCGTCCCATTCCCCAACTCCGTACCTGCACCTGCATGAAAGGCCAACTGGTCAGTGAAATCGTGTTTCATACCCAGCAACATTTCCGAAGCAGATGAGGAACGACTTTTGACTGTCTCTGTTTTTTCCGAGGGAATCCCTGCATACATTTCAAAGATGAGCTTGGAATCCAGACTCGTGAAAAGATAGCTGGCAGCGACAGATGCAATGTACTGGTCTTGGAGAGGCTCGATGGGAAAGCCTTCCACTCGCGTTCCGGGAGATCGCTTTCGATAGCCTATGTTGGCAGCGAGTGCAATTCGATTGATAGAAGTATCAAAAGCAAACTCGAAGTTCATCGTAGGTTTTGCGCCCGAACCCACATAGGGATTATTTTCGGTAACGTTGACATTGGTCGAAAGAATGAACGCGATTCCACCATCACGCTCGCCCCAAAGGCGCCATTTGCTATTAGCGCGAACTTCAGTCAAACCCTTTTTATCAAACTCACCTCGATCTTCATCGAAACTTACGTGTTGATAGATGACAGAGGGAAAGCTGATGCCGATATCCCAAAAGCTGGCGATCCCCATTCCGATATTGACGTCAGCGGCGACGATTGAATCGTTGATTTTCGCATCACGACCGTTGGCATCCTCATAACGAGGCAAGGTATTCACTGCATAGTTGGAAAAAAGACCTAAGTTAAAGATCCCTTTACCCAGGGTTTCCGAGGATTGGACCGTAACAAAATCCAATCCATTGGTGGTCGCATTGAAATTTTGCAGGTCGCTGCCGGTGATGTTTCCCATCCCTGCAGTCGCCATCAGGGTTAGGAAAAATCCAAAAATTAGGCGAAAAGCCTTCACCTCACACCTCCTTGTGCTTGGGGCTTGTCCCTGATGTTTGGCAAAAAACAAACAGAGGTAGTCATGGACTACCCCTGATTATACAAAAATTGTGATCTTTTTGGTTAAATGCTTATCAAAAGAATAGCTTTTGCTTTACTTCTTGCCGGACTGGGTCGGATTATTCTGTCCAGAATCGTCGCAGGTGTCTTTAGAACCACTTTGATTCGGACACTTGGGAGGAGCTGGCGGCGTTTTTCCACCACCCACTGGATCAGGGTCTTTTCCACCACCGGTTGGAGTCTTGTCTTTTGGACGACATTCCGTACTGATATCAGTGACTTCGGTTGGCTGAAGGACGCCATCTTTATTGCGGTCTCGACCTTTTTCATGAATGATCACGGTCCCGTCACAGCCATAGGAATCACTTTCTTCCGGAGGCAATTCTTTTTTGTTTTCCAGGATCGGAGCATCATCAGGAACAGCATCTGAACCACTGTCTTTAGCTCCCAGATCGTCCCCACTGGAGACAAGACCTGGCTTTTGAATGTCTTGGAACGAAGCACGACAGCCCAAAAATCCAAACGACACAACTAGGCTCAACAAGGAATAGGAAATCCAACGCATAGCTTTTACATCCTCTAATCGATTCACCTCGGACCCGAGGCATTGATCGGCATTATCTGCTCAGAACTTAAGAAAAAATTTATTCCTTAATCTTTCTAATGAGTTGAGTGTCGATAAGGACTAAGGGCATCGGCCGCCAGCGCGTTTGCTTGCCACTTTTGTCGCTCTGCGTTAGATATGGTCTTTCGCCTTAAGGGGGTTTCATGACATTGACCCGCAAACAGAAGCTGATCTGCTGGCTCGCCTATGGGCTTGTCTGGCTTTTCCATAAAAGCTATCGCTATCGTTTCCTGAATCCCGAATTGCGAGAAAAAGCTCTCGCCATGCATTCCAAAGGACTGGTCGCCTATGCCTGTTGGCACCAGAATGCTCTATCTACAGTCCTGGCTCAAAGCTGTCGCCGATTGGCCATCCTCGTGAGTCGATCGTTCGATGGTGAAGTGATCGCCTTTGTTATGAAGCAGTTTGGCGTTCATTCCGCTCGTGGTTCATCGTCTCGCGGTGGTCGCGAAGCCTTACGCGAGCTGATCAAACTCACTGAAGCTGGCTATGAGATTGGCATCACAGTGGATGGGCCCAGAGGACCTCGCTACGAAGTGAAAGCCGGCGTGATCACTCTCGCCGCTCGCACAGGAGTGCCCATTCTCCCGACTGCCACCAGAGGCCGACGCAGCTGGACCTTGGTGAAGAGCTGGGATCATTTCCGTCTGCCCAAACCATTCACCGAGATCTTAGTGGTCTATGGAGAACCCATACTGGTCGGCATGCAACTCAATGATCAGGAAATCCAGGCCACTCAAACCAAACTCGCCGAATCATTGATGGAACTCGAGGCCCGACTGGCAGAACTTGTGAGCGAGAAGACTCGAGATTCTTCTGAGATAATGCGCTGATATATATTTAGCAATTTCAGAGGCAATGTTTTTAAGCAACAATAATTCTAGATTATAGAAAAGTGAATATCCTAATTAGACCCCGTGCTCTGTAATTCTTTGGAAAAAAATGAGTAAATATCAGTCCAAAGTTGTATTTTTTCGCTCACTGAAGCATCAAATCCATGACCATTATTAAAATAAGTTCTCATAAAAATGGGACGCTTATCGGCCTTATTCTCTTTTAATCGAGCGGCGAATTTTGCTGGCATCCATACCGGGACTCGAGCATCGTTATATCCATGTGTCATCAGAACAGATGGATATGAATTGCCTCTTTTAATGCTATAATACCCATCTAAGTCGAGAATTATTGGGCCTTCAACCGGATCATCAATGTCGCCAAATTCACTTATATTGTCTGGTCCGTAGCGGGTGTATTTTAGTCTAGCTAGGTGAACGGCAGCGACATTTCCCACAACCGCGGCGAATAAGTCTGGTCTTTGCGTAACAAGAGCACCGACTATAATACCTCCTGCGCTCGACCCTATGAATCCCAATTTTTTCGGAGAAGTATATCCCTTTTTCACTAAGTCTTCTGCACAAGCAATAGTATCCAAAACACTATTTTTCTTTTTCGCTCGTTTTCCTGCCTCATGCCAGGCCTCCCCCAAATCACCTCCACCCCTAGCCATGCACTCAATGCGAATCCCGCCCGATTCATACCATGCTTTAGCATTGCGATTGTAGCTTGATGTTGTCACAGTCCCATATGCAGCGTAGCTATTAAGAATTGCAGGTGTTTCTTTGGATAGGGCTGTACTCATAGATTTTATGATGAAATAAGGAATTTCCGTTTTGTCATAGCTTTGCGCTCTAGCCTCAATAACTTCCAAATTTGCGACGGGTTCTGATGACGTCATCGCACTAATTAGTTTCTCTTTACGAGAGGTGATATCAAACTGAAAAAATCTATCAGGAAATTTATATGATCGCCTTTGAATGAAAATCCCTTTGCCATACAGCGGCGAAAAAATCGCATATAGTTCTTCCCCAATTGGGTAAGAATAGTCTTCTTCCTTTTTTTGGGTAAATGGAATACGAACAAGACGAGTTCGCAAATTCTTTCTGCTAATTAGATAAATCGCATCCTCAGAAGCGGAAATCTGATCTATTGAATCGTCTTTATAGCCGCGAACCAATTTTCTATTGATTTTACCTTTGGCGAAATCCACGCTTTCAATATGACTCTTGCCATTTTCGGCATTCATATGGAGGAATAGAGAGCTGGAATTTGCTGAATATCCAATTATTCCTTCTTTTTCGCTCGCAATTAATGTCCAATTGTATTTGGGTGCCAACTGATCAAATCTTTTGTAATAGATTCTATAAGTCCCACTCACTCCTTGTGTCGCTGTTGCTAGGTAAACCTTGGCTTTAGGCAAAGCTTCAACGGTGAGTCCATCAAGGCTGAAATTTGAAGATCTCGTTTCCTCTTTTCCAGAAAAAATCACTTCATCTTCGGTATATTTTTTACCTATTATATGTAGCATGATGGCATAAGTATCTGCTTGGTCAGCATTTGACCCGCTTTTACTCTTAACGTAAAAAAAACCGCTCTCATCAGGCAAAAACCGAACATATGGGTAAGTAGAAAGTTCTAGTGTTTCAGAACCTTCCGTTTTTGCGTCGACGTCAAAAATTTTCATAGTACTGTTTTCATCACCACCAAACGTGAGTCCGTAAACTATAAGGCGTCCACTTGGAGAGGCATGATAATAGAGAATTCGACTTCCAGATTTGTCTTTTTTACCATCATTTATCAGATTGATGTCGATAGATTTTTCCCAAGAGTTTGGTTGGGATAATTTTAAAGAGCTGATTTCTGATCCGGAAATTTGTGCTAGGTAGTAAAGTCCTTTTTGAGTAGGTTGGAGATTTGAAAATATTGACGCTGCTGTAACGCTTTTCTCGATTTCTTTTCGAAAAAAAGAGAATTCTTTGTTTTTGTTAGCGTAATCTGAAAAAGTATGATTTTCATTTTCAAGCCAGTCTTTCAATTTCTCTGGACTTTGCTCCATCCAACGATAGGGGTCCTCAAGAACTCGGCCATGAATACTCTCTGTAATTGACTTTTCAGCTTGTGATAGCGCTTTAGATGGTGCAATCAATACTAGAATGGTTAGAACGAATGTCCTTAAATTCAATATGTACAACGAGAAAAAGTGGCGATTGTATATGCTCAAAATAAACTCCTCTTGTCAGCACTTTGCAAATGTGATGTTGTATATTCCATTTCAAAATGAATTCAATTGAAAGCTTGTCCTAATGGAATAATTTCTTCAATATTTAAATGAAATCTAAATTTGCTACTAGGAACTTTTATGAAAATGGAGTGCAAAACTGGTAAATCAACCGTATAGAGTGGCAGTATTATATTTTTTCCTTCGAAATTAGCTAAGCTCTCAGCAAGTTTTCTTGATCTTTCTACGTCATCTTCAATTTTATAAATTTCTTCTATCTCATTCTTAAAATTTTTGACTGTGATTTTGTCGAAAGCTTGGTCATTTATCATTCCATAAATCATTGCAAAAAAAGCTTCAGGTCTATCAAATCGCCCCATCCATCCTAAGAATGCCATATCATAAGCTCCAGACGCCAAATAATCGTCTGACAGTCCATAATAATCTGAAACATATTTCAGATTTAAACCGATTCTTGCTAATATTCCTTGTAACCAATCATAGTCATTTTCACTTAATTCATTGATAGATCCTATAATTGTAATTTTACTCTCTTGCATACGACCTTTCCACCTTCGAACAAACTCCTGCTCGTCGAGGATAAATTTTGGTGATCTATAGTAGAAACCAGGAAAGATTCCTTTTGGCATAAAGTATGGATGATAATGAAATGCTCCATTGTCGCTACCTTTTTGGGCCAAATAATATCTAATTAGGCCAGAAAAATCTCTTCGAAACGAAGAGTCTGAACAAATTTTACTTTTCATGTTGAATACAAGATGATCGATTGCAAGGCTTTTTAAAAAGGTAACTCTGGTGATAGAATTTGTAGGAATCTTTTGCATATCACTGATCCCAATATAGAGATCCAATTTCTTTTGTTCAATCATTTTACTTGCATTTGAGGTTCTTTCGACTTCGGTGATCGAAATTTTATCGTAATAATATTTGGGGTCTTTCTTTACTAGAGAAAATACGATTTTTTTCTTGTCGAATTCAAAATATTCTACTTTGTAAGGCCCTAGTCCAATATGATCATGTTGGTCAGCATTGTTAGGTAGAATAGCCATATCTGGCTGAGAAAGAAAATAAATTAAGTTTCGATAAGCCTTTTTGAGTTTAACATCAAAGCAAAAACCGCCCTTAAACCGAGGGTCCTTTTCCATATCTCGATTTGGAAATATTTCTGGCTTTATTTCTCCGAGAAAGCGATTATATGATTCGCCGCTTGATATATGTTCCTGTCTAATCAATGAATATCTTATTGCGTCGATGCTGAGAAGATTTTGATCATGAAATTTTGTGTTCTGGACACAAAAGCTATATGTTTTTCTATCTTTGCTTATTTTCCAGAAATAAGCTAAATCGGAAACGAATTGACCTTCGAAATTACGTTTGACCAAATTTCGGTGCATGAGTCTTAGTATTGCAAGAGTACCCACCCCTCCTGCAACAGCAGGATCAAAGTAGTCTCTCATTTTTGATACCGCGATTCGGAGTTCTTTTTCGGGATATGTTGCTGAAGCAAATGTAGTGGACGAGATGAAGAAATGAAGAGTTAGAAATGAGTGAATCAAAATTTTCATCTTGTCTTCAACCTCCTTTCTATCCCTTCATCATAATCAATAAGATCTACTGTTTACCACTCATTTTTTATTCCTGATTGGTAAGACAGCCAGAACCCTTGGAGCCACGGGCGCCACCAAAAATTTTTTCAAGATCATCGAGATCAATCAATTGAATGGACTTTTTCTCTTCACTTTCATTTCCCTTGATCAGATCCTCAACATTTGACTTCTTACTCATAACTATATCTCCCTATTTATTAGGACCCAAAAATCTGGGTGATCTAAGATGTAAGTTGTTATACTGAAAATCAAAAAAATCATCATGTAGATTTATTGAGACGTCCTCTAGATGATAGTTCCTGCTCCCAACTATATCGATTTCAATAAATCTATCTATTATCTGCATTAGACCAATTTTAATCCAGTTTGTGAAATTTTCTTCCAATAATCCTCCAAAACTCGAAGACAATAATCTAAAGCTATCTGTTGCTTCGACACCGAGTGGTCTTGTGTCAATGCTTTCAAAACGGTCAACTGTTTTCCAAAAACATAGCTCGTGTGAATCGACAAATCTGAAAAAATACGGAATGTCTCCCCTTTGCAATTGTTCTTTTTCGGAATCAATTAAAGGAAATTCTAAATTAAAGTTATGTGATCCAGTGAGAATTTTTTGATAGGTCGACGTTGATCGTAATAGATATCGACTTGTTAATTTTCCTTTTGCTGCATACCAATTAACAGCCGCTTTGATATCTGAACTCACATTTTCAAGTGCTAGAAGTGACTTTATGTAGGAGTTGCAGATGGGGGCCATCAGTGATTCTCTATGTTCAATAGAATCTACAAAAGATAGGCCAGTCGAAGAAAATCGATTTCCTCTTGTAGGAAGTAAGTATGCAAGTGAGGGAAATGGTATTTTTTCAAAAATGCATTCAATGTCTATCGGCGCCAGAATTGGCTTTCCGTCGATTGAACCATAAATAAGATTTTCATCATGCAGGTCACCAATTCCAAACCAAATGCATAGAGCTAATAAACTACCAATAGATTTTCCAATTAATAAGGGGTCAGATTCCATAGAACTAGAATTGTTCAAACTTAGACATTCGGCTCTTCCATTTTTGAAGAACCCATACTCGAGATCAATATGAAGTTCAGGGAGAAACCCAAACATTTCTAAAGAATCCAGCGTAGATCGCAGCCGGCTTCTTGGATCAAGAAACATATGCTCCCAAGTTAGTGGTCTAGGTTTGTGCATCCATTTGTTACATTCTTTTGAAACCCTAAATCCAAAATTATGTGTATCACCTAACACTGTCCGACTCGGTACATAATCCGATGTGATATCCATAAGTTAACCTTTTTCAATTTGAAAGACCAAGAAAACAACAGTAAAAACGGGAGTGTAGTATTGGATCAAAAATTAAAAAGCCCGAACAGCTATGTCTTTATAACATATTTAATTGCCTGTCAATTTTGTAGCCCGTTCCTTTTGTGCTATTACAAAGTATTCGTAATGCCAATACATACGTACAGATCTGATCATTATCGTTGAACTGTCATAGATACGAGTTTTATCTGATGATTTTAATAAGATGCCATAATCCTGAACCTTAGATTCAGCCTCCCAAATAAGCGCGTATCCCTAAACGCACTATCACTTTAGGGCATTGCAACTACATACTTTATTGCCAATTGGACCGTAAGCGGAAAGTTTACTTGAGCTCTATATATCGTTCTCGGACTGGCCAGAGCACTAAATTGACCAATATGTTCGCTATTATATCGCTGTGCGCATTCCCGTGATTTCGACCGCTAAGTCTTCGCTTTGGGCGAGATTACGCAGCCGGGGTTAATTTGCTTTGGCAATAGTGGATTGATCTTCAGCAGAGCAGCTGCGTCCCTTGGAGTTTGGCAGATTTTGAATCTCAAACAGTGCGGCATCCAGCTTGCTGACCTTGGAATTCATGTCTCGCACTATCTTGACCCCCGATTGGTTTGTATAGTTCAATCATGAAATGGGTTGGTTAGATAGATGCAGCATGTGATGAAAGGCTTACGATGGAAATCAGTTTGCAGCAAACAATGTCCAGGCCACTACGCTGCGTCCACCTCAGATGCCACACTCCGGTATTCACAGAAAATGAGTTTTTAGGTCGTGCACTATATTCGATTTTATTCCGCTTCGCGATCTTCCATGAATTTGTGCAAGGTCTTGGTGGCTATCAACCGGAAGCGACGTAAGTGCGAAAGAGCGGTGTTTTGTTTGATATTGAGCTGCAGGCAGATATCACGCAGGGATTTTTGTTCAACATAAAACAGCCTGGCCACTTCACGCCGATTTTCTTCACCATGATTGGCGATCAGATACAGTAGAATTTCGGAATATTCTTCGAATTCGACTCTATTGATGACGTCAGCGTATTGGAATTCGATGTGCACCTTGTAGTCTTCGATCGATTCCAGCGAAACTATATGACGACTCTCCCTTTTTTTACTTTTGACTTCATTCAAGCAGTGATTGCGTGCGATCACACGGAGCCAGCCGGCTATTGATTCCTGATTTTGAAGCTTATCGAGGCTTCGCCAAACTTTTATGAAGATATCCTGCACCAAATCTTCTACTGTCACATGCGTAAAGCGGAACTTCCGGACAACCGCTCGCACAAGCGCAACATGGGTTTCATAGAAGTTGACAAAATCGATAGCCGGGAATGTTGCTTGTGATGTCACTTGCATGGTTGTCCTCGCTGAACAGTGTTTGCTGCCTTTTGTTCGGCCCTAACTCTAAAGCAAGTTCTCTGCCATAGCTCAAACCACTGATAAATCTGTACATTTTAGTCGAGCCCAGGCTACACTTCGCGGAAAGTTGAGAAGGGACTCTTGGAATTCTGTAAATATTGTTATGACTTATTGGCGCATTAGTCGGTGTTTTTGCGTGCTACGCGCTTCGGGGAATGTTTAAGTCCACAAAACAAAACGACCTTGTATTTCTACAAGGTCGAGCTATCAAGACTCACGATGGCAATGGCACGAGGCTCTTAGCCTGCGGAAATCAGGCTTCCACAGCCTTACGGCCTCGATAAATTTCAAAAGCCGGAATCACAACCAGGGTCAAAGTCGTGGAAAACAACAATCCTCCGACTACGGATATTCCCAGCGGACTGAGAACTTTTCCGCCTTCACCAAAGCCAATCGCTATCGGGGCCATCCCCAGCACTGTGGTGATCGATGTGATCAAAATCGGCCGCAGCCTTGCTTTCGTGGCCAGAATTACCGCTTCGTGTATCGCATAACCTTGCCCCTGCATTTTTCGGATAAAGTCGACCAGAATGATGCTGTTATTCACCGCAATTCCGCTCAGGAGCGTCATGCCCAGGATAGCGTTCAGTGACAGCTGACTTTGGAAAGTGTAGAGCGAGAGCAATGCTCCAGCAATTGCGAAGGGTACGGCCAACAAAACAATGAGACTGTCCACCAACTTCCCAAAGTGCAAGATGATGATGATAAACAGCAGGAAAATGGACGCGCAAAGGGCCCAGGACAGCTGTCTAACCGACTGATTCAGATCCGGATCAGGATCTTGTAAGGAAAGACTCAGCGCCGATCCTTCTTCTGCTTTGCTTTCCTGCGCGACTTCCTTCATCAATTTCTCGATCCCGGCCAGATCCTCTTTATGCAAGGGTTTGGCACCGGCGGGCAAAAATCCGCTAACCTCATGAATATCTTGTCCATTGCGCCTCATAACAGCCTGTTCGGGTAGACCGCGCTCAACTTCATAGAGAGATTCGAGAGGCAGGATCTTCGAGCCCACCTGTGCGGGATAGCCACGAAGTTTCACCAGAGAATCGATATAGCCATCGGGATACTTCAGGCGGATAGGTACCTTGGTCTTGTCGATGGTCAAATCACCAATCCATTTACCGGTGGACAGCAGCCGCAATTCATCAATGATACGCATCTTTTCATAGTCGGGATTGAGACTGCCAAGACGGCTCCAAACATCGGCTTTCGGCGTGAGAATAATCTGATCTCTTTGATTGAAGCTAGGAGAAACATTAAGGCGCTCCAACAAGTTGAGGCCGCGGACACGACGGATGAGCTCCTCGCCGGCCTGGGCGCGATCCAGGGCTTCTCCACCTGCAATATTCACCACAAAGGCCGGAGCTGGGCGGAGACTAAACTCCCCCTGACTCCAGGATTCGACCATGATCTGGACATCGCTCTGATTCTGAAATGTTTTGCGTAAGATCGGGAGATATTTTCCCGAAGCCTTGGCGCTTTTCATGCGAACAGCTATGTAACCGTTATTGGGGTCACCAATGACTGTAAGCGATACCTGACTTTCGTCACCAACAATTTTTTTCAAATCTCTTGCATAAGGTTCTATCTCCGCTTCCATCTCTTTGGCCGTGACATGATTCTGGGTCGAAAAAATCACCAGGAGCCATTCACTGTCCGGGCGCCCTATGATCTCACGCGGTAACCTGGGCATCAAAAAGACATTCAGGGCCATGGATAGCAGCAGAGTTGACAGCAGAATGATCAAACCGGTTTGGGGTCGTTCGCTGATTTTTTTGACCAAAAGATCGAGCAAACTTTCGATGCTAGCCAAGAATTTCGATGCTGGCGCGCGATGGTGTGGAATAAAGTCGAAGTAACGGGACAGGTGAATACGAACCGTTGGCACCAGGACAAGAGCAACGATTGCGGAAAAACCGTGAGAGAAGATCACGGCTTTGACAAGATCACCCAAGAGAGTTTTGCCCAGACCATCGACCAGCAAAAAAGGAATAAAGACCGCTAGGGACGCAATCGTCGAGGTGATGATGGGCCATTTCACTTCATGCAGAGCTTCCAGAACAATGGAATAGGTATCGCGGGGAATTTTTTTGCGCTTTTCTTCTTCCATGTGTCGAAATATATTTTCCATCACGACCACCGAAGCATCAACATTCATACCGGATGCCAGTGCTAAGCCAGCCAGCGAAAACAGGTTGATATTGATGTCGAAGATATACATCAGTGAAAATGCCAGAATCATGGAAATCGGAATTTCGACGGCAGCTGTGACGACCGTCCGAATTTGGCCTAAAAAGAGATATAGCACGAGAGTAGCTAAAAATGAACCCAACCCCACTTCAAACATCACATGCTTGATGGACGAAGTGATGTTGTCAGATTTGTCCATCACGACCATTTGTTTGATATCGTCCGGCATCGAATGCATAACTTCGTCGATGGCTGCACGGGACTTTTCACTCAGGGGATTTAAGATTGCCACCTTGCTTTGGAAAAATGAGGAGCATTAGGCTGCGCCGATCGCCAGTCTTGGCCATTCCCATCACTCCGGAGCTTTGACCCATCCGAACCTGAGCTATTTGTGACAGTATCGTTGGACTACCTGTGCCGGAGCTAAAAGCCATGTCCTTAAGTTCCTGAACAGTGCGAATTTCCGCGTTGCTCCGGATTTGCTTTAATCGGCTTTCGGTCGCGAATTCACCGCCCATGGCGCCAAAGAATCTGCTTTGTATTGATCTTTCGATGCCTGCCGGGGGAGTTTGAATCTGTTGCAGAGCCTCGGGATTGAGCACCACCTGTATTTCTTTCTGAGCAGGATTGAAGAGATCCACCACGGCGACGTCGCCGATGCTGTTCAACTTCGGCAAAATCTGTGGTTCAAGAAGCTTATAGACTTCACCCAGACTGCGACTGTCACTCCAAAATGAAGATATGAAAGCTAGTTGATTGCTGTCGCCGCCGATGCTCAACGTGCGGCGAAGATCATTCGGCATATCAGCGATCGCACTTTCGATCGCCATGCGAGTCGTCTGCTCAGCGGTATCTGCGTCAGCCCCCCAGTCAAAGCTTACGGTCATAGAGTAGTCGGCGGTTCCATAGATACTGACCCACTGATTGACTTTGGTTCGACCATTCTTTAGTTTCTCAATAGCCGCTTCCAAACGCTTGCCATATTGGAATTCGAAGGCAGCCGGGGTTAGCCCCTGGTAGCCGATATTGAGATTGATCGTCGGTCTGGAACTATTGGGAAACAGAGAAATTGGCAATTTGTTGGCAGAAATCAGGCCACTTAATGTCAGGATCAGGATGACAATATAAACCTGAAGCGGTTTTTTCAGTATGGATTCTATCACGGTTTGTCACCTTCCACGCGAACGGTTTCCTGATCGCTGATCAAGGTCG
Organism: Oligoflexus sp.; assembly: GCA_041736645.1. Lineage (GTDB taxonomy): Bacteria > Bdellovibrionota_B > Oligoflexia > Oligoflexales > Oligoflexaceae > Oligoflexus. The sequence continues at coordinate 24,620 of JBGSTF010000164.1, read as the reverse complement.
ACGAATTGACGATATAGCGCAAGCCTTCTGTCAGTTCGCCTTTGATTTCGACAGCTTCCTGGCTCGACTGAACCAATTCTACCTGCAGATAAGAGGCTTTGTTCTGGGCATCCAAAGTGATGATATGGGGCTTGTTTTTCCGATAAAAGAGTGAAGACTCAGGAACAGAAAAAGCTTTACGTTGATTGGTTCTGAATTTTATGCGCCCTATTTGACCGCTGCGCAGACGATTGACATCTTTGCTATCGGCGAGTTTCAGATCGCATGACGAAGTCCCCGATTGGGGGTCAAGTGTCTTGGCCAAACCAAGGATTGACAAAGGAATATCTCCGCCGGCATCAATCCAAAAACCGCTGAGCACGGATTCAATCAGCGCGGCTTGATAGTTGCTCAAACGCGCAGTGATTTTGAGTTCGTTGCCGCTCTGTAAGCGGAGGAGCTTTTGATTGCTTTGAACTCTCTCGCCTTCTTTCACATAGACCTGGCTGATCACACCACCGCTTTGCGATATGACATTATAGACATTGAATCCAGCCAAGGGATCGGGGTTTTTGATGGAGAACAGCAACTGACCTTGGCGCACCCTTTGGCCCAAACTACCCGGTCGATTCTGAATGAAACCCCCGGTTTCCGCGACGATATCGATTTCACTTTCCGATTGGACCTGGGCGGGCGCAACCATCTCGGTATAGTGTTCCGTTTTGACTAATTTGGCGACTGTAACCTGCGGCACATCGATAGCTTCTGCCATGACCGCCCAAGGAGCAGAGCATCCCACAAGTGCAACGCCCAGAATCCAATGTTTGTAAAGCATGAGGGTTATCCTATCAAAGTTTAAAAAATAGAAAGTTTCAAAGGCAAACCGGCTTCCCTATCACAGCCGAAAATCACCGAATAGAGTGCTGAGTGCTCGCTGAAAGTCAGCTGCAAAAGTTGGTCAATGACCGGCTCATGCAGACTTACCGAAGGCCGCGCAAAAAGATTCAGAGAGGCCGCTGTTAATGCCACTCGTTGCGCCCGGGAGGCAACTGCGGCTTGCAAGACCTCATATCCACGAGGCATCGACTCAAGGGCCTTCAGGGAACCCGTACAAATCCATACCGCGGCGCTGTTTTGAATCGCAAAACCGGGGTAGGAAAACAGGGCTTCGATCGACGCCTGCGGCAGTGGTGCAAAAAAGCGAAGCGCTCCGTCATCTGTCGATGCACAATGATAGATTCCCCGCGGCACTTCGTCGGAATGAATCACAAACAGATAAGTTTCGAGGTCGACATAGGAATCTAGTGATAGTCCCGGTCGTTCGCCTTGCCCGTAGCGACTCAATCTTTCAAGGGCGGGACGGACAATCGGCCGGATTTCAGGAAGTATTCCAAAAGTCCCGTGCCCGGAATGACGGCGGGCAAAGCAAACTTCCAAATCGATTGAATGCTCTGGCGCTTGTGTTCGTTGTTCATACTCATGCCTCTCGCTTAAATAGAATAAACAGTCTTCCTGGCTGGAAATAAAGGGCTGGTTTGTCAGTTCAGGCAGCACATGGACATCCACAGGATGACCAAGGCGCGCTGAAACTATTGAAACCTGTTCCACAATATGACCGGCCTCCAGCAAGGCCAAACGGCGACTGAAGGGGCCATAAAGGATTTCGATATTCAGGCGCCGACTCGATATCAACCAACCGTTGCTGGCAAATTCAGGCAAAATTCCGGTGGAAATTTCGACCCGGACCAGCCGATGACTCAAGCAATCATAGTGGTAAATACCGGGTTCAAGCTGGGCGTCTTCCACAACAACGCGATAGATCTGAGTGGCATAAAGACAACGAGGTGAAGGCGCGACGCGATGGACCTTATAATCGTCGGTCGGTTCGTAACGAAAGAGACCCAGGCTGTAGTAGCAAATTGTGCCGAGATCAACCAACGAGAGCATCCTGTCACTGGTCGGAGTGGATTCCAGCATTTGATGCAGCTGACCCAGATCGCTACGCAGTTCAAGCGGCAGAGGATAGGCCTGGCTGAAACTTTCGGATGACTTCGCTCGGCTCCCGGGCTTATGCGGCACACGCTGTTTTTTTAGATAGGACATTTGGTAATGATATTCGCGTTTTTCAGAATGCATGCGAGCCTCCTTAGCTGAAAGGATGGGGTTGATGCCGATCTATGATCAACGGACAACCCGCCGGAATTCTTTCCATCCCGCACCCATAAAAGATGGGCAATAAACCCGGAATCACAGTTCGCATACAAACGAGGTCCTGGGGTGCGAGTTCTGCAGCTGTCAGATCCGCAAACAACAGCGAAAGATCATGGCGAGCTAGAGCCCCAACCAAGGAATGCAGAGTCGGCGCCTCAGTGCAGGCCGGTTCATCAACAAAGAGCTCCGCCTGTAAAAAAGATTGCAGATATTTTTTGGATGAGACATGGGCGAACAGAAGCATATGATCACTGATGACCCCAGCTCTTAATGAACCAGGATGAGCTGCCAGGTACTGAGCTCGCAGGCGCTCGGTATCGTTCAGTTGACTGCCCCAATCAGCTTGGGAGCAAAGTTCCTGCAGGCCTCGATGATAGGCCGAGGACTGACTCCAGTCGGCTGCACTTGAAGAAATAACTTGAGCATTTTGATCGGATCGCGAAATCCCAAAGTGCAGAACCACCGAGATCCCGCTCACAGAACTTACTTCGAAGGAATACACATCATAGCTGCGCTGGCCGAGCCAGTCGATCTCCAAACCTGCATCGAAATTGTAAGCTTTTGCCATGATGCGCTTGGGCGGAATCTGGCCATAAAAGGCTCGCAGGATGGAGTCCCTTTCGATCAGTTCCAGGGCTCCAAAAGCTATGGCTTCGTCCCTTGTCGAACCGAGGGAACAGCCGTTGGACGTTTCCAACACCAGGGGCAATCCAGGCACATGCATCCCAAAATAAATCATTTCCTCGGGCACATAGAACCGTTTGTCATCCAGACTGCGCAGCAGTTTCCAGGAAATCACTTCGTCCGCATCGAAAGGGCGGCAGGGAAAATCGGAGACTGCGTATTGATCAGCCCTATAGAGGCCGATAACGGAAGGATGCAAGGCCTCTCTGCCAAGATTCCGGTAGCTACTCAAAGGCCCTTCTTCCTGACTCCGGTTATCGAGGCTGCAATAACGTTCAAGAGCTTCCAGTTCGGCTACTTTCGCAGCCGAGCGACTCATGAATGATTTCCCAAGACCCAGAACTGGTCCGTCAAATCCTGGAGAAGCCACGCTCACCTGTTTCGATACCGAAAATTCAGTAGCCGGTAGAGCCTTGAGTGGACCAAAGTTCACATCGTAAAGCATTTCGTTCGATTTGATTTCAAGCAGATCTTTGCGCCGAATCAATCGGTTTGAATCGAGAGGACGATGCACTTGCGCTTGTTTTGAATGTTGGCAAAGGCCGGATGGCAAATAGCGACTGCGGGTAATGCGCCGGCTGGCCATTTGGATGACAAAAAAAGCATCGACGTCGGCGCCTTTGAGCTTCATGAAGCAGGCATCGATTTCATGAGTGAAAGAATCCATGCCACGGTAAGGCGTCGCCGGCGATAGATTTCGACTCTCTTGCCAATGAATAGCTAGACATGAAATGCAAATTCCCGATGCGTCCTGTGGGAATGATCCCACCAGAATAATGCCATAAGTTGGGAATGCCGCAGCAGAGAGCGCACCGCAAGGATTTGATGCAAAATATTCGTCCCAGGAGCTATATTCTTGCATAAAGTGCGACCCAGCCAGATACGAAGCCAACGGATAATTCTGCTGATTTCAGCACCCGTTCTGGCTGCAGAGAGATAGCAAATCTTGTTTGAACATGAGCATACCATTGATTCCATTCAGCGTGGCTATGTGCGGGCGAAAGATTGAGCGAGACCGGCAGACTGCAATCGCTGTCCTGGCTATTCATCTGCGCCATGGTTTTGAGCAAAGCTTCTTTGATGGCTAGAGAAGCTGTGAGTCCCGTACCTCGATGCAATATTCCATCATTTTTGGAAATTTCCACGACATAGATCTGATAGGTATCAAAGAACTCCAGGACAAAGTTGAGGTCCAGACCATACCTGACCCGCAGCGTTTTGATCCAATAGTGGGCTTCCGCATCAAGCAACGCGATCACCCCATCATGAGTCAGCGGCGGTTGATGGAGAAATTGAGTTTGCAGCCGCTGACACAAAGAATCATAGACCCAAGTCATGATACTTGTGCCGGCGGACGCTTGCCAATCCAAATTCTCGCAGTCACCTGAGGGTTTGGCTCCCAATTGCATACGAAGGCCATTGATCACGCCATCAACTTTAGCGTGAGCCAAAGTCCGACCCGGAATCAACAGGCGCGGCTGGTCCTGCTGCCATTGCAGCACCTGGTAGTTAACCGGCAACTGGCGTACATTTTCAGGATCGAGATACCGAATGGGACCGGCATGGGAATTGATGAGGGAACCGGCCCATTTTGCCAAATCTTCCCACGACGCTTGTGGTTCAAGCGGCATATCGAGAACCTGCAGATGGCAGGCACAGGAATATCTCGGAAAAATTCTATGGAATTGATCGCTCAAATCTTCAGCGTTGATAGCGATCGTACCCAGCAGATTTTGGTGTTCTACGCCGGCTAATATTTTCAAAACTTCCCAAGCGGCGCGCGCCCCCGTCAGAGATCGAACCATGGGGCCTTTTTCTGCAGGAAGGCCGGCGTCATGGATGCTGTTTTGCAAGCAGTCCACGCAAGCTCCATCATGTTTTTCTTTAAGAGGACCTATATAATCATAGGATTGAGCGAGAGTAATGGGCAAGAATTGAGAATCATGGCCTTGCCGTCCTGCATAAACCTCTTGATTGAATTCGATTGGACCGATGCTTACGATCAAGTCAAAAAGATACCTGTCAGGCATCGTATCGCTTACCTGCCAGCCTGTTGATCCTTGTAATCGAGTCCGCAATTTATCGTAAAAAATATCACTTTGTTTCACGACCACCACAGCGTTTTCCAGACCAAGCTCGTAGAGGTTGAGCGCTGCCGTCAGGAGGGCTGGTCCTTCGCCGGTTAGGAGCACCTTGGACATTCGGAACTGCATAAAGGCAGAGTACGAAGACTCAAGGTGGCACCGCAGATAATTTAAGGTGGAGCTATAGGTGGAGCTCAAACCTTCGGCCAGGTTAAACTCATTATCATAGCGCCCCTCACGGAAAATCAGTTTGCCGCTGAGAAGTTCCATGATACCGGCGATAGAGGCTCGCAAGTGCTCCGGGAATGCCAGCTGAATTTCCTCCCAGCTGTTCGACCCATCGGCGAGTTCCATCAGAGCCTTCAGAACCACCCCAATGCCTTGGCTTTGCAGGTTGACTTTCCCGTCCTTTGTGAAAACAGTTACACTACTTTCCGATTCTACATAGTAGAGATCCGGGCAAACCCGAGGGTATGTGGGTATCACGGCAATCACCTCGATTCAAAAATTTCCATGAGGATGGATGGCTTCAGTCCACAGTTGGCAAAGCGTGGCTTGTTCAGGACCATCCAGCTGCAGCCGATTCCAGTGAAAGACTACAAGGATAGAACAAGACGCCCGAATTTTTATTGCAGCTCTGCTGGCCTCCAGGTTCAACCGTTGTCCCAGCCTTATCAGCTGAGGCAAAATCGAGGCACCATCGGGCACCAAATCGCAAAAAGACTCCTCGATATCAGCCTGTTGTAGGCTCGCAATCCCACGCAAAAGCGGAATAAGCGGCGAGGCGTTTAGACTTTCCTGAGAAGCAAATGATCTAAAACGACTTACTTTCTTCCAGACATCCCATTTCTCGAAATTGTCCATGCCAAGCGACCGGAAGAAAATGTCCAACCACAAAAGAGATGCACGATAGGCCAGGCTTGGATCTTTACTGATGAGTTGCGGAAAGAACAGGCTTTCGAGCATGAAAACCTCATGAACAAGATCCATCGCTTCCTGCCCCCCAAAGAGCTGCACTTCCGGGTCATAGGCGCCCCGGTGAAAGCTGCTGAGCTTGCCGGCATGTAGCAGCCTGTGAAAGCTTGCCTCCAGCATTTCCTCGACGAAACGCCTTTTCGCTTGAATAGCCAGCTGAATACGCAGACGCAGGTGATGACCGCCGTCGCTCTTATGAAGATGCCAGAAACCTTTTATCCATCCTCGATCCTTCATCTCAAGCAGAGTCGCTTGCAGATCGGCATCGACCATCAGGTTCCATGATTCAGTGTGAATCCTCCAGTGGAGCCAGTTATCGGTCAAGCGATCCAGAGCATCCCGACCTGCCTGCCTATACACCTCTACCGCATGATGATGTTGTGGTGCATTGCTAACCTGTCCTGCAAGGATTTGCAGCACTTGATGTTCCAAAGGATTGACCGCAGGATTTTGGACTTTGCTAGCATCCAAATCCACCTGATTGGCTTTGACGCCCAACGCCATGATATAGATAGCTTTTTCGTCCAGCTGATCATCGCTGATCAAAGCGGTTGCACCCTCATCGAGAAACGCTCCCAATGAAACGGCCCCGCAATGGAGTCCTTCGGCAACCAGAGCCAAGTTCTGAGCAATATGTCCCGATTCCTGCAAAGCAAAGCGATAGGCGCGGGCTCCGTATTTTCTGCCGAGCCGCTGCAAGGGTATGGTCATCACCACCAAAAATGTCGCTTCGCTCGCCACTCGCAATTGTTCGCCATCGCCAAAACACTCCTGCAAATCCCGCCGGAGGGACGATGTCGATCGACGAGGTTTGAGGCTATGAGTATTTGCCTCGTATTCGTAAATGCCTGGCTCCAAGCCTTCCACACGCTGTGCTACGATATGAATACCGACATCAAATAGAGCGCCAGCTGAAGGATAGGTGCGAAGCTGAGGATCACTTGGCTCTTTGCGGGTGCCACAAGCATATTTCAGGATTTGGCTGAAAAGGCTCAACGATAGAGCCTGAGGCGAAAAACTCCGCACACTCCGACGTGACAGAAGCACCCGCGAAAGATTGACAAGGGGCACATCTGCAGCGACCGTTAGCTCAATCGCAATATCGGATTGGACCGGGGTTTCAGAATCCAAGGGAGGGAGAACAGGAAATGCTCCGTTCCAGCTGGTCAAAGTGTGCAGAGTTTTGATTATATCACTCATAGCGGTGTTCCATCCCATGCTTCCAAATCCGGATCCCAGTTGCCAAATTTTGATTCAAAGACTGAAGCGGTAATGTCGCAGAGCAAAAATCTTTCGATGGGCAGCATTCCAACCAGGCGCAGGGCTTCATAAAGAATATTGACGGAAAAGGCTTCCCCTTGAATTTTAGGCAATTTTCTAAAAGCTTCAGCCTTTGGATCGCCGTCATAGAGTGAGGCATGTCTGGGACTTGGCTGCTTCCACCGCTCTGGTATCTTTTGATAGCAATCAGGAAGGGTCTTTTCCCACTGCAGGCAATCTTCCCGATCGAAGCGTTGATAGGCACTATCCTTGACGGATTGGGCGATCACCGCAAAGATCTTTTTTATGGGGGCTTGAAAATCCTGGTAGAACTTATCCTGACCCTGTTCGATGGCTTCGAACTCGCGCTGGAAGATCTCTCGGTTATTTTCATAGTTAATCTTGAAGACCTGTCGAATACTTTTATCCGTATCGTAGGAATGAAAGTAAGCTTCAGCATGAGACCGAAAACAATTGGCTGCGCTGGAAACGTCCTCAAAACTAAAGGCCCAGGCCATCATCAGTTTAAGCATGGACAAGATGCGATCGTCCCGATATTCAGGCATTCGGGCGATCGGAATAAAGAAAGGCAGAATTTCGGCCAGGCTTTCAAAAGCGAAGTTCGAACCAAAACCGGATCCCCAGTTGGACTTCATCACAAAATCAAGGCGGCGCACAGTATTGTCAGGATAGAGAGGAAGCATTTCCTCCTGCTCCAGTTCCATTCCTCCAACCAACGTAAACCTCTCGCAGTATTCGGCTTCAAGGAGCGGAGTTTCGCTGGGATTTTTCTCCAGGTATTCCTGGAAAAAACTCAGCACATCGTCAACGACGGTTCCGCCATCGGTATATTCAACATGCAGTTTCAAATGGGGGCCATGCAGCCAATGCTTTTGCATAGCGAATCGAGTGAGCTCACCAGCGGCTTTAGCTCCAGTTAGTTTGTCCCAGGCCGCAGTAATCAACGACAGGAAACTGCAATTGGCATGATAGTAGACAATGATTGTTTCTTTCTTAGACATCCGACTTTCCTCGATTGTATATTTCAAAGCAAAATTCTGTGACGAGATCCCGCTCTCCGGAGCGAGTTACGGTATCGGACCAGTGTGGCAGGACTTCCTGGAACACCCAAGGTGCTGCCACGGTCTTGCTCCATGCTTCAAAGTGTTTGAAAAGGAGCTGATTGGTGAAGTCGATGAATTCCGGCTTGCTCCTGGGCTCTTTTTCCTGCTCTCCCAAACGGCTCGGGTGTACCCAAAGATTGGGTGGATAGAGGAAAACTTCCAAGGGAATACCATTTTGTTCCAGGACGTCCAGAATCCGTGATTTATAGGAAAGGTCGGTGTCCTCTTTCATTTTCCAAAAAGGTTCAAGTTCATGCACCACCCAGGAACGTCTGGTCAGGCAAACATCACCTACCATAATGCGGGGCACCAATCGAATGGGCTTAAACTGCGGATTCATGGCATCAAGGGCCTGCACCAGACGAATCGAGTCGTAGGAGAATTCTGGACAAAGCTCAGCGAGCCCTTTTTCCAATGGTGGCAAATAGTACTTGACCAAGCTTCCGAGGTTTAAGGGGCGTACGATTTCGCCCTGGGGACTCAGAAAATATAGTTGATCGGCCTTGGGATCATGAATCAGCTGCAGGTGACGGAGCTCATGATCGCTGCGCTGTGCATCAGCATCGGGAAAATTATAGGCACTGACGATCGCGCCCGGCGCCAGAAGTGGAACTGTATTGACCGTCTGTTGGCTGTTGACGCTGATTTGATGGTAGCCTTTGATGTTAAACTGATGCTGCAATTCCTTTTGAATACTGGCAATGACTTTGCGGCCGCTGGGACTGCGTTCAAATACTGCAAACTGTCTGGCGAAAAGTGTGCCAAAGCCTAGACCGAACATATTGATGGCAAATTTTTGATCCTGCTCACAAGCCTGCATCAGGACCGCGTAGGAATCAGGGAAAGACCAAATATCATTGCTGATAGAAGTGCTGAAATCTTCCATCCTGAGAAAGACTGTGCTATCGCCTTGAAGGATAACCCGATCCGCAATGTCCTGTAGAAGCTCAGATTTCAACTTGTATCGCAACTCCTGTTGTTGCGATATTTTACAGAGGTATTCTTTCTGCGCCAAGGTCTGCTCGGTGTTACCCTCGGCTTGCAGAAGGTATTGATAAGGGTTTTGGCATATGCCTCCGACACCGAACTCTCTGACAAAACGCTCAACACCGGCTGTGGAATCGGCCCATGATTCACTCAAGATATAGGCTAACGAAGCTAGATTGGCCAAATTTTGCGCATGAAGGGCCGGCAGATTCGGGCTGCCCCAACGCAGCTTTTGAGCCGAAGAATTTTCATAAAGCAGACGCCGGGAGTCCACTGTCTCTTTGATTCCGACCATGGTTTCGACGGTATTGATTGCTGTCAGGATACTCATCCGAAGTTCTTTCCGCTGTATTGTCCCGGCTTCCGCGTAGGACTTCAGAAGGCCCTTGATACCGCGCAGATGGTCTTGCAGGGCTGCCGTAATCTCGCTGCTCGGATCCAGGTACTTTATAAACGATTCGATTGGATTCAGATCGTTATCTCCACGCAAATGACAGGGAATAAGCAGACCTTTCTCGATCAATTCCTCGACGATGCGAGACAGTTCATCGCTTGGATCAATCCCGATAATCTCAGGAATATCGGCGATGTAAAAGGCACCTCGGCTATTGAGTTTGCTCAGGATCCACAACAAGGCAGGTGCGGCCGAACTCTGCACAAATTTATCGCTCAGATTTCCGGCTTGTTCGCGAACAACGAATTGAAACGAGCCCTCGGCAATCGACAGTGAATTATTCAATCTAAATTGGAGAAAGGGACGGATTTGCCTGTTGCGGGCAAGACCATGGCCCAAGCGCATCAGGAGCCCGCGATTGACATCGACCTCGGATTGAAATTCATCTTCATCAATTTCAATTCGAAAGTTTGGACCTTGCGATAAGGCGGGATCCGCTTCGCATAGATTGAGGGGAACTGTGAAAGTCAGACGGCTGAGTGGACTGGTCTTGACAGCCGATCGCATCATCCGCGAGGTGATTTCCGGCAGAGTTTTCTGCCATTTTTGAGCCGCATTGAAGGGGCTGTTCAGCAAACTGCCGATGCGTTCCGACAAGTTGGGATTTACATTGTCCATTGCGCTCAAGAAATCCTTATTGTCCCTGAGGATATCCTGCATAGTGCAGTGTTTACTGGCAATATCGGCTTCGAGCACTTGCCCATGGGTGTCTTCAATGTCGTTTCGTCGATTCAGAGAATTGATGGCAGCAGTAATCGTTTTCCAATCTTCTAATTCAAGATGTTCGTGAATTTTTTTCAGCCATTCATCTTTGGGAATTTTTCCATGGAACAAGGCCTTTCGCACATTCAACAAGGGTTTTCGAACATCATCATGGTCACCAACTTTTTTCACAAGCCGGCCTAGATGATCTGAGACAAGCCCCTTGCTTTCATCATAAAGCTTATTGAGCTGGCGATACTCTTGGATAAGGAGATGGCTTTGATCGGATCCCAAACTTCCGATACTGGACGTCGCCAAACCTCCCACTCGAACAATCGCATGATCAGCGAGGCTCCATATCCTTTGGTCGGGCTTTACTTGCAAATGAGCATCGGTCATACGAGGAGCCTCACGAAAATGGATGAGGAACATTTTTTAGAATCTCGATGGAGTTCGCAGGCAAGCGCTGTTCTGCATGACCATGAGTCATAGGCAGAAGACCGGGAACGACAACTCTAGCGACTCGAAATGGAAAATCCTCAGTTGCCCGCGAAAGATCAATGGAGATGATATCTGGATATATCCTTCCCAATTGCTTCATTGTATAGACAAGAAGGTCATCCAGATTATTGCAGTTGGCCCAGGCCGGTTGCCTTGGAAAGGCCTGTTCATATGTCTTGGGCAATCCTTGGAACAGAAAGGCCAAATGTTCAGCAGCATCCGGAACCGCATACATTTGAAAATGATCGACCGGCTCATTGACGCTTTCAGGAGCTAGCAAAAGCTGACTACCTAGCTTAGGATCGTAATAGCGTCCCATACTTCCTAGCGTCCCGGCTGCTTCCATGAGCGCCGCAAACATTGCTTCCTTGGCATCAGGATGACAGCTGGCACCGCTCACAGAATAGGGACCTTGGCCTTCGACATTTTGAATCAAACACCACACGGCGACGAAGTCAATCTGGGTATCGAGACGAAAAAATCTAGCGCGATAGCCTTGGCTTGCCAAGTGATCGACAACCAAAGTAATATCGGGGCTCACGGATTCGGCAAAAATTTCATCGGTAGGACGTGAGCCATACCAGGTCCTCAGGAATGCATCGCGTTCAATCAATTCCAGGAGGCCATAGAATAAGGCTTCGTTGTTCGTTCCGCCCATAGCCAAACCATTGGACGAGCCGGTAAGCCAATCAAAATCGTCTGAAAAGTCAGTATAAACCGCCCGTGCTGGAACCAGTATGGGCTGTTGCGTACTATGAGAGTAGCCTTCCACCCAAGCAATATCCCGATCATCGGCGTAAGTGTTTTGGCTCGACCTTTGGAGTGGCAGCAGGAGGCTCCGAGGATTTACCGCTGCCATCGACTGTGCTGCTAGCTTTTGATAGCTGACAAATTTAACCGAGGGATCGGGCGGGGTCATCCCGCAGTATCGCTCCCAGGCTTCCATATAAGCCAACGCATGCGATTTCTGCCATTGCAGGCCCCGGCCAACTCCATGCTCCGTTTTGCCAAAATTGTCAAATTCCACCACCGGCATGCAAAAGTTAAATAGTCTTTGTGGATGGAAACTCTCAGACATGACGAGGCTGGTCGGCAGCGCGAAGATTTCCCGGGGCAATTCTTTCATCGAGGCCGGAGTCTGCCACTGTCTCAGTGAGCCATTCGCATGGCGAGTTAGGGGTATGGGGTCTGATTTGGGCCAGAAACTGCCGGTCTTGAGATCAAGATAACTGGGATCCCCTTCCATGCATGCGGCGAGCAGAACACTTAAAATGGGCGCGGGTATGGATGGAATAGCTTCCATACAGAGATCCTGCTGGTATGATTGCGAATCTCCGGTGGATCGACCGATAAATCGTTGACCTTTGTTGCCGAGAATCCAGCTGCCAGTAAAGGCGCCCAATCGCACACCGCAGGTTGCATGAATGCCATTGTCGGCAAGCACGAGATGTGGGGAGGACAGGATCTTCACAAGCGTGCCCCGCAACTCTGAATGAAATGCAGAATGATAGTGGCTATCTTGCCAGCTTCCCGTCGACTGGCTTCCGACTCGTGGTTCTGGCTGACACCAAATTCCATGATATCCAGTCCGACAACCAAAAATTTTTCACAGATGTAGCGCATGATTTCTAGCAGCTTTGTATAGGAAATCCCCGTCGCACTTGGATATCCCGTGCATACCAATTCGCTAAGTGCATCGACATCGAGGGTGATATAGATTTTGGCGTCAGTATGGATTCCGGAAAAAAAAGATTCGATCGAACAGCTCATCACATCGATATCGGAGAATTGGTTGCCAATTTTTTGCAAGTATTGGGAGGCTTCTGGTCCTGGTGGCAGACTTTGAAAAGCAGCGACTCCCAGCTGCAGAAATTTAAGCTTAGGACAGCTGACCGCGAGGTGGGACACAAAGTTACTGTGGATGGGTGCATGCAAGCGCTCGGCATTCCCTACAGCCCAATCCCCCCAAAATTGAATGTCCAGGTGCTGATCGATGTGTACAACCAACAATTGTTCCGCATGCTTTTCGTAAAGGGCCTTGATCATGGGCAATGAGAACGTGTGGTCCCCACCAACGGCGATGGGAACAATGCCTAGCGGCAAACGGGAATAGATAGTTCCTATAGTCCGAATCCAGTCATCAATGCCTAAACGTTCCAGGGCGACGTCGCCTAGATCCCAGCCGTGCTTCCCCTCGAAAACGGCTTTCTTTTGGCTGATGGAATAGATGTCCAAAGGGGATTGGGTTCGAAAAGCCAGACTTTTGGAAGCTTCCCGGACTTGCGTCGGTCCCATTTCGCTGCCAGGGTTGAGACCCCCGAGGTTACAAGGGATGCCCAGGATGGCAAATCCGCTTTGGTCCTTTATGTCCTCAAGAGTCGCATGCGGGAGAAAGAACATCCCAGGCTTTATAGCTCTGAGCTGTTGAATGGAACTCAAATACTGCTCTTCTGATTGGTCAGCGGGAACCAAAAGTCCCCGGCTCACCAGCTCCTGGGTCAGTGCATGGAGAAAAAGCGAGCGAGGATGATCCCTGTCTTCAGCATCCGGACCTTGCAATAAGCTCGGCAAGGCGGCCAGTAAATTTGGTCCCACGCCAACAGAAGTCCCTAGTTTGCTATGCCACCAAACCTGATCCTGGAGTCCTGGCACGGGGGCGTATTTGGTCAGTTTATACTGGGCAAAGAGTGGACCCAACCCTGGAAAAATCTCAAGAGCGATGGCCCGCATCCAGGCTTTATCGTCCTCAGCAACCGGGCTTTGATCCCCCAAGAACTTAAGGATGAGTCGCTGACGCAATTCCCGATCATCTCGAATCATATCCCAGTCTGTTGGTGTGAACATAATGGCGAATACCTCTCGATCGAGTTGGCAATATGGGCCTTGAAATAGTGGTCATAAGGGCAAGCGAGAAACAAAGGATCCACGAGCTCTTCGGCCATGGGCTTGACCATGCCCTGTGCCGAAACCTTATAGGCTTTGTGATAGAACTGATGACCGCCACCGAGCATCGCATAATCCCAACTGGCTTTGTGAGTCAGGAGCTGATAGAGGGCTTTGGAAGTAAGCAGGGAGAATAGAGAGGCGACAGTAGACCGGCCCTGGTTGAGACGGGGCTTATCATTTCTAAAATCGATGGTCCAGTAAAGGGGACCATCGATAAAATCCACCTGCAATAGATAGACGCCAGCATACTTACGGTAGTTTTCAGTGATCTGCTGCAAGAAATTTTCATTAAATATTTTGGCCAAGGCATCGAATATAAAAGGCGCCCATTCCTCACTGCTCAGAAGTTCAGTCTGGACCAAAGTTAAGTATCCCGGAAATCGAACGGGACACCAATGAAGCGCTTCCGGAGCAGAATCCAGAAGGTCGACAAAAGTCAATTCCCGGCTCCTCAACTGGAATTCGTTCGCTTGCGCCACAAGGCTGTCCCCGGGGGTTAGGTGGAAGATCCGATCCTGAAGCTCTGGCAGCATCGTCAGGACATCCTGGATAAACTGCTGCATACTGACGGGAAAAACGAACTGGTTCAACCAGGAAGCTGCTCCCACATAGGAAAAGCCATTGGCGCCAGGGACCAATGCTCGAGGGCTGATTCTCCTGATATTGCTGAGCATATGTTCATAGAGCTCATAAGGAAACTGCAGGGACTTATTCTGCTGAAAATTCGTTTCAATCATGGGTTGCCAGGGCGCGATCAGAATGTCGACCTTTTGGAATCGAGACAGAACGTTTGCGACTGTGTCGGCACTCGTGATAGTATCCACCTGATTCCAAACCGTGAAGCCGTCTTCATCGATGACGATGCCCATTTCGGGAAAGCCAACTTCGGATCGGGTTGCCATAATGGTTGTTTGACCTAAGAAAGCTTCCTGATCAGGTTCGATAGCTTGCACCTGGCTGAAACCGATTTGCAGCAAGCTTTTAATCAGAAGAGGATCGTTCGGCACCAGCACGGGTTTGCTACGATTCAGTTGAGTCAGAGTCGCTATATCAAAATGATCCTGGTGCTGATGGGAAATAATGATGAGATCGTAGTCCGGACATTCGTCAACCCGTATACCGCGATTGGGAAATATATCGGTAATACCTTCGCACATCGCTTCTTGACCCGGATTGGCGAAACACGGATCTATCAATATTCGCAGCGTAGCTGTTTCCACCAGTATCGTGGCATGGCCTATCATCTGGACTTTCATTTTGCTTTTCCTTTGGCAAGCCGGTTAGGAATGGATACGCGATCAGAAAAACGATCAACCATTTCGCACAGAAACATTTTATCATTAGCCCTGAGGTTGATAATCTTGAAGGCTAGGTCGATCGATTCTTTCAATCCGCCTTGGCTCAGGAGATTGTCCGCAAGATTATGATTATCTTCCAGAAATGCTGGTAGAATATGCCAGGGTATATGCTTAACAATCTTTGCGCTCGAGCCCGCCGTCGGAGCGTCGAGAAGGTAGCAGAGAAAGTCAATCAAGCTTATTTTCTGCAAGGAAGCCAGGTTTTCCATAAATTCAAGGGATGTGATCAGACGATTGTTGCTATCTTTGCCTTCAAATTTTTTAATATGACTTTCAGCATAGCCGAATTTTTTTGCTAGATGCTGCTGGGTCAGTCCCTTGGATTCTCGATAAGTTTTCAAGTATACTCGAAATCGTTCCTGGATCGCTTCTTTACTATTTGCATCCATATAACAAGCCCTAAGTAAACGGTTGGGACCAAAGTTCAGTGACCTGATAAAAGACCTTTGCGCTTCGCAAAGCTTTCGCACCAGTTCAGGACTAGAATGCCAAGAACCAGATATAATAGGGCATTGGCGAAAGCCATGCCTATCTCCTCAGGAACCAGTGCCTTTTGAAAAGCCAGGACATCGCGAGCCTGCTGAATACTTCCTGTCAACGGTAAAAACTTGAAGACGGCGAGATTCGACATCTTGTCAGCCGGAGCCATGATAAGAAATAACAATCCAAACTGCAGGATACCGAGAAATCCGCCAATCCGTTTGCCGATCAAGGCAATCCCCGAAATCATAAAAGCTAGGCCATACGTGGTGATGATAACGCTGAAGAGTGGAATCAAAGCAAGCCATTCAAAATGCAAAGTCTTCCCAGCAGAAATCAAAATGACAACCAACGTCATGAGATTGTAGAAGAGAAGCAGCGTGAGCTCGGCTAAGCCTCGCATAAAAAGTATCGTCGACAGACGCCGGGGGTTTAGCAGCAATTGTTCCAAGGTCCCAGTTGCCGCTTCTTCTGCGATATCCATCGAGAACGAATTGAATAGGAACATGATCACCGACCACATCATATAGCCGACGATTAGGCTTTCAATCCGCTGACCGAAATTAACTCCGGATCCAGCGACAAATTTTGCGCCTAACAAAATTCCCCAAAAGATGATGATATTAGTGGCTACAAATCCAAACGAATTCCATGGATAACGGAAGAAAAGCTTCCAGCTTTTTCTGAGTTCGACCGCGAATAGCCTGATCATGGTGTTATCCTTTTGTGAGTTTCATAAAGACGCCGGCGAGATCGGCTTTATCCTTGTAGAATCGTTCTATGGGCAAAGTGTCGACTTTGCCGAGGATTTTCCAAATACTGGTGTTGTCACCGTGAAATGAAATACGGCGATTTTCTATCATGCAGCCTGCATTCTGAAGGTCACTGCTCAAGTTTGCTGCCACTGGATCGACCATTTCAATCACATAACTGTCACCCGAGAATCTTTTGAGCAAATCGGAAGTATTTTCTTCAGCAATAATTTTGCCTTGTTTCATGATGGCAGTTCTTGTGGTGACCGCCTGAGCAACATCGAGCTGATGAGTCGTCAGCACGATCGCACGGTTTTCTGCTGCCAAATTTTGTATGATCGTTTTCACATCTTCCAATGATTCAATATCAAGACCCAAGGTCGGTTCGTCGAGGAGGAGCAGGGTAGGCTCATGCAATAGTGCAGCACAGATCGCTACTTTTTGCTGCATTCCACGGGACAAGGCTTCAACCAGGACTTTCTTCTTTTTGCTTAAGCCAAACCTATTCAGATAGTGGTCGGCCCGTGTCCTGGCTTCGCGAGCTGATAAACCCCGAAGGACACCAAAATACTCAAGATTCTCAGCCGGGGTCAGTTTCCAATAGAGGTTGCGATTCCCTTCTAGAACGACTCCAACATTGCGGAGGGTCGATGGTTTGCGAAACGGGTTTGCGCCACAGATTTCAACTGTCCCTTGGTCGGGACAAACGAGGCCGGAAATCATTTTGGCCATGGTCGTCTTACCGGCACCATTGGGACCCAAGAGACCGAGAATTTCCCCGGCATGGAGATTCAAGGAAATGCCAGCAACAGCAACATGCGAGGTACCTCTCGCATTGTATGTTTTGCTTAAGTTGTTTGCGCTTAACACAAGTTTCATTGTTCAGGATTCCTTTAGTAGAGAACAGCGGGACAGCCTGCTGTCAAAGGGTATAACCACAGTGCGCAGCTAATATTGCAATGAAGTGGTGCGGAACAATTAAATTGCAGCATGTGATCGCTTGGGTGCAATACTGCTCAGTAAGCGCTGTCTAAAGCATAGGAAGATTGACTTATTGTGCCATAGTGGCGCCTTTTGCCGCTGAAACATTTTGCGAGGAATCAATGCGATTGAGCTTCTGGAATTGGCTGTTGGCGCTATCATTTTTCGCCTGCTCTTGGCTTGCTCGGGCTGAGGCAGCAGACTCTTCTTGGGAGAGTTTTCAAGCTCTCCTAGATAGAATCATTAGTAACGATGCCAGATATCAGCGCGAGCTGTCCGTATTGGATGGCGAAGCAGCTTCTGTTATGAGCATGAAGAAAGCCTGGGAACCGAAAGTCGACCTCCAGCTGCAAAGGTCGGCGAGTCGGACTTTTGGTAGGGCTTCGGGCAATGAGACTTTGTTTGGAACCCAAGCGGATATGATAGCTAGCTGGAATCTTTACGCTTTTGGTTTGGATCAGAACCGCCAGGATTTCATTGAGAAGCAAAAATCACGGATCACTGAAGCGAAGTCATTGAAAAAGCTTGAAGCCGAACAAAGAGCTGCCAATCTGATTCTTGACGGCATCGAAGCGAGCCAGCTGGCCCAGATTGCGAAAAAACAGCAGGACAATCGAACCCGGCTGCTGTTGATCCAGGAAAAGCGCAAAAGTCTTGGACTCACCTCAGCTGTTGATTTGGATATCCTTAAAATTAATCAGGCTTCCTCCGACCTTCTCGCTTCAGATGCCGAACAGATTTTAGCCGTGAAGAAAGCTGAGATAGCGCTGGCCTCTGGCAATTTAGATGGTCCCGACTCCTGGCCGCTTGCAGCAGAGTTTTTTAAGCAAACAACTGAACTCGAACGCTGGATCAACAATCACAAGGATACCGAGCCCAGGGTCCTAAGGGTTGACCGAAGCCTTATCGTTGAAAATGAAGCTGCATTGGGTGTTGCGAGAAAAAGCTACGGTCCTAGCATCGATCTTGTCATGCAGATGTCCAGGGCCTTGGATCAGAGGGAGGAAGAACTGCTGCCGCAGAGCTATGTGGCTCTCACGTTCAATATGCCACTGCTCGATCGCGGGCAAAGACTGCAAGCTTCGAGCCGTGCCGAAATCCAGGTAAAAGAATCGCGATACAGCTTTGATTATGATCGAAATAAAATGGCGATTGAGTTGCTCTCTTCCAGCAAAATCGCCCTGCAATACCAGAAAAACATAGAAAAATTGAACGAAATGGTTGGGGTGGCTGAAAAAGTCTATAACTCGAATCAATCTCGCTATGAGAAGGCTCTCATCAATCAATTGGAGCTCTATCAGAGCGAAGTCTTGTTCTATGGATCACAGGAGTCGAGAATCTCCGCCATCAAGAAATGGTATCAGCAAATGTTCTCCTTTTGCTTCATGGTCGGAGAAGAAGTGGTGCCTTGCCTTAAATCGATCTAACTACTTTAAAAACAGCTTAAATAGTGTCGAAGTGGATTCCATTTCGACATTTTTTTTGATTTTAAGTTGGGATTATTTTTAAGTACGATTGCAAACTTCAGACGAAATAAGCGTCCTTTACATACGAGATAGAACATCATAGAACCTATTTGTGAGTCGGTGATTCAAAGAAAAAATAAAGCAGAATTGGAAACAAAGAATGAGAAGTGTGAATATGGATCTGATGAATGATCAAAATACAGTGAGATCTGAATCTGTTTTAACATTTGTCAAAGAATTACCCGAGACTGCTAGGCAGGTAGGGCTCAAGGCACAAAGAAAGTTATTCTAGATCTGTGACGAGTGTCATAGCTCTATTTTTGTATAACAAAGAGAAAAGGAATCAAGAAATGAAGAACGTGAAAATCGACCTGTCCAGTATCGAACTGAAAGATCTGAAAGTACTAGCCGAATCGCACGCTGCCGCGATGCCTGAAAATGGTGCGTCGGTGACTTACAACTCCTGTACTCGCGTTGGTCGCGCTCGATCCCAAGCTTAAGTTTAGACTTTTTAATCAACAGAGAACATTAAAGGAATGAAGAACATGAAGAACATGAAAAACGTTAAAATCGACCTGTCCAGCATCGAACTGAAAGATCTGAAAGTACTTGCCGAATCGCACGCAGCTACAATGCCAGAAAACGGCGCAACCGCCGGTTGGAACTCTTGCTCACGCGTTGGTCGCGCTAGATCGCAAGCTTAATTTTAGGCTCTTTAATCAACAGAATACATCAGAGGAATGAAGAAAATGAAAAACGTTAAAATCGACCTATCCAGCATCGAACTGAAAGACTTGAAAGTACTCGCTGAATCGCATGCCGCTGCGATGCCAGAAAACGGCGCAACCGTTGGCTATAACTCCTGCTCACGCGTTGGCCGCGCTCAATCGCAAGCCTTGAGCTCTGTTCAGTAATTTGTTTCGGATTTTAGGCTCTGACTACGGTCAGAGCAAACTCCTCCCCCTTAAGCCCAGGTCTTGCTTCTATTCCGACGAAATCGAATGCCCTTCGATCGATATCCTCCCATCAAACTTCGCAGTGTAACCCAAAGGGAAGCAGATTTTCTGTGCGGCATCCCTGCACTTTTTGGCAATTCCCTCGCGAGTTATGGGTTTGTCGTGTAGTCACAGAAAAACAGAAGTACACCAGGAAGGAAACCGAGTCCTATGAAAGCACGTAAGCGCCCCTGTCGGAGCTTTCACTATATTGCGCCAGGCTATTTCACCAGAATGAGCCACCGGCACCACCGGAATGAAGGGACGCCTCAATGTGATTTCACGATGGCTCAATCCTTGTCAAGCTGAGCTTCTTTCTTCGTCTGTCGCTTTGCTCTATACGACGATCCTTTCATGACCAATCGTATTTCTCTTGAGCTGAGTGTGGCGATCGGGAAAAACAGCTGGCTAAAGCACATGACGGCCCCAAATAGCCTGCAAGGAACATATTCACGGGTCTGGCGATCGATAATGCCGAGGCCGGGTGAATCAGATCTCACATCGTTCACCGGGTGGATGGATTTTATGGAGCTTGATTGGGATATTGGGAAAACGGCGTCGATATTCGTGCCAAAGCGAAACATACGGGACATCGCTGGTGGCTTCGCATTTCGCGACATGCAACTCCCAATACTCTGAAAGATGCATCCCTCTTGATGTTGCGGACTCGACCGCCGTCCATAGGACGTGTTCCGACCAGGGAGCCTTATACTCTTTTGGCGTTTGCTCAACAGAGTTTGCCGAGTCTGCGAGGTACTTATCGACGGTATTACGGCAGCAGCCCAAAGCCTTTGCAATCATACGCTTGCTAAGGCCCAAATCCTTAAGTCGCTGGATTTCATGAATCATTCCCGGATCCTTTGTCTTTCCCTTTTGTCTCTTTGCCATATCTCTACCTCTTGCAAGCGGGCTTATAAGCCCGCGCAGGATAGCGGTATGACTAGACGAAAGCGATCTTCGGTCCGTGGCTCAAACTTTGGTGAAATAAGGTGGCTCAATTAGCCTGAAATAAGGTGGCTCAAACTTGGTCAAATCAGGTGGCTCAGTTTAGGTGAAATCTCCCAGCAGTCTGCAGCTCTGTAAGGCCCTTCATAAATTTTGTAGACATCCAAATGGGTACTCTCGGATCGAGATATCCATGTTGAACAAGAACACCAGGATAATTTTACTTCGTTTTCAAATTCAGAAATGCATCATTATCAACCATTGCTTTTTGATCTTCTGGGTCAGAAAACTTTCCAAATTCGCTTTCATTCGAGTCCCCAGTAGAGGTTACCCAAACCCGCGAAAGGTTTAGTATTCCGCTTTGAATAATGATCACCCTAAAGATATCTGGCCACTGCGCAACAAGATTACCTGCGATAATTCCTCCGGCACTACCACTAAAAAAATCTTGCTGTTTTGCAAATTTTGGAGCTAACAATTTAGGAAGTGCCCGTCTATTTCGTTTTCTGTCAACTCAAGCGATACCTAGGTCTACAGTTCAAAATTAGCTAAGACACGGATCGCTGCAATTAGCGTATCGAATATTGGACCTTCTAAAAGAAGCCACCGCATGTATTGATTACCACGGATTGGAAATCGAAAAATTGGGATCCTTGCTTGAGATTTGGTGCGGACAGCATCTGAAGTTTATAGAAACATTCTAGTAGAATGAGATGAAACTTTTGGAATTAAAGTCCTTGTTTGAAAGCGACCGAACTTTACCAGAAGTTGAGAAGATTGAAATCATTGACATAAGAGAGATTGAATCAGTAAATGGCGGCGGGAATAAGCTGACGAGTGATAAAGACTGCGCCACGGTCAACACGAGGGCTACGATTTAAGTGTTTCTTCATCGGCTGCCTGGGATCTGGCTTGGTAAATCGCCAGACTTCAGACGAGATTGCCTTTATGAAGCTCATGACCGCGAGACTCTAAGCGTAGTCGTCCTTTTTGTTGGGACTTTTTCCATTCATGATGTTAGTATTACATGGCGTTTGGAAACTGACAAATTGGACAGTGAGCTGATGAGTACTCGCTTTTTTTTGTCATCAATAAGCTTTCTTAAGATCTTGCTTCTAACAACATCAACATATGCTTTTTCATATCCGATTGAAATTGCTATTGGTACCAGATTATCAGGGATCTTTGATCCAGCTTTAACTCGTGGCTCAATTAATCGTGTTGAACTTATGCTGATCCATCGGACATTAGTTAAAAGAGATCGTTTAACTACATTACGAGGAGATTTGGCAAATTCATGGAGAATGAATCCTACCCATGATGTTTACAGCTTCTGTATTGGCGAGGAACATTTTCACGACGGTCGAAAGATTACTCTAGAAGATATTCGCTATTCAATTGCTAGAGTGTCTAGTAAGTCATCTGCTGATGAATTTTTTTCGAAAGATATCTGGGAGCTTTCACCGAAAATTACTCCTAACTATGCTTGGAAGAAAGTTGCTCCACCAGGCTACTGTTTCGATATTAGACTGTCAAAGCCTTCCATGGACTTTCTATTTCTGATCGCCGCTGCGCGCTTTTCCATTGTACCGAACGGGAGTAAGCCAACCGATACAGTGGGTGCAGGGGCTTTTAAGGTTGACCAATTCATCGAACATCAGAAGCTTGTACTAACAAGAGTCGGTTCGAGTAAGCCGCATCATCCCGATATTATCGTTTTTAAAGAAGTATTATCAGATCAAGATGCGATAGGAAAATTAGAGAGGAAAGAAATAGATCTATATGCTGGCTTCTCTGATATGCAGCTCTTTGAAAAGTTGAAAAGACCAAACTTTGAAATAAGATATGTCAATGGCTTAACAGTTTCGCATCTTATTTTTAACTGTGCTCGCGCAGATCTAAAGAACGAAGAACTCAGACAAGACATTTATCGGCTATTCAGATTAGTGATTACAGATCATTTGGCAGGTTTGAGACCCCTAGAGCCTCAATATTCGCTAATTCCGAAAGGCATGATGCCCTATGATTATTATGTGCGAAGCGATACGCAAATCGAAAACGACTTTCGAAAAATGTTTGTGCAGAAGTGGAAGAATAAAACTCAAAAAAAGAAATTCTTGGTATTAGGTGCAATTGGAGAATTGAATTCCAAAATGGTCGCAGATTTTGAAGAGGTTTTCGGCTCTATCGGGGTGAAATTTGAATACTTTACGACTTCGTATAGACCTTTCTATAAACTCCTTTACGGCTACAAATATGATGCCGCGTTTGGGTCTTGGATGCCATCAGTCGATAAGCCCGAGAGTTTTATATCCATGGTTAGTAGTATGGTTAAAGACACGTCACTTGCCAACGAGGATGTCGACAAATTAATGAAGCAACTAGACAGCCAAAGTGTAGATTCTTCCGATATCCTGCAAGTAAGGAAGAAATCTCAATCCTTATTGGAATTTGAAAAGAAAGCTATTGTCGCTCCCCTGTTTCGAGTTTGGTTCCCAATAGCAGTTTCGAAACGCATTTCATTTCCATTGCGTCCTTTCCAGAATTATATCAATTTTGACGAAATCGAGATATCAACCAACTAATGAGGATCGTGTCCATGAAATTACGGCGGATACATAATGTGAAAACCTGTTCAATGTGAACTGCTCCACCACTTTTCGCACAACTCAAGCCACTAAAAGTTCGCTTCGATATTGCCGGGGTGATTTGTATCCCAACGCCGAATGCATGCGCTGAGGGTTGTAGAAGTCCATCCAGTTCGCGATTAAATCGAAGGCCATTGAGATGGACCCCACATTTTGGACCAGTGGCATAGTTAAGTAACTCTGGCACATAGGGTCTATACGATTCAAAAGGGTTCTATCACATGCAAGTCTTACTCGCCCAAATTTAGGGCAAGAGACTCTTAAGGGCGAAAAAACAGCAAATGAAGTTACACTGAAGTACCAATTCCATCCGGTTCAGGTCAGCCAGTAGAAAAAGGAGCTGCTTGAGAACGTCGGTAGCATCTTTGAGTCCTCACGCCCCAAGAAGACCACTGACTACGAGATTCAATCCGCAAGACTCTACGAATAGATCGGGCGCCTTGAAATCGCGGTTGACTGATTGAAACAATAATCTGCTCAAGAGCTGATCGGCAGTCTCGCGTTGATTAAGAAATGTCGGACCGGCTCGACTGACCTGATTGAGCTCGTTCACTCTCAGTATCTTTTTCATTTCAAATCCTCTTATTGATAATTCCGGGTAGAGCCTCAAGGTTTTAGATCGCGTATTTCAGAATGAGAAGCTTGCTAATGGTGAAAAGTGGTACCATCAGTCCGCTCATAATGAGAAGAGCTGGAATGAGGACTTCAAGATCTTGAATGCTCATGCTGACGACTGGGCTTTTGTTCGATTTCATGTTTTGATTCCCACTTAAAGAGTTTTCTTCTCAAATTATTGTGGAGCCTGTTTGCGCTCTCGATGAAGCCTAAAGCAAAGAACTTGCCATGTTTCAACTATTGAATATTATTATAAATTATTGCGCAGAGTAGATGGACAACGTCCCAGAACCAAAGAACAGATTCTTTGAACTCGAGGAGCTAGTTCTCTGTGTTCTGATCTGATTTTAAGGCACTTGAGGGTTAGACAGCGGAGTTTGTAGAAAAGAGCTTTGAAAAAGCTCTTTTATCGTGATCGGCAGAACCTTAGATTACCGGAGCTCGATTGTAAAGGCTTATCAGGCAAGGCTTTC
>JBGSTF010000149.1:0-24132 GCA_041736645.1 Oligoflexus sp. | reverse complement strand
CTTCACCTTCACAATCAATCTCCAGTCGAAGCCCCTCCAGCTGAAACTCTCCCCGCTTCTGCAAGAGAATGTAGGGTTGTTCGAGAACTCGACGTTCAGCTGGATACTCCAATCCATAGCGATGAAAGTCACAAGGCTCCTTGATGTCTCCAACCAAGTAAACGCTATCACCTGTTACTGCAAGGATGGCTCCGACGAGTCGACCGACTTGTGCCATGGTCTTTGCACCTCCGAAACGGCAAGGTTGAGGGTATGGCCAGGCGTTTGTCCGGGCCGAACTTCGCTGCTGTCCAAATCATATTTGTTTCGATAGCCACGCGGCGTGATCATGAGCCCCTCGTAGCGATAGGTTTGAGTCGATCCCACCAGAACAGTCGTGAGCATACCGATCTCAAAATCCAGCATCGACTGCAGATCGGTATGGACGATCTCCTGACGGAATCGATAGGCACTTTTCACAAGAGCTACGGGGGTTTGCGGTGACCGGTACTCAAGGAGTATCTCGCGTGCCCGGGCAATCTGTCTTTGCCGACGCCCACTGGCAGGATTGTAAAATCCTATAACAAAGTCGGCGGCAGCGGCATGAACGATGCGCTTTTCAATGAGCTCCCAAGGAGTCAGCAGATCGGACAATGAGATCATGCAGGAGTCATGACCCAGGGGAGCCCCGACCAAAGAAGCACAAGCATTCAAGGCTGTGATACCTGGAATGAGAGTGACTTCGGGTGATTCACCTTGCTTCCAACCCACCTCTTTAAGAACTTCTAGAACCAGACAGCCCATTCCGTATACTCCGGAGTCACCGGATGAAATAACGGCCACCTTTCTTCCCGCGCGCGCTGCATCGACTGCGGCTCGGGCACGCCCTATCTCTTCGGTCATCCCGGTTTTGATTTTATCTTTGCCTTTGATCAGCTTGCGCACCAGTGTCATGTAGGTTTGATAACCGACCACCAACTCGGCCTCTTCCAGCGCAGCCAATGCCCTAGGTGCAATCAAATCATGAGCGCCAGGTCCAATACCAATAATCCAGAGTTTACCTTGTTCCATGCTGCTGCTCTCCCAGGACTAAAGGCCTAAGGCCAGATGGCTTTCGCGCAATGGCGATCGTCATTTTTTGCTGAATGCCAGTCTCGCCATATTTTTGCTTGGGCACTAAGAGTTCGGTCGCGCCCGATGCCAAAAGACATGACGCCTCGGCTACCGAAAACGTCCCCACATGCTCCTTCACTTTGCTGGATGGACTTTGGATAGGAGCAACCTGATCCAACTGCTCGGCTGTAAAACAGCTCAGAGATTTCTTATAGGATTGGCAAAGCTGCAAGAGACCTATTTCATCGGCCTTGAGATTGATACTCGAAAATCCCGCAATCGAGCGGGGAGAGAGTTGAAACTCTTCCAGGACCGAAAGCAGACCACGCTCGAGCAGTTCTAAGGGCGCGTTCCGGTCACAGCCTATACCGATCCAGAGCGACGACGGACGATAGACTAGACCCTTGGCATAGAGCTCCGGATAGAGCTTGGGAATATCGCGATCAGAGATCATCAGCAATCGCTGCCAATCCTCCGGATTCACGTTCTGAATATCCCTGGTATAGGCCACTCCGGGAGGCCAGGCTTTTTTTAAAGGCCAGAAATCAGGCTCTCCGCACTCCTGAATGATCAGCACGGGCTGTTCATTGACCACGGCTGCACAGCCCGTTGTCACATTGTGATCAGGATCTTCCAAAACCCATCCCAATTCGCGACCCAGAATATCCACGGTCAATGTCCCTTGCACATCCGAAGCGGTGGTAATAACCGGCTGACATTCGAGAGCAGAGGCTATGCGAAGCGTTTCACGATTGCCACCTCCGACATGTCCCGAAAGCACGCAGATCGCAAATTGGCCCGCATCATCGATACAAATCACCGCCGGATCCTGCTTTTTATCGCGTAAGAAAGGAGCGATCATTCGAACCACGGCACCCACACTGATGATGAATACGTGGGTTTCATAGGCATGAAAGACCTGCTCGAGGAGTGGGCCTAGGGGCAGGGGAATCGGCTGGATGCCGGGCTTCGCTTCGGCACAGATCTTATTCGATACAAAAAGGGTACTCTCCGGAAACAATTGCTGGAGCTTTAGAGCCAGTGTAAAGCCGTGTCGGGTGATCGCATGAATGGCGAGTTTCTGCTTAGGAAACATGCGGGCTCACCTCCTGCGTCTCTCTCGTCTTTTCACCGCGTAGAATCCCATTTCTGTGCTTTTTCGTGACAACAACCATGGAAAAATACACACAGCGATCATTGCGAATGAGTCTAAGATCGTGAATGATGCGCTGTTCATCAGACGTGGCCCTTTCCACATAGATCGATTGTTCCAACAGTCCCTCCTCTTCCAACACCTGGACCAACTGAGGCATAATACTCGACACTTTCATCAGGACGATCGAATCGAAACTACGAAGTATACCCCGCAGATCTTCCAGACCATAGGTCGCAGGAATAACGGCGAGGCGCTCCTGACCATCCACCAAAGGCTGACCCGCCGCATTCGGCACGGCTGTGATCGAAGTGATCCCGGGCACCATATCGACAAGCAAACCAGGAATTTCATTTTTGAGTGATTCAAAAACGTAGATAAAGGTGCTGTAGATAAAAGGGTCGCCTTGGGTCACAAATCCGACATCAAGCCCCTCTTCCAACTTGCCACGAATAGCCGCAAAGGCTTTTTCCCAAGCCGGAATCAGAATCGTCGGGTCCCGAGTCATGGGGAATTCTAAAAACAGATGCTGCTGACCCTTATCAGAAGGCAGATGCTCCTGAATGATGCGAAAGGCCAAAGACGGCGTCCAAGGATTGGGCCTAGGAATCGCCAGAACGGGCAGCGTCTGAAGAAGCTTAAGAGCCCGCAGAGTGATCAGATCACTGGCGCCTGGTCCGACCCCGATTCCATAGAGTTTGCCGGTTTTCATTGGGATGGTTCCTTGCTCAGTGAAAAAATATGAATAGGATTCAGACCTTCGTAACGGTGATATTTTCCGGCCAGAAGAGAACTGCGCGCGATCTGCACGAGGTTGACATCGAAAGGCAGACTCAGTTGATTCAGACTGCTCAAAGCTTGGCTCACGTTTTCCATAGTCACGGCATTGATCACCAGTCGTCCACCGGGTTTGAGCTTCTGCCACACCAACTGAATCAGTGCATCCAACTGACCTTTAGAGCCACCGATAAAGACCGCATCAGGGCTTTCCAAATCAGCCAGTGCCAAGGGTGCTTCCCCGGCTATCAAGCGCACATTGTCTGCGCCATGCTTCAGAATATTTTCAGCACAAAAGCTCAGGCTTTCGCTCTCACATTCGACAGCAAAGATCCGCCCTTCGGAGGCCAGCCGTCCGGCCTCAATCGACACCGATCCAGAGCCTGCACCTATATCCCAAACGACTGATTCTTGCGTCAGCCTGAGAGCCGCCAAAGTCAGAACGCGAATTTCTTTTTTGGTAATGAGACCCAGCTTGGGCATCCGTCTGGCGTAAACCTCTTCCGGCTCAGCGCTAAAAACGGGCGGGCAAACCCAATCAGCACAGCGATGCAGAATAAGCACATTGAGTGGCGAACAATCTTCCAGGCGTGCTAATTCAGATAGACTCAAAGACCGAATGCGCTCATCAGCTCCTCCAAGATTTTCGCAAAGGATAGCATGCCATTGATGATCGCTGTATTCGAGAAGATGGAGCGCAACCCGCATGGGCGAATTGTCCGAATCCGTCAGGAGTCCTAGTTTGCGAGTTCGACGAATTTTTTGGCAGAATCCCTCCAGACTCCGTCCATGCACAGATAGCAGACTGGCGTCGGACCAAGCCATGCCAGCTGCAGCAAATGCCAGCTGCATGGAACTAGGTTGGGGAATAAAACCACAAAAATCGGGACCAAAAATTTTGAGAGCCAAGCTTCCCGCTCCATAGAAAAGCGGATCGCCAGACGCCAGGATTGCGATGTTGTGATCTCCTGAATCATCTTTGAGTTGCTCGAGTGTTTGGCGAATCTTTGAGCTCAGAATCACTGTTTTCCCTGGATAATCGGGGAAAAATGCCAATTGCCTTTGACCACCAACCAGAATTTGCGACTGTCTTATGCAATTGTAGGCCCGCGAAGAAAGCCCCATGCAGCCGTCTTCACCGATACCAATCAACGTTACGGCGTGCTGCCCCATATCAGGCCTCCACCGCAAGTGCAAAGAGGGCATGCAGGATGGCCACCGCGATGGTGCTACCGCCTTTGCGACCTCGCGCGACAATCCATGGAACTGAGCACGACTCCAAGTCCTCCTTAGACTCTGCTGCGGATACAAAGCCGACGGGAACTCCGATGATCAGAGCTGGACGAAGTCCTTCTTCACGAATCAAACGAAGGACTTCCAAAAGTGCCGTTGGCGCGTTGCCAATAGCAATGATCGCTCCGTTCAGATGATTGAGATCAGCCAGCTTTTGCATGGATTCTATCGCTCTCGTGGAATTTTTCTGCTGAGCCTTAGTGATGACATCGGGGTCGGAAATACTGCAGTAGGTTTGACAACCAAAATATTTCAATCGCTCTTGGTTCAATCCAGCTGCAATCATCTGCACATCCAGCACGATAGGACAGCCCTGACGCAGAGCTCGGCGAGAGGCTACCACAGCGTCTGGATGAAATCGCATGAGATCCTTAAATTCAAAATCCGCTGTCGCGTGAATCACCCGCCGTACGACTTGCCATTCAGCGGGCGCGAAGCTATGCTCACCAACTTCTTGGTCGATAATACCGAAGCTATCCGTTTCAATTCTCCGGCCCTGTTCTGTCATCTGCCTCATGTCACTCATTGGCTTCTTTCCTTTCGAGTTTCATCCCAACCCAATGTTTTCCCATCAAAATCAACCATGGTGACCTCAACCCAAATTTTCTGCCGAGCAAAGGTTTCGCAAACCTTTCGGGTGCGGGTACAAATCATACTCGGCATATCAGCCAGACCATGCTGTTGGCAGATTTCCAAAACATGCCGGGCGGTGTTTGCAGCGAGAATATCCTGTCGAACCTGTTCCAAGCAGCCGTGCTCCTGGGCAATTTCGGCGAGCAGGGCCATATTCACTTCTGAAGCCGAGGCGTGAGTCATCATGCGACCGTCAGCCATCTTCGACAATTTGCCCATCATCCCGACGATGTGGACTCCCTCCATGCCGCAGCGAACAGCATTGCGCAGGGCAATGCCTACGTAGTCACCCACCTGTATAAAAGCAGTTTCGGGGAGATGCGGAAGCAGACGCATCGCGTATTGCTCTGAACGTCCGCCAGTTGTAAAGACCAGTTGTTTCCCAGACTCAGCTTGGGCTAATTGAATCGCCTGGACGATGCTGGCAATAAAGGCTGAGGTGGAGTAGGGCAGGACAATACCCGTGGTTCCGAGTATGGAAATTCCACCGAGTAGCCCGAGTCGGGCACTTATGGTTTTTTTTGCTCGTTCCTCACCATCTGGGCAGGAAATTTCGACCTCAGCTCCTCTATAAATACTGTCGTCTAGCTCGAGCTGGACCATTTCTTCAATATTCTGCCGAGGCACCGGGTTAATCGCAGAAGTTCCCACTTCCAAACCCAAACCAGGTTTAGTTACTAGGGCAATGCCCGTACCGCCATAGATATGCACACGAGCCTCGCTATGCAATTTCACTCGGGCAATAATTTCTGCGCCGTGGGTGCAATCCGGATCGTCCCCACCGTCCTTGATGATGCTGGTCAGCGCATAACCCTGATCCCATTGGCAACGAGCCAAGGCAAAACGAACCTTTTGCCGATTGGGGAGTATGCTTTCGACTTCCTGCAAGGCTTTGCCGTGTAAAAAAAAATGACTTGCTGCTCGGGCTGCTGCCGCTGCGCAAGCTCCTGTAGTAAAGCCGCTGCGAAGAGGCTTGTCGCCTCCTTGTTTTTGCATGAATTAGCCTGGTATCCGGCGATAGAACACATCACTCTGCAAACGTTCATCAGGCACTGAATTTTGCTTGAGATGATTCATCCATCGATCAACTTCCTCTCCTTCGCCTGCAGCAATAAACCGAGCATGTTTCATATTCAAAATATTCAAGTCCGCTAGGCAATCGTCCTGCATGGAGCGACGTAGAACTCGGTGTTGCCTTTCACCCAAAGTTTCCCTGATCACACTATCGGCGATAAAAGTCGGATGCTGGCTCTCATACCAAAAAAGTTCAACCTGACAGCTCTCGGGCAAACCACTCAAGTAGCCCAAAATCGCTGTGATACCGCTGCCGAAGGCCGCAGCTATCACCAAAGGTTCGGTGGCGGATTCAGGCCAATGAAACTTACCCCAAGGCCCAGAGAAGGTGATGGTATCTTGAGCCTTTAAATTCCGTAGATAGTTCGATACCACCCCTTGTGCGACTGTCTCTGCCGCGAGGAAAAACAGGCCTTTGGCAGCATTGACGGCAAACAGGCTATAAGCGCGCTTGACTGGCTTACCCTCGGCATTGAGGTGGCCACTGTTGATGATGATATACTTACCCGCTTGCAAGGGAGTCTGGCCTTGATCTTCCATCTGCAAGGCAAGCAAAGCTCCTGACGCGAGATTGGAAAGATTGGCAAGGACCTGGGCTTTTTTCGGCTCGGCCATGGAATTGCTCCTACTCCGCAGGATAGATAACATGCATATGATCGTGCACCTGCTCCAGGTCTTCGAAGAATCGCTCGAGATACTGGGAAAGATTCAGCAGATCCATTTCTATCTTTTTATTGAGGACGGAGAGGGTTTGGGTATAGGCCTTTTCCGGGTCATGGTTCGCCATCTGGCTGAGACGATCTTCCAGCTCTGTTCGGGCGAGTTCAAAGGCATAGCGCAGACTGCGTATATCCTTGGCTTGGCTCAGCATGCGCAAGGGACCTGGGTGCTCGACAGCTTCCCCCAACTCAGCGAGTTCATGCTGCCAAAGATTTGAATCTTGTAAGCCCAGGATCTGCATCAAACCAAGCCGGAGCGCAGCAACTTCATGACAAGCCATCAGGTATATCCTTTCGATTTATAGAATGGAATCGATCCGCTCGCTGAGCAATCGATCCTTTTGTAAATGCTGTTCGACCAGAGCTTCAACATCGCTCGCTTGAAAGGCTCGATACCAGATTCCGTCTGGATAGACGGCGACGGTTGGCCCTTCTCCGCAACGACCCAGGCAGCTACTCCTGGTCACTTTGATTTCTTTATGCAAATTTTTTTCACGAAGGGAGCGCTGGAGATTTTCGGCGATGACCGTAGCCCCTTTTTTTGCGCAGTCATGATTGGTGCAAACCAGAACGTGCTTTTTGAGAGCAGCATGGGCATGCTCATGCGGTTTTGCCTGCTGATGGGTCGATTGGTGGCGGACACTCCACAGCAAACTTTTAAATCCACCGACTTGATCCTGTAAAGCTCCCAAGGACACTCTGTACTGACAGCTAACACAGGGAAGGGCATAGCGTGGCTCGCCCCGAGCTTCGGCAATTCGATCTTCCACTGCTTCACATAAAGCAGGGCTGGCTCCTATAGGCTCCGCCTGATGACCTAGGATCCAAGGATGCAACTCCAAAAAATTTTCGAAGACTTTTTGAATCTTGTTGGCCAAAACGCCAGGAAAGAGCAGGTAGGGAACGAGGATAATCCCTTTCGGCTTGAGCCGTGCAAGTCGCTGCAGCATCTGATCCAAGCTTGGCCAAGTGATGCCCACAAAGGCGATTTCGAGCTGTTTCATGCCCGCACTTTCAGCCAGAACTCGAGCAATTTGATAGAGCTGACTGTTGGCGTCTGGATCACTTGCGCCGCGACCGACGACCAGGAGTGTCCAACCTGAAGACTCCTCAGGACTGGTAAAAAAGCGTTCGATCTGTCGCTGAAACGCTTGTACCAGTGCTGCGTGCAGACCGATGGCTTGAGTCACCGTGTAACTTCGGTGGGGGAATTCTTGGCGAAGGCCGCTGAGCAGCAATGGAATATCATTTTTGATATGCCCCGCGGGCAATAAACTCAGCGGCACGATCACGATGTGCTCGTGTTCAGCTGCCACTTGCCGCAAAACTTCCCCTGCAAAGGGCGGGCATAGTTCTAAAAAAGCATGCCGCAAGAAACGCGCTGGATAGGCTGATTGATAGAGATCCATCCAACGCAGAAACGCTGCTTCACCCTCGGCATCGCGGCTGCCATGCCCAACGACTATGGTCGCAAAGCTCATGTTTATCCTGCCTCTCCCACGCAGTCTCGGGCTGCATTTTTCGGCAAATTTTTGACAAAATGCTGCCGAGGCTTTCGCTTTGCAAAGAGCGATGCCGATAGATTGAAGAATCAAGACCATAGAGGGTCATCGCAAGCTGAGCTTACGCACATTCATCAATCGATCTGTGTGATAGATAAGGCAAGGACATGCTTGGAATACAAGCTCTTGCCAAAACTTCCCAGACCCCGAGGACGTTTTGAATGAGTGCACTTTGGGCAGGTCTCCTGGCTTGTAGAGTAGCTTCCTTCGAAGCACCGCAACCTCCTTCCCCAGATCAACTGAGTGGAATCGGTTACGTCTATCTACATACAGTGGCGGGACCGCGACGGTCTTTCACCGTCTTCCCTTTTCATTCCTTGCGGAAACCCAAAGCTATGCGACTATACGCAAGGGCGGTTATTCCACCAGCCTCTTCTCTTGTCAATTGCTTTCTCAACACTTACGAGATCTCACATATCTCACTCGACTCATCCTGATGGAGGGGACGGGCGGAAATTTTTCTACAAAGAATTTTGTATTTTTTGAATAAAGCCGCGACTCAGGCAGACTCTTCGCATAGCCATGGGACTCCAAATAACCTTCCCGTAGGACTCGCGATTTTTCGTACCTCACCGAATCTATTTTCCCATCCAAGCTGATCAGAGAAACACTGGAAACAAAGTTCTAAATAGCGTTTCTTAAGCTGGCTCAAAGGTTTTTTTTGGTGTTCTTTCCCAAACCAAAGGAGTCATCAACTTGGCAAAAATGAATTCCCTAAGCAAGTCCTAGCCGGTTCGCAACTCCTGGTCCGTCCTGCCGATCGCTCGGGCTCAGCACACCCAAGATCCCCCATCAGCCAGCCTGAGAATCCTATCCTCGCGCGTATTCCACCGGTATCGCTCCGGTGGAATACCCGCCCCCTATTCAGCCCAATTCTTGAGTCACGCCGAGCAGCCTTCGGACGAGAAACTCTGGCTTTCCAACGCTCAGGTAGGCTTAGTCTCTTTGGACGGTTTTCCGTCCTGCGCTTGACGAGTTTCCGTACCTTCTTTCCGCGCGATCTCCATAGCCTTTTCCCACAAAGATTGGAGAGTGGGATGGGCTGCTTGAAAGATATCCGAGAAATAACTCTGGCTGCTGCTAAAAGTCGTCGTTCCAATGACAACAGGGGTGTAGCGATAGAAACGGGCTTCATCACAGCTGCGAATAATATCGACAAAGGCTTTGACTGCGCTTGGACTGGCAAAACATACCACGGAAGGCTCGCTGCTGAGTTTCTTGAGCACATCGGGCTCAAATTGCTTGATGCCTTCGGTGCGATACATTTCAATATCAAAGATATCGAGATTGTGCGTTCTGAGGTGGTCGCCGATGGCAAAGGCAGGTTCCGCAGGCCGGGGAAACCAAATGACCGGACCTTTTTTGATTTCAAGAACCAGAGCTTGAGCAAAATCTTTGCCGTTTTGCACAGGAATCATGCGCACTTTCAGATTTTGACTGACGAGGTATTTATAAGTCTCCATGCCAAAGGTCAGGAATTCGGCTTTGGCGATATGATCTTTGAACGAAGCGCTATGGTTCATAAAGGCTTCGGCTGCCTTGCGACTCGTAAGCAGGATGATGTCGCAAGGCTTAGCTGGAAGTTGCGGCACAATCCCGACTTGCCTTGTCACAGGGAAGCGTAAAACCGGCGTTTCCAGCTTGACGATCTTTTGGTCCTGGCTCCAATCGTCTGCTGGTCTGGTCCAAATGATCCTCTTCACGTTACCCCCTGCTGTGTGTTCCGCTTTCCACCTGATGCCGATTCAGTTACAATCGATACGTCTTTTGCTGGAGCGCTATTATTGTGATGAACTTAGATGCCGTTTCCAAATCATACGACAAGACCGCGGTCTTGAAAAACATCAGCTTTCAAGTGAACCCAGGGGAGCGGGTCAGTCTGCTCGGACCTGGTGGTTGCGGTAAGTCGACTATTCTCAAGATTCTGCTGGGTTTGACCGACCCGGATCAAGGCCAAGTATCGCTCATGAACCGCAATATGGTCACGGCCAATGAACGAGAAAAGCAGCTGACACTCCGAAAAGTAGGGATGGCTTTTCAACAGGGTGGGCTGTTCGATTTCATGACTGTCGAGGAAAATCTGCTCTTTGCCATGGAGCATATGACGGACATGAGTGCCACTGAGATGTCAGAAAAGATTGAAAATCTGCTGAAGACGGTGAAGCTCGGCAGGACCAAGCGCATGTTTCCCCATGAACTCTCTGGTGGCATGAAGCGCCGCATTGGAATTGCCCGAGCTCTGGCGACCGACCCAGTTGTGGCTATCTTTGACGAACCAACCTCTGGTTTGGATCCAGTCACATCCACGATCATCCTCAACATGATTCACGAACTGGGTGCACAGAACACCAAAGGGGCTCAGCTCGTGGCGACCTCATCGGTTGAAATCGCGATTCGATTTGCCGAAAGACTCATCATCATACACGATGGAGTCGTCGTCGCCGATGGTGCTTGGAAGGATTTGATCCTCAACTCCAGTGATTGGGTGAAGCACTTCTTAAGTGTTCGCCTGATTGGAATCGACATTGAATATGCCCACGAACTGGGTCTGCCAGAAGCGTTTATCAAGCTGCATTGGACTTGAATGGGCTACTGTTGCGCTTGCTTCAATCAAAATACGTCTAAATTACATATATAGTGAACCAGGCTTGTGGCTAGCTGATCGCAAACGCCCATAAACTCACAAATCTTTTTTGGCAAAGCGGCAAAATGTGTTATAGAACTGCGTGAATAACCACAGCGGAGCGTGTCTCCGCTTTGCCGGACGGGGGCACCATTTTGGAAAGAGTCGGTAAACTCATCGTGCTCGATATCGACAACACAGTGTTCAACTGGGTTGAGTACTATGTGACTTGCATGAATGCCCTGTTCAATACCGTCTCGGGCATCACCCAAATTCCTGTCAGCACTCTTTATCAAGAATCTCGTTTGATCTTTGAAAAAGAGGGTTCCATTGAATATCCATTT
The DNA here is from genome assembly GCA_041736645.1 of Oligoflexus sp. Lineage (GTDB taxonomy): Bacteria > Bdellovibrionota_B > Oligoflexia > Oligoflexales > Oligoflexaceae > Oligoflexus. The sequence goes on along the minus strand of JBGSTF010000149.1, from coordinate 12,862 downwards.
CTGATTCAGGAATTGCCGTCGGTCATAAGTTATTATGGAACGGATGTCGAGGGGATGCTACGTGAAGCCGTCGAACTAGGCCGACAAGCTTTCAATGAAGCGGCCAAATCCACGCTTGTACCCTATGCTTTGGTCAAAGAAACCATGCAAAGCATCAAACAACGCTGGCCTAAAGTGCCCGTCATTGCTCTCACCGATGCGCCCCGCTACGTTGCTATGTGGAAATTAAATAAGTTGGATTTGCTGCCCTATTTCGATGCTGTCTACGGTTTACCCGATCCACGCATCCCAATCGATTCGGCCACCAAAAAAGTTAAAGTCGATCCGGAAATTCTCATCAAACATTTGCAGAAGAGCAATTTCGATTTCGTTGGAAGGATTCGGGTTCTTCCTGATGACTATGAAAAGCCTGGAACCAAAGGTCTGAAAACTGTTTTGATGGATTTTGAAATGGAATCCCATCTGGGTGATGTCCTTTGGGTCGGTGACAACCTGCGCAAAGATGTGGGCTTGGGTCGACGTCTCGGCATTCATACCGGTTGGGCCAAGTATGGAACTGTCATCAAGGACGAGTCCAAGCAACTCCTGCTTGCCTTCAGTCCGCAAAATAATGTTGCCAAGAATGTTGCGCTCGACCCAGCAAGTCAGGATGCTCCCCAACCGGATTTTGTTTTGGAGAGTTTTAGCGACATCACTCGAGCTATTGAAACTGTCCTCTTTCCTTCCTCATAGAAGCCTTTGTAAGAAACGAGTCCACACATGTCCCAGTCAAAGCCCACGCCCGAGAGTCGAAAACTCCTTCGCTTGGCCGTGCCGGTGATATTCAGTTCCGTCGGCAACATGCTCATGGGTTTGGTCGATACCATGGTCGTCGGCCAATACTCTTCTTTAGATCTGGCCGGGGTGGCTGCCGGCAATAGTATTTTCTGGACCATTGCAATGATTGGCCTCGGCTTTCTAGCCGGCATGGATCCCATCGTCGCGCAAGCTCACGGCGCGAAAGAACCTGAAACAGCCCTCAAATGCCTTGCGGTCGCCTTGCAGCAAGCTTTCCTCTATGTTCTAATTGCGACCCCCATTATTCTCATCTGCACTCACTATTTAGGACTGAGCGGAGCAACAGCTGACGTCGTCTCTGCTGCACAACCCTTTTTGCAAACCCTCAGCTATGGCCTCCTTCCGCTCTTGCTCTTTCAAGTGCTCCAACGCTACTGGCAAGGTATGGAAGTGGCCCTGCCCTTTACCCTCATCATTATCGTCAGCAATGTCCTCAACTATGTGATGGCTCTGGCTCTGGTCCAAGGAAAATTCGGTTTTCCAGCGATGGGTGCTGAGGGCGCGGGTTGGGCGACCTTTATTGTTCGCATCTTTTGTCTCTTCTGCGGCATTCTGATGACCTTCCACCTCTGGAAGCAAAAGCCAGAATTGCGGCCTAAGCCGGGGCTCCTGAACAAGCTGCTTAAGAGTTGGCAAGCTGAAGCACACAAAAAACTCTTCAAGCTCGGCTTACCCGCTTCCGCACAAATGGGCTTGGAAGTGTGTGCATTTTCTTTGACAACACTGCTGATCGCACGTCTGGGCGCTCAAAGCCTTGCTACCCATCAAATCGTGCTCAATATCGCGTCTTTCGCATTTATGTTTCCTCTGGGTCTGTCCGCAGCAACGGCAACAAGAGTCGGTTATCACATCGGCAGAAAAGATCGCCCCCAAGCTCTTCGTTCAGGCTACCTTGGAATTTATATCGGCGCGACCATCATGGGCAGTTCCGCCGTGCTGCTGTTCACGATTCCTGAGGCCTTGCTGCGCCTCTTCACTCAGGATCTGGCAGTCATTGAGCTCGGAGTCTCGATTATATTCCTTTGCGCGCTCTTTCAAATATTCGATGGGATACAGGTTGTTGCCGCAGGGGTTCTGCGCGGCTTGGGCGATACAAAGATGGCTCTTTATGCCAATCTTGTCGCGCATTGGTTTATCGGACTTCCGATCGGCCTCAGTCTTTGTTTCTGGATGGGCAAAGGACTCTGGGGACTGTGGGTTGGCCTAGCACTCGGTCTATGCCTTACCGCTGTGTTCAATACCTATGCGATTGTTAGAAAGAGTGCGGCTTGAGAAATGGTAGAACTCTATGCCGCTTTATCTTCCCGCAAGCGATAGAGTTCGATCGGTGCACTCACGCCCTTCAATGTGAACGAACCTTCAGCTTCGTAGTCTCGAGGGTGAAGATATTGAATGACTGCTGATGTCACCATAATGTGCCCAGGTCGCGCTAAAGGTTCAACCCGAGAGGCAATATTCACCGTCTGACCGATGGCTGTGTAGTCGGATCGCCTTGAGCCACCAAAATAGCCAACAATAGCTGAACCATGATGCAAGCCAATACGCATCGAAAAAACATGCGAATACACTTTTTGCCAATGCTTGTTAAGATCGTCCAAGGCATTTTGCATGCTATGGGCACAAGTAATAGCCAGATGCACCTGCTCCTTTGGAGACATCGCCTGAGGAGTTCCAAACAGAACCAAGATGCCATCACCCATGAACTTATCAACCGTTCCTTGGTGAGCAAAGACAATATCAGTCATAGCCTTCAGATATTCATTGAGAATGAGAGTGATGACCTGCGGGCCCAGTTTTTCTGTGGCCGAGGTGAAGGAACAAAGGTCACTAAACATCACTGTGATCTCACGACTCATTGATTCTTCATGCAAATGGGCACGGCCTTCCACGATATCAGTGACCAACATAGATGGCAAAAATCTGAGCAGCGTCTTACGATGTACGTCCTTAATTTTATCCTGCTGAGCTGCTAAGACATCTCGCTGCTGCCGGATTTCCTGAGTTTGCTGATCAACCTCGGCCTTGAGATTGTGAGTCAGATGATCCGAGGTGCGCAGGGCTAAGGCATAGCGTTGAGCAATAACCTGACTTTGAAATACAATAAAGCCGCCTGCACCCAAGATAGAAAAATACATGCGCAAGTATTCGGGAATGAAGGACACCGTAATACCAAGTGTCTGGGCTGCATCAAGAATCATTGCAATAATAAGAACAACGAACCCAGCAAAGGCAAAACTAGCGCCGTATTCTCTGTGCAGATAGGCCCGAACAATCGATTGAGCACTGATTGCTAAGAAGAAAGTATAGAATCCCATCGTCACTGGCCAGTGACTTGTCATCAAAGAAAAGGGAGCAATAGCATAGTAGAAGGAGACCAAAACAGTGCTTAAAAAAGTAAATCGCATAAGATTTTTCGAAAAGTGAGCTGGGAAATAGTTTCGCACAAATCCATTGAAAGCGAGGCTGTTTAACACCAGCATGATATAGACGCCACGCGTTGCAAGTTCGTGTTCCAGATTCCCGTGATTTGTAAAATGTCGCACATAAGATTCCAGCAGAATATTGTGCACTAAGAAGCAAGCACAGAAAAACGCCAGATAGAGACTTCCCTTATCTCGCCGATGATGAAGAAAGAACATTGTATGATAAAGTATGGTAAAAAGGAGAAGCCCTCGAAACAAATTATTAAAGCGATCAAAGATTACAGTCAGCTGGACCATATCCTCCTGGGATCCAAGCATAGGAGCAAACCACATGCCACTCCACCCATGCCGCTCGTTGCCTATCTGAACCAAGACAAAGACATCTTCGGATCCCTCGACTTGGGGAAGTTTAACCGGCTGCATCGAGCCAATAGCAATTTCTGATTCCTGTCCTTGGCTGGGAAATCTTCCAATCTCCAAAGGTGAATTGGAACCTAACTGTCCTCGTTGATTGAAGACGAAGAGCCTCGAATAGCTGTAATTTTGTCCCAATCCAACGTCCAGCTTTTTACCCTGAGGAAGGTTGCTCAATCGCATGACGTAGGTTGCAAGCTGGCGGTGAGGATCGAATTCATGACCCATCAACTCTTTCAGAGGAACGCCGACAGGGGCCGTGCGAAACTCAGCTTGCCGACTCAGTCTTTGCAAAAAATCAGCTGGAAACAGCTCCTCCTCTGGAAAGAAGAGCCACTCACCCGATAGCGCAATGGCACTGCCTTGCTTCCAATCTTTTAGATCCAAGTGTCCACGTTGAGCTTGAAAATATTTTGGCTTTTCGCTGGCAAAAACAAATAGCAACAGTATTCCCAGACACAGGCCAGCGATCATCCAAAGCGGACGATTTCGGATAAGAGCCGAGTGGCGGGGTCGAATGTTCATGAAAACTCTGTTCTCATTGACACGATAATAGCCCGAATCTTATCGGCTTTATCCGGTCCTACATGAGGCATACTTTTCTGCATAGACTAGGCGACCAAGCACTCGCCATAAAACTCCGTTTATGCATCACAATTTATCTAATAATATCATTATATTATCAAGCAAGGATCTGGACTGGGATCCACCTTGTGGTCTTTAGCTGAGCAATTTTTGATACTTATGCTATTCTCAGAAAATGCTTGGCATAAAGGTATTTGGACTCAACCGATGGCAAGGAGAACTGCAGCGTGAGCTTTCGCTTCTTTTTAGGTTTTCTTCTCGCGTGGCTATGGACTCCTATCAGCTTAGCTGAAGTACCAAGCCCTTCTTTATTCTCTGAATCCCCAGAACAACTGAGACAATGGGCGCAGGCTGCAGAAAAAGACGACAAAGAAAGCAGCCACATTCTGTTGCAAGACTTGCAAATGAGTTGGGACGAACAAGGTCGCGTCAGTCGTCGAAATCATCGAATTATCAGCATTCGTGATGATCGTGATGTCCAGCGATGGAGCAGTTTGAGTGTCAGCTGGAAAAAGGCCTTTGAGTCCAGACCCGAAATCGCTGTCAGGGTCATTCGTTCCGACAATGAAGTCCGCATTTTGGATCCAACGACCATTGTCGAAGCTCCGGCCGGAGAAGTGGAAACTGGAATTTATTCGGACGCCATTATTCTAAAAATTCTTCCTCCTGGGCTTGCGCCCGGAAGCATTCTCGACTTTGTCTTCGTCGAAAAGGAAAGCAAGGCTCCGTTCACTTCTGGCCGCTATGAACAGGCAGCTCTCCGATCCTATTGGCCCGTCGACAAGCTCCAAGTCAGTCTAAGCTGGCATCCTTCGCTGCAGCTGCGAAGCAAATGGCCTGATTCTCTCCCCTATAAAAAAACCGAGAGCAAAAATGCTCAAGGATGGCCTACCCTACAATTTAGGTCTGAAGCCGTCAGCGCTGCAGAACTCACTGAAGTTCTTGCACCGTGGCAGCAGGCAGGCAGTGACTTCCTAGAAATTTCTACTGCCAGAAATTGGACCCAAGTAGCCGCTGAATACCAAAAAATAGTCGACGAACAGGCTGTGAAGAGTAAGAAGATTCCAGCGCTTCTGAAAACCCTAAAGCAGGGTCGCAACGGGACTCAGGATATTATCAATGCCGTGAGCTACTACGTTCAAAAGGAAATTCGCTATACAAGTTTGGGTTTTGGCGAAGCTTCCATTGTACCACGGTCGCCAGACGAAACATTGGAAAGAGCTTATGGCGACTGCAAGGACAAAGCCGTTCTCGCCTATGCACTCTTGAAAGAAGCCGGTATAAGTTCTCACCTTGCCCTCCTGCATACAGCGCCGAATCCGCCACAAAGTGACGACATGCCTGGCCTCGATCGTTTCAATCATGTGATACTTGTGGTCCCGGGAGACAAGCAGCCGACTTGGATCGACTTGACTGCAGAGTATTTCAAACCGGGACTGACTCCACCAGGTGTCGCTGGACAAAAGGCTCTTGTGGTAAGCCCAGACACTCGAGAGCTGCAGACCATCCCTGTGAGTCGCTCGGAAGATAACCGTATCAGCCTCACCAAGACCTACACTGTCGCTCGACTTGGACCAGCCCGCCTGCAGAGAACGGAATCCGCGACAGGTATTTTTGATGCTCTCTATCGTCGTTCTTTAGCCAGCGCCTCGGTCAAGGACATCCTTCGTGAATTCGAAACCTCGATCGATCCGCAGATAAAATTGGAATCCGCCAAGAGTGTTGATTTCAAGGATTACAGTAAACCCATGCGCATGGACGGGACTTTTACTCAAGCGGGAGCTGTCGACGTCTGGCCGGCAGGCACACAGGTTTTCGCTTTTCCACATCAAATGTTTTCCGGCCTTCCGGCAGCCTTGGATCCATTGAATGAAAGGGATGTACGGGGTAAGGTTGCCACTCTTCGTAAACAATTGGAGCGTCGGACTCAGGGCATAACTTTGCCCTTTCTCTTCCAGAGGGAATATATTTTTCAATATATTCTACCCGTCCATCTTGAGCTCAGCAATAAGCCAGAAGCCAAGCGCCTCGACCTAGGCCCGGCCTCTCTCACCTTAAAAACCAAGGAATGTGGAACGAACTGTTCGGAGTTTCGGTATAGCTTCGATACGGGATCCCACATCACCTGGTCAGTGGCTGAAGTCAAAGCCTTTGCTGATGCATTGCCGCGCGTTTTAGAAGACAATTTCTACACGATAGCGATTAAGCCGAAAGCCTTTGTCCTGAGTGAACAAGGAAAATTACGTGAAGCCATCCAATACGCTCAAAAAGCAGTGCAAAGTAAAGATGGACAACCCGCCGATCGTTTGACTCAAGCTCAACTCTTGCTTCGTTTAGGGCTAAATGAAGAGGCTCAACAGCTGGCCCGAAGTGCGGCGGCTTCCCAGCCTCAAGAAAAACGTATTCTACTCCATGCCGGTGAACTTCTGATTCGAGGCGACGACCAAAAAGACTGCAGCAAAGGCTCACTCTGCACCGAGGCACGAGGCCTTTATGAGCAGGCCTTGAAGCTCGATTCAAGTGACCGCTATGCTCTCCGAACTCTCCCTTTGCTATTGGTCTACAATAATAACGGACTCCGTTACGGCAAAGGAGCCGATATTCAGAAGGCAGATGGGGCCTTTGCCAAGGCGATGAAGAGCCCACTGGGAGAAGATATTGAATTCTTCAATAGCTACCTTCAGCATCTGACTTTCACAGGGCAATGGATTGCCATGGATCAGGCTCTTAAACAATCACCAGAGTCCATGCCGGCGACTATAGTTGCCGCATGGAAAGTCATCGCCTTGATCGGCAACCAGCATATCGACGAAGCCAAGCAAGAGCTGGACCTGCTGCTGGCCAAGAATGAAGGCAGCGCCAGTATTCAGGGTCTCATCAAAGAGCTGATGCAGGATCGACGTTACAAAGAAGGATCGCTCCTCTTCAAACTGTTGAAGGATCGATTGCCTCAGATCAGCTCGGGTGCTTCCGAAGCCCTGGCAGTTATGGAAGCTTGCCCAGAGGAGGCGCAACCTGAAGCTCAAATGGCGGCATCCCTTCGAAACTATATCTGCGTCATGCTTTCGCCTGATAGTCAATTGAGCCAGGGTTGGTCGTTCGTTCCTTCCTTTGCTCAGCAGGACAAGGACTATAAGAAATACTTCGAACAAGTAGAATGGGCTCGTCGCTTGGAACACTCTAAAGCTGACCCCAGTCTTCCGCCATACTTCCTGATCGATTCAGCGAGCACCGCCTATGACATCAAGGAACTGAAAAAATTACCGGACGGGACTCTGATCAGCTTGCGAAATACCAAGGTTTTCGCGGCGTCGCCTTTTGCTTCATCCGAGCCGGACGATACGATCGAACCGCGACTTTTGGCTCAATTAGAGGCGGGTGCTTATCGCTTCATTTCGCTGGATACCCCCAGTGCCTTGAGTATCCTTTGGTTCCGTGCTCACGATCGATCTCAAACGGAAGCGGCTCAAGAGTATGCGAAAATTTTGGGCGAACTTTTGGATCGCTCGGCAATGGCTCAAGACAAAAGCCAAAAGCCTGGGCCCGAGACGCTCCACTTTCGAGATATCCTCAAACAGTTCCGCCCTATGCTCAACGGCTCCGTGGATGAGCAGGAATTAGCCGCTGCTGTGTTTGCCCCAGCACTGCTCAATGAAAGAGCCTTGGATGTCTTTGAAAGAGCCCTTCAAAAATCCACTCTGCAATCTGAGCAGAAAAGACTCCTGAATATTTTCAGTATAGGCCGATTGATTGCGGTAAAAAAGACTAGCGAAGCTCTCCGTAGACTCAATGCGCAGGCACAGCAGGCCCCCGTGAGCTTTCCTCTAGTCCAGGCCACACTGGAACTTGCGCGATCTGGGACTGTCGGCCAGGATGATTTGAAGGGTCTTATCGAAAAACTGGAAGCGTCCGAGTTTGACGAAAAGTTGAGTATGATCGCCGAGCTTAAGAGCCTTGTAGGCGATCAAAAAGGCGCAGAAAAAGTCTATGAACAATGGCTGAAGAGTCCATCACCCAATGGTCTTACCGAAAATAATCTCGCCTGGTTCTATTTCACAAGTGGACGGACCGATCAGAAAGCTCTTAAACTGGCACAATCAGCCAGCGAGCAGGCCAAGCAATCGGTCGCCAATCTCAACACGCTGGCTTCTATTCAGGCCGAGCTTGGTATGACTGACGAAGCGGTGGCAACCCAGAATCAATACCGTAACATTTTGGGCGGTAAGAGCTTGGGTGCAGCAGATGAACTGGTCACAGCCATCAATGCGGAAAAGATGGGACTGCATGAGGCTGCTCTCAAGCGTCTGAAAAAAATTCAGACTGACAGCGACACAGCCGACTTAAAGCATCTTTTACTCGACAAAATTCAACGCCTGGAGAATGTTCACCGATCCCCCTAACGGCACTCATTTCCAGGAGACCGGAATGCGCAGGTTTTTCGTTCTGCTGTTGGTACTCACTCAGTCTGCTATCGTCCAGGGCTCTCAGGCGAAACTGAGTGAGTCGAGTGCCCGATTGCGAGCCTTACAGGTAAGTCAGGTTCGATACGAGCTCGAGCTTCAACTTTCAGAAAATGACCTTCACTTTGCCGGCAATATCAATATAACTTTTGTGCTGAATCCTCAGAAACAGCCGGTTCGTATCGATTTTGCGCGAGGTTTCATTAAAAAAGTCAAAATCAATGGCCAGGAAAGATCCTATGCTTATGACGGGGAATCCATCCAAATTCCTGAAACTTCGTTTAAGGCCGGACAGAGCAACGAAATCCACATTGCCTTTCAGCATCGATACAGTCGAGACGGGGTCGGTCTTTATCGCTTTCAAGATCCGCTCGACCATGAGGTCTACATCTACTCTGATTTTGAAACCTATTTCGCTAACCAAATGTTCCCATGCTTTGATCAACCTGACCTCAAAGCGATCTTTAAGCTCAGAGCGAAGGCTCCCAAATCCTGGCAGTTGGTATCGACAACAAGGGAGCAAAGCATTCGCAAGTCTGGTTCCATGCGGATCTGGGATTTTGCACCGACAGCTCCCATCGCCACCTATGTGTTTTCTTTGCATGGGGGTCCCTTCAAGATCTGGGAGGACAGCAGTTTTCGTATTCCGTTGAGGATTATGTCTCGGCGGTCCTTAGCGTCTTATGTGAATGCTGAGCAGTGGCTGGAATGGACTCGCTTTGGGCTCGATTATTTCGACAAAACCTTTGCCTACCCCTTTCCCTTTCAAAAGTATGATCAAATTGTGGTGCCTGACTTTAGTTCGGGAGCTATGGAGAACGTCGCGGCAGTGACCTTTGCCGAAAGCTTCTTTCCCAATGGGCATCGAAGCAAAGCCGACATTCAAGAGCATGCGGAAACTGTCTGGCATGAAATGGCCCATATGTGGTTTGGTAATTTAGTGACTATGCGCTGGTGGAATGATCTTTGGCTCAATGAAAGCTTCGCTACCTACGCGGCTGCCATGGCTATGGCTCAGCACCCCGACTTCCCTGATGTTTGGCTGCATTTTCATGCCAGTAAGAGTTGGGCCGGGTATGCCGACCAGCTGGTAACCACCCATCCGACGGCAACCTTAGTGCCTGACACTGACGTTGCCAATAGCAATTTCGATGGCATTACCTATGGCAAAGGCGGAGCCTTTTTGCAGTTGCTCAGCACCAGATTGGGCGAAGCGCCCTTTGTGAAGGGACTGCAACTTTACTTTGCTCGCTACGCCTTCCGTAATACAGAATTCAAAGATCTCATTGGTACCTTGGAAGAAGCCTCTGGCCAAAAACTCACCGAGTTTGCCAAAACCTGGCTGGAAACTGCAGGTCAAAACACTCTACAAGCTGAATTCAGCTGCAGAGCTGGGAAAATTGACCACTTTGCGCTCAAGCAAGGCTCTGCTTTGCCGGAATATCCGATGACTCGCGAGCATTGGACTAGCATTGGGCTTTACAAAAAGAATGCTGACGGCAAACTTCAATCTCTGCATTCGTCTCTTATCCCTTACCATGGTGAGGCCACAGCTTGGAAAGAATTTGAAGGTCTGGATTGTCCTGACCTTGTTTTTCCTAACCAAAGTGACGTCGACTATGTGAAGGTCATACTTGATCCTCTCAGTTTGAAATTTGTCAGAGAATCGCTTCATCTCGTCCAGGACCCCTTGCAGCGTCTTCTCCTCTGGGACATTCTGGGATCGATGGTGGAGGATGCTATTCTGCCTATGGACGATTTTTTAGATATTTTTGCACAGCAGTTTCCATTGGAACAAAACTACCAAAGCTTGCTCGCAATGACCGATACACTGCGACAGCGGATCCTGCGTTACTTGGATCTTTTTCCCCAGAGTGAAGGCCAAAAGCATTATGTTAATCGCATTATTAAAATTCTCGATGAAAAGTTGGAAGAAGCCAATTTCACCGAGGACACCCATCGGCTTTGCTACAATTTGCTGGTCAGCGTCTTGGCTTTAGCCCAGGAAAGCGACAGACTTGCTAAGCTTTTTCAGTATCCCACAGCCGATCATCCTTTGGACCAGGATCAGCGATGGGACATCATCCAAGCTCTCAGTATAGTGGGCCACCCTAAAGCCATGTCTTGGTTGGAATTAGAACGCAAAAGAGACCCTTCCAGTGATGGCGAGCAAGCCTATCTGATGGCCAAAGCCTCCTGGCCAGATCTGGAGAGCAAACGAAAGCTCCTCGCTCCGATCATTGAAGGGCAATCTAAACTTTCCGCTGCTGATCGCAAAACCATAATTGCATCCCTATTTCCTAGCAGTCAGAAGGATCTCCACCGGCTTTATCAGGATCAGTATATCAAGGATTTGGAACTCCTCCCCACAGAGCTTGAAGCCACCGTTCAAGAGTCATTTGTCGCAACTCTGCTACCGATTTTTTGCGACGAGGGTGGAGATGAACTGGCTGTTAAACTCATCCAAAGACCCTGGCCGGAGGCGCTCAAACGTGCGCTTCTCATCCAGAGGCAAACTCAGCAGCGCTGCCTTCGTATGGTAAACCTTCGAAAGTCTTAGACGCCTCCCTCGCCATAGACTGAGCGCGTGCTTTTTCAACCCTGTCAAGGTTCAAGACAATTTGGGTTTGAAACTCGCTGCTTCCTTTTAATTATTATCCAACTATATTAGATGCTTATAATTAATCGAAGACATTTTTACCTCTGGTACTCTTTTTGAATAGGAGGCTTAGCACAGCAACGAAATGATGGAGCATGACTATGAAGCGGTGGCTGATTCTTGTGGTGGGCCTGATCTCTCTCAGTGCTTGTAAGGCGAAACAATCCTCTCAACTGGCAAGCGTCGACGGCAATGCTCTTTCTAAACTCGGCTATATTCAAATAAAGTCAGATCTGACCGGTAAGGTGCTTGATGTCCGGGATCAATCCATGACTCGAGGCGCCAGGATTCAACAGTGGTCCTATGCAACCCAATCCAATCAGCAATGGATATGGAGCGCACAAGCGGGTGGAACCTTTAGCATTCGAGTGAAGCACAGTGATAAGTGTCTCGACTTGCAAGGCTTCAATCCTGATGATGGTGCACCTGTATCTCAGTGGGATTGCAATGGCAAAGTTAATCAGCAGTGGCGTTTAGTAGAACGCGGCAATGCTTTTGAAATACGTAGCGCCTGGAATGACAAATGTCTTGATGTTCTCAGCTTTAAGACTGATAACGGTGCGGATATCGGCGTCTGGACTTGCAAACAAGCTGCGAATCAGCTCTGGCTGATCGGCAGCCCGGAGCAATCGCGAAGCATCGTCCAAGGGATTCAACAGTCCAGCCAATCCAAACAGCCGGTTGACCTCAAAAACGTGCCCTTTGAGCAAATCGTCGGCACTCAAATCATCGGTCCTGCCTATCATTTCACTCAGGATGATCCGGTCCTAGAAGGTGCCAAAGAAATTTTCCGAATGGGTTCTCGCATGATCAAATTGCGGGTCAAGGATGATGACGCGTTTCGACAAATTCTGAATATGGATTTCAATACCTACTTTTTCTGGTATCGATCGAGTTCCCCATGGTTTGACGGATTTTCGGCTCAAGAACAAACCGAAGAGTACCAAGCAACCTATGCCTTTGCCAAAAAGCTCCTGACTGACTATGCCGACAGTTCCAAAACTTTTTTTGTTGGTCACTGGGAAGGAGATTGGTACTTGCTGCCCGATTATAACACGGCAAATGATGCACCTGAGCAGGCAATACAGGGAATGATCAGCTGGCTCAACATCAGGCAAAAAGCCATTGATGATGCTCGCCGCGATGTTCCCAATAGCCAAGCCAGGATCTTCAACTACACAGAAGTGAATAAGGTTCAGGACGCCATGCTGCAAGGCAAACGCCGTCTGGTCAATGCCGTCCTTCCAAAAACCCAAGTCGACTATGTATCCTACTCCAGCTACGACGTTCAGCAGGCTTCCGAAGCTCAAGTTTCTGCAACCTTGGATTATATCAATGCCCAGTTAGCACCCAAACCGTCCATCACGGGCAAACGTGTTTTTATCGGTGAATTCGGCATTGCATCCAGCAAGCTTGGCTTCAATTCAACCGAACATGAGCGTCTCAATGCTGAGATCATGGGCAAATTTCTTAAGTGGGGAACG
>JBGSTF010000134.1:0-7411 GCA_041736645.1 Oligoflexus sp. | reverse complement strand
TTTATTGCCGTGACTTCTTTTGGAAGTCATACCGAAGTTCTTAAGATTTTGCCAACGCAGATCGAACAATTGGGTGTGGTGAAAGTCAAAAGCATTCAGAAGTTTTTCGATTTAGAAAGAGCTGAACTTATGAGTCTTGTGATAAAAGGGATGGGTCAAGAAAAGTTACCAATCCTTTTCTGCGGTGAGGCCAATTGGATGACAAAAAAGGCCAATCAACTTTCAGCGCTAGAAGGAGTTCATGTTTTTCTCACACAGAAAAAGCTTGCGGGGTTCCCTCATGATACGTTCTTCAATTTGGCAAGAAATGCTATGAAGGCACATTTTTCCAGACGTCGAAGACGAGTCTTGAGTCAGCTGTATAGAGTCAACGGATACGTCGAACGCGTCGACGGTGTCGAGGCCGTGAGCAGGGCCCTATCGGAAGGTCGTGCAGCGGAAATTTTCGTGGCCGATGACAAATATGTCTGGGGTCTCTGGAATTTTGACGGCACACTCGAGAAAAGGGATCGCCAGATCGATGCTGAAGATAGTGATATTCTTAATGAGTTTGTTCAGACATGTATCAAGCAGAAGATTGCCGTCCATGTTGTGCCAGCATTTGAACTCCCTAATGGTTCTTCCTGCTGCGCATTAACGTTTCAACCAAGAGCTCTCATCGAAACGGCGAGTCCACGTCGCGGATTGCCAAGCATTCAATCTGGTGGTTTAAAGCCGAAGCAAGACGCATGGAACTTTTAGAAATCACTGAAGAGGGATGGAAATACAAGTCTGCTGCCATCTGGTCCTCTTGGTCATCGGGAAGGCCTTCACCTGGGATTGCTCATGAACGGAAAGTTCATCGCCAGAAATACTAAGACCATCGAACAGGATCTGTCTATCATGAGCAGCGAAAGAGCCAGTCTTGCCCAGACGCCAGCTTTTACCTGCTGGCCGTTTAATCAGACGAACAGCCTTTTCCAGATCTAGCGTGAACTTGATAACCCTGCGGTAGATCGTGGTATGGTCAACTTCAAGCCCACGTTCTGCAGCCATCTTCTCCAGATCCCGATAGCTCAGCTTATAGCTTAGATCGTGATTTCTTGCACAGATATTGCAAGCGCAACTCAACCCTGAGAAGGATTAAAGGAATCCGCCTCTTATGGATGGAGTTCCCATCAAATCCGGATCAAATCCGCTCGCGCTGAGTCGTCAGTTCCTCCCCCGCTAAAATTATTTATAGCGGTGGTATCCACTGTGGCGCTCGACTGGTGACTCCAATCAGGACTTACGACGCATGGCCCTCATCGAGGGGAGACCACTGCCCGAAGTGTCGACTTCGAGCGCATGAAGAATACCAGCATAGATCTCCCGCTCCGTCATCTCACGACCTGGCTCGGGCTCTCCGGCTTCAGGATCAAAGCCAAAGGTTCTGAGTGTTTTGCTATCCACTCCGCCCAAAATTCGTCCGACCTGCACCCGAGGGGAAATAATCACGACTCCATTGTTGGTATCGTGGCCAGTAGGAAACTCGCGAGCACTGTCTTTGCGTTTTTTATCTCGACCAAATTCCGTGGCGATATAGATCATTAAATGATCCCAGTAGCTCTCGCCATTCCGATACTCATTTGCTTTGAGCAGGGTGATCAAGCGATCGAGGGTATCGAGAACTTTATGCCACAAAACCGCTTGAGTGGCTCGATGGGCGTTGTGCGAATAGTCGAAAGCCGTTGGAGTATTGGTCAACAGAGGCTTATTCACGTCCTTACCATCCAAAGTCACGTTCATGCCCAAGCCAAAGGTGGCCGTGCAGGTCAAACCTTGTGTCACTGCAAGATAGGCCAGCAATGCTTGATTCTGCAGAGGGTCAGCGCCGATCTCGGGAAAGGCAGCCCCCAAGATCTCTCCATCCTGATTGGGATCCAAACCAAAATTCTTAAAGGGCAAATCCTTGCTATCAGCAAAGGGGTTGAGCCGATTGATCAAATCACTCTCTTCATATCGACTTTGAGAACGACGATAGGCGACCCATTTATTCGATTCTTTCCAGTTCGGGCATGACTCGTTTTATGCCTTGAGAGTTGAGCTCAAGACCCTGGCCAAAATTCCCGAACCTGAGTCCATTCGCCGGAAAACAAGCAGATATAGACCACTTTCTTGCTACATCCACTCACACTCATCCGAGAGCCTGCACAGTGTGCTGCTCTTTGCAGAACCTGAGCCACCAATTGCTCCTTTGGGCAGCTGAGTTCAACAGCTGCGAGTTCAATGCCCTTGGATTGAAAGGAATCTTCCATCGAAATGGTCGTGCAAGCATTCACTAGGACGAAGCATGCGGCTGCTATGTAGTGATTCATGATAGGGACTCCTCTTCTTGAAAGTTCAAACTGTGAACCTCATCTGCCGCACTGAAGAGTCACCGTTTCACGCTGCAGCATACCGAAGGTACACCAGGAGAGTAAAACGTCGGAAAATGATTGCTGAAAGGTCACTTGATGAAACTTACCTTCGCAGAAATTTCTCGCTTCAACTGGGGCGACCTGACCTAAAAAGCTATCAAAATGTGCGTATTCGGTTTTTTCAACAGGCGAATTTGGAAAAGTATAGTGAGTTGTCATACAACCGGACATAAAATTTAGAACGAGAAGGGGTAAAAAAACGGACTTCATAAGGTTTCGAAGTATCATGATTAACCTTTGCAAGTGATAATATGAGTGTCTGGAGAGTACAAGCCTAAACTAAAAATGGTCATAAAGAACTGAGCAGAAGTAAATCCACGTTCTATGCGTGCAACACCTTTGGTGCAAGGTGCCCCGACAGTTTCAGCAAAGTTACCCCACAGGTAATGAGCGCTTGATACTTTAGTTACAGGCCCAAACGATGCGCTTTGATCCCACATTTTTGTTTCCATGTGGGAACAAGCACTCATAGCAGCCATCGTTCCAATGAGGGCCCAGGTTTGCATAGGTCTTCGTAGAGAGTTCCAAAAATTCACAAGATTGTTCCTTTAAAATAGTCCAGTTTTGACTCAATCGTTTAAAAAGGCCCTATCTGAAACAGAGCCAAAAGCGAAGAAATATCTAAGAGCACTGTTCTCATCATACTGTGAGGTCCTAAGATTTCATAAGTTGAAAACTCGGTGCTGCAAAGGACCACTTGAGGTACCTAGAGCATATGTCGTGCCAACCCCGATTATTTCTGTAAGTGTATGTTTTTGCAGTTACAAGCACCATATTTGGCGACTAAACATCATCAAACTGGCTAAATGTGTCTTGAGTTTCGGACACGCCGCGCCCATCGCTTTGGACGATTGCTGCGCATGATGCTGATGGCTCGTTGTTAGTTAAAAGCGTTATGACACATTTACTGGCAAGCACCTGTGTGGCAGGATCGCTTCAATCATACCATCCCGCGCCTTGCAATGACGCTGAGTCCATGCAAAGCCACCATTCATCTCTCAAAGCGCTTTGTGGTTGTAGTGGTATTGCCATGTTGATCGCGAATGGCTATGAATACATCAATATATTTCACGTTATCGGCAATGGATAAAATTCCATCTTGGTCAGGCATAACGCTGCAAGCGCCTTGATTTGACTTGATGTTGGTTAGTGCATAGCGAAACGATCTATTTGGATTAGCAGCGTCGGTTTTGAGATCGATCCACTCGACTTCACTGGCTTGCTCTATTGCGCCACTGAGGTCCAAGAAAGAGTTGATGTTTTTCGAAGATGCAGAATCTAGTGAATTTTCGGTCAAACTATTCAGGCCACAACTCTCCAACGACTTAAGTTCAAGCCCTTGATCGTCAGTGACTTTGAAGGCTAGATAACCAATTTCGAAATTTCTTTGTGACGAATCATCCCTATCGAAAACATTGGCGACGAGGTCGAGCGACCCGCTATGGAGCGAGTCCATGCGCCGCCCGGTTTCGTCCAACAGATAGACATCTTTTGCTGTCGGAGGAACGCTGTCCTTATATTGGGCAAAATGAGTCAGAGGATTCACTAGTTTTTTATTGTGAACATCAACGACGGCCAAATGAGTATGTCGGTAATTAATCTCGAACTCCGGCTTCATAGATTCAACCGGTGTTAGATGGCCAATCAGATCGCCTTGCTTTACGCTTTTTAATTCACCCGCTTTTACAGAATCAATAGGAAGGACATGGAGGAGATTGATAACGAGATGGGATTTTGGATCATAGATAGCAATCCCAACACTATAATCCGAGACTTCGTTACCACTTGGATCGCCATCGTAGATAACAGTTGCAAGACCAGATACCGGCGCGTTCACTTCGTCGCTATCGATCGCATTGGGGCGCCTTATGTCCAAAGCCTCATGAAAATATGCAGCTTGGAAATTGCTTTCATCAACAGTGGCTAAAAGGGTTGGTGTGCCGAACCTTGTGAGTAAATCTACGTGCTCAGTAGCGAGTGGCCAAGTCAATGAAAGTTGAGAAGGATCCGGATCGAAGTCTAATTCTGAAGCCCCGAAGAATGCAATAAGGTTCATGTAGAGCTCTGAAGGCGAATCAAGAACCGTAAAGTCTTGATTCGGAAGCGTGTGCATATGGCTGCCGGGTTTGGAATGCTGAGGGGAACATCCAATCATCAGCAGTCCTGCTAATATTGCGTTGCGCGCCAAGTACTCGGTAGATAGATTCCAAATGTTCATAGATTTTTCCTTAGTGTGGTCTATGATTCGCCGTAAAGATCTTCTTGTGGTGAGAAGTAAGGTCAGAGAGACCGGTTGAGGATCTCCGAAGATTCATCTATTCGCGAAGCCATTGGTAGACAGAAAACCTTTCCAGGTTTTGCATAAATTTGGCTCGGCGACCTTGAGCACACAATATGACTGTTTGCCCAGGCAGAAAGTTCATCAGATCGTCATTGATGGGTATTTGGAGGCTCCGCCAGCCACTGTAATTCGTTTCTACTTTGCAGTCAGCGCTAGCCCCAACGATTTTGTATCGATACTCAGTTGATTGATTCAGACCAGATGGGCTGGATAGAGTGTTGACCTGCAGTGCGGAAATGATTTGATCTTCGTCTTCCGTGGAAGATCCAGCAAATGTGATGATTGGCTCGTTATAGAGAGCGAGCAATCCACTCATATCAGCGGAGCTCAATTTCGGTTCCTGAAGATTGACCATATCATGAATATTTTTACAATAGTTCATGATCGAGTCTTTGTCAGTAACACCAAAGGTAGTTTTTCCTTTCCGAAATTCTGCTTCAACAGTTCCGATTGCCGGACAATTATCGGCGCCTACTCCTTCATGTTCATGACTGAGTCCCATCGCGTGTCCAAATTCATGGAGCGCATAATTTTGCAGACAAAAGCCGTTTTTTTGGCCACTGCACAAGCCTGTGGTGTCTGCATTTTGGTTGAGATGCACACCTCCAAGCAAAGTTAAGTTATCGGATCCAAGAGCCGAATAATTGTCGCATCCTTCCTCGCTTGCACGTGGATTGTTCGTATTATCGCAGCTATCAACTCGAATATCCTCGTCGATATTGGGCGTATAAGTGACTCCAAATGGCGAGCTGGAATCTGCAACGATTTGCTTAGGGCCACATTCGTTCCAGTTATAAAGTTCAAATTCAGCTTGGGCATATTCTTTTACCACCGCTGATTCAATCATTCTCTTCTGATCGCTACTGAAAACATTGCCAATTTCCCAACACACGCCGAGTCTTTTCTTTGACCAAAGTGGCAAGCCTATTCCAAAGCTACGATCCGGAGTATTTGGACCAGCCACGACTATCTTGGTCTCGCTTGCTTGCTGACGGTGGCAACCCATGAACATAAATGCGGAGATAATCAAGGCCCCTTGCTTCACGATCAAACTCTTCATCTAAGACTCCGATTTCATAACATGCGATGATTTCGACTTCGCTCGACCTAGTCACTTGACCTCGGGAGCAAGAGATGGAGACGTCATCAGCAAGAATCATGCTCAAGAATGCAAAGCATAAGTCTTCGGTGTTTTCAGTTGTTTATAGCCACTATTGCGGAGAAATTGTGGTCAAAAGGCATGGCCGTCTTGATCTCTGGACGTTTGTTGACCAGGAAATGGGATCGCTGTATTTGACCTAAGAGCCAAGCTCAGCCAAGGGTCTTCGACGACTCCCGATTTGGACGGGGACTGGTTGATCATTCCCGATCGGCTGGTTGCGGCGACAGACGAGGAGGCATGGTCCCGTGCCGAGCGCATGCACTTACCAGGTAACTGGACCGCCAAGTATCCAAAGGCGAAGTTTGTTTCCCTCAGGTGTCTGGTATTGGTCCCCGCGCAACAGAGTCTCGCCATCTCTGTCAATACTCTGTCGTCCGCAGCCGAGATCAATGTAAATGGTGACAAAATTCACGGCACTTATGATCTCAAGATCGGCACTGCAGCGGGGACACTTGCAAACATCCACCGCGAATACCCGCCGCAAAAGTCGGGCCCAGCTAAGGGCACCCACCTTGACTTTATTCGACTTGCCAGCACAAAGGGTAGCTCCCACGGAAACCTTGCGTTTGCGCTGGCCAGGGCAAAGGATAATCTCATCGCGCCTCTTGAAATTCGGTGCAAAAACTCCTCCATAGCGAACGAGAGGGCTGCTGCGGGGAGGGATCAGAGCGATCAACTTTTCGATCAACTCCGAAGGGCTCAGCTTGATCCCCGATGTCCCATCTGCCCAAGGCTGCCTGAGTTTATACTCAATATCACCCGCTGCATTTCTTGTGAGCCTCTCCTCGGCAATGGGTGGCCTCGCCATATAATTTATCAACTGACTCAGGCCGTACCGATTCTCACGATGAATTTGACTCGCGGCGTGCAGACTAAATCCCGATCGAGCGACACACTGCGGGCCCTTGAACTCCACCGCGCCTTGCCTTGGAAAGCCGATTCTTCTGACCCGCTCCCCCCGACGCTCACTAAAGGCTATGGTTTGCCTAACCGAGGCGCGGCTGGCTGCTTCGAAGCTGAGTAAGTCATCTTCAATTCCCATCGACGCATCCTCCTCCAGGAGCCCTCGTTTGCCGAGACAAAGTTCCACAGCTTCGATGATTGACGCGAGCAGTTCGCCTATTGCCTCACTGCTAGGCCCCTCAATCTTATGAAAAAAAGGACGCTTTTTTTCTTGGCAGATAAAGGCACCGTCCAAGACCAGAAGATGAAAATGCAGGTTTAAGTTGAAGAGCGATCCACATCTTTGTATAAAACTCACCGATCCTGGACGTAGATCTTTTCTCTTGAACTTTCCAAAAAGTTGATCCCGAATAAATCGATAGATGTGATCGATGACTGTTTTGTGGATAGCCGCCAGAAGCTGGCTGTCCCAGGCCAGACGGTAGCGAAGACTATGGGGAAATGTTAGAACATACTGACGATAGGGAGCCCTTGGCAGGAGCTTGTCCGTCAGATGCTCCTCGATTT
>JBGSTF010000086.1:0-5900 GCA_041736645.1 Oligoflexus sp. | reverse complement strand
CTTTACTGTAGATTTCAATATCCCGAAGCACTTCGGATATTGCTTGGTAGGAAAAACTTTTATTGGCTTCTCCCTTTTCCTTCTTTTCTTCCAGTTCCGTTCCTCTTTTGATCTTCGGGGAAGCATGAATAGATACGATATAGTCCCGCTCAACATCGTAGGCGACACAAATGGTCACAGCACTGGTTCTCTTCTTAACGTAGGTATCCATTTCATCAAGTTCTATGATTATTTCGTCCTTACAGGAATAAGAGGCAAGTTCTTGATAGGTCTTTTCCCGACAGATCAATCCTTGTTCCTCAAACTTATTGCAAACGGTCTTGATATTGACATTTAGGTTTCTGGCTATCTGTGAAAGGCTTACACCACTCACATACCACTTCAGGATACTTTCGTTGATTTCTGGCTTTTTCTGGCAATAGCTGTAACTGGAAGTGTTTTGCCCAAAGAAGCGATCACAAACTTTACACTTATATTTGCGAACCTTCTTTCCGCTTTGAAGGCTGTAGAATCCATAGCTAATGAAAGTTTTCTTGGTTCCGTCCAATGGTTCGCATCCTGTAGGGCATAAGATTTCGGTCTTACGGGACGGCTCTATGGAAAAGAAATTACGGGAGATTGAACGATTTCTGGAATGCTTATAGCGGCGAGAACGGCGTTTAGCGGGTTTTTTGGTTGTTGGCTTGGACAGTGTTTCGGAAGCTGGAACGGCTGATTTCGGATCAGCAGAAAGCTTTTTAGGGCTTTGTTTTTTTTGGTATTTTCGAGCCTCGGATATCAGTGTCATAGCCGATTTTACCCTCAAAGTTGAACCGTTTTTTATGGCCACTTTTAGGTTTCAAAAACTTTTGGAACCTACAAAAGGCCAAATACCGTATCGGCTAATACACTAAAAACTTTAGCTATTTTTGCTCCCCATTGCTAAATTCCGCAAAATGTTTTCTGAATGAGTATCGATAGTTAGCCATCAAGAGAGGAGTTCGGAGTGGTAAGATATTGAAATTGTTTAGTAAATAGTGATGCCCGAACAGCAATTTTACCAACAATTATCTGGTAAGCTTTATGAGGAGCTTAGCTGCATATCTTTGCAAAGTTACGATGGTCATTATTCATTAAATCTCATTTAAATCCATTTTTTCAATATCTTGAAATTAAAATTTAATTGCAAAGATGCGCTGCCGATAAGCTTTTTGTAGGTGATGATGGGACACCCCATCGGACAGAAACTTTCTTGGAGAGACATCATGAAAATATCCAAACTTCGATCCACTTTTTGCTTCTCGATGATCGGTTTGCTGGCCCTAGGCTGCGGTCAAAGCAATGATGAACGCGCTGTGTCATCAACCTCATCTTCACTGATAACTGACTCCGCTGAAAGTGAGGCTGCCGTCAGTGCAAGTTTGGGAGAAGCCTTGGACAGTTTGAGCGACACCAATATGGTAAGCAACGCCAGCAGTCTGAGTCTTCTGAACTTAGCTGCTGACGCCAGTTTTACTATGGATCGAAAATGCACGGAGCAGGACAGCAAGGCTCTCGTTACGATCAACATCGATAAAAGCATCAGTTGGGAACGAACTTTGCCGCGGTTCACGATCAATGCCTCGTCAACCATAGAAAATGAAATTTCTCGGACTTGGATGAAGGAAGGCAGCGACGTCGCCTGTACAGCAAATGGCAAATTCGCAGCCATCGATTTTGAAAGCGACCTCTCCGGCTATCAGTTGGACGTGACGATCGACCGAAGTGCAGCACGTAAGCTTGAGCGGCTGAACTTGAAGACCCAGGAAAAGATCACCCGAAGTCTCGCCAGCTCTGTGACAGGCACGCGCCAGGTGCAATGGCTCTCTCAAAGTGCTTTAGCTGATGGCAGCATCAGCCGCAGCAAATCCCTGAGTTTTACCACCGAGCGTTCCGATAGTTTTGAAGCTAAAGACGGCATCGTCAAAGATTTGAAGCTCTCGATTGCCACCCTGGAAGCAGCTCCCTTGCAAGTGACTGTGATCTGGGACAAGCTCAGCAAAGGCCGTCAGCTTTTGTCAAAAGAGATAGAATCAGGAACCATCAAAGCCTCGCGCCAGGGCGGTGGTTCTATCGAAACAAGCTTCAACAAGATGCTCATGAAGTTTACTTCGACGAGCTGTGAACTCGTATCCGGAACGCTGGAAGCTAAAATCTATGTCGAAGGTGAAAGCCCCCCAGCGAAGATCTATCAGCTGACAGCCGAAGAAGGCACTGTCACAGTCAAGGATGTTACCGACCCAGCAAAGCCCGAGACTGTCGAAGACTTCGACTATTCCCCTTGCGATATCAAAGACTTCAATTTCTAAGCTAACAAAATTTATCGGCATGGCGACAGGGGCCTTTGGGCCCCTTTTCTGCCTTTCAATTTGTTTGTGATACATAGCGGATCGAAAGAATCAGCAGCTCCGAATACTCTGCAGATTATTGCTTAGGCCAATATAGGGAAGATGCGCGGTCCAATATCGACCGATTGGGCAATCGCACACAGATCTGCAAGAACATTCTCAGCTGCACGGTCCCGTGATAAAATGGGAGAGAGTCGTTACATTGATGTGTCAATGATTTGACAGAATCCTTCTAGACGAGTTGGACATGCGACCGACCAAGTTTCTCCTATTTTTGTTTCTGATATGCCAAGCTCAGCTGTCCTACGCTGCGAATTGCGACTCGTGCAATTTTGAAATCAAAGAGCTGCAGAGTCCTTTTCCATTGACGGGTCAGTGGCTTTTTTCCAGAGAGGATCGTCCAGAAAACAAGGATATCGCTTTCGACGCCAGCCATTGGAAAACACTCAAAGCACCTGGCAATTGGAACAAAGTTTATGGAGACGGCAAGAATTTCCGTGTGGGCTGGTACCGGGCTCACCTGCACTTCGCACCTGAGCTGCTAGGACAAGAGGTCGTCATCCTCGTCGATACTTATATGGCTTCATTTCAGGCCTTTGCCCAAGGCCAGCTGATATTCGAACGCGGGGGACTTCGATCAGGGCAAAAATATTTTGCCGCCCAAGCCGTGCCGCTTCGGTTTCGTGTAACTGACGAGCTTATGGTGTTTACCATGCGCGTCGATACCATCAATATGGTCGGAGTCTATCAGCTTCCCTTTCAGCTTGAGACGTATCGTCGCGATGATCTGCGTATCTCCTACTGGCAAATGTTCTCTGGAGATCTACGGGTCTTTTCGGCTTTCCTATGCTTCATCTCTGGCCTTCTGTTTCTGCACTACTATCTAAAAACACGGTACACAATGTACTTTTTGTCGTTTTTAGCCTTGTTCGGCTTCCTCTATTACTATGCCGGCGTCACCGATATGATGCAAACCATCATCCCACCTGAAATCAACTTAATTCTGAATTATCCAAGTCTCGCCCTAGGGTCGCTGTATCTGAATATTTTTGCATCCTTCTTTTACAAGTTCAATAAGAGGTCAGCGATCATCAAGCAAGCCTATGGTTGGGCTATGATCCTCGCTCTTGCCTCGTTCACTTGGCATTTCAACCTCGATTGGTTACAGAAGGGCCGTAAATTCGCTATTGCTGTTAGCTTTTTTTGGGTTCTCCAAGGCTGCTGGATGTACTGGAAAGCCATTAGGTCACCGGAACTGAATCGCAAAGGTCTGAAGACCCTACTCTTCTCTTATATCTTCTTGGTCCTGGTGGGTGTTCATGATGCGCTCATCGCCATCGGCATTATCAATTCCGTCACCCTGCTTTTCGTCGGTTCTTTTGTGGTGATTCTGGCCATTATTTTCGTCTCCTCGAGCATACTTTCCGATGCTTTTCTAGAAAACAAAAGACTTGTCGTGGCTCTGCAGGCCAGCAATGAAACCCTTGAAACGCTCGTCCAAGAACGTACGAAAGAGATCAAAGTGATACTGGATAACGTCCAACACGGATTTCTGCTGGTTGATAAAAATCGCCGCGTTGCTCCTAACTACAGCGCTTCTTGCCGAGCAATATTTGGCAATCAAGAACCGGGCGGTCAAGACTTTGTCGATCTTCTCGGTTTCAGCGGCAAAGCCCGCAGCCTTTTTATCTGCAGCTTCCAGCAGGTTTACGACAATGTTCTACCTCACGAAGTGGCCCTGGATGTTCTACCAAAGCGTTTTGAAGTGGGCGACTCAGTCTTCAGTCTTTCTGCTAGCGTCATTGAAGATAAAGATGGCCAAGTGGAACGCTTGCTCTTTTCCATGAGCAACATCACGCGACTCGAAGAGATGATTCAGCAGGACCAAAAAAATCGTTCCTTGCTGAAGATTTTGGCTCATCGCGATGCCTTCTGGAGATTTCTAGATGAAACAAGAGCAGGCCTCAGACGCAGTGAATCCTACTCCATTGACCTTGAACAAAGCAAGATTCGGCTAGAGCTGCATACCATTAAAGGCAATGCAATGATTTTTGGCCTAGAGGAACTGGCAAAGTTCATCCATATTCTCGAGGATCGGCCCAGCATAAGCACCCAAAATCTCACAGAGGTTAGCAAAAGCTTGGAGGAGTTTTTAAGCCTTAACGAGAGTTTCCTCGGTCTTGATGATTCCGATCGACAGCACATAACAATTCGCTCCGATGAAATGCATAAACTGCTGAAGGACCTGGAATCGAAAACCCTGGTTCAAGAATGTCGAAATGAACTGGAAACCTTCCTCATCAACCATCGCTTTAAGAAGGCTCTGGATCTATTAGGAATTATTCCAGAGCAGATGGAAGTTCTGGCCAGACAGCTGGAAAAGCACGTCAGGATTCAGATTGTTGGAGGACATATTCGTTTAGACCCAGACTGGGCCTCACCCTTGTTTGCCCAACTTCCACACATCTTACGCAATGCCATTGATCATGGGATCGAATCACCAGAGCAAAGAGGCCAGAAGCCAGCCCAAGCAGAGCTTAAGATTGCATTTTCAGAAGATTACTTTGCCTGGAAGATCGAAGTCAGTGACGACGGTCGAGGCATTGATCCTCATAAGATAGAAGCCCGAGCTCGGGATCTGGGATTCCTCCGTGAGGAGGAGCAAAACAAACTCACCGAGCAGCAGATGATCGAACTCATCTTTCACCCAGGATTTACAACCCGATCGGAAGTGACCAAAATTTCAGGTCGAGGTTTCGGCATGGCTTCCCTGCAGGCTAGCATGGAAAAGATCGGCGCGAGCATGACGGTTGAAAGCCGGATCGACCAGGGCACACGATTCACCATTGTGATTCCAAAACGCATTCTGAACAGAGTTGCCTAGCCAAGGCCTTCCCAAGTCGGACCCTCGTTTCTTACCATCGGTAGGAATCGAATTTTTCTGCTTTTGGCTTTACCCACCCATCAATAATTGCCAGTGACTTCGCCTAAGTCTCGTACACAAAAGCCATGAGCCTAGCAGGCTCGCCCGCTGATCTTTACCGGTATTTTCAGGCTTATGCAACAAATTATCATACACAAAATGCAGGTAAGATCCGGCGATAATTCGAGAATTTCTCAAGCTTTCATTCGGCTTAAAGACGGACCTAGCGGATTCCGAAACAGAATCAAATACTCGAAGAGTTTCATACAGGGGAAGAACGCATGCGCCAGCTCTTTTGTATCATTGCCTTTAGCTTCGCCGGCATCTCTACATCTTGCGCAGACGGCAAGTTTAGCAAGGCCACTGGAGGATCATCATCGGAACCAGCTGCAGCGACTGCTGATGCTCCAGCAAATGCTGAACAGTCCCCCATTGCCACTGACACCCCCGACACAACAACTAACGAATCACCTGCAGCCGCTTCACCCCATCCACAATTTCGCCTCAATGCATAAAAAAAACCGGATCCAATGATCCGGCTCTTCGCTCTTCATGCTTGAAGATAACTCTTACGAGAGGAACATTTCAGCAGCACCGACCAATGCCCGCAG
>JBGSTF010000075.1:0-5056 GCA_041736645.1 Oligoflexus sp. | reverse complement strand
ACGGATGCCACCTGACCTGAATGAAATTTTCTGAGGCATATGTACTCATCTCTCAGTGGTACCTTTGGTATCACTGAGAATCTTGCAATAGAATGAGAGTACGTGAGAAATTATCGCTAAATTAGTGTGCTAAACCACAGGCGGCCTCCGTGGCCTCATAAAAGGAAGATAAGTGAAGCGGCTGCACCTCGACTGGATACTCTTTATCGCTGTAGGAATATGGGGTTTTGTCTGCTTTTATGGACCACCCATGAATAGCTTTGTCGATACAGAGGGATATGCAGAAGTATTAAAATTTTTAAAAAATGCTCAATTTGTTGCGACACAAACACACCTCCGCGGTCAAACTTTCCCAGCTGTATGGTGGCTATCGCAACAGATCAACATCTCATATTCGCTGCTGGCTTTTGTGATGAGTCTGATCGCGGTATTGTTGCTGAAGCTTTGTATGCCCCGTGATGGGCAGCTCGCACGATGGATATCCACGATTACTTGTCTCCTCATTTTGAGTTCTCATGCGACTTTTGATTTCCTGACGACCTACTTGACCGAATCGCTGACCTTTACATTCATTGCCCTATGGTTAGCGGCGAGTGTTGCCTTTTTTAGACATGTACATCAGAGCATTCTTGTAGTTATTCGCGATGTCATCGTCTACGCCATCCTCTTAGTTGCAATGCACTCGCTGAAACCTTGGCTGCTAATCCTTCCCTTAGTCTTTCTCGTGACTCATATCATTCTGCACGGTGTAATTGCTTTGGTCAAAGCGCAAAAGACACGCTATATCCTCATAGTTAAAAGTCTGCTTGCGCTTTTTATCGGCTTGGGAGCATCTCGCTTCATCTATAGTCCTGCGCCAGAACAGTCCCCAGTGACCAATAATCTCAGATCGTTCTTACGTATATATAAGGCCGACGTATTCATCAATAACCGCCTCGAGAATGGTTGGCTCTCCGATAATCGTCGTAATGAACTCGAACAGGCTTATTCGGACGCCAAGCGTTGTGCATTTGATTCGCACTCCGCTTGCGCTCATATTTCTGGCGGAGTGATCAAAGAAGTTTTTTTCAAAGCATACTTGTCAGATTTCGCTGGCCCCGTCGAACTTTCTCGCATCGGTATGCAGCGCTGGTGGAATAACGTTCGTCACGGCGATTCCAGCAGCACAGCCTATGGCACCCTGAAGGATGCCGGTCATACTATTTTCTCTCGCAATGGCAAAATTATGGTGCTTTTTATTCCTATTCATCTCTTTGTGTTTTTGGGTTCCATAGCACTCTACCTGCAATCCGCTTGGCTCCGATTCCAGAACCTCTCGGAAACTGCAAGTATCCGTCTGATCCGCTGCCTAAGTCTTTCTGCAGCATCCACTGCCCTCATCTTGTTCTTGGGTGTGGGTTCGGGAGGCTTGGAGCCGGGACGAGTCGAGCAGCCTGGCTACCTGATCTTTCTGCTGAGTCTCCCAATTCTTTTGTTGGACGGCTTGGCCTACCTTCGCTTCACGCGTTCGGTACCAGAGTAGTAGCTGTCAGCAATCCCGAAGCTGTAATCGTTGCTTCCTCTTGATACTCATCGTCGGTATTGATCTGCCATAGATCGTGTTGAGATCCATCGGCAATATTCTCACTCGCCAGCATTCCCATTAGGATACTGTGATCTTGATTGTTGTACTTGAAAGAGCCGTAGCGACCGATCAAGGTGAGAGATGAAATTCTACGCAAGTAGTCGGTAACTTTGTTCAGGTCATCTTTATACCCTGTCTTGTATACCGGATAACAACGAGGGATGAGGTGCACGGAGCCATTGATAATCGGAGTGTTTCCAATCAATCCTGTTGTTCTAATCTAACGTTTGGCGAGTTCAATCAGATTTTCGCTACTTTCTATCCATAAAGGATCTTCGAAATTACACCAGTACTCCAGGCAGAGTATAGTATTCTTCGACGCTCCATAAAGATCCGCAGACCAATTGCGGAAATTTGTCACGCGTCCGCATTGGAGGTCAGGTGAATGAACATAGAGCCAATTATCGGGGAATAGATTCTGCGCTTGAACTTCTAAGAAAACCAATATGGTATTGCGAAACTTGAGATTGGCGTTGGCTCTCGTCACATCTTGAGGGACACCAGGAAGCTGTTTCACCAAGCTCGTGAGCGGCATTGTGCTGATAACATGATCGTACGAAAGAATCTGCCCATTCTCAAGGATGACGCCCTTGGCTTCTAGGCCTTCGATAGCAATCCCTTTCACTGGCGTTCGAGTTCTGAGCTCATTGCCTTGAGCGACTATAAATTCAGCCATTTTTTCGTAAACTCGACCCGTTCCTCCTTTCGCATAGGCAAACTGATCGACCAACGTTTTGTGTTTGTTGCCACGTCCACCAACAATTGCATTCCAGATCGCAGCAAACAGCGAAAGCTTTTTAATCCTTTGCGAAGCAAAATCCGCATCGAGTTGATCGCAGCGGATTCCCCACAACTTTTCGCTGTATGTTTTGAAGAAAATTTCAAAAAGACGACGTCCAAAGCGAGAAACCACCCAAGATTCGAATGTGCCTTGCTTACTTTTAATAGGGAGGAATTTGGTCCTAAAGTAGCTGAAAATGCAGCGTAAGGCTTCGAAGACCCCAAGATTGAACAACGCATCACCTGCTTTAAGCGGATAATAAAAGAACCTGGACTTGTAGTAGATTCGCGTGAGCCGGTTGACCATTTCATACTCTTTGCCAACTACTTGAAGCCATAACTCGTTAATCCTCTTCTCGCTGGAGAAAAAGCGGTGTGGACCCAGGTCTACGTTCTGCCCCCATAGCTGTATGGTCTTCGCCAAGCCGCCGATTTTGTCTTCAGCTTCAAAAACCGTTACTTTATGGCCTTTTTTACTAAGTTGGTAAGCCGCAGTCAGTCCCGCGGGCCCAGCACCAATTATTGCTATCGATTTCGGCATGCGCGTCTCGAGAAATGGTTTCAGATGAGTTATTATAGCATCAGTTCGATATATTTACCTTGCACGACAAATCCCCGCAAGTATAGTTATCTCGCCAACGGATTGAATTCGATATCGAATACGCTCAATAAATATTGCAATCAAACCATCAGCTTGATATATTTGTGCCTACAATGTGCCCTTTCTGTTTACTTATCTTTTCTACCGAAACTAATGTAGGAATCAGCGCCATTCATGACCTCCTTCATTTCAGCCTGTGGTAAGAAGACACACTCCCTGGCGAATTCGATATTTCATGCCTTGAGTCTCGGACTCGTGATCCAATTTATCCTCGCGGGAACGTGTTTCGCGTTGCTGTTTCCAATGTTTAGAACTCCAGATGAAGAAGCTCACTACAAGACGGGTTTATCAAACTATGCGTGGATAACCCGGGGACAGAGTACCTACTGTGGCTACAGTATGGATCTAAGAAGCTTGGCTTCCCAGCCGGACGGTCAGATTACAACTCATAGCCTGGAGACTAATCGCCTGCAGGAGCTCTGCGAAAAGCATGTCACTTACGGCTGGGTTCTAAACTATCCATCAGTGCTACTGGCCTCTGCTTTCACTTCTGATCGAGCCAATTCCAAGCAGGATGCCCTTCTGCGATTCTACCTTTCACGTCTTTTGAATGGCTTTTTTATCGCAATTACCATGTTGCGCCTTGTGCTGCTGATGTCTCGATGGGGTCCCCGCAATGGCAGTTTTCTTATCTTATGTTTTTGTTTGTCACCACTTTTTCTACAGCAATCCTGGTCTGTGACAGCCGATGTGCCGGTTAACCTGCTTGGTTTGCAGCTGGCAATTATTGCTATCTATTTTGATCGACTTGATGTGTGGGATTTGAGTGTCTTCGCTCTTACATCTGTTATCGCATGCAGCTCAAAACCCATTATTGCCCCTCTAATTCCTGGCATTCTCATTATCGCCTATGGCTTTCATGACCAGAAATCTCGTCTTTCATTGTCTTACCTGAGACATCTTTTCAAACAGCGTTTTTTCCTGATTGGAATTGCTGCCACTATCTTTGGAGTTATAACCGCATTTCTTCAAGTTGGAGCTGAAGAAGGTAAAGGCAACCCTCGTATTCGTCAGCAGCTTCAGTTTGTGATCGAAAAACCTGTTGAGACGTTTGAAATGTTGCAGCGCTGTTTAAGAGATTTTTTTAGTACAAGCATTAATTTTTTTGCGGGTCACCTAGGGTATTTCAAGGTTTCCACGCCGGAATTTATGATTCAGTTCTATCCAAAACTACATGCTATTGTCCTGTTGACGGAAATTGTGATCTTCGGAGTCTTTTTGTGGCAGCGCTTCCGAGTCAGGGAGTTTGGTGATCTTCCTCGGCAACGGTTGCGATTTATTGTCGCAGGTTCGGTATTGACATCTGCCACTCTATACCTGTCTGCGCTGATACCTATTTTCGTCATGTTTCTAGTCTGGACGCAGATAGGTGCGACGGGAGTTGAGGGTGTCCAGGCTAGGTATTTTTATCCGGTTCTTTTCGCTGGAATTGGGTTTCTTGGTGGTTTGGCCGGCCTTGCAAAACTTCCGACAGCTCAAATTATCCCGTCCAACCGGGATGCAACTCGTGCGAAAGTCTTTTTGTTAGCTATTTTTTGCATGATTGGCTTCGGATATTGGTTCACCCTTTTGTACAATATAGTCCGGTTTTATTATCAGGCCTAATGCAGACGGAGATAGGTTTTGGATATGCGCTCAAACTCGAATCTGCCGTAAATCAGACTTAAATCCCGACTGTAAGACTCACACCTTCATCCGCAGATATAAGGAAGCGGGCCTACGCAGAAGGCATCGAATGTCGCAGATTTTTGCATGTCGATAAAGCGTGGCAGTCGAGTGAAACTATGCTCTGCTACTATGGGTTGCCTCGCTACTCAACCGAGATAACGCAAGACATAGTTCAAGGATTTTTCTAAACTTTAAGCAGTTGGAAAGGATGTCTCTGCTTGGCAAAGCAGGGTTCATCCAGAGTCCGCGCTATTAGAACATAGAGTCGCGGAAAAGGTCTAGTTAGCCAGGTATGCCAAACATGCTGTTCGCAGTAAGTTTGC
>JBGSTF010000067.1:0-22068 GCA_041736645.1 Oligoflexus sp. | reverse complement strand
CCCATCCCGAACACGGAAGTCAAGCTCTTCAGCGGCAATGGTACTGCAGTTTAAACTGTGGGAGAGTAGCTCGACGCAGCCTTAAAAATAAGCAAAACCCCTGAGGAGAAATCCCCAGGGGTTTTGTGTATTCAGGGTTTGAGTTTTTCTTCAGCATCAGACCTAGCCTTCAGCGTAGCCCTTGCCATAGCCGTTGGCGTGATCAGATCGTCGCCCCGAAACTTGGCCCTCTGACTTTCGTCTTCGGCGATTTCCTCCTGCCCCATAGTCAGGAAATCCGCGAGTAAGTAAGAAGGCAAAAGGCAAAGCCAAGCGGCGACGATCACGATCACGCCAAGGGCAAAGGCGAAGCCAAAGGCAACGCCAAGGTTATATGGCATCGCCAAGGTTCCACGATTACGGACATAAAAAAACCCAACTCTTCGCTGGGTCTTTTTTTCATTCAGCTGATCGATATCAATCTTCATCCAGACTCAGAATCGCCAGGAAGGCTTTCTGAGGAATCTCGACATTGCCGATCTGCTTCATGCGCTTTTTGCCTTCTTTTTGCTTCTCGAGCAATTTGCGCTTCCGCGAGATATCACCCCCGTAACACTTGGCGGTCACATCTTTGCGCATTGCCGAAATCGTTTCCCGAGCAATCACCTTACTCCCGATAGAAGCCTGCAGGGCAACTTGGAACATCTGTCTTGGTAATAGGTCTTTAAGCTTCTTACAGATCGCGCGACCGCGATGATCAGCAGTAGACCGGTGGTTGATACAAGCGAGTGCATCTACCTTGTCCCCGTTGACCAAAATATCCACTTTCACCAGATCGCCCGGACGATAGTCGATAACTTCATAGTCCATCGAAGCATAGCCGCGCGAGATGCTTTTCAATTTATCGTGGAAATCGAAAATCATCTCGTTCATAGGCAATTCGTAGATGATTTTGACTTTTTTGGCGTTGGAGTACTCGATATCTTTTTGGATACCGCGCTTGTCCTGCAAAATTTTGATGATGCCACCAATAAATTCTTCAGGGGTATGGATGACCATCCGCACATAAGGCTCTTCGATTT
The DNA here is from genome assembly GCA_041736645.1 of Oligoflexus sp. Classification (GTDB taxonomy): domain Bacteria; phylum Bdellovibrionota_B; class Oligoflexia; order Oligoflexales; family Oligoflexaceae; genus Oligoflexus. The sequence goes on along the minus strand of JBGSTF010000067.1, from coordinate 21,007 downwards.
CCGCGATCGTCGCCGGCTCTGGAAGCTTTGACGGGTTTTCGATCGTCATCGTATCGCCTTTGGTTGTCTTTATTTTGTAAAGAACTGTAGGCGCAGTGAAGATCAGATCGAGATTATATTCCCGCTCCAAACGTTCCTGGATGATATCCATATGCAAAAGACCAAGGAAACCCACGCGGAAACCAAATCCCAATGCCTGAGACACCTCAGGTTCGGTGGTTAGAGATGAGTCGTTCATGATCAATTTTTCCAAGGAATCCTTTAGGTTGAGGTACTCCGAGGAGTCGACCGGGAAAATACCACCAAACACCATCTGCTTGGCTTCTTTGAAGCCGGTTAAACCTTCCAAACAAGGATTGGCGGGATCCGTGATGGTATCGCCCACTTTGGTTTCTCGAACCGATTTAATGGATCCTGAAACAATGCCCACCATCCCACTGGTCAACTCCGAGCAATCGATAATCTTTGGTGTTAGCTGCGCTACCTTCAAAACTTCGAAGCTATTGCCGGTCGACACGATTTGCATCTTCTGACCCTTGCGAATCGATCCCGACTTTACACGGATCAAAGACACAGCGCCCAAATAGGAATCGAACCAACTATCGAAAATCAAAGCCTGCAAAGGCTTATCATTTGAGTCTTTTGGAGGTGGGATATACTTCACAATCGCTTCGAGTATTTCGACGATGCCGATACCGGCTTTCGCACTGGCTTTAACCGCGCGATCCGTATCGATGCCGAGCTCTTCTTCAATTTGAATCATCACTCCATCGGGATCAGCACTGGGCAGATCGATTTTGTTGATGACCGGAATAACTTCCAGATCAGATTCAATCGCCATATAAACGTTGGCCACGGTCTGAGCTTCCACACCTTGCGCCGCATCAACAACCAAGAGGGCACCTTCACAGGCCGCCAAGCTTCGCGACACTTCATAGCTGAAGTCAACGTGACCTGGGGTGTCGATCAAGTTCAGCAGGTAAATTTGTCCGTCTTTGGCTTTATAGGTCATCGAAGCTGTTTGAGCTTTGATGGTGATACCGCGTTCTTTTTCGATATCCATGCTATCGAGCACCTGAGCGGTCATTTCCCGAAGAGTAAGGGCACCGGTCGTCTCAATCAAGCGATCAGCAAGCGTAGATTTGCCGTGATCGATATGCGCAATAATACAGAAATTTCTAATTAATTTAGGGTCTTGCATGTTGCTTCGAAACTCTTCTTTCTGCGAAAGGGTTAACCTGCAGCTGGTTTGTGTCGATCCATCCAGGGGAAACTGGAGGAATAACCATGTGCGGGATCCTGAATTCGGTCAAGGGAAAGCCAGCTTTACGCTATGCCCAAGGGCTACTCATATCTATCTTAGGGGTCGCCTGTGCCTCAACCGAAAAAACCCAGGGGCCTGATGGCAAACTACTTCCCACTCATTTTACTTTGGAGTCGGGGGCTGTGGAAAAAAAAGCCGACCCTTTGCCCGATTATATCCCCATTTTTGTGAATTCCTATGCCGGTGAAACACTTCTTGAACGTCACCTAGGCTATAAGGGCTGGGATTTCAACAAAGATGGCGTGATTGATATGCTCGAAGTCTTGGATGCCAAAGGCCAAGTCTTGAGGCGCGCCTATGACTGGAACCGGGATGGACAGGTGGATGAAGTTCGAATCCAGGAATAAATCCCTCAGGACCCTCTATCCGAAGCAAAAGGAGTCGGAATGGCCAGTCATCTTTCGAGTATAGGCTTTCCGGTACAGAATGAACAGGATCTCTACTCATTGGCGGAAAAGGTCTCTGAGAAGGCGAAGCCTCATGAGGTCGACAAGGGATTCTATCTATCCTATCAGGATCCCTCGGGAGCCATGCTTTGGCTCCATGCAGACCAACAAAGACAGATTGCAGGTATGAATCCTCACTTCGCTGGGCCGTCGGTGATGCAGGTCAAAATCGTGCGATCTTTGCATAAGAAGCAGGATCATGACTTCGAGGGTTCGTACTTTGCCTGGGCTGCCCCTGAAGAGGAGCGTGATCACCAAGAGGGAGCCTATCCATTTCTGTTCGACGCTCCTGATTACCTCCGTCATCACAATCAGCAATTTCCGGCGATTCTGAATGTTCAGATCGCAGCCTTTGCCCACGAATTTCATATTTTTCCTGACGAAGAGGCCTTTCATACGGAAACGGCCCATGGACCGGCCATGTCACCCAAGGCATTTATTCCAGCTGGACTGTTCCCCGTGGACGGTGAACTGGAGGCAGCAGCGCCGACAGCCCATGCTTTGATCAATGGACTTGTCATCGATGCGCAAAAACGCACAAATCAAATGACCGGCAAAGGTTTTTGGTGGGTTCAAATAGAGTCTTTTGCCGGGACTTATGATGCCGTGATCGATCCCTTGCTGATTCGAACTGAACCGAAGCCGGGCAACATTGCAACGGGTTCCTTTTGGCTGTCGGGAATGATTCTCGATCACGCTGCCGACCAAAAACTTCGCAATACTTTCCTGCGCCTGCTTCGAGGCAAACGATCTTCTTAATTCCCAAACGCCTCTGACGGGCTCTCTTTGACAGAGTGCTCGGTTGGATCGCATTCCATCAAGCTGGTCTTGTGCTTGCGGGGGAACTTTGCCATTGTTTTTGTCTGCGAATGCACGGAGGCGCTATGACTAGCCCAGATGAATCCATTGAGTTGCGAGGTGTGCGCACCCACAATTTAAAGAATATCGATCTTCGTCTGCCCTTGGGCCGCTTGACTGTGGTCACGGGTGTCTCTGGATCAGGCAAGAGTTCATTGGTTTTCGATACGCTGTATGGAGAATCTTATCGTCGTTACGTGGAAAGTCTGAGCAGCTATGCAAGGCAATACCTGAAGCAGCTGCCCAAGCCTGAATTGGATGAGGTGCTCAACCTTCCACCGGCTATTGCCGTCAAACAGGCAAAATCAGGTCTTTCGCAGCGCTCCACTGTCGGTACTATGACTGAAATCAATGATATTCTGCGCATACTCTTTGGGCATCTGTCTGAAATCATCTGCTGTGGCGAACTTGTAGCCAAGGCTACAGGTCGAACTCTCACATTGGATGCTTTTCAGCGCTGGCCGGGTCAGCGAGTTCTTCTCCTTGCTTCGATGGATGCTTGGGGCAAACTTAAGGCCACTGATTTGAAGCTGCAATTGGAGACTCAAGGTTTTACTCGTTGTTATCTTGAAGGCAAAGTGCAGCGGATTGATGAAACAAAAGCAGCTGATTTGAAGCGCAGCCTTGTGGTTTTCGATCGTCTCCTCCTGCAGGAAGAAAACCGTTCCCGCTGTTTGGAAGCAGCAGAGCTCACTCTTCGTCTGGGGCGTGGTGAGGCCACGCTCGTTGGTGAAGATGGCCTGCAGCGAAGCTACTTTAAACAATTGAAATGCCCTCACTGCCATACCGAATACCAGGAACCTTCGCCGACACTTTTTAATTACAATCATCCCTTGGGTGCTTGCGAGAAATGTCAGGGATTCGGTCGTGTCGCCGTGAAAGATCGCAATAAAATTATTCCAAACATGGAAAGCACGCTGCTTGAAAGCGGAGTCGCACCGTGGAATTTTGGTGATCATGATGCGATGTACAAGCTAGCGAGAAAAAGCGCCGAAGCCCGCGGCATGGATGCGTCCAAGCCCTTTAAGAAATACAGCACGGCTGACTGGGAGTGGCTTTACGCAGGTGATCCGAAGGGACGCTTTGATGGCATCATGGGCTATTTCACTTGGCTCGATAGCAAAAAATACAAAGCTCACTATCGCATTCACTCTGCTAGGTTCCATACTTACGTGGGCTGCGAAAGCTGTGCCGGTGTGCGTCTGAATAAAAAGGCCCTAGCCTGTTCCCTTCAAGGTAAAAATTTTGCAGATCTGAGTGCCTTGACCATGCGGGATTTGGAACTTTGGTTTGTTCAGCTGAGTGCCTTGCCGGCAAGTATGGAAACGCAACGCCGAGCCGCTGCACAGGAAGCCATTCAAGAGGGCGAGCAACGGCTCTCGTACCTGCTAAAAATGGGCCTGGGTTATCTCAGCCTTGGTCGGAGTGCTCGCACACTTTCAGGTGGAGAAGTGCAGCGAATCAATATGTCTAGAAGCTTGGGAAGTGCTTTAACAGGAACTCTCTTTTGCCTGGATGAACCCAGTGTTGGACTGCATGCGCGTGACAGTCAAAATCTGTTGGCAGTGATTCATGAACTACGTGATCAAGGCAACACGATCGTCGTCGTCGAACACGAAAAGACCCTCGTTCAAGGGGCCGAGTATTTAGTTGAGATTGGTCCGGGAGCTGGACATCTAGGCGGACAGCTGGTATTCCACGGCTCACCCAAGGACTATCAAAAGAAGACCATAGAATGGCCAAAAAGCCGACCGCAGGATGCCAAGGATCTCTTTCTGGAGCTCAAAAATGCCCGAACTCATAACCTGCAGGGAGTGACCGCCAAGTTTTTGTTGCGAGGGCTCAACGTTGTCTGTGGCGTCAGTGGGAGTGGAAAAACCAGTCTTGTTAGACACACCCTTTATCCTATGCTCTCAGCTGTTCTCGGCGATGAAGATGGTGAAGAGCAAGAAAGCAGCCAAGTATTAGCCGATGAGTTAGGTCCTCCAGCTGTGCTCAAAAATCTCTCGGCTGTGCATTTTGTAAGTCAGGAGGGGATTGGTCGATCCAGTCGATCGACGATTGCGACCTATCTCGGCCTTTACGATCATATTCGAAAAATCCTCACCGACACACCTGAGGCTAAGAGCAAAGGATTGAAGACGGGCTTTTTCAGTTTCAATGTGGCCGGTGGACGCTGCGAAACATGTAAAGGTCTAGGCTACGTCATCGAGGATTTGTCGTTCTTAGGAGAGATGCCTGTCACCTGTGCGGTGTGTCAAGGAAGGCAATTCATGGATGAAGCCCTCTCCATTCTCTACCGGGAACGCTCCCTCCTTGACATTCTCCAATTGACGATTACACAAGCTAGGGAGTTCTTCTTCGATCAGCCGAAGCTGAAAGCCGGATTGGACCAGGTCATCGGTATGGGCCTGGGTTATGTGACACTCGGGCAAAATACGTCTTCATTTTCCGGAGGTGAGGCGCAACGACTGAAGCTGTTGCGTATGATGCTGGATGCAGCCGATCGCAAACCCAGTATGCTGATTTTTGATGAACCTTCGACCGGTTTGAGTGATACCGATGTTCAGCAATTGCTCCTGCAGCTACTCAAGCTTCGCGATGCCGGCCATACCATCGTGGTTGTCGAACATCACATGGGCTTTTTGCAGTCTGCGGATTGGTTGATCGAAATTGGCCCGGAAGCAGCCGGTGCGGGCGGAACGATCGTCTATCAAGGACCTCCGATCGGGTTGCAGAAAGTACCCGAGTCGAGAACGGCTCCTTTTCTCTTTTCATGAGGTTACTGTGAGCAAGCACAATACAGAAACGCCAGCCCAGGTTACCGTGCGAACCTTGCAAAAGCGCAAGCAGGATCGCGAAAAAATTTCCATGGTCACCTGCTATGATGCTGCGTTTGGGGCGCTTATTGAACGCACGGGAATCGATATGATTTTGGTGGGCGACAGCGCCGGCAATGTCGTGCTTGGCTTTAAGGATACGATTCCAGTGACCATGGAGCACATGGTTCACCTGACGGCTTCGGTGGGACGCGTCGTGAAACGGGCTATGCTGGTGGCTGACATGCCTTTTCTTTCCTACAATCTTTCTGTCGAGCAGGCTTTGCGCAACGCTGGTCGTTTGATCCAGGAGGGCGGGGCCCATGCCGTTAAACTTGAAGGCGGGACCGCGATCATTCCCCAGGTCCGAGCTATTGTTCAAGCAGGCATCCCAGTTGTTGGTCACTTGGGCCTAACTCCCCAGAGTGTGCATCAGCTGGGCGGCTATCGAGTCCAAGGCAAAGGCGATGCGGCGAAGCAAGTGATCGAAGATGCCGTTAAATTGGCGGAAGCCGGCGCCTGTGCTTTGGTTTTGGAACTCGTCCCCGGGCCTTTGGCCGATGAAATTTCCAGAAAGATTCCCATTCCAACTATTGGTATTGGAGCCGGCGCGGGAACCGACGGGCAGGTGCTCGTACTCCATGACTTGCTAGGCTTTAACAGCGAATTTAGCCCAAAATTTTTGAAGAAGTATGCTAATTTAGGTGATATGGTGACGCAGGCGCTCAGCGCCTATGACCAGGACGTGAAAACCGGCCAGTTCCCAGGTCCGGAGCATAGTTTTTAAGGATTCCTGCGGCAGCCCTTAGGTTCAACAACGGACGGATTAAATATTCATGGAAAAGCGCGATTATTACGAAGTTTTGGGATTGACCCGCGGGGCATCCGAACAGGACATCAAGCGGGCTTACAGACAATTGGCCATGCAGTACCACCCTGATCGCAATCCTGGAAACCGTGAAGCTGAAGATAAATTCAAGGAAGCAGCGGAAGCCTATGAGGTGCTCGCTGACAGTGACAAACGTAAGGTTTACGATGCTTATGGCCACGCTGGTCTTTCCGGCCAGGGCTTCTCTGGCTTTTCCGATGTGAACGATATCTTCTCATCCTTCGGTTCTATTTTCGAAGATTTCTTCGGCTTTTCGCAAGGAGGAGGCCAAGGCGGACGCAAGCGTCCTCGCAAAGGCGCAGACCTTCGTTACGACCTCGTATTGGAATTCGAAGAAGCGGCATTTGGCGTTGAAAAACAAGTCGAATATGATCGCGAGATCAGCTGTGGAACTTGCAAAGGCGAACGCTGCGAGCCAGGTGGGAAAAGAGTGTGTACCTCCTGCGGTGGCGCCGGTCAGGTCCGCCGTAACCAAGGTTTCTTTTCCGTCGCCAGTGCTTGCCCCACCTGTCAGGGTGAAGGCGAAATGATCACCACAGCCTGCAAGGCTTGCAAAGGGCGCGGTCGAATCAAAGAAAGCAAAAAAGTTAGCGTCAAGATTCCTCCTGGAGTGGATCAGGGCGTAAGACTGCGGGTCGGTGCTGAAGGTCAAGGTGGAGCCTTTGGAGGCCCTGCGGGGGATCTCTACGTGTTCCTGCAGGTCAAAGACAGTCCGCACTTTGAGCGAGATGGATCGGATCTGATTTACTCTGCAGAGATTTCCATGGTGCAAGCTGCCTTGGGCTGCAAGCTCAATATCCCTACTTTGGGTGACAACAAGATTGATTTGGAAATACAGCCCGGCAGTCAGCATGGACAACGAGTTACCGTCACAGGTGAAGGGATTCCTCGCTTGCGCGGTGTTGGTCGTGGCGATCTGGTCGTTGAACTCACAGTTGCCATTCCCACTAAGCTCAACAAAGACCAACGGGAACTTTTGCTGAAATTCGCCGAAATTTCCGGAGAAAAAGTCCAAAACGGTAACCACGGTTTTTTCAATAAGCTGTTCGGCGAGTAGTCTGTTAGCTGTCGGCATAAAAAAAAGCACGGTTTCAAAACCGTGCTTTTTTTACTGAAAAAGCCAGAGCTGCTTAGCCCTGAATCTGCATCAATCGAGCCTGAACTTTTTTCACAGAATCCAGATTGAAAATATCGAGATTTTTCACATTGTAGTGAAATTTATCGAATCGGCCTTCTTCCTTGCCGTTTTCAAGCTTGCCTTTTTGAGCCACCTTCAAGTTATCCACTTGAGGCACGAGATCGTTGCTCACGTAAAGAGACATCGTTCCATTTTCAAAATGATGCGACATCTGCAAAACGTTATAGAATTTTCGATCCACTTGGCAATCGCGACAGAACTTCCACTTGTGACGTTCCAAGCCCTCTTCGGTATTCTTCTTGGTACAATTTGCACAAAACTCGATGACCCGAAAATTTTTCGAGACGAGATAGCGGAAAGCCAGCTTACGCCTATTGGGTTTATTGTTGGCAATGCTGAAGTAGAGTTCGTTTTTCAGATCGAAAAGTTTCTTTCGCTCCGCAACATTCTGAATTTTCTTGGCATGACTGGTCAGCATCAGGGCGATGAGGAACTTATAGTTCATCAAACGCTCTTCGCGTTCCATATTAGCAAAAATCTCCAGGATCGCTTCGTAGCGTCGGAAGATCTGGCTATAATCCCGATTCCCCGATCGAGCTAACAGCAGGTCGCCTGCCATTTGTAGCGGGATAGACCCTGCAGGTATTTTCTTTTTCTTTGCTGCTGCCTCGTCGTTGCTCAACATTGACCCCATGTGTGCTTTAGCCGTAAAACACCGCCTATCTTAGCCATGGCGGTTGTCTTTTTACAACAGGTTTTCCGGTCCAACACCTAGCTGGATCCAGGTCGCGGTCTCTTACAGTGCCTGTCCGGTGCCTTTGATACCTTCGGTGGGGACCACGCGAGAGGCGACATAGGCCGGATAGAGTCCGGCCAGAAGGCACACAAGACTGGCTGCTCCAGCGACTCCAAGGTACACCTGAGCGCTGTAATGAACTGGCAGACTTTTCAAGAAATAAGGCTCGGGCAAGTCGATCAGCGGATAATGCTCGAGCACATAGGAAATGCCACCAGCCAATATCGCACCAACGACGCTACCTCCCAAGCCGATACAGAGACTCTGCACTAAAAATAAGCCAATAATCTGCTTATTCTGTGCGCCGAGAGCTTTAAGGATCGAGATATCGCGTTGCTTCTGCGTCACGGACACAAAGACAGTCGTGAGAATATTGAAACCTGCGACTATGACGACAATAGCGACGATCAGCGCGATGACTGTACGTTCCCGCTCCATGGCTTCGAAAAGGGGGCGATTGTAGGATTGCCACTCTCGGAACGAAAGCCGATATTTTTCTTCCATTAATCTAGCCACTTGCGGGCTACGATCAGCATCAAACAGGCCGATTTCCAGACCGGTTACAGTTTCACCCATATGAAAAAAGGACTTGGCTGCGGTGAGACTCATGGCGATGAGTCGATTGTCGTAATGTTTCAATCCAGAATTATAGGTGCCCACGACCTTGAATCGCTTCATGTCAGAAAATCGATTTTCAGTGGGTGCAATCAAGTAAATCGTTTCGCCAACCTTGGCATTCAAAATTCCCAGAAGACCTGAACCGACGATGATCGCTGGGTTTTCCGGCTCTGGTTTGCCCGCCGCGGCATCGTCGATTTCGGATTGCAATTGATCCAGGGCTGTTTGAGGAGCAATCAGCTCCCGCATGCTTTGCACGGCTTCACGCTGAATTGGAGCAATGCCTCGAACGAGAACGCCCTGCATGATGGCACCATGTTTGGCCATGGTCTCATAGTGAATGAAAGGCGAAGTCCCCTGCACTTCCTTGGAAAAATCCTTCATGATGATCTGTGACCATTTTTCGGGATTGGTCATGCCTGCGGGATATCGGTAAGCCATGATATGAGCATTGGCCTGGAGGAATCGATTGCGCAACTCGAATTCGAAGCCATTGATGACCGAAAGAACGACGATCAGCGCTGCTACGCCAATAGCCAGACCGAGCAGCGAAAGCAGTGTGATCCAGGAAAAAAAGCGATTTTCCCGGCTCGATTGAAGGTATCGAATAGCAGTCCAAGACGCAAAAGACATATCAGCTCCGCAGCCATTCGGCCGCTTCGACCGCAAAATAAGTAAGTATCGCGTCGCTTCCAGCTCTTTTAAAGGCCATCAGCGATTCCAGAACACAAGCTCGCAAATCAATCCAACCATTCTGTCCAGCGGACTTGAGCATCGCATACTCGCCGGATACCTGATAGGCCATGGTTGGCACTTTGAAAGATTCTTTCACACGGTAGATGATATCCAGGTAAGGAAGACCGGGTTTGACCATGATCATATCCGCTCCTTCGCGGATATCCAAAGCCACCTCGTGCAGAGCCTCGTTGCTATTGGCGGGATCCATCTGGTAGGTCTCCTTGGAGCCCTTGCCAAGTGAACCTGCCGAACCTACGGCATCTCGAAAGGGGCCGTAGAAAGCCGATGCATATTTAGCCGAATAAGCCAGAATCTGCACCAAAGGGAAGGCTGCATGGTCAAGGGCATTGCGAACATGTCCAATGCGACCATCCATCATATCTGAGGGCGCCACCACGTCTGCTCCGGCCTGGGCATGGCATACGGCCTGTTTGCAGAGGATTTCGATCGTCTTGTCATTGATGACATAACCTGTTTCATCAATAATCCCATCCTGTCCATGACTGGTATAGGGATCCAAAGCAATATCCGTAATAATACCTAAATTGGGGAAGCGGTCTTTGAGGGCTGACACGACCCGAGGCACCAGACCGTCGGGATTATAAGCTTCTTGGGCAAGCTTGGATTTTTTGTCGGCTTCCACCACAGGAAACAAAGCCAGAGCTGGAATGCCTAAGAACTGGCATCGCTCGGCTGTTTTCAAAAGGTGATCCAGGCTCTGTCGATACTGACCCGGCATGGAAGGGATTTCGGTCTGCACGTTCTTGCCTTCTGTGACAAAGACCGGATAGATGAAATCGCTGGAGCTCAGATGATTCTCGCGAACCAAACGGCGACTGAAATCCATGGACCGAAGGCGGCGCAGCCTAGTGGCCGGAAATTGACGAGATACTAACATGAACTGGCACTCCCTTTGGTGGCAGCGAATCGATGGAAGCAGTGACTCAACGACCAGGCTTTAGCCTAAGGCATCGTGGCGAGGTCGAGGCGAAGGGCTTCGGAATCCTAAAGATAAGCCATAGGATAACCCAATAGCAACGGCATCGCTGGCATCAAGTGGCAAATCTCCCAATTCAAAATTCAAGAGATACTTCAAAGCAGCGGCCAACTGCTCTTTGGTGGCATGCCCCTGACCGGTGATTGTCTTTTTGACTTCGGTTGGAGTGATTTCAGCGACCGTAATGCCCAGCCTACGGACAGCAGCGATCACTGCGCCGCGCGTTTCTCCAAGACGGAGGGCTGACTGTGGATTAATACCTGTGAAGGCTCGTTCAATGACGCAGATTTCCGGCGCATACTGTGAGGCCAGCTGATGAATGGCATCGTGCAGATAACCCGTTCTTTCGCTATGAGGCAGGGTCGTTTTCGAACGAATGGCCCCGACGGCGACTAAGCGAACACGTTTGAGGCTGACGACACCTCGAGGAATCTCGAGCACTCCAAAGCCGCAAATACGCGATCCGGGGTCAATTCCAAAAATGCGGAATGTTTCACTTGTCGTCACGGCCAGCCCTCAATGGTTCCTGGCCATCATAACAAACAATTGCGGTTAATGCTGATACTCTTTGGGATTGATATTGTACTTTTCGAGTTTGCGCAGAAGAGTGACTTTGGTCATCTGGGTCTGCTCAGCTGTTTGATTGATGCGGCCATTGAAGGCTTTCAAGGCTCGCTTAATAAATTCTTTCTCGAACTGTTCTTTGAGTTCGGGATATTTGAGCGAGTTGGCTTCCGTCATGAGCTGTTCGATCGTTCGTAGCTCGTCTTGCAGCCTTAGGTTGTCGCCTGCCGGTTCAGGATCATCCAAAATCGGGGTCTGATTCTGAATATTGGGCGGCAGCGAATCGCCATGAATTTCATCAGAGCCTTCGATAATAAACGCATGTTCAATGACATTCTCAAGTTCGCGAACGTTGCCTGGCCAATCATAGCTTTGGAGAGCAGCCACCACTTCTGGTCTCATGCTGCGGATTTGTCTTTCGTGTAAACGATTGAATTTCTCAATCATGAATTCAGCTAGGTCCTCGATGTCTTCCAGACGCTCGCGCAGAGGCTGTAAATTGATCGGCATCACATTCAAGCGATAGTAAAGGTCAGATCGGAACTTGCCCTCTTGCATCATTTTTTCGAGGGGTTTATTGGTCGCAGAGATGATGCGTACGTCGATCGGAATTTCTTGATTTGATCCGACGGGTGTGATCTTCTTTTCCTGCAAGACCCTTAGAAGTTTCACCTGCATCTGCGGGGACACATCACCGATCTCATCCAAAAAAATCGATCCGCCGTTAGCGAACTGAAATTTGCCTAATTTCTTTTTATCGGCGCCGGTAAAGGTGCCCTTCTCATAGCCGAACAATTCTGATTCGATCAAGTTCTCGGGAATGGCTCCACAGTTCACAGCTACAAAGGGACCTTGTTTGCGGCCTGAATTGTAATGCAGCGCCTGAGCCACCAATTCTTTGCCAGTTCCGCTTTCGCCGCGAATGAGGACGGAAGTATCGACTCGGGCTAATTTTTGAATGAGGTCGTAGACCTTTTTAATCGCAGTCGACCGACCGATGATTCGCTTAGATTTATTGAATTCGAGTTTTAGGTCGCTGGTCATTCTATGAACGGGACGTTTGCTGAGATTTTGCAATATGCCGCGAATGCGATCGGCATGGACTGGTTTTGCTAGGTAGTCATCAGCACCGCTTTTCATCGCCTGTAGTGCCTGCTCCCATTGGGGCAAGGAAGTCAACACAAAGCAACGAATCGATGGTTGTAGGGCCTTGAGCTGATCGATTTCTTCGAGACTTCCGGAACGCGGATGGTCGAGGTCAATGAAAACAGCGTCGTAGCGGTTTTCCTGACACTTCACGACCAGTTCGTAGTGATAGCTCGCCGTCTGAACAGAGCACTCCAACTCATCACGCGATTCGCGTTCGATGAGGTCGACTATGCTGCCATCCAAATCGAGGGCGAGGAGATGAATCATGTCATCGTGTCCTGGTCTGTGCTTGATAGTTTTGATCCCGACTGCCGCAGACATATAAAAAGACCGGGCAAAGGTCAAGGCTGAGCTTGCCAGAGCGGCGGGATTTTGCACTCTGATTTTTAGATTTCGTTTTCAGCCCTGCCGTGAACCGCCGTGGGACGGGGGGGCCCCTAAATCTGTACTGAAATGATATAATGTCTTAATGGCTAGGTTAGGGCTTCTCTTGGTCATGGGGGATTGAGGAGGACAGCATGGATAAAGAAAAAAGCAAGCAATCGTCCGACGAAACATGGGTTGGGGATGATCTCAACCAGCCTCAGAGCATGCGGCTCCTGCGGATGATTGAGAAGCTGGGCCTCAAAGCTGATACTGTCGCTGGATTGCGCCGATCGATACTCAACGAAGACAGTCCTAAGGCTCTCCCGGAAGCTCTTGAGCATCGTCCTGGTGCGGTACGAAGCACAGCTCCGCAGTTTGGAGGAGAAGAAAACACGGGATCCTTGTCCATACCAGTGGCTCGTCTCCAAGACCCAAGGTCCACCCAAGGGGCCATGCTCGCTGACTTTACTAATCCTGATCAACCGCTCCCGACCATGGATGCCGCGAAAGCGGCGACTGTGCGCCTTGACCATGCTTTGGAAGCCGAACTTAAACTACGGCAAAAGATTGAAGCTGAACAAAACTGGTCAGCCTTTCGTCACGAAGCCTGGCAGCTGTTCGAAGCATTTCCACGACCTGAAATGGCAGCACGCATCGTGGATTTGGCACTGCTCTACGGCTCCGTGAGCGATTTGGAAGAGGTTCTTGGGAGTCTATTGAAGCAGGATGTTCAGTTCTATACCTTGATCGATGGCGAGTTGCGTTGTCACTTGGTCGTTAAGCTTTGGCAGGCGGAGCGATGGGCAGTCCTGGATGGATTGATGTTTCGTAAGGATTTACAGCTAAGGCTGCTGCCAATTGAGAGGCTCTATGGCTGCTGGTCCTTTATTAGAGCTGGCGAATCCGACAAGGCCTTCAAGTATTTTCGTCGCTATGATCGAGAAATTTGGGCCGCTCAAAAAGAATTTGGCGCCATGCTCAAGCGAAGCGATAACGAATTGGCTTTGGTCTTGGGCCGAATGGCCCTCAGTGAGGGTGATGAAGGGTTGGCCGTTCGGCTCCTCGAATCTATCTCAAGGCAATCGCCAGAATTTCAAAAAGCCCTGGATTTGCTGCTTGATATTCGCATCGAACGAGATGAGTCGGGTTTGTGTCCCTATGGCCAAAAACTGCAAAGAGAGCTGGATTGGCGAGCAAGAGTTGCCCTTTTGGATTCTTTCCTGCTTCGGATGCAGAGGTTTGAAGCCACTTCTCCTAAGGATCGAGCGGCGCTCAATGAGCTTTTGAAGGATCCTTTACGCTGGGTGCCCGAGCAGCCCGACGCTTGGCAGGCGATCTCGGAATTACTTTTGCAATACCACCAGTTAGACTATCTGCTGCCACAAATTTCGACTCTCTTTTATCAAAAGGCCTGCCAGTATCATAAACCAGCCTTCGATCATGCGATCTGGGCCCCTGTTCGTGCTTTCTTGTTTCCTGATCCTATTAAAACCTGGTTTTGGCATGCAGTGGCCATGTTGCACGAATTTGTTTGGGGACAAGGACAGCAGGAAAACCTGCTTTGGGATGCTAGAAAATCTTATCGAGAGGCGGCTGATCACAGCGGTAAACCTCTCGCACTGAATTGGGTTCAGCTGCATCGCAATCTTTTGCAGTGGGTAAGCAAAACCGAAAGACTGCAAGAGCCGCAGCGAGTTCGCCTGCTACTGATGGTTCGTTTGGTGGGCGAAGGCAAAGATATTGATGAACAGGACATCTGCAATTTTTTAGTGCAAGTTGCTGATCCAAGCCGTGAGGTGATGCGGGCCCTGGAAAATCTTGCGCGCGAGCGTGAACAGTGGGGCCTTGAACTTTTTATCCTGGACCGTAAAGCTCATGGTTTGCACTATATTAACCAGGATTTGGCCCGTATTTGGCAATTGGGCGGTGCCCTGAAGCGCTTTGATCTTTGCTGGCGAGTGGCGACAGTGCTGAAGCATCGGACCGTTCTCAATGAGCAACTTGAACGACATTGGCAGATTTGTGGCGAAAAAAGACGTGATTTTTCCATCCTAGAACTGAATGAAACCATGGTGCGTAAAGTCATACAAAGCTTTGATGGACATGAGCGAAAATTAGTCGAAGGCCTCATGCTTGTGGGACCACTGATCCCAGAGCTTTTGGCTTCCCTGCATCCGCAGCTGACACCGGTTAAGAAGCCCAAGTCTCTGACCGAAGCCGAGGATGAGATTCAAAACGCTCTGGAAAAAATCACCTGGATGCCAAAACCGAAAAAGTACTATTCTCCCAATCCTAGCGGTCTTTGGCAGCCTAAACCGCCTTTCTTTGCCAGTCTCCTCGATACTAAATGGTCACTCCTTTTCGTGTCTTTAGCGCAAAGGCTGGGGGTTACAGCTTGGGATTGGCAGCTCAGCCTTTTGCATCATCAGATCGAAAGTATCATCCCTCGCATGATGCGCGGGGCGGAATCCCCGGCACAGGGCAAAGTGGGCCGTTGGCTGAGGAGTTTGACTCCCCTGCAAAGAAAAGCTTGGTACGAACTTGCTCAGCAATCCCGAAGATTTGACGATCAAGAGGCCCAGGGCATCATCAGTCGTTTTATTGCGCGTCTTGCCAGCACTCTCTTGCAGGATCACAGCCTAGCATTGCAAAGTCTGGAAAAAATGCGAGCGCCCTTGGCCATGCGCTGGGATTTGGAACATTGGATCGTTTCGGAAACTTACGGTGAATTGCGGCGAACTTTAGGCCATTTCACCATAGGCCAGTTTCCGGAAGAGATCTACAAGACATCAATTTTGGCGCTCCCAAAGGTTTGAGTACGAAATTTTCGCTCAAACCGCAACCTGATGTAAGGAGGGGCGTACGAAGAGTTTGAATGAGTTAAAAAGGGTTGACATAACAAATTCTTATGGGATAAATTGGCGCGGCAATGGACCTGGAGTTATCGTGAAAAAAATATCTTTGCTTCGTTTGGTACTTGTTCTTTTGTTTGGTCTCCCTGAACTTCTCTTAGCTGCTGATGCGGCTGTCGTCGAAGGACTAAGGCCGAAGAAATTCATTCTTTCAATCGGTGTTGGGACTTTTCAGAGCCCTCTCTGGCACGAGCTGCGGTTTGCTCGCAAAGATGCCCAGGACATGTACGATTACTTTAAAGCCCCGGCTCAGGCCTTCGACGGTGGCCTGCTCTTGACCGACAAGGACCAACCTGTCAGCGCCGATTCTATCGTCAAGGCCTTTGACCGATTGAATCAGGATAATCGCAATGAAGAGGATACGGTTGTTGTCTATGTGTCCACGCACGGTACTGTCGCATATAAAGATGACGGTAAAATCGGGCGCTACATTATCACCAGCGAAACTGATCCGCAAAACACTAAGAAAACAGCTCTGGACTATGATCGATTGATGGAGCTTTTCCAACAGCTTAAGTCCAGGAAGAAAGTTTTGATCTTAGCTTTTTGTCACTCTGGTGTTGGTAAATCAATTTTGACTCCAGAGATGAAGAGGGCTCTCGCCCAATTGAAAGCTCCTTATTTTGAAGAGCCTATTCAGGAGCGCTCGGAAGGTTCCATCGTTTTGACCGCGAGTGGTTGGCGAGAACCAGCCCTGGAGGACGAACGTTTGCAGAACGACGTCTATACCCACTTCTTGATCCAAGGTTTTAATCGTGATCGCAATGGCGATGGGGCTGTTTCCATCACTGAGGCGCATGCTTTTGCTTCGCAAGCGACCTATGAGTATACTCAAGGTCGGCAGCGACCTTCGGCAATTATGGAACTGCTGGGTTCTGATCCGGTCCTGGTCTCTGGAAGCATTCGTAAGAAAGACAAAGGAGCAAGTCTGTTTTCATTGATGGACCGCTTTTCCAAGTTGGTCGTCAGTATTGATGGCAAAAACTATGGGTCGATCGCGAAAGGTCTGACGGTTCCAGATGGTGATGTTCGTCTGACTTTGAAAGATCCTGACAGTCAAAAGGTACTCGCCGATCGCGTGGTGAATTTTCAAGCCGGACGCGAATATTCAGTCGCTAACTACCTATTACCGCGATTGCCCAATCATCTGGGCCTCGGCCTTCGAAATTTTCAATTTCTGAATAGCAAAGTCAATAAAGGCTATACGCCGAAGCCAGTGCAAGGCATGGATCTTCGCTACGTATTGGAAGAAGCCTTCTGGCTCTATGATCTCGTCGCTGAACTCAGCTTCTTCCCCGAGCAGAATGAAAAGATTGAAGTCAATGACTATCCCGATCGTCGCTTCGAGCAGAAGCGCAGTATGCTGGCTGGAATGCTGGGAACCTCAAGACGCATGACTTTGAGCTCTCTTTCCAGCACCGATCGCTCGGTTCGAACCGAGGCGCGGTGGATTTTGGGTGTCAATTCACTCCTGCTTAAGCGCGTCATCGATGACAGAGATGGCGCGGCTTTTGAGCAGCGAGACAAGCTTGTCGCAAGCGGGGGCTTGAGTCTCGGATCAGGACTGGATACGATGTGGGTTTATCATTTGATTCGAGCTGGCGTGGAGGTTCGACTTGACCTGGTTCGTAATTTTACCGATGAAAAGACCAGCTTTTTGATGGCTCCTACTTTCGCGGCGCATATTGGAACCTTCTGGTAAGTTTCCATGTCCCGAGTCAGTGGCCCCCGAGACTGAGATTCTCGGGAAAGCAGCCCTTAACCAAGGACATGGGAAGACCGTGACGGACAAAAAATTTACAATCACATCGAAAGATGCCGACCGCCTCCGGGAGCTGATGCGCCAGGAAGAGGCGAAATTGGATAAGGCCAACCCTTCCGACGCGGAATTGCTGGAATGGGAAGCCCGCCTGGATGATTCCGTTCGAAATCTCAGCAAAAAAATTCCGACGACCTTGCCGCGGCCTGAGGACGAAATGAATCGCAATTGGAATGCGATTCAATCCCTTATGGCGAGCGAGGTTAAGGTCCTGGCGACCGAGACGGCCCATGCCCAAACTTCCAATGTTGTGGCTTTCAAACCTAAAAAGCGTAAAACGGTTTTACCTTGGCTGGGAATCGCCGCCGCTGCTGCTTTGGTTTTGATTATGGTGAGGCAAGGACAAAATGAAAATCCTATGCCCATGGATGAATCGCACATACAGCTCAAAGGTAATACCGGTAGTGTAAGTAAGGCTAACTGCGACGTGGATGCAACAGCTGATGATGTGCAAAGCATTCAACCTGCATCGGATGGGCTGGGATTTACTGGAAAAGACCAGGCTCGAGCTCAAATTACCGTCCGCTGTTACAGCGATGGTTTTTTACAACTTCGTTTTGAAGGTCCGGAAGCTGGCACCTTGCGGAACATACCCATGGTCAGTGGTCAACGGCAGGGCATTGTCCGCGATGGAAAAATGATGATTTTTCCATTGCAACCAGGAGTTCCTTGGGTCTTGAATTTTTTTCTTACGGATCGGCAGTTCGCTGCGGATGAGGCGCTGCCTCAAAGCGAAAGCGATGTGGCCAATTCGAAAGATTATCAGGTGCTGTGGCATGATCAAATTTCGGTGAGGGTGCAGGAGTGAACAGGCAATTGACGAAAGATAGCCCTCAAGTTGATTTCCAGACACTCTATAAAAAGCACTACCAAGCGGTTCGGGCCGTTGTCTCGCGATTTAAGTTTCATGATGGCACTGCTGACGATCTCATTCAGGATATTTTTATCCAGGCTTGGCAGAATCTCGAAAGTTTAAAAGAACAGGCAGCTTTTAGTGGCTGGCTGATGACGATAGCGCGCAATCGCTGCTTGAATGAAATACGCAAGACCAAGCGAACGGTTTCTGTATCAGGAACAGACGCTTTGCTCGATGATGAGAATGGAGGAGCCCAGGAAGTCATCTTGATAGCCGATGATGACTATGCTTCCCTGCACTTTGAACATTCCATCAGCTTGCTTCGTCAGCTGATTCGAATGCATGAGGGAGAGCCCCGTGCAACCGTTGCTCGTTTGTTTTATCTCGATCAAAAGCCGGTCAAGGACATTGGTGAGTCGCTGCAGATGAATCAAAATACCGTATTGTCTCATCTCAGGCGTTTTAGACTGATCGTCAGCCAGGCTATGATTCAGCTAGTTGAAGAAAAGGGCCTTGAAATCCACTAGTTAAATATATTTATTCCTGTATGCAATATCATGACACCCCCTGGGTTCCTTGGAAATGAGGAGTTTCCACTCTTCAGATGACAGACACGGACACAGGGGGGGGTTGCCATGGAGCTACGAGCCATAGACATAAAACCGGAGCATGAACAGAGACTTCGGGAATTATTGAAGATTCAAGAAAAGGCTATCGATGCTTTAAGCGATGCTGAACTCGATAGGGCAGAGCAGGACCTCTCTCAAAGAATCCTTCGTTTGGTTCCAAGTACCCATCCCATCAAAATAACTCGAACCAGAAGCAAGAAATGGCTGGGCTTGCCAGCGAAAACGAGCGCGGCGGCCTTTTTGACGGCAGCGGCGGCCATGCTCTATGTCCAAATGAATTCGGGCCATGATTCAATACCAAATTTTGTAAGCAAAGGCACGGCACCCTCGGTGACAATCGACTGTCGGGCACAACTCATCGAATTGGAAGCGGATCTTGGCAGTTATCTGAAAATGAGCTGTCGCCAACAAGTTTTTGTTCACATAGGGATCAAGCAGGGTCATACACTGCATATTCTACAGAGAAATCTGACGATTTCTGCTGATCAAGGCGTCGTGCAAAATACTGCGGGACTCTTTAACTTCAGGACTCTTCCTTTACAGAGCCAGTCTCTTTTCATCATAGCCAGTGAGCAAAGCCTTGCCAGCGATGACCTAAGTGAGACGGAATGGGCTAAGCTTTGGACTGAGTCCTTGCAAATAGATTTACAGAAGTAAGTTCAGCGATCAAAGTGCTGTTCAACTTTTCTAGGCTTGCCCTGCCAGGCTTTGTATTCCCACTCTTCCGTTGGCGGAAAGAGCCCGAAAAGACTGCCCAGAAAACATAGGGGAAGTCCAATCGCCAGCCATCCGAGACCACTCTCTGAGCCTTGGACGATCATGATCGTAAACCCCGCCGTGGCAAATCCCATAGTCATAAGCAAGGACATCTGTCGGGATCGATAGATGACAAGGCGGCTGTCAAAATCAGACTTTCTCATGATCGATATCCTGCCTCTTATTTTTAGTAGGCCCATCAGAACTGACGATGACGAGAGTGTCATTTCGATGGAACCATTTGTACGAAGTCACGCCGATAAAAAAACTCACAAAAGCCAGGTGCAAACCGAAATCTGCGATCGTGGTAAAGGTTCCAGGCAAAGCTAAGAACAAGACGATGGCTGTGGTTGTGCAGTACAGGGTGTAACTCATTCCCGCGATATGGTCGCGACGATCGACACCGTGCAAAGGCAAGGATACGAGCACAATCCATAGAATCATGGCGAAGGGGTACTGGAGATCTTTCATGGAAAAATCAGCGAGTATAGCCAGGATGTCTTTTTCTATAAACTCCCACCAATCCTTCATCAGATCTCTCCCTCCTCAGCACCTCAATCGGAGTTGGAAGAGGAAGTCTTAAAGGAAGAATTTGCCGAGTCTTAAGTGAGCTCCAGTCATGCCGAAATCTGACGATAATCCTTACGTTGAAAGTATGAGAGTTCGACTCCAGGGAGAGATTACCGGTGTTATTTGCCAAAAAAGTGAGTTTTTTTCTGCTTAATCTTGGACTTTTATGTGCGACTGGGCCGGCTCTAAGGGCGAGCGAAAATGAAGTGAATCTCACGGAAGCGATTCGTGGCGGTGTAGGTTCCTTAAGATTCGGTGGGTATGTGCAGGATGTGGGGCTGATCAGACAGGGTGAAAAGCTGGAATTCCGCTTCTCTTTTGTTGAGGAAAAAGCTGCGGCAGTTCGCATTTTGGGAATCCATCAGGAGTGCGGTTGCCTTTCCCAGTCCTTGAGGCCAGGGCAGGAAATCGGCAAAAGTAGCCAAGGAGAATTGCTTGTTAAAGTCGACACGACCCATTTCACCGGTGCTTTTGACAAAGAACTTGTGATTCTGACCAATGAGGACCGGGATCGTCCGCATATTTTTCGCATGCGGGCGAACATTGAACGCCAAGTGACTGTTGTGCCGCCTTTGGTGGAGTTGGAAGTAGGCAATAAATCAGGGGAAAATCAGGTTGTTCGGGTGAAGGTTCGCAGTGCGTCCAAGCAAACATTGCATATTGAGAAAGTGCAGTACAATGAGGATACTTTGGAGGTGGACGTTGGTTTGCCGATACTCGGAATATGTCGGGGTTGCAGCATTTTCACGACAGCAACAGTCCT
>JBGSTF010000066.1:0-4298 GCA_041736645.1 Oligoflexus sp. | reverse complement strand
TGCATCCGTTGGCCTCGCCTCCCGGCGAGTCAATATTCAGTACTATCGATTTAACCAATGGATCATCAAGAAGAGTTGCAAGATCGCGGAAGGTTAACTCATAGCTGGTGACGGAGCATACCTCGGTGAGTAGGTTTGCCCTCTTGAACATCGCCCCCTGGATAGGGACGATCCCGACTCCATCCCTGATGGTGGATGAGTGAGTGGAGCCTGGGCGATTGCCCAGACTTTTTTCCAGCGCGGCTGAATCGAATCCGCGATCTGCAACTGTGAAGATCACTCTCAGTCCGGCTTCATTCATCGCCCACGGTATCAGTTCAATCATCGAAGCCAGACTCAATCAGTGCCCTCCACAGATCGAACCTAACGCATGAATTTCCAGTAGTCACTGGAGCCGCGATTGACCACTGCACTTTTGAATTTAGCCAATGAACGCTGGCGATGACACTGACTTTCACCTGGACCGCTGCTAGATCAAACTTCGTAAGGAATAATCCTCGTCGTAAAAGGAATGAAGAATGGAAAAGACAAAACTGATTTCGTGTCTGCTGGCTCTAGGGATTTCTGCAGCTGCTAATGCTGGCGAATCGAGAATCAAGACAGAAGTAGTAGGCGCGGAAGCAAAAATCGACGTTAAAGGAAAGCATGTGGATCCTATTCGAGGCTATGGTGCCACGTTCGGTCTTGAGACTGAAGTTTCTGATGGCCTCGCCCTGGGTGGAAGAGTCGGATTCCTGAAGTATACTGACCGTAAGGCCGCTAATGCCCTGACGTTCGACGATACTTTTGCTGGTGTTTATGCCACATACGATCTTTTGAATGTCGGTGCATTTTCAATGTATGTGCTTGGTGGTGCGGACTATCATACTATCGACTTCAAGGACCAAAATCGGTATGGCCTTCGCCTGAGTGCTGCCGATGCGTATCTTTGGAACTACAACTCTGGAATTGGCGGTAAAGTGAAGATCAGCGACAGCGTTTCGCTGGGCGTCGAGTATCGGTACTCGGATACATTGGAGCGGAAGGACACGAAAGCTGAGGTTTCAAATGCCTCGACAAGTCTGAAAGGTGAACTCAAAGACCTCTCGCTCCAAAGCCAGCAGTTGGCAATTTCTATGTCTTATTTGTTCTAATTTTACGGGCTGGAGCAAAAAGCTCCAGCTCTGGCCTTTTTTAATACACGTCCACGCTTACTTTGAACGGGACATAAAATACACCCGGCGTTTCAACCTTAAAATCCAAGAATAGCGATTCTTTTTCTGAAAATTTCAAGGTCTGATTCAATCCCTTACTCACTTCGATTGATTTGTACACTGACCCGTTATAATCATAATTTGCCAAAGTTCGGACCGTGTGATCCCAAATAAAGCCATTCTTATTCAGCAAAAGCATCTGTAAAGTCATTTCTCCTGGGAGCGGTATACTATAGCTATATTGGTTACCACGCAAAACCAGGGCCTCTGAATTTCCGACAGCGGTTATACTATTGTCGTTCTTTTGTCCACAAGAGTCGCTGCTGGATGAAGCGCTAGCTATTTTATTTCCAACAAATCTCTCGGTGCATGGGTCACTAAGAACTTCTATTTCGTTATAATATATGTATCCATTGCCATCCCAGTATTCCTTTATCTTATTGAGAGCGACTATGCTTTCATCGGTCTTCACCTTACTCTTTAATTCGTTCTTCATGGCAAATGTTTGATTACCAAGATTAATATATTTTGCTTCAAGAACACTGTTAAACATAACCAAATTTGTCAAGTCGATAGGTGAATAGTTTTCGCTAACAATGACAGAAAATTGACTGTTTCTTATCAAAGTCTTGGATATGTTGATTCCATTTTTCAAGCCTTTGACAATAACGTAATTCAGGATGGATCCTTGATACTTTTCTGTCTGAAAATCATAATCAAGGCTCTTGCTAGGATTGATAGTGAGGCTCGCCCATGATGGACTCATTGTCTGTGTTGAAATATCAAATATTATTGGACTGTCCGCTGTGCCCTGTGCAGTGATGTCTGTGAAGCTAACGGACCAGAAGTTATCGACGAGAATTTGTGCACCAGGTTGAATTTTTACTGAGTTCTTAAATGAAGTATTGCAAGTGACCGTATTTTTGCCAGCTAGAATTTCGACAGGTTTATCATATCTACCGCATATCTTTCCCGATATTTTCTCAAAACTGATTTTGGTACAGACGTTATCGATGTTTTCCTGATCCCCGCTGCAATCAACGGGCTTTTCGCAGCCTCGCGACGTCTTTAGCATCCCCGCTGGGCATGAATTTGAAGAATTGTCTACGACGCACACCCCATTCATATACAGATATCCGGTGCTGCAGCTATAAAATCTATTGTCATTTCTATCACATCCTTCGTCGCCATATGAAACTGTTCTATAATAGTACCCATTCGCGAGCGACGTATAATCAGTGCAAGTTTCGGTAAAGCAACTACGCAGTCGAAAATCGTCCGATTTCCTATATATGTCTTCTTGGTTCATTGAGTAATAGTTAGAGCCAATTTTCGGACACGAAATTTTGGGATTTTTATCACGAACCGGGTAAGACAATTTATAAGTTTCTGGTTCTTCCGTCTTTTGACTAGCCTGTTGCAACAAATTTATCGAAGCGAGCCTCCTGTAGGAGGGTTTATTACAAGCCCAGAAGGAAACCGTCATAGCGTCCTGCGTGAGCCATATATTGTTAGGTTGGTCCTCGACACAAGGCTGCTTCGTCAAAGCTTTCTCTTCGTACGGTCCCTTAAAGGTCAGAGCAGACAACGAACTGTTTGCTACTTGTGCAGTGATTCCGAGAACCCACTTCGCTCCGTCGCAAAACCAATATGCATTCGAGTTAGTCTGACGTACAAACCAGTATGACAGCATATTGTCCTTTGAGCAGGTCTTTTTTGCTAATTCACCTGCGGTAGTCTCGCCAAGATATGTGAACTTTATCTCAACGACTACTGGAGTTTCTGCACTGCTGCTTTTGGGTTTGTTGGGGACAACTGGATTCACAGCTGGCGAATTTACCCCAATTCCCTTTTCATCAATAATTTTGGGAGAAATTTCTGTTTTCTTTCCGGTTCCACAGGCCAATTGAATCAGACATAAGCAGGCTGCGAGTGCTTTCGGAACATGAAAATTTTTATTCATGCGAACTCCAGTGGAAAAGTATGTTTATTGGAAAGCTGCATTGGATCTTCACTTGACGGCGGATAATGCCGTGGAATATCTGCAAACCGCTAGAATCGAATTATAGGTAGATGTCTGAAATAAATGGTTCTGTCAATTTTGTGTTCGTCGAAGGGCTTTCAATTACGAACATTCCCGCTGGATCGACCACATTAGCATGGGTAAATTTAAAAAAATTGACTTCTTGCGACTATGGAACTGCCGAAAGAAATCAATGAGGGAGTCAATTACTGGTTATTTTTGACTTGCTTTGCTAGATTGAGTCGTATGAGTCAACAATTCTCCATCCTCAGCTTGCTCCAATTCAATTTCACGCTCCATCTTTTCAAAGTCCCTTCCGTCTTCCTCGACTATCGAACGTCGCGACGCGGTCCTGGTAGCCAGTCGAGTTTCGTCAGCCTTGGCATCTTTCAACCGATCAATGGAAGGCATTGAAGGTCCAACCCACTCGGCAGAAGTATAGATTCGTCGATTGATGACCTCTGAAAAGCCTGGCGCAACCAGCATTCCGTTGGCAACCGCCTCCTGAAGCGACCATTCATAAAACGGCTGACAAATCTTCGACACGGTCCAAGCCCGCCGAATCATGACAAACTTCCATGCCTCCAGTAATGCAGCTCGCGCAGCTGTATAGGATGATTGGAAGTTCTGGGTTAAGACCTCAAACGGAATGGAGAGGCCCATGCCAACCTGCTGAAGGACTGCCTGGATGAAAGGCTGATAGTTGGCATTTGGACGGCCAGGGGTGAGGGTTTCGACCTTTTCGCCAGGCAACATATTCAGAAGCATCCCAGATCCAAACTTTTCGCGTGATCTCGCCTGGGTATTGATCTGCCGCGATGCAAGGTGGGCGTCTTTTCGATCCCCAAATGGCCCGAGTCCTTCGCTGGTGACGAATACGCTAAAGAAAGCACTGATGACCGCAGCCATTATCTCGCTTTCCGTGTAGCGGCTGATTTGCTTGAATCGCTCGACAACAGGAGCAAGAAATGGCTCGCCTCTCGTTTGCCCTGGAAGACGGCTGTGGAAAAGATGCAGGACGATGGGATTGCCATCAGCATCGAACCTCGGGATTTTCAAGGTTTGCTCTGGTTCCATCGACC
>JBGSTF010000060.1:0-76029 GCA_041736645.1 Oligoflexus sp. | reverse complement strand
CATCTGCGCACCGAAGGTATCGAGCAGCTGCCGCAGAAGGGTTGAATCTTCATCCTGCAGTCGGCTCCGCTCTAAAAACAGCACGCCAAGACCTCTGTTGGCATAGCGAATCGGCACCAGCGTGTTCATGCTTCTCTGGGCTAATCGATCACCGACCATTTCGGGAGCACTCGAACGCCCCTCGGAAGGAGGCAAAGCCTCTGGCTGTGATAGCACCAGTGTGCTCTCAACATCCTCCGCCTCTTCTTTCAGACCCATCATCGATTCGCTATGGGAATGGGTCAACGCTATAGGCTGTCGTTCCACAATTGATTGGGTTTGACCCTGCATCCAAGGAGCATCCCCGACCGGTATCGTCAAGGAGGAGCGGAGATTAAGATAAGGACCGACATAGGCGATCATCTGCTGCAGACGATCCGAAGGCGCCCGTCCCAAAGCATCAAATGCGGCAACATCGTTGGCAGTAATGAGATGCAACTCAGCGAACACGAGCCGATCGTTGAGCAACTGGTAGATTTTGCTTTTGGCTTGCGCCATGTCCATGACGTCAGGCTTCAACTGAGGCAGGAGCAAGAGATGATTGCGCAGCAAGGGATCCATCTCTTCTCGAATTGAACCGAGTTCCATGCGGGTATGCCCGGTCAGCTCGTCCGCTGAGAGTTGTCCTAAATCTCTGGCCGTCTTCCGAGCCATCGCCACGACTAAGTCCAGACCGAGCCGGCGGGCTTGATCGATCGCTTTTTGTATATAGTCGACGCGAACCACTGTCCGCTCCTGGAAGAGATGACGTCCAAACCACAGCTCACTTAACATTTCTACTAACGGCTGTTGCATGATTTTGCTGCGTTTCAGAGCAATATCAAACAGAACCTTGATCTGCTTGCCACCAAGAATTTCCTGCAATCGTGCAACCGCAAGAATGGGAATAGCTCTCTTCTTTTGTCGAGGTGCTGAAGCCAGCTTCAGCAATCGCTGCAAAGTTGGATGGATCTGCACATCGTGCAAAAGTTCCTCTCCATATTCGAAGGCATAGATCTCATGGTAAAGCAAAACAAACAGCAGCACGAAATCGATTTCGAAAGGCAAGAGGAGAGGATTGTGCAGATCGTCATAGAACAGAGTCATGGCTTCGTAGTAGTTACTCCGAGCCTTGTCTCGTTCGCCGGCTGCCAGACTCACTATGCTTTCGGTTATCCGTAGAAAAGTATCGGGTCGCCTTGTCGTGGTCTTGCCACGCTTTTCGATAAAACTCCGATAGCTGACAATCAGGTCCCGGGAATCTGATAGCAAAAGCCAAAAAAGATACATGGCAACAGCCCTTGGTGTCAACCAATGCCTGACGGTCAAGAGTCCAGGCAGGCTCTGAATCAACCGGGTTAATTCCTTGCCTTGAGCCTGAGTCAGAGCGAGAAAAATTCTACATATCTTCTCCTGCATTGCCGGCAAGAGAAAGTCTGCGCTTTCCAGACCCTGCTGCATCTTTTCCAAACCTTCACGTGGATCTTCAAACTTACCCTGGTATTGATCCACAATCAGCGTCTGTATAAAGGAAAGATAGGAAATCACCGAATTCCACCGCTGATCATGGGCTCTTTCATGAACTAAATCGAGCAGTCGATAGGCTCGTTCCTTGAAACCGATAAAGCCTAAAATAAGGGCATGATCACAAAGCAAACGCAGAGCCAAATCTTCTGGTAGATTAACTTTTTTGCAACGAGCCAAGAGCGAGGCGTGGTAGACCAAGCCGAGCCGCTTATCGTAGTTAAATCCTGCCGATTGCCCTATGAAATAAAGTAGAAAGGGATGAAAACTCTGCTGATCATGGCGATTGGAAACCGGTTCGGCTCGCCTTAAAATTTGTATCGGTAAACTGTAAGCTAGGGGTGTGGCCACGGCATTAAGCATGACCCATGCCGCTTTCATATAGCTGAGCAGATTCAACCGAATGACAGGAAATTTTAAGGTTTGGAAAGCCAATACCAACTCTCGCAGGGTGGAAGCCACATGCCCACTGACCAAACTGAGATGCAAAAGTTTATAGCTCACATATGAATATTCCATCTGATTGAGCCGTAACTGCTTCAATTCTTTATAGATTTGAGCTGCTTCTGCATAATCGCGTTGGGCGAACATGATATCAGCTAGGCTGTGAAGAATCGTTTTGTGTGCCTGTGCAGTCGCTGTGGATTCATGGTGCCAATGGCTGACAAGTCCTCTGGCATTGGCGTAGTAACGCTGCGCTGTTAGAAAAGAATTCACTTCAATTGCTTTAGCGCCCGCCCGCATATTATAGACGAGGGCTTTTTCCACCATCTTTTGGTCCGATGCAATATCGGTTGGTAAAGCCTGATAAAAGTGATGTGCCAAGGTAAAGATAGTCTGCGCACTAGCTCCGGACGGACTCTGCTCCAACCTTAGAGCTACCAAGCGATGCAATTCACAGCGCCGATGCACGGGAATGGTATCAAGAATTAATTCACGAATACTTCTGTGGGTGAAGGTATAGGCTTTCGACCTCAGGCCGGTCTGCGGGTCGGTACTTTTCATCAAGAGGCCTGTAATAAAGGCAAATTGCAACACTCGAGCAATCGATTGGTCATCGAACTGAGGCATAATGCGGACTGATTCCTGAGTGAACTGCATGCCCACGATGGAAGCCACTTCCAACAGACGTCGATCCTCGCCATCCATATCCGTTAGCCGATTGAGGGTTAGGTCAATCGAGTTGGAATGGATTTCCGCTGTTTCTATTTCATCTAAATTGAAGCGCCAGTAGCCTTGATCATCCAGACTCAACAGCTCCTGCGTCACAAGACTGCGATGCAATTCCAAAAGATAGAGGGGATTGCCGCCAGCTTTACGCTGTAAAAAGTCCAAGAACTCAGGATCCATGCTTTGCTGTAAATTGAGAATGGATCGATTCAATCGAGTGACATCGGTAGGACTCAGAGTCGATAGTTCAATTTCGCAGTAACGCCTTCGCAGCTTACTGAATTTAGAGATGAAATTCTGAAAATTTTGCCCCTCGTCTTCAGCTAGTGGACGATGGCCAATGATAAGAAAGAAACGTTGCGAGTTATTGTGGCTGAAAAATCGATCAATCAACTCTAAACTCTTGTCATCAACCCACTGCATATCATCGAAGAAAAAGGCAACGGGCTCCGACTCACTCGCCAGACAGCGGGTAAAATCGGAAAAAGCCTTGGCAAAGTCATTAAAGTCGAATTCGCGTTCTTCTTCCAAACCACTGCGGACGTTTTCATCTTCCACTTCGTCATCAAGGTAAGGCTTCAGACCTTGAACGATTTGGGCGACCATTCCTGCCGTAGGACCCAGCAGTGTTCGAACTTTGCGCTTAATCTCTTCGGCCTCTACCGCCTGAGTTTTGTAGACATGGATCAGGTATTCATTGAAACCGTTAGCCAAGGCGTTGAACGGTAGGTTGTTTTCGTGCCGTGAAAAACTGGTGCTGATATAGCGAATACGATGGCGAGCTAGGTAAGCTCTGAATTCTTTGAGAAGCCTTGTTTTGCCAGTCCCTGCCGGTCCCCGGATAACGGCCAAACGACTGCGACTGTTTTCTTTAGCAATCGCATTGTAGTTGCTCACCAAATTGTCAAATTCTTCCTGCCGCCCAACCATTTCCATATTACTAGGCAGAATGTTCAATCGATCATAGCGACCAAGGAAAAATCGAGCCTTGGCCCGGCCTGATTGCAAAATTTTGCGAACCCTTTGCAGATCAACATGCAATCCAAAGGCTGTCTGGTAGCGATCTTTGGGATGCTTGGCCACCAGTTTCATCACGATATCGTTGACGATTTCTGGAATATCTGGGCGCAAGGTCGTCAGCGGTTCTGGCGCTGCATGGGCATGATCGCGGGCTAGTTTTTCCCGCGTATTGCCCAGAAATGGGGGCCGCCCAGCTAACACCTCGTAGAGCATGCACCCGAGGGAGTAAAGATCCGCACGATGATCGATGGGAGCATCCAAATATTTACTATTTTCCGGAGCCATATAGAGTGGAGTTCCGGCGATATCCTGCAAACTCTCATCATTGGAATAGAGGTCCAGCTCTGTGAGGCGTGCAATGCCAAAATCCAGAACTTTCACCAATAAACTCTCATCACTATCCGCCGTCCGCTCGATGATGATATTTTGCGGTTTGATATCGCGATGGATGATGTTCTTCGCATGGGTATATTCCAAGGCAGACGACACCTGCATACCCAATTGGAAAAAGAACTCCAGTCCCTTTCGGCCACCTTTGGTGAGCGATTCTTTAAGGTTGTGTCCTTGGGCCACTTCCATCACGATGTAGTAGCCGCTGATAACCTTGGCTCCGGTCGAGCGATCGGGTTGGTAAAGTCCTAATTCGTGGAAGGCAATGATGTTGGGATGGCGAAGACGGCTCATAAGAGCGGCTTCTCTTTGAAAGCGAAGGACGTCTTCGTAATCGAGACGGTCCCGTTCGATCACTTTGATGGCGACCTGCTGGGATGGGTCAGCAAAAGGTATGGCACTGTAGACGCGACCCATCCCTCCACCACCGATTTCACCGGTGATGCAGTAGCGATCTGCGATGTTGGTCCCGACCCAAAGGCTATGCCGCGTCACAGTTTAAACCCCAATATCAAGGCGAATTTTACTCTTTTTTGTCCAGGCGACCCAAAAACCTCCACGTTTGTCAGTGGTTCTCAAGGGTTTTTCGGTTCCAAACCGAAAGTCCTTAAGGTCAGGAAATTTTCCTGCTAGAAAAGTGTGGACGCTTGTTGCCCCAGTTACCGTTTGTGGATCAAGAACTCGGAAGGAACGCTATGTCTAGTTTGGCAGGTATCTCAGAAACCCCAGTGAGCAAAAATTTTTTTGACAGGCGGCATACCAAAATCATCGGTACTTTGGGCCCCTCTTCCTCCACCTATGAGGTGCAGATAAAGCTCATCGAAGCCGGTCTTAATATCGCCCGCTTGAACTTTTCGCACGGGGACCACGAAACCCATGCTAAAAACATCGAATCTATTCGACGCGCTTCTGCCGAGCTTGGCCGTCCGGTAGCCCTTCTCCAAGACTTGCAAGGTCCAAAAATTCGTGTAGGACGCCTTATCGGCGGTCAAATGGAAATTCAGAGCGGCGAAACCTACCGACTGCGTTATGGCATTGAGCAGGATGACCCCAAGGTGATTCCCATCGACTACCGCGGCCTGATCCACGATGTAAAAGTCGGACAGCGCGTGATGATGGACGATGGCTTGCTCATTCTTCAGGTCCACGCCGTGAACGATGACTCCGTCACCGTACGCGTCGAAGACGGTGGTCTCTTGAAAAACCGCAAAGGCGTCAATTTTCCCGACTCAAAGCTTTCACTCCCTGCCATGACCGAAAAAGATAGCAAAGATTTGCTGTTCGGCATCGCCAATCGAGTCGATTATGTGGCGCTCTCCTTTGTCCAGGACCCTGCCGACATCTACCAAATCAAGGCTATGATTCGCGCCTTGGGGTCTGATGTTCCGGTTGTGGCTAAAATCGAAAAATTGCCGGCTATAGAGCTCATTGACGAAATCGCCCAAGCGGCCGATGCCCTCATGGTGGCCCGCGGGGATTTGGGTGTGGAAGCCAACGTCGAGCGCGTACCAAACCTGCAGAAAAAAATCATTGCTGCCGCTGCTCGTGCGGGTAAGCCTGTAATCATCGCGACTCAGATGTTGGAATCGATGATCACCAACCCAAGGGCCAGTCTTGCTGAAGTTGCTGATGTCGCGAACGGGGTCTTGGATGGCGCCGACTGTTTGATGCTTTCCGGCGAAGTCGCCAGCGGGCGTTATCCAATCGAATGTATCAAGCGGATGGCATCGATTATTGAACAGGTCGAAAACTGGACCTTCAAGCGGCCTTCGCGTTTCAACATGGGCGACAGCATGCAAGAAGGCGCTTGGGAAGTCAACGAAACCATCGCCATCTCTGCCTGCGAAGCCGCCGATACACTCAAAGCCAAAGCCATTGTTTGTTTGTCTTTGACAGGATCAATTGCTCGATCGATATCCAAGTGGAGACCGAGCACCCCGATCATCGCCATCAGCCCCAGAGCGGATATTGCCCGTCGATTGTGTTTGGTGTGGGGCGTCCATGGAATTCCGAACACAGCGTTCTATAACACCGATACGCTGCTTCAGAATTTACCTAATGTCTTGAAAGACTTAGGCATTGTGGATGCGGGGGATATTGTGGTTATCACGGCAGGTATCCCGATCAACCAGATGCGGCCGACCAACATGATTAAAATCAATCGGATACCTTAAGATCATGCCGCTGACCATGTTTCGACCGTGGCGCTTGCTGCGGTAAAGCATGACGTCAGCGCCTTTGATGAGGTCGTCTGATTTTCCGTCGAAGCCTGGGTCAACCCAGGCTACTCCAAAGCTCCCTGTGAGCTTGATGGTGTACTGCTCTTTCTTGAAGACACTCCGCATCACGAGATCCTGGATACGCTCGGCAATATCCCAAACAACGGCAACAGAATCGGATGGGACGCAAACGATGTATTCGTCTCCACCGTATCGCGCGGCCATCGCATCTTTACCCAAAACGCCTGAATGGGCAATGAGTCGACCGACCTCGCCAATCACAAAGCTTCCAACCAAATGGCTGGCGCTGTCATTGATCGATTTGAAGTGATCCAAATCCAGCATGATCACACCAAGCCCACAATGACCTTTGCGACAAGCCTTGATGAGCTTTTGGTAGTCGATATTGAAGGCACGCATATTGCTGAGACCAGTCAGCTCATCGGTCAAGCTCAGCATCTTCAAGCGATGATTGACGGCTCGCAAACGATCCGCCATGACTTTGAAGCGAAACACCGAATTCACTCGAGCCACAAATTCTCGATCGGAAGCCTTGCCGTCGATGAAATCATCGCCACCATGCTCCAATACCTTTTCAAATACGCCATCAGCATTTTCGTTTTGCATCTTCTGGCTATAGAACACAAAGCCGGTGTGGCGATCCTTTTCATGATTGCGAACATCCTGACAGAATCGGCAGGCGTCGTCTCCACCGTGATCAAGATCGACAACAACTAAATCGGGATGCAATTTGTTAAAGACTTCGAGGGCTTTATCCCCCGCGCTTGCACTCACGACGTGATCTATCCGGTAGAGGGAATCTGGGTTATTATAATGACGAGGGTCCGCGAAGATCGACCACAAGCGACTGGGTGCGCCTTCCGTCGATTCGATGATCAAGACTTTCATCGATTTCTTACTTGGTTGCTTCACAGATACCTCAAAGTAAAGCTGAGCCACAGCCTTTTATGAGTTATCGGCCATACTCCCTGGACTTTAAGGTTTTTTCCAAAGATTCAGTAAGTATTTGAAAGTTCTTTGGTCTTTCGTCAACCGATCAGATGGTTTAGCCCTTGTCCGGTGGGAGTTGGTATGAACAAATTGATTTTCGTGCTCTAACCTAGAAAAATACATGAAGAATCCAAAAGACCCGAAAAACTTACTGCATGTAAGAAGCCAAAAGGTTTGGATGCGCGTCAAATCCTGGTGGGCGAGGGTCAGGTGGCCTTCGTCCAAGCAAGAGGTGGGCCCGAATTGGCTCGTCAGCAACAGTCCTCGCCATCGTCGCATTCTCATCATCCTTGGCTCTATGGCTTTGGTGATGCTTTGCACTCTGGGTTGGGCTTTCCTTTGGCTTCAACAAACCGGTGTTTTGCATCTGGATGAATCACGCCTGCTGGTGATTATCGACTACAAGCATTCGGACAATACCCTGGTCTTTGACCGAAACGGTGAAAAAATAGGGGAATTTTTCTCTGACTACCACGTTTTTGTACCATATGAAAAAATTCCCAATCAGCTGATTCAAGCTGTTCTGGCTGTTGAAGATCGCCACTATTTCGAACATTATGGAATCGATTTTCGCGGCATTGCTCGGGCTTTCTTTGCTTCTTTAAAAAATGGCAGCTTCACCCAAGGTGGATCGACCATCACCCAGCAGGTGGTACGGAATTTTTTGTTAAGTCCCGAAAAAACCTTCGAGAGAAAAATCAAGGAAGCTATTCTCGCCATTCAATTAGAACGGCATCTGAGTAAAGAAAAAATCTTAGAAATTTACCTCAATGCGCTCTTCCTGGGCCAAGGCGCTTACGGAGTCGGTGCTGCCGCGGAAAGACATTTTGGTCGACCGCTTCAAGCACTCGAAACCCATGAGCTGGCACTGATCGCAGGACTCTTCCAATCACCCAGTCGCTACAATCCCCATAAAGCTCCGGATCAAGCGAAGCGCCGCCAAAGGCAGGTTCTGAAGGCTATGGTTCAGAACGGATTTCTGACAGTTCCCGCCTATAAAGAAGCGAAAAAGAAGGCTCTGGTCTATAAATCACAAAATCAACTCAACACGACTTTCGCTCCTCACTTTATCGATGCCGTTCAGGAGCAAACCGAAAAGCTTTTGGTTGGCGATGTGAAAGGTCGAGGTCTGCGCATCTACACGAGCCTTGACGTCAAGCTACAAGAAGAGGTCAATCAAGTCATTGATCAGTCCAAGGATATCTTTAGCCATGCCGCGCAGAAATTGGTCGGTGTCCCTCCCAATTCGCAGAGGTTAGTGGAAACGGCAGCTATCATCATGGATCATCGCAACGGTGATATTCTATCTATGATTGGTGGCCGAGACTATAGCCGATCTCAATTCAATCGCGCATTAAAAGCCAAAAGGGCGCCTGGATCTTCCTTTAAACCTGTCGTCTATGGAATGGCCCTCCAAACAGGAATGAAGTGGTCTGATATGGTCTATGTAGCTCCTGTGGTCATTCAGGACTATAGGCCCCGAAATTATTCCAGCGAATACATGACGGAAGCCACTCTCTTCAGCGCATTCTATAAGTCCATCAACACTCCTGTGGTGGAGATTGGCTATCGACTGGGGACCAAGCGGATCACTGATTTGGCTAAGAGAATGGGCGTGCGCACTGAACTGAAAACCCAGGCTGGAACCTTGCTCGGCGGCTCTGAAGTGACCCCTTTGGATATGGCTGCCTTATATGCAACCATCGGCAATGCAGGGGTGCCGGTGGAACCCAGAATGATCCTCCGCATCACGGATCGGGATTCCAAAGTTCTTTATGAAGCGCCCCCGCCACCGAAGAAACCTAAACACGCTCTGCCTGAACAGATCGCCTACCTCCTGATTGATGGAATGCGAGCCGTATTTCGCTATGGAACTGCCAACAAATATGCCGAGATGGGCGCCTATGCGGCAGGCAAGACTGGAACCACAGATGAAGCCAAGGACAATTGGTTTTGTGGAATCACCCCCAACCTGACTGCCGTCGTGTGGGTCGGCACCGATAGCAATCTTGCATTTAGCGGAACGGTTGCTGCCAACACTCTAGCCCTGCCTTTATGGGTGAAAATGATTCAAAAGGCGCGACCTCGCTATCCGGGGGATGACTTCATCATTCCAGAGGGTATCAAAACTTTGAAGGTCAATTCCCAATTTGGATTCCTGGATCCAGCCGGAATGGATATGAGTTTTATTGAAGGTCGTGAACCGAAGCGGATGGAATCGGCACTCTCGGTGGTCCGAGATTCCGGCAATTTCCGCGATTTCTTGGAACGCTAATTCATGATCCTTCGCTCTTTCATCATCCTGAGCTTGCTGTGGGGCTCCGCTTTGGTTGCACAAAACAATGCAGCTGAACAGAGTTCGGTCACGGAAGAGAGTGAACTCTGCAATCGACTCTTTCAAAAGACGGTGATGGCCTACCAAGAGTTGAATCATAAACTGCCAGCCGCAGCAGCAATACCTCCAAGTGCACCGATCACAAGGCTTCTAGGTATGCATATGGAAGATTGCTCGCTGCCCGGAACGATGGACCTTATCGAAAAAGCTTTAAGTTTTCACTCAGGAAAAATAGCCCTGCTGCTGCCTTTCTCCAAACTGCCTAAAAGCGTTGGTCAGGACTTGCTTAAAAGCATTCACACCTGGATGCAAAGCCGAGGATTGAATCCTGCTAGGCTTATTATTTGGCGAGATACCGACGGCAACAGAGACAAATTGGAAATACAGTTAGCACAAATGGTTTGGCTTCATCAGGTCTCGCTCATTATCGGTGGACTGATGCAAAGCGAAGCTCCGACTTTGGCTCAATGGTCCGATCGTTTGCGTATTCCAACCATCATTTTGAATCGAAAGCCGGAGTCGCAACGATCCAAATATGCTTTTTATATGGGACCCGATTACAAGCTTTTGGCATCTTCCCTGACCCGCTATGCCCTCAGTCATAACTTACAAAAAATTGCCATTCTGGAACCTCAATACGCCGTAGCTGACAATCTTGTTCCGGCA
Organism: Oligoflexus sp.; assembly: GCA_041736645.1. Classification (GTDB taxonomy): domain Bacteria; phylum Bdellovibrionota_B; class Oligoflexia; order Oligoflexales; family Oligoflexaceae; genus Oligoflexus. Next base: position 65,676 of record JBGSTF010000060.1, on the reverse strand, counting down.
TTTCAGGCCCAAGCGGGACACCTGAGACTCCAGATCACAGGTCCTTTGCTATACAACCCTGCAGATTTTTCCACAATCGACGGACTCTTGCGCAAGCTCTTCCACATCGATGATGAGAATCGCAATGAGGAGATGCTGGAGCTCCTGAAGAAGCGGCGGGAAGAGGCTGAAGAGCTTGGTCAGACTTTCGATCCGAAGAGTCTTGTTTTGCCGCCCATCGTCGATGTCGATGCCATTCTGATTGCGGATCACTTTAAAAACGTCAGGCACATCAGCAAGGCTTTGGCCTACTATGGTGTCAAAAAAGTACAATTGCTTGGCATTCCCAAGTGGCGAGCTTATGAGTTGATGGATCCCCCGGACGAAGCCATCACAGGTGCTGTCTTCGTCGACTATATTGGGAGCTACAAACAGTTCCCCTATGGGATACAAGTGCCGACGGTGGACAAAGAATATTTTGCTGAAGGACCTCAAGCTGGTTCGGCAGACTTGCGCTTGGTTGTTCACCACGCTCTTTATTCAGCTCTGGAAGCTCTGGCAGGAGCTCGAACACCACGTTTCGCCCTCTACAAGAAACTGGAGACCGCAGCAGGTCCGAAGGAAGGCTTCCTGGCTAGCCCACAGATCTATCGCGCTGATCATACTTCCAACTGGCCGAGCTTCCTCTTTGCTGTCGGCAGCGGGTCGATCTCCCTTTTGCAAACTTGGAATCCCGTCAACAGTCCGACCCGGACATCCTTGTCCAAACCTTAGAAGTGGAAAAGAAGGTGAAGGTTGGCCGTGCCTCCCCGCAGATCTTCACTGCTGAGACCAAGAACTTGCAACCCATTCAAGTAGCGATAAGAGACTCCCGCCGCGATTTGCATCCATGAACTTATATTGATGCCAAATCCAATCTCGGGTTCGAGCACAAACAGCAAACGACTCGTGCGGGATGTATCTAAGGTTTTAACTTCCACCTGACCTGTCCCTACCAATAGGCGAAAGTAACCTTCGGTGATTCGATCCACATCCGGCATATGACCAAAAACTAGTCCTCCATAGCGAAGACTGTAGTCCGTTCCGCTGCGAAATTTCACAAGATCCGGGCTGCGATAATAGGCCAACGCCAGTTCATTTTCGCCACCCTCACTCAATCCCACTCGAAAGCCTGAAAGATGCAGCGATTCATCACCGGGATTCGACACTTTCCCTGACAGTTCGACAAACGGCTGAAGCGTTCCTCGGGACAGTCCTTCTGCTATGGAACGACTTGGTTCTTCGCGCTTTAGCCGCATGCGTTTGGGCTTTACATCGTTGTCATCTGCGTCATCATCGGTAAAGGAAAATCCCCAGATGGAGACCTGCCGGCAATCGCAATTGCTGACTTTGGCATCTTCACGACTGGCTTCAGCCGCAAAACTTCGAGGTGCGAGGCTAGATAGACCTGTTAACAAAAAGACACAAGATAGAAAACGCATGGATTTTTATCCCCTCAAATGAGTCAGCCTCACGATAGACGTGAGGCTGGGACTTTGTCAATCATCAGAGGGATTGCTCTTCAAATCTTTGACTGACCTAAGACATCGACTCGATAGCGGGCACCCTTAGAGGTCATCCACATCCGTTACAAAATTGGCTTCATCGCAGCTACCAAGTTTCTTAAGCTCCATCGGCAAATCTGTATCACAGACGAGAGCGCCTTTGATCAGCACTCCTTCCAGACTTGCATTACGAAAACGTGCTTGAGAAAGATCCGCTTCAAGAAGTCTCGCTCCTTTGAAACTCGCATTGGCGAAAGAAGCCCCCAGAGCGTTGACTTTCTGGAGCTTAGCCTGACTGAAATCCGCCTTATCGCACCGACAGCCCATAAGGATCGAGCGCGTGAGATTGGCTCTTTGGAAACGAGCTCCTTCCATCAGAGCATTATTAAAATTCGTTTCTAAAAGAATGGCTGAGTTCAGATTCGCTTCGCGAAGATCGACGGAATCTAGATTGGCTCGACTAAGATTAATGCCTTCAAGATTCGCACCCTTAAGAATACTGCTACTCAAATCCAGACCGATCAGCGACTGGCCATGCAGATCAGTTCCTGAGAGATCCGTTTGAAAAAAACTTGCTTGGCTGATTTTTGCTCCGGTGAGATTCGCATTGTTCAGTTTAGTGCCATTGAGCTGAGCCGATTTAAGATCCACGTCGCGGAGATCGCCTTTCTGTAGCAGTGTATCGACAAGGATTGCACCGCGAAGATTGGCCCCCTGGAGTTTGGCTCCGGTAAGGTTGGCTTCAGTGAAATCAGCCTCAGAAAGATTCGCACCCGTTAGGTCGATACCGCTCAGATTAGCACCTTTAAAAACGGCGTGACTGAGATCACGACCGGCAAGACGCATATTTCGCATGTCAGCTAGTTCAAAAGATACGCTTCGCAAATCTAGGCCCGCCAGCGTTTCACCCTGCAGACGACAGGCTTTGCAGTTTCTGGTATCGGTGATGCGACCTTTAGTTTCAGCGTCTAAAGCCAAGGCGGGAGTCAGAGAAAGGCCAATATAAAGCCCGATAAATGCTCGCACCAAGATGTGGCTCTTGCGCTGGGACTTCATGGGGCGATCCTTCTTATACGTTCTCTAGTTAACTACCAGACTCAAAATTGATTCGAGCCCGCTCATACAATTCGTATCGGATTGATCGGGGAGTCTTTAAATAATTCTGCATTCAGCTTTAATTTCATTGAATTGCATATACTATTAAAGAAATTAAATCTTCGCGAATTGGACAATTATTTCTGCGCAGCAGAATCTTTCGTAGAAAACTTAATCCGCGTAAGGGCTTCACTCGGCCTCGCGGTTCGGGATGCCTTTGAGTTCCTCTGGATCCTCCAGATCGAAACTTCGTAAAAACGCCTGCAATGACGCAAGACTCGCATCCACTGAGGTGAAGAGAATCTTTTTTTGCCTGGGCGGCGACGAGAGTTCCGAGCCAAGTAAATGTTCCACCCGCTGAGCAATCGCGGCACCTGAATCCACCAAGGCAATATGAGGCAGAATATGTTGAATTTCGAATTGTGCTAGTGGGAAATGGGTACAGCCCAAAACGAGCGTATCGGGCTGAGGATCTGCTGTTAGGAACGGTTGGCAGATGCTGCGCAGCTCGTCCAGGGGCAAATTGTGTCCTCGCAATTTTCGCTCAACAAGCTCCACAAGGCGCGAGCTTCCGACCCGAATCACCTGGCAGTCTTTGGCAAAATCCTGAATGAGACGATCCGTGTAGGAGCGGCTCACGGTGGCAGGCGTTGCCAGCAAACCAATGACTTTGTTGCGAGTTAACACAGAAGCTGGTTTGATCGCCGGAACCACACCCACAACCGGCAAGGAAACTTCCGCACGAATTTGTGGCAAAACCAGAGTGCTCGCGGTATTACAGGCAAGGACAAGAAGCCGAGGTTGGTACGTTCGCAAGGCTGCGGCAATCACCGCACTGACTCTTTTTTCCAGCCACTCCGAGCTTTTATCGCCATAAGGCAGTCCCGCATTGTCAGCGACATAGACAAAACTCAGATGAGGACGTACGCGTAGAATTTCGCTGAGTACGCTCAGTCCTCCAAGTCCGGAATCAAAAATCAAAGCGTCTATCGTCTGTTTCTTCGCGTTCATGGTCCCCGCTACGCAAAAACGTCACTGACTTGATCATACGGAAAATTCGTTGCTCTTGGAAGGCAAAGTCTCCACAATAAGGGCCTACACGAGAGGAAGGGGGCCAAACCTATTGCTGGCTGAATTACGTCAACAACTCAGTCACTTACCGCGCGGTCTGCGAACCCGTTTCGCGCCGAGTCCCACAGGACATTTGCACCTAGGACATGCTGCTTCGGCGGTCTTTGTTTGGGGTATGGCCCAGGCCATCGAAGCGGAAGTTATCTTAAGGCTTGAAGATCACGACCGCATTCGGGTCAAGCAAGAGTATGAAGATTCCATTCTGGAAGATTTATCCTGGTTGGGTTTGATCCAGGGAACCCCCAAATTTTTTCGACAAAGTTCGCAGACCTCTCGCTATCAGAAAGTTGCCGAACTTCTGCGCAAGCATGGTTTGACCTACGCTTGCAACTGCAGCCGACGCGAAATACAAGAGCGAACGGGCGAAGGATCGAAGGATGAAATTTGCTACGATGGTGCTTGTCGATATAAACAACTGGCTGAGCAAAGAGCTGGTTTACGGGTGGTTTTGGAAGTCAAAGACCTGAGTTTTGACGATTTATGGTGCGGACCTCAAAGCCAAAGGCCCAGCGAACAATGTGGTGATCTCTTGATTCGTGATCGGGATGGCAACTGGACCTACAACTTTGCAGTCACTGTGGATGATGCTGAAGAGGAGGTTGACCTTGTCATACGAGGTCAGGATATACTCAGTGCCACGAGCAGGCAGCTGCAACTTCGTCAGCTTCTGGGTATTTTTCGGCCACTCCGATTCCTACACCATCCCTTGATTCTGGAAAGCTCGGGTGAAAAATTGTCCAAACGATTTGGCTCGACATCGCTCAGAAGCATGCGAGAGCAGGGAATGGAGCCCGAATCGGTTCTGGGGCAAGCTGCCTTTTCGGTCGGTCTCATTCATCAGCCGCGGGCCTTATCCGTGCGCGAACTCAAGGATATTTTTCGATGAAAGAAACTCACATTATCGCCCAACTGCTCCGCCGCTGTCCGACCAACGCCAGCGTCAAGCTCGGCATTGGCGATGATTCTGCCGTCCTCCATATCACTGATCGCGAACCCTTGGTTTGCGCTGATATGCTTATGGAAGGCGTTCACTTTGCTGTCGAACCATCGGCAGCCGAAAGAATCGGTCATAAGGCCTTGGCCGTTAACCTCTCTGACATCGCAGCTATGGGTGGTGAGGCTCTTTCAGCCTATATCTGCCTTGCTTTGCCGCGCGCCTTAGCCGAATCTCGATTTATCGATCGTCTCTATCAAGGCTTTGAATCTTTGGCTCGGCGCTTTGAAGTGGCTATTGCGGGGGGCGATACCAATATTTGGGAAGGGCCCTTAGTGATTTCGGTCACGGTGGTCGGGGCTGCCCACCCGAAAGGAGCCGTATTGCGGCACGGCGCTCTTCCGGGAGATGTGATTTTGGTGACAGGACCGCTCGGCGGCAGTCTCGATGCTCATCATTTGGATTTCATTCCCCGACTCGAAGAAGCCAAGACACTGATGGATCGATTTGATATTCACAGCATGATCGATCTATCAGACGGTTTGGGCAAAGATCTCCGAGAAATATGTTTGCAAAGTGGAGTCGCCGCTTGCCTGGATTCCGAACGCATTCCATTGCGTGACAATCTACTGCCACTGCCCCGCGCCTTAGCCCTGGAAAAAGCCTTGTCAGATGGCGAAGATTTTGAACTTTGTTTCACCCTCAGTGAAGCGGATGCGGCCTCACTCCTCGCCGATTCCACAGTTCCTAAATGCTTTGCGATCGGACGCATCTTCGAGGGGCAGGGGCTCTTCTGGGGACAGGGACTGAAACCATTGCAAGCGATCCATAGCTTTGGCTATGAGCATCAAAGCCAAACCGGAGAAATGCCTTGAGAACAATTGACTGGGAGCAAGCCAGAGAGAGTTTTGATGAGTATCTGCAGCGCTGTTGGGTGGGACAACTCTCGCGTGAAGCGATCGATGCCATCGCCTACTATCGACTGAATCTCCCCGTACCCATCTTGCAGTTGAGTGTCGATAAGCAGCGTTACGGGGTATTTGACCCTCTTCACTACACGGTCAGTATCAGTCGCTCGCTCATCGAAGATCACTCCTGGGATCTGGTTATCGAAGTGCTTAAACATGAATTAGCCCATGCCTTGGTTCATCAAGAATATGGAACGGATTCCAGTATGCATGGCCCTTTTTTTCAGGAAGCCTGTCAGCGCTTGGGAGTCGCTCCTTGGGCGCGGAGCGCAAGCATTGAACTGGATCCGGCCACAGCCGTCACAGCTCATCGTGAATTGGCGACAGAAGAAGAGAAACTGCTTAAAAGAGTGGAAAAGCTCTTATCACTGGCAGCAAGCGGCAATGAAAATGAAGCCAGCCTCGCCATGCAAAGAGCTCGTGAGCTCTGTGCTCGCCACCATCTGGAATCCTTGTCGTCTCGCAAAAAGCAAGACTACACCTATGCCGTTATCAATCATCACAAAAAGCAGATCTCCAGCTGGCAATGGAGCATTTTTAATATTTTGAATCAGCATTTCTACGTCAACTGTGTGTCTCGGGGCCTTTTTGATCCCAAGCGGCTCGAAACGCACCGCATTGTCGATATTATGGGGACCAGAGAAAATGTCCAGATGGCGGAATACGCTTACTGGTTTCTCTACCAGCAACTGCCGATGCTCTTTGATCAGTTTCGAAAAGCTAAGGGCGAGCTGCCCCGAAATGCCCGTAATTCCTTTTATATGGGGGTGCTTCGAGGCTTCGATGAAAAGCTTAAAAAGCAAGGCCATGAACTCGCGCAAAAGACTCAGGAATGGGGTCTTATCAGCGACAGTCGGACGCATCTCGAGTTGGAAAGACTATCAGAGGCAGAATTGCACAGCTTTGTGAAAAGTCGCTTTCCTTCGATAAGCGGTGGCAGCGGTCGCCGATTCAGTGTATCGGAAGAAGCCTATAACTCAGGAAAAGATCGCGGGCGTGAGCTGAACCTCCACCGCGCCCTCCACCATAAGCACAGCGGAACAGTTCATCTGCTCAAATAGTCGGAAAGGACAGGCACCATGGCATTCGACAAATATCTCTACTACGAACGGTCCGTTCAGTCACCAGACGTGGATGCAGCTTTTCTGGACCGGGTCTACCAAGAGATTCGCGGAAAGGAGCCCAAAGTTTTGGGTGAAGATTTCTGCGCCGCTTTTAACCTAAGCTGCGAATGGGCCAAGTTGGGACCCAACAAGACCGCTTATGGTATCGATCTGGATCCGGAGCCCTTGGACTATGGCCGCAACCACTACCTGAATAAGCTGGATCCCGAGGTTCAGAAGCGCGTCCACACGTTGCAGATGGACGTCATGAATCCGGAGCTGCCCAAAGCTGATATCATCGCTCCTTTGAATTTTTCTTATTTTGGATTCAAAGAAAGACCACAACTCCGGCAGTATTTTGAAGCGGCCTATAAGCGCCTCAATGCCGATGGCCTGATGATTCTCGACTGTTTCGGTGGTCAAGCCTGCATGGAACCCAATGAGCACGAAACCGAATACGAGGATTTCAGTTACTACTGGGATCAGGACACCTACGACCCGATCACCAATGAGGCGATGTTTTATATCCACTACCGCCCGAAAGGCCAAAAGAAGATCAAGGAAGTCTTCACTTATGACTGGCGTCTCTGGAGTCTACCCGAGCTCAAGGACCTCTTGCAGGAAGTTGGCTTCAAGAAGGTGCATTACTATTGGGAAGGGACCGACGACGAAGGTGAAGGCGACGGAGACTTCAATAAGGTGGAGAAAGGCGAAATCTGCGAAAGCTGGGTCGCCTATCTTGTTGCTGAAAAATAAGCTGCGTCTGCTAGCTGCGTGAGGGAGCCTGTCAGCTCCTTCCGCTGGAGTCTTCAAGCGGAAAAAAAATCAGCGTCATAGGCGAAAGCACCAGCTTGGACCAAACTCAAAGAGTCTCATTAAATATATAAATTTCAATTCATTACAAATACTTACCGAAGAGCCATCTGGCTATCCCCCTGACTTTGCCGAGACATTTCCTCAGGTTTTTTGTCAAACATCCGAAGCTCTCCTTGCAGACTATTTTTCGTTCGGTCAGGCCAGGCAGGGGGCATCCATGCGTTTGCTGTTCATGACGTTGCTATTCATGCATTTGCTGGCTTCCTGCAAGCATGGAAGTCCGTCGGCAACTGCAGGCCAGGATCTCAGCTCCGCTCCGAAAGGCAAAACCTATAATGACTACGGGGACTACCTCATAGACGTCAATGATCTCTTGAATATTCATGTACAAGGAAGCGGCACGAAGGATATGACCGGACCTTATCGGGTCTCTCCTTCCGGCTACATTTCTCTACCAACAGCAGGCATGGTCCGAGCTAAGGGTTTGTCAGAGATGCAATTGCGTGACTCAATCACCATCAAACTCCGTCCTCACGTGACGGGTCCTCGGGTCTCTGTGGCAGTGGCCGAGGCCAATAGCTATGTTGTATTCTTTTCGGGCCGCGTGCAAAAGCCAGGAACCTTTCACTTGGATGGTCGTACGACTCTGCTCCAGGGATTGTCACTGGCTGGCGGTTGGTCGGATGGCGATGCCACTCGGGTCATCATCGTCAGGGAGACTCCCGAAGGGGTGAAAAAGCGCTTCGAGTCAGGTTTGGAAAACGTCCGGAAGGGCAATGCCTTCGTCGACAATTTTTGGCTGGAACGTGGAGATTTGGTGATCATAGAGTAACCAAATCTCGTTCATTATAATAATGCTGAAGTTCTTGATTATGGGGATACCCACGTGGCTCGGAAGATCTTTCGCTGCAAAATCTTATTGAGTGGCTTCTTGATGCTCAACACCTCGCTCGTATGGGCGCAGGGGACTGCTGACTCCAATGGCAGCAATCTTGGGCTTGATCCGGGATTGCCAGCCGAAGCTCCGCCTCCGCAAATGCCTCGAGCCAATCCATCACGCGGCTCTCGCTTGCAACAAAGCCCTACACTCCCCGCACCTCCGCCTGAGCAATTGGTGCAGCCTTATAGTGATGGCCCAGCAGCTCCGGGTCCCATGCCCACGGCGCCTAGTCCAACAACAGCAAGTCCAAGTCCAAGTCCAAGTGAGGCCCCAAGCAGTCCTGCGCCAAAGGCCAAAGCCATCCTCAATGGCAAACTTGCCGAATTGAATTTGAGTCCCGAACAAGCCCAGCAGATCATTGAATTGAGAAGACAGTGGAAGCCTGAGAATGAAAAACGTCTGAAAGAAGAGTTCAGCATTCTTAAGCAAAACCTTGCTCAATCGATGGCCGATCCATCGTCTGGGGAAGAGGTGCGCCGGCGCTTCGAAGCAATGCAAAGAAAATATCTAGAGCTGCAAACGGTGAAGTTTGACAAGCTTCTCAGAATTCGCGAAGTGCTGACACCTGAGCAAAGGAAGAAATTTGCAGAACTTAGATCACGTTCCGGCTCAAGTCCCGCAAGTGCAGGTGCGAACGATTAGATAGGCGAACGGTCAGTGAAAAAGACCGTCCAATTCATGGCCCATTTTTTTCATTTTCGTCTTCAGATAATCTTCATTGAATCGATTGACGTTGGTGAGGGACGGCACCCGCTCCTTGATGCTGATTCCGAAATCTGTCAACGCGTTGATTTTATCAGGATTATTGGTATTGAGAACGACTTCACTGATACCACGACTCTTCAGAATGAGCGCAGCGGCTTCAAAACTGCGCAAATCGGTATCAAAGCCTAGCTTATGGTTGGCTTCGATCGTGTCGGCTCCCAAATTCTGCAGATGGTAGGCTCTAATCTTATTACCCAGGCCAATACCTCGGCCCTCTTGGCGCAAATAGATGATGGCACCTGCACCGCGCTTTTGAATCTCCGCCAAAGCGAGATTCAATTGGTCCCGACAATCGCACTTCAAAGAGCCCAGGACTTCGCCGGTAAAGCATTCCGAATGCACCCGAACAAAGGGACAAGTCTGCTCTTTGAGGTTATAACTAATTAAAATTGCTGACTCTTCTTGCTTCTGATCACGGTACACCGTAATCAAAAACTCGCCGAAGACAGTCGGCAAAGTAGCTTCAGCATATTGCGTCAAAGTGAGTTTGGCTTTGAATCCCATCTTTTTCCCAAGATTGGTGAGGGCGCGGTGAATCCTGTGCAGGTACTTACGCATGGATCGTGACCTATGGTGGCCGGACGCCAGTAGCAACCTGTATAGCAGGATGGCGCTGGAACGTCAATCTTGGGGAACAAGGGCTTTGCTTCTAGAAAATTGCCTTAGACTTCACTCCTTCGAAGCAAAGTTCAAAAGCATCATGGTCTAGTCTTACATAAAAAAGCCAGGCAATTGCTGCTGCCTGCTTCCTCTGCATATTCTTAGCAGAAGGAAGTGATCGAATTTTCTTAGCAAAAAAATTTGAGCGAAGAGCTCTTGACCTCAAGAAGAAGCTGCTTAAATTCCTAATGAAGAGAGCGGTGGTCGCTCTCAAGGAATTGAAAAGATGAGAGTAAATAAGGAGAGTGTTATGAGCAACCTTGAGCTCTGGCGCACGGATCGAAATGGTCCCTTCTCTCTGCTGAGGAACTGGGACTCCATCACGAAGGAACTCGATAGTCTTCTGGGTGATTTTGACAAGAATGCTTATGAAGCTCGGAATGGGACGAGGGAGATGACGATGACCGCAGCCTGTGATGTTCAGGAAGACGAAAAGGGTTATCTTCTAAGCTTTGATTTGCCGGGTTTTAAAAAGGAAGATGTAGCGATTGAGCTTATGGGCAACCGCCTTTCCGTAACGGGTAAGAGAAGCCGTGAGACGGCGACGAAAGATGCTAAGTTTCATCGAGTCGAAAGGAATTATGGTGAGTTTAAGCGAGTCTTTACGCTCCCTGATAATGTGAAAGTGGATCCGATTGAGGCGAGCTATGAAAATGGAGTTCTCTATCTCATGATTCCGAAGGCCGAAGTTGAAAAGCCCAAGAAAGTGGAAATCACTGAGGGCAAAGCTAGCTTCTTGAAGAAGCTGGTCGGCCTTAAGGGCGATGAGGAGGCTAGGAAGACGATCAATTCCTAATCCTATACTGTCCGCACAATTGAAGAGATTTTGATGGAGAGCGCGGCTGAGAGGCTGCGCTCTTATTCTTTTATCGTTCGCCATCTCAGTTTTTGGAACTGGTCATTGATCGCTAGGCACCGTGGTTCCATGGTCAGGATCCCCGAGTCTTTCGAAGGGCTGCGCCTGCGTCGCAAAACAAAAGCCAATCTATCACTGTAAGCATTTGTAATGAATATATTATTTAATTCCTTCTTGAAAGGAAGAATCCATCTGAATTCATTTCTTTAAAGTTGAAATCTTTCTCCGATAGATCCAGTGAATGTAAAGGTCCCGAACTCAAGACTTGGGCCAAAGTTCTCGAAGACTTCAGTGAGCGCCGAGGAGATGGTGATGCGATACAAGGATTTATCCATTAAGTCCAAACTACTTTTGATGACTTGCCTCACTGTGGCTATTATCATGGCCGGTATGGGAGCCGCATTCCTTGGCACACGCGCCTTACAGAGTCGATATTCGGCTATGATCAAGCAATATGACTACTTTCAAATTCTAATTTCCAATATCAGCGATCAGATGCACACAGCATCGCGCGAAGAACTTACCTATATATTTACTATGAATGAAAAATCCCTCCAATCCCGGGATGGATCGTTTGGCAAAATCGATCTCTTTCTGGTAGAAGTCGATGGCATTGAGCAAGATTTTGTAAAAGACGACGAGATCAAACGTTTTAAAGATTCGTTGAATGCATATCGCTCTTCTCTCCAACCTATGGTTGAATCCATCAAAGCCATAGGCGCTAGCAACGTGGGGTTAAGTGGAAAATTGGAGCAAACCACCGACGAATTAGAGAAGGTGCTAGCCAGTGCCAGCAGTAACGAAGCAATCAAGTCATTGGGACTTTTCCAAGCCATGGTGCGAAGCCATGGCACCCTCCAGGTCAATCGCGACAAAGTATATGGAGACAAGGCACTGGAACTTTCGCAACAGTTGGGAATCGCCATTGCAAAAAGCAATTCCTATAATTCTACGCAGAAGAAATCAGCTAAATCTCTGCTTGAAACCTACGGCCAAACGGTAGAGGGTCTTTCCAAGCATTACGTGACCATAAAAGACCAAAGCGCAAAACAGCATGAGATCATTCAGGTTTTAGAAGGGCAGATGGAAGGAATTTCCAACCATATCATGAGCCACAATGATGCTGAAATAAAAGCTCTCGAGCAGTTGACTCGCTATAGCGTCTGGCTGTTCCTGGGCATTTTTGTATTGATTGTAATGATCTCGGTTGGTTCACTGGTGGAATTCTCTGAAATATCCCGCTCGCTCATCGAAATTTCTCGCAAAGTTACCAAAACGGCCCTGGGCACGAAAAAAACCAGCGACTCGCTGCAGGTGGCTTCGGAAAAGGTATCTGCTGCCACGACCGAACAAGCTGCAGCCATTCAAGAGACGGTAGCGACCTTGAATGAGATCACAGCCATGGTCAATAAAAGTGTGGAAAATGCTGCCTCTTCAGCAGAAAAAGCCACAATGAGCTTTCACATCGCGACCGAAGGCAAAGAGGCCGTCAATCAAATGCGGCTCGCCATGCAGGATATCCAAGGCAATATCAATGATATGACCAAACAGGTCGACCAAAGCAACAAGCGAGTGGAAAGTATTGTCCAGATCATCAATGAAATCTCGACCAAGACGCAAGTGATCAACGACATCGTATTTCAAACCAAACTCCTCTCCTTTAATGCTTCCGTGGAAGCAGCTCGAGCGGGCGAGCATGGCAAGGGCTTTGCTGTGGTCGCTGAGGAAGTAGGCAATTTAGCTCAGATGAGCGGATCTGCTGCTAAAGAAATTGGCGATTTGCTGACCCGCAGTCGAGGCGATGTGGAACTTATTATTAAAGACTCCAAACAACAGATGGACATTCTCGTTCGCAAGGGTGGAGAAAAGGTTCACATTGGTGTCGATATTGCCAATCGTTGTGAAGAAATCTTGCAAGAAGTCGTGGAAAACGTCAACAGTGTGAAGAAATTGATGGACGAGATCTCAACGGCAGCCAAAGAAGAAGCCGAGGGTGTGAGCAACATCACGATAGCTATGAATGAGATCGATGGGACTACTCATGAAAACTCTAATATGGCCCACGAAACCATGGGCTACGCTGAGACACTGAGCAAGCAATCCAACCAACTTCGCGGCATCATCCGTGAATTTGATACCTTGGTGTCAGGGTCACGGGCCGTAAGCCATGTTTTGGAAACCAAGAAAAAGACCACCTTGCCACAAGTGGTTTCTGAGGAAGTTCCTGCAGAACCTGAAGTTCCATCCAACGTCGTGAAGCTATCCAAAGTCAAGAAAAAGGCTACAAGTTCTGACAAAGGTGATTTTGGAAGCGTGCCAATGGCTGCTGGTGCTGAATATGATGGACATGGATCTTTGCAGGTTGACCCGAACGATCCAGGCTTTAGCAAAGACTGATCGCTGGAGTTGCTCTTGTCTATCAAACGGACTCTTGGATTCGGCCCTCAATATGCTCGATAATCGCCCCAGCAACATTAATCTTTGTGGTCTTTTCAATTCCTTCCAAACCGGGTGAGGAGTTTACTTCCATCACCACCGGGCCATGATTGGAACGGAGGATATCAACCCCTGCGACTTCCAAGCCAAGCAATTGCGCAGCACGAATGGCCATTGTGCGCTCTTTTTCCGTGATTTCTACTAAATGCCCACTGCCACCACGATGAATATTGGAGCGGAATTCACCATCAGCTGCTTTTCGCATCATGGAAGCGACCACTCTATCGCCAACGACAAAGCATCGAATGTCACTTCCAGCCGCTTCTTGGATAAATTCCTGCACGATGATATTCGCGTCCAAACCTCGAAAAGCCTCGATGACCGACTCAGCCGCTTTTTTCGTTTCTGCTAGGACAACACCAATGCCTTGGGTTCCTTCCAGAAGTTTAACAACTAAGGGCGCTCCGCCGGCAATTTCGATCAGTCCGGCAACGTCTTTCGTGCTGTGCGCACAACCGGTAACTGGTAAATCGATGCCAGCCTTGGCTAGCTTTTGCATGCAACGCAGTTTATCCCGTGATCGAGCAATGGCCTGCGAGTCATTGACGACGTAAGTATTCATTAGCTCGAATTGACGCACAACGGCGGAACCATAGAAAGTGTAGCTGGCTCCGATGCGGGGAATCACGGCATCGATGCCAGAAAGGACTTGATGTCCGTAGATAATTTTAGGATCTGTCGCTGTGATGTTCATGTAACAACGGAGGTAATCGATAACCCTCACCTGGTGACCACGCTCTTCGGCAGCTTCGACGAGACGACGGGTGGAATAGAGATCTCGTTTGCGCGACAAAATGACAAGTTTCATTCCTATCTCATCCTTCTTGCTTGCGCTTACTTTTGGCGCCCAGGATAAAAGACTTTCCAGGGTGGACCAGAAGATGTTTGCGAATGGCCTGCCGGCCAATCAACATACGAAATCCCATCTTATCACGATTCGTCAGGGTCAGTTCGATATCCCAAAAACACGGTCCTACCTGCAGCCTCGTCATGATAACTGGCCTAAGCGAAGAATGCCCGGACGAGCTACGTACGATCCGCTCGTCGTAAAGATCAGCTTGGCAGATAATCACCCTTCGGCTTTGCCTCTGCAAGGGATGAACTTTGAACCGAACGATGTCTCGGCCCCGGTACTTTAAGACTTCAATATCAAAGGCGTGCAATGAAGATGTCCGCGCTCCCGTATCGATCTTAGCTTTGATGCGATCGACGCCGAGAGCAGGCATACATACCCATTCACGCCAGCCAACGACAAGGAGATTCGGAAAACTTTTGCTATGCTGCACGAGCCCAGCATGCTGTTCGAGCATGGGATGTCTTATCCTCTCGTCACGACGATTGGTTGCGTATAGTATGGACCCACTTAAAGTCCGCAGATCTGTCCCGTCATCCCCCAGTATCCCGAATTGCGTAAAATATGCAAGATCATCGCAGCCCGGGCAAAATTTTTGAGGGGTACGTTGACAGACTTGATTTCGTACTTAACCTTTGAGCTGAATTGTTAAGCATTCGAGCTCAGTTATTCTCTGGGAGGAATTTTATGAAAGTTAGACCACTGCAGGACCGAGTCGTCATTAAGCCCCTCGCTTCCGAAACCAAAACAGCCAGCGGGATCATCATTCCGGATAATGCGCAAGAAAAACCGGTTGAAGGTGAAGTCATTGGAGTTGGCAACGGACGCGTCTTGAAAGATGGCAGCGTTGTGAAGCCAGAGTTGAAAGTCGGTGATCGCGTCCTCTATTCCAAGTACGCGGGCAACGAAATCAAAATCAATGGAGTCGACCACCTGATCATGCGCGAAGAAGACATCCTCGCCGTCGTCAACTGAGTCCTTCTCCGTCCATTACTTGTCAATCTTAAGGAGTGCGCATGAGCCCTAAAATGATAAACTTTGGCACACAGTCGCGTGAAGCTATGCTCAGAGGTGTGGACACCCTGGCGAACGCAGTCAAAGTTACCCTCGGCCCTAAAGGTCGTAACGTTTTGATTCATCGTTCCTTCGGCAGCCCCCTGATCACCAAAGACGGTGTGACGGTTGCCAAAGAAATCGAACTCGAAGGCAAATTCGAGAACATGGGCGTGCAACTGGTCAAAGAAGTGGCCTCGCGCACAGCAGACGCTGCTGGTGACGGCACCACAACAGCGACAGTCCTGGCCCAAGCCATCTTCCGTGAAGGCTCCAAACTGGTAGCCGCCGGTCATAATCCGATGGAACTGAAACGCGGTATCGACCTCGCCGTCGCTGCCATCGTCAAACATATCGACAGTCAAGCCAAGCCTTGCAACAACCGCGCAATGGTTACCCACGTTGGCTCTATCTCAGCCAACAACGACCAAGAAATCGGCGATATCCTGGCCGATGCCATGGAAAAAGTGGGACGCGATGGCGTTATCACTGTCGATGAAGCCAAGGGTACCGAAACGACCTTGACAGTGGTCGAAGGTATGCAATTCGATCGCGGCTACCTTTCTCCCTACTTCGTCACCAATGCTGAGCGCATGACGGTCGAACTGGAAGACGCTTATATTCTTCTGAACGAGAAGAAAGTCTCGAGCATGAAAGAACTGCTGCCAGTTCTGGAAAAAGTCGCTCGTTTGCAGAAGCCACTTTTGATCATTGCAGAAGATATCGAAGGCGAAGCTTTGGCAACTTTGGTTGTCAACAAGCTGCGCGGAATTTTGAAAATCGCAGCTGTCAAAGCTCCAGCTTTCGGTGATCGCCGCAAAGCTCTTCTGGAAGATATTGCTGTCCTGACGGGCGGTACACTGATCTCCGAAGACATGGGCCTCAAGCTGGAAAACACCGGTCTCGAATCCCTCGGCTTCGCCAAGAAGATCACCATCGACAAAGACAATACGACGATTGTCAGCGGTAACGGCAAAAAAGAGCTGATCGATGCCCGCGTGAAAATCATCCGTAAGCAAGTCGAAGACAGCACCAGTGACTACGACAAAGAAAAACTGCAAGAGCGTCTTGCCAAGCTTTGTGGTGGAGTTGCTGTGATATCCGTGGGCGCAGCCAGCGAAGCGGAAATGAAAGAGAAGAAAGCTCGCGTCGACGACGCTTTGCATTCGACTCGCGCCGCTGTGGCTGAAGGCGTTGTCACCGGCGGTGGCGTTGCTCTTCTACGGGCCCAAGCTGCTCTGGATGGCCTCAAACTATCCGTCGAGCAACAGCATGGCGTGAAGATCCTGTCTCGTGCAATCGAAGAACCCCTGCGTCAGATCCTTCTGAATGCTGGTTTGGAGCCTGCTCCGATCGTGGACAAAATCCGCGCCGGCAAAGATGGCTTCGGCTTCAACGCCTATACTGAAGTCTACGAAGATCTATTCGCAGCCGGTGTCATCGATCCAGCTAAAGTAACAAAAACCGCGTTGACCAATGCGGCCTCTGTTGCCAGTTTGCTCCTGACCACCGAAGCTATGATCACCGACAAGCCTGAGAAGAAATCCAAAGGCGGCGGCGCTCATGCTGGTCATGATCACGATGAAGGCGGCTACATGTGATCCATACCTGATCTGCCATCAGCAGATTCGGAAGGCCCGGCACTTGCTGGGCCTATTTTTTTGTCCAAACTCGCGTCGAATTCGATCTGAAAGTCAGTAAGCCTAGCATCGAGGCCAATGATTTCCAAAGCTCGACGCAGGGCTTCGTTGATTGCTAAGATTTCCCAAGCTAGGTTTCCACCAATTTCCGCAACCCGCTCATGTACTTCGGCCAAGAATGGAATCGTGCTCTCACCTCGATTCAATCGACCCTCAATGCTCTGTATTCTCTCGCCCTCCTGAGCCTGAATATTGCGACAGGTGGCAAAGCGAATGGCACCGGATTTATCGCGAAATCCTGAATATCCAAACAATCGACAGATGGCAGGACGAAAAGCATAGGTTCGGCAGCGCCCCTGGGCCGGCCGATCGGGGTGAGATTCATATTGGGGACATGCAGCACCCTGTTCTTCCGACCAATTCCAAGCGGAATCTTCGGCGTTTCCCTTTTGAAATAACTCATAGGCCAGGGGCAGCATTTCCGCTACCGTCGTCTCGATATTGGGGCTTTGGCAACAAGCTCCACAGCCCGGTAGACAGCGAACTGACTGCGTTAGGGCAAAGCTCATAACCTCTTCATCAAGACTCTGAAAGAGACTTGTAAGATCGGCTATGATGCCGGTCAATCGTTGACTCAACATGGCATAGTTTCGCTTCAATAAAGGTTTGTATGCGGGCCATGCTACCATGATCAGATTGAGAAAGGAGTTTTTATGATGAATGATGATGTGAAGCAGTGGCTGAAAGAGTTGATTGCCGAAGAGTTTGGTCCCAAGCCCGTGGACATAGCACCGCGCTGGCACGGAGGTTCGGTCACGCTTAAACCGGGCAATGACTCCCAATCCAAAGATATACCCATTGATGTCTTCTTTAAGAAAATCATCGGTATTCGCGAAAGCCTGCGCGTCCTGGAGCAAAAGATCAACGCCCATCCACAGCTAACAACCGAAGACAAAGTGACTTTCCAAGCCTATATCACCAAATCTTATGGTTCCCTGACGACCTTCAATATTCTCTTCAAAGAAGGCAAGGATCGCTTTGTCGGCAGTGGCGGAGATGGGGATGAAGGCGATCCCAAGAAAAAGCTCACGATGGCGGAAGCCAAAGCCAAGCTGGGCTTGAACGAATACGGTAAGTAACGGAACCGAACAGCACGAGGCTAGTCCAAGGATTTGAAGATAGCCTCCTGCTTGGTTTCATGCATATCGATACTAGATCGCACGTCCATATCATGTTCAATACAAGCCAATGACATCACAAAATCTTGGATAAAAAGTCCCAGAGCGATCATCAGGAGCACCAAGGCTACGATAAAGAAAAACTGCGGCACAAAAAGCACATTCAGATGATAGGTCAGAGCGAAGAAGAGCGAGAAAATGGTGATCGATATACTGAAGATTGAAATCACATCGAGGATTACAGCCATCCGCAGTAGGCGAGCTCTTTTATAGAGAGACTTGAGTTCTCGGTTGAGATGATCCGAGCGCAGCTCCTTGCGATAGAGTTTCGGTCCATCGCGAAGCAAAGTCCGAATGCGATCGATGACCCGGCCATAGCGCAGGGACATGGTTGCAAGGATTCCAGCGATACCAGTGATAAGAAAAACAGGAGCAATGGACGCCGACATCAATTTTGCGAGTTCCGAACTGTCGATAGGTATCACGTTCAATTCCTCATAAGACCAAGGACACTGCTGATACTTTAACAAAAAAAGTGGAAGACGAGCAGGAGCTCATTAATTTAAACACAGCTAAAGTGACGTGGATAGATTGGAGCGCAGGCAAACGTCAATTGCAAAGTATTTTTCGGTATTTAAGGATATTTTTTCAGAAGCTCGCGAGAGATCCAGAGAACTGAGGGAACCATGAGACTCGTCGAATGCTGAAAACAATAAAGCAGCAAATTTACCATTTCTCGAGGAAGAGAAAATGGCGGGAGCGACGGGACTTGAACCCGCGGCCTCCGGCGTGACAGGCCGGCGTTATAACCAACTTAACTACACCCCCGCTAGGAGGACTCCATAATTATGGTTTTCAGAAACTTTTGTCAACAGCAAAGCCATAAAAAAGTTGCTTGCTTCGCATCCCTTGCCAGAAGCTGACTCGCATCACTTGCGTGGCGAAAAAATTGTGGTAGCAGCGAACAGCCATTTGGCAAGATCCTGCGCTGGTGCATCACCCATGACCATCAGATAGTAATCGTTCCCATAGTTGGTCGCGATAAGATTGAGGTCCTGATTGACAAGCAGCGGCAAGGCACTTTCCTTCGGTGCAGGAGAACCTTCCAAATCCTTGCCATATTGAAAGAACCAAGCATCCTTATAAACAAAGCTGCGCGTCTTCGGAAAGTGCCGCTTAGCGATGGGATACATACTGAGGCTAAAAATTTTACCCTCGGGATGCTTGAGGCTTATCTGCAACAGCGGACGGCCATCCAACACAATCTTGGAAGCAGCCAGTAAGGTAAAGTCTTCGGCACTGCGCTTCATAGCGAGGCCTTCGTAGGGAGTCAGTTCCGCCATAACTGCGCTTACAGACTCCTTGTCCCACACTTTGCCATCCTCCGCCATCAAGGAAGGATTTTTATGAAACTCGAGGAGATGGTCCATGAGCTCAGGAAACGGTCCGACTTTGGAACTTTCCACGGTCCTGGGAGCTTTTTTGATCACAACCGCCATATAAGCAGCTGCAAGGGCCATCAAAACACCCATGATAATGAAAACAAAGCGACTGCTATAAGTTTTCTTTGCAGAATCCATCGTAAAAATCCTTACACTGAAAGGCGTTTGATGCGAAGGGCTAAGGGCGGATGCAAGGCCATCCAGCCTAGGCCTCGACTATGAAGGCGGCTCTGCAGTT
The DNA here is from genome assembly GCA_041736645.1 of Oligoflexus sp. Classification (GTDB taxonomy): domain Bacteria; phylum Bdellovibrionota_B; class Oligoflexia; order Oligoflexales; family Oligoflexaceae; genus Oligoflexus. Next base: position 45,985 of record JBGSTF010000060.1, on the reverse strand, counting down.
TGAAGCTATCAGAAAATACTTCACGGCGAAGAGCATGTTCACCAGGTAATGCCTCAAGAAAAGCGGTATAGGCTTTGGGTCCGACAAGGGAGGCCGTGGCTGCATCGGCTCGCAGCGCACTGGATCGACTATAGAACCAGTAGACCAACGAACCAGGCAGGGTCAAAATCAGGGTCAAAAGTCCCGTCACTAAGATTTCCACCCCGTCGGAGGAAGTCGATTCTTCTTCAGTGGCGCGGAGGCTCGTGCCCAAAAGAAAAGCCAGCATGCGCGCTACATACAGCGTGAAAGCAAAGATCATCCCTTGCATCACCGATAGAGCCAACGGATCGCCGCTTTTGAGGTGCAAGAGCTCTCGACTGATAAGAATCTCCAGGTGCTCAGGAGACAAAGAATCGAGAGCGCCACGAGAAATAACCAATAGGCTATGACGCTGGTTCACGCCCAAGGCGAAGGCGTTAATCTCGGATTTTTCATAGATACCCATTTGGGGCACTGCCCTAAATCCAAGCTTTTGAGCGAGTCTTTGCAAAGAACCATGAGCCCACTCAAGCTTGGGATCTGGCTGATCCAAGGGCAGCAAATCGACTTTCATGGCCCAGGCAGCGATATGCTTGGAAAGAAAGAGACAGCTCACACCACCCAAAAGGCACCATAGAGTCACCGCACCCAGAAAATTCTCGGGACTCCAGTCATGTTCAAGAAACCAAGGCTGCAGAGGAATGATCTGATACCAAAAGACAAACATGAGGAGGATACCGAGGAAGCTCAACGTACAAGCAAGCAACTGACGCAGCATGAGCAGCCCTTTCAAAGGTTTCCAGCAGTCGCGTGCTTTTCTTCCCGCTGCATGGAAATGAGGATCGCTTCAATGGCTGCGATTTCGTTGAGGGTTAATGCACCTTTGACCCGATAGCGGATTCGGCCCAGACCGTCGATGAGAACGCTTTGCGGAATGGCTCGGACCTTATAGGAAAGAGCGACATCACCTTCCTCATCCAAAAGGACTGTGAAGGGTGTTTCACCCAGAAGTCCTGAATTGCGCAGGGAGTCTTTCGTCTCATAACTCGCGACACCAATCACCGCAAGGGAACCGTCGTGGTGCTGATTGACCAATTCTTGGAGCATGGGCCTTTCTTCGCGACAAGGAGCACACCAACTAGCCCAAAAATGCAGAAGAATCGTCTTGCCCTTAAAGTCATGCAAGGCCAATTCCTTCTTACCCGCAAGACTTGCCGGTTCAACCAGCTTTTGTAATTCGAGATTGAAGCCAGGAGCCTGTTCAAACTTTTCGTACTGAACAAATTGTTGGTCCAAATCGCCAAACCAATGCTGCAGGGATTTGTAACTTGCAACGAGGAGAAGCAATGTACCCAGGGAAATCAACCAGACTCTATTGTTCTTCGGCTTGTCCACGTTTGACCACTCGATAAATGAAATAGGCCACCGACCCCATAAAGATCAGCGGAATCAGCGACAGCCAAGCCGTAGAATAGCCGTAAGCTTGGCGAATAGGTTCAGGAATGGCACCTGTACAAGACGCACAAGCCAAAGCCTCACCTGCTTGAGTCACGAAACTCAAAACAACAGTCAGAAACCCAATGAGTTTAGCGAGGGGCAGGAATAGGGAGCATCGATCAGAAGTAGACGAGAGCGTAGAAAATCGGCCAGATGCCAACGATGAAATACCAAAAAATTTGCAGAGCTGTAAAGTGGTCACGGTTGATCCTCCCACGACTCATCAGCTGATAGACCACAAACATGGACAGCACGGCTGAAGCAGCGTGCAGACCGTGGCTTCCGACCAGCAGGAAAAACGTGGCTCCGAAGACACCTGAAGTCATCGTTAGGCCGTAGCGAATGAGATGCACCCACTCATAACCCTGCAGGCATACAAAAAATAAACCTGTTACAATCGACAGGGCGAAAAAGGTCCGGCAACGCTCTTTGCCAAAATTGCGCCCTGCGAGAAAGAGCAAAATCCCACTGCTGAGCAGAATCAGGGTATTGAACCCGGTCGCCAAGAGTGGCAGTCGAACCGCTTCAGGAGGAGCCCACAGACCAGCGGCAGACTTTATAACAGTATGGGCGCTGACCAGAGCCATGAAAAACATCAGCTCAGTCGTCACAAAAATCAACATCCCAAGCACGCCATTGGGAATGACGGGTTTGCGGACTGCTGTTAAACCAATCGACTGAGCCATTGGCACTCCTTAAGGGTCGCAAAACCTAGCCTCGAAAGGCTAGGGAGAACTTGCACTAGGGCTTGTGCGCTTCGCCAGTGCTGCCCTTATGCTGTTCAATCAGCTTGTGGGCTGCTTCATTGGTCCAGTTGTTACCATCGGCCTTCATCGCATCGCTTGCTGTCCCGAGGAAGAACATGAAAACCATCAGCAGCATCGTCATCAGCATGTACCAGATGTACTTCTTTTCCGTCTTCAGATGCATGAACCAGCCAGCGACAATCAAGGCCTTTACGATGGCGATACCAAAGGCTGTGATTAAGGTCAAGATCCGATGGCCAAACATAGGACCAACAACGCTGATGACCAAGAGAACTAACAGGAGGGCCCAAATTTTAATATAGAATTCGGGTCCATGATGATCTTCGTGCTTTACATGCTCAGCCATTACAGTCTCCTCATCCGGCTGGTTCTAGGTCATTTCGCGATATACAGCAGTGGAAACAGGAAAATCCAGACGATATCCACAAAGTGCCAGTAGATACCGATCAGCTCAACTCGATGCATGTTCTTTTGCCGCAACACATCGAACGAGATAATCCCCATAATGACCATACCCGCGATCACATGGACCGCATGAATGCCAGCTGCCGTATAGTAAAACGACCAGAAAAGTTGAGACGTGATGGTGTAACCATGCATAATCTCGTTGGTCCACTCGATACTCTTGACACACAAAAAGCCCAAGCCACCGGCAATGGTAAACCAGATGAACTTGAAGGATTTGATGTGATCCTTGCGTTCAGCATAGTAGTGAGCGAGCACGATAAACAAAGACGATGTCAGAAGTATAAAAGTATTGAGCGCGCCCGCCGCCGTGTTGGTATGCTCAGAACTTTCAGCCCAGAAATCATATTTGTGCCGAAGCATCAAATAATACATCAACAGGCCGCCGAAAATCACGATTTCCGAGCCGACGATCCACCACACAGCCAAACGGCCTGTTGGGATACCTGTTACACTGCGACCAGTCGCTATTGGAGTTTGCATTCCCACGTCCTCTTCCTATGCAGATTAGGCTTTCTCATTTTGCGGCCAGAAGTCCTGAGCTCGGCCCGGTACGCTAAACTCATAAGGACCCCGGTAAACTTCCGGAAGCACTTCGAAGTTACCATGGGGAGGCGGCGAAGCAGCGACCCATTCCAAAGTATTGGCATTCCATGGGTTGCGACCAGCCTTAGCTCCACGGAACATGCTGTAAAACATATTGATGAAGAAGGGCAGCTGGAACACGATCAAGACAATGACCGAAACCGTAGCCAGAATACGTAGGTTGATCAATCCAGGGGTAGCCAGATCGGGGAAATTGCTGTGACTAAAAATACGACGGTGATCACCCGCGGCTCCGGTGAAGAAGAGAGGCATGAAGATAGTATTGAATGGTATCACGGTCCCCCAGAAGTGGACTTTGCCCCAGAACTCGTTCATGAACCGACCGAACATCTTAGGGAACCAGTAATAAATCCCCGCATACACGGCAATCACCGCGATAGGCACGAAGGTGTAGTGAAAGTGAGCAAGCACAAAGTAGGTATCATGGAAATAGATATCCGCGCCGCTGGCACCCAAGAAAATACCCGTCACACCACCGATAAGGAAGGTCGCCAGAAACGCCAGAGCGAAGAGCATCGCCGTGGTGAATCGGATCGATCCGCCGTAAAGCGTCGCAATATAGACAAACAGCATTTCAGCGATGGGGATTGAGATCAAAACTGTTGTGACCGTGAAGATATTCGCCATACGCGGGTCGATACCAGCAATGAACTGATGGTGAGCCCACACAAAAAAGCTTAAAACGCCTGTGGCGATGGTCGTGAAAAGAACCGTCTTGTAAGCAAAGAGTTTCTTACGAGAAAAGGTTGTGATCACTTCAGCCACGATTCCCATAGCTGGCAAAAGAACGACGTACACTTCAGGATGTCCGAAGAACCAGAACAAATGCTGCCAGAGGACAGGATCACCGCCGCGAGCTGGATCAAAGAAACCAGTTCCTAGCATCTGATCGAAAAGCAGCATAATCGCGCCTGCGATCAGCGGACCGACCGATGCCATAAAGAGAATACTGGCAATCACAATCATCCAAAGGACGATGGGAATATCGGTATACTTCATACCTTTGGCACGAGAGTTCATCAAAGTCGTGATGAAGTTGATACCACCCAAAAGGAAAGCCACGAATTCCAGAGCAACAGCGAGCAGCCAAAGACTCGAACCCCAGGGCGTGAGGTTATACTCGGCTTTCGCTGAAAGGGGTGGGTAAGCGGTCCAAGCTCCACCAAAACCACCGCCCGGCACAAGGAAGCTAGCGATCAGAATGACGACGCTCAGGAAAAAGATTTCGAAAGACAAGCGATTGATACGCGGAAACACCATGTCGTCACAGCCGATCATCAGCGGAATCAGGAAGTTCCCGAAGGCCGCGATCAGCACGGGCATAGCGAACCAAAAAATCATGATACTACCGTGGTTGGTGATCAGCGGGTTGTATTCTGCCTATTTCACCAGACCAAAAAGCGGAACCAGCTTGCCTGGAAAAGCCAGCTGCATCCGGAACACGTAATAAAAATAAGCGCCGAGAACGCCCATGAAGATACCAGTAAACAGATACTGCATCCCGATGACTTTATGGTCGACAGAAAATACGTATTTCTGCCAAAAGCTCAGCTCGTGATGCTCTTCGTGATGAGATGCGTGCGTACTACTTGCCATGTTTCACCTAATCGTTAAACGGGACGGCTTCGGACCGGATAAGAGGCCGGCTGTTTGGACGTCAATCAATGCGCCTGACCTTGTCGACTTTGCTTGGCTAACCACTGATCGTACTGCTCTGGAGTCTCAACGACAATCCGTCCCATCATGATTCCGTGACCAATCCCGCACATCTCTGCGCATTGGATGTCATAGGTGCCGGTGACGGTAGCATTAAACCAGCCGGTGATCACACGACCTGGGATCGCATCTTGCTTGAGACGAAACACAGGAACCGAGAAGTTGTGCAGCACATCTGTCGATTCCAGCTTAAAGTGGTAAGTCTGACCCACTTTCACATGCAGCTCTTCGACGGTCTCGACGTCATCTGGAGTTCCCAGAATGCCGTCTTTACCCGCGTGCACAAAACGCCAAGACCACTGCTGGCCAATCACGCGAATGGTTTCATCCGCAGGAGGAAGTCGCTGCTTGATGTTGTACCAGACGTTGATAGCCATGACGATCACGACGATATCGCAGAGGAGAATGAGATTGTGTGGCCAGTGAATCCACTTCATCTCTTCTTTCTTCTCGCCAGTGATATACTGGGCTTTGACGCCCTCTTTATGGCGAAACTTGAAGATAAACCAGAACAAGACGATTTCGGCGAGTAGCCACCAAAAACCACCCATGATCGCAACCCAAGCGATCAAATGGTCGATACTTTGAGCGTAAGTTGATGCGCTTTGAATCAGTAGAGACATTAGATCTAACATTTTATCGTATCCCTCGCTCGTCTTAGCGCAACACAAAGATCAAGACAGCAGTGCCGTAAGCAACGACTCCTGCGACTATGATGTAAAACAACTTCTTGCTCAGCTGATCAGCATCATCCGACTTCACGGCACCCTCGGTATTTTATTGTTTGCGTTTGAGAACATTGATGTACGAAACGACATCATTCATGGCTTCAGGGCTCAAAGCAGCCGCCATCCCGGTCATAGCCGCGCCTGTCGGATCTTTGGTCGGATCTCCGGCTCGAATCCCAGCTTTAAAATTGTGCAGCTGCTTGACCAGATACCAGTCGCTCGAGCGAACCAGTGGAGGAGCTCCAACTGCTTCATTGCCTTCTGCATTTTCGCCGTGACAAGCTACACACACTTTGTAGGCACTTTCGCCTTTGAGAATTCGACCCTTGACTGTGTCTGCCAGCTGAACCTTAGGTAAAGCTGCCACATACTGCGAGACCGCATCGATATCACGATCTTTCACCAAGGTTTTGGCCATAGGGTGCATACGCATACCCGCGTCATCTCTAGGATGCAAACCTCGAACGCCATCGTAGAACTTGATCAACTGTCGTTTCAGGTACCATTCGGGCAATCCAGCAATAGCTGGAGCCGCAAGATCCTGACGACCTTCGCCGCGATCACCGTGGCAAAAGGTGCAGAGCTTAAACACTCGCTCACCCTGCTTGGCATCTTGCGACCACGCACTGTTTGCAACAAAAAGGGCTGCTAGAGAAAAAGAAAGAACACCGACCCGAAAACTCTTCATCAAGCACCTACTGAGGTCCATATGGCTACGATACAGCTTTTAAAATCCGTGCTATTACACCATAAACCCGCAAAGGGAAGCAACTGAAAGCTACTTTTTTTTTCATCTTTGCGCCGCGTGAAACGCCAAATCCTGCTGGACTTGCCGCCACCTGAAAAGTACCGGTTATGTGAAGAGAGCAGGGAAAATACAGGCCTTGCTGCAGGCCTAGGGGACTGCGCTCAAGCACAAAAGCCGAAACACAGGGTGCTTCGGCTTTTCAAATTTTTTTATTTTTTTTTATTCTGCTTCAAACTCAAAGGCCAAGCCTCATCGTCTGCGCGAACTCTGCCGAATTAGGCAAGGACCGTCTTCGATGCTTTAGCAACACGGACTTTTTCGTTGTTTTCGATTTTATAAGCAATACCGGTGGCTCTTTTAGTCTTCGGGTCGACCAAACGGACGTTGCTGATATGAATCGCCATCACTTTGTCGATGATTCCGCCTTCGTCACCGCTGGCGCCGGGACGTGTATGCTTCTTGAAAATATTTTGGCCGGCGACAAAAACCGCGTTTTTCTTAAAGTCAACGCGATCGATCTTGCCAACACCGCCCTTGGATTTGCCGGTGAGGATGACGACTTCGTCGCCTTTCTTCAAACGAAACTTTTCCTGGTATTTTGTGCTGGTGGTCTGAGCCATGTCGGTATCCATTTAAAACGTTGATGTTTCTTGTTTTCAAAGCTTTTTTGGCTAAGCTTGCCCTAAGCGAACTTCTCTACTACGGGAAAGTACCCGTCAAGTCAAGAGAACTTTGAATCGACCGGACTTAGGCGGCCTCCCGGACAATGCTTTTTCTCGAAGTGAGGCCTCTGGATGCTTTCGTGCCTAGGGCCTCGGTCGATGACCTCTCTGGTCTGGCTTCCTTCGAACAAGTCCGTCGGTTATAAGAGGAGGGAACCTTGTCGGATAAGGAGACGAGATCTTGAAATCCCTTTGGACTGTGATCAGATATATTGCCTTTTTGACACTATTAACCCCGAGCCTCAGGGCGCAGGGGCTAGACCCCAACGAAAAAACAAGGCTCGATATACGCCCAAATGACGTTATTATCTGGGAGGGTGTCCAGGCCGTTCAAGATCGCGACGGACACTTGAGTGTCGGTCTGCGCCTGACCACCAAAGATGGTTTTTCCATCTATAAGAACCGCTTGGAATTCAGGCCACCCGCCGGCACGTCGGTTACCGTGAAGAGCGCTCCGGAACCACGTTTGCAAGCCGACCCGATGAGCGAAGGCGAGACCGAGGTCTATGCTGGAGGTGACTTCGAAATTGAAATCATAGGCAGCCAGAAATTTGCCGAGACTCAGCTCGCCCTGGGGATCACCTTTCTTGGCTGCACCCATAAAATCTGCCTCTTTCCTTATACTGAAGAACTCAAGATTCCGATTTATGCCGGTGACGTCAGCCCAGCGTCCGGATTGAAAGACTTGTCCGCAGCCAGTGATCAGACTGGGCCAACTGTGAGCGAAGTGCCACCTTCGGATTCGCTTTCCACCGAAGAACGCTATGCGGAACGCTTGAAAAGTGGTCAGTTGCCCTGGGCCGTGGTTCTGCTCGTCGTCTTCTTAGGAGGGGTCGCCACCAATCTTACCCCCTGTGTATTTCCTATGATCCCCATCACACTCCGTCTCTTGGCACAGCAAGGTCATGCTCGCTTTGCATCGACTGTGGTCTATGCTCTGGGTATCGTTGTGACCTATACAGGCCTTGGTTTGCTCGCAACCTTGAGCGGAGGAATTTTTGGTTCCATACTCGCCAGTGCCTGGGTCAATGTCATTTTTGGCCTTATTTTTGTGGTATTGGGCATCACCATGCTCGGCTTCGGCAATCTCAGCAAGCTGCAATCTTTTGGCTCACAACTCGGTGCCGGAAAACAATCTTCGCTGTTCAATGCCTTCGGCATGGGGGCTGGAGCGGGTTTGGTCGCTGCTCCTTGTACCGGTCCCATTATGGGAGCACTGCTGGCCTATGCCACAACATTGCATAGTACCGGCCAATCGGTTGGGCTGTTCTTTCTCTACAGCACGGGCTTTGCCTTGCCTTATGTCTTTCTGGGTCTCGCAGCCAAGAAGGTCGTATCTTACAAAGTTAGTCCGCGCATTCAGGTTGCTGTCAAAATCCTGTTCTCGGCTGCTATGTTTGCTCTGGCACTTTACTATCTGAAAAATCCTCTTCACGAACAGCTGCGCATAGTTCAAGGCCATTGGCGTCAGCTCTTCATCGGACTCAGCATACTCAGCCTGCCTATCCTGTTCACAATCGTGCGCAGTTCCACCCTGATTCATCGCAAAAACACGCAGCTGTTCCCAACTCTCTTGTTCGGAGCAGCACTCTTTGCTGGGATTCAATGGCTCTCAGGGAGCGATATCCCAACCCACCTGCCCTGGCTCAAGGACGAAAGCGCCGCCTATGCTGAATCCAAAAAGACTGGAAAGCCTATTTTTATAGATGGTTGGGCCGACTGGTGCATTGCCTGTAAAAAAATGGATCAAACAACTCTTCAGGATCCCGAGGTGATTTCCTTGCTGCAAGAGCAGTGGGTCTTGGTTAAACTCGACATGACAAAACAAGACGAAAATGACGACGCTCTGGCTAAGAAATATGAAATGCTTGGCCTCCCGACCCTCGTTCTGGTCCCGGCTGATGGCGATCTGACGAAAAGTCGAAAGCTTGAAGGCTATATTGGCCGCGATCGACTGCTCGATGAGTTGCGTTCTTTTAAAGGAAGATAACCATGCGGCAGTACCTACTCTATGTGATGGCTCCCTCCCGGCTGGCTGATATCAGCGCTGCCCTGCAGCGACTGAAGGCCACAAGGCTGGCCGACGACGGCGCTCTCACACAGAACTATGAACTCAACCATCGCGTGCTCAAGGGCATGACCATGCGGGTTCACTTGCTGGCGGATTTGGATGGTGTTACGCCGTTTTTGCGGCAACATCCAGTTGATCTTCTGGTTTATGACGAAAGAGGCCATGACGGAGTGGAAGCAATGGCCGCCGTCCAGCACATCGCCCGAGATGTCAGCTCGCTCTCGCAACTTTGGGGCCCCGATTTTCATTTTCCCAGTTCGCGTATTGTGGCCGTTCTCAAACAGAGTCCTGATGTCGATCATAGAGTGTTCATGCTGGGTCGCATGAATGTTCGAGATGTGATCGTCGAACCAGAAAAAACAGCCCACATGCTGCGCTGGCTTCGAGACGTGCTCTATGCAGGCATTATTCGAGAAAACAAAGTCGGCTTGGCCTTGAGTGGCGGCGCCATTGAAGGCCTTCTCTACCAAGCCGGGACCATTCTCGCCCTGAAGCATGCTTTCGATCGTCGCAGCATCTATACCTGTGACGTCATATCAGGCATAAGCAGCGGCAGTATCGTCGGGTCCATGGTTGCCAATCAAATAGAGGTGGAAGAACTCGTACGCGGGGTTCTTGATTTGAGCTCCCGGTACCCTCCTCTGAGACTTTCGACCATCTTTGATTTGGCTGGCCTCACCATATTCAAACGCATGATTACCAGTTCCCTGAAAATGCGCCATGTCAAACTCAGTCAATGGTTGGATGCCACTCTCGAATCGATCCCAACAGGCTTTTTCAAGGGTGACAAACTGGAAGCCTATTTTCATGAGCTCTTTGTCGATCATGGAGTCAGCGATCAATTTGATGGAGTGAAGCCTAAGTTATTTATCGGTGCAACCGATCAAGATACCTTCGATCATGTAACACTAGGACGCCATCCGCACAATCGCATGCAGATCAGTGCAGCCGTACGCGCATCCTGCTCGCTCCCTCCCCTTTTCACGCCCAAATCGATTGAAGATCGCTGGTATATCGACGGCCAGGTGACAAAAAGTTGCAATTTGGAATCAGTCGTTGAAGAGGGAACTCGCTTGGTCTTCGTGATCGACCCTATGAAACCCTATCGCGCAACCATCGCCGGCACGTCCGATGTCAAAGGCGGTTACTACGGTATGGTTCAAATGATCAAAGCGCTCGTATCCACCCGTTTTGAGACCTCCCTCCGTGCCGTATCAGAACAATACCCCGACGTTGACTTTCTAGTGTTTCAACCGGATGAGGAATGCGCTCGCCTTATGGCTGGATCACCACTGCGAGCTCGACTTCGAACAGAGGTCATTGAGGTTGCATTTCAAAGCACCTTAAGACGTCTCAGAGAACGACATCGCGTCTACGCTGCTAAAACCAGCCGCTATGGTTTTGAATTAAAGAGTATCGACGCGCTGCGAAAATTGGAAAGCTCATACAAGGACATCATTGAAAGTTTTGCCAAATAACTCAGCTTCGAGGATATGACATGCAAGCTCCCCTCACCCTCTATCAGTACTGGCGTTCCTCTTGCTCCTGGCGTGTTCGCTGGGTATTAGCCTTAAAAGGTCTGGACTATGAATCGGTACCCATCAACCTCTTAAAGGAGGAACAGAAAACTCCTGAGTTCCTCCACATCAATCCGAGTGGCAATGTACCAGCCCTTATGGTCGGAAGCAAAGTCCTGACAGAATCCATGGCAATCATCGAATGGCTGGACGAGGTCTATCCTCAATGTCCGGTACTACCGAAAGATCCTTGGCAACGAGCTGAGGCGCGTGAATTGGCTTTGATGATTGCAGCTGGCACTCAGCCCTTGCAAAATCTTAAAGTGACCCAACACTATTCTGAGGATACTAAAAAACGGGAAGCTTGGATTCAGCATTTTATTGTCCTGGGACTCACGGCCTTTGAAGCCAAACTTGCCTCTCACAAAGGGGAATACTGTTTGGGCTTTGAGGTGAGTCTTGCCGATATCTTCCTAGTACCGCAGGTCTACAATGCTTTACGCTTCCAAATTGAAATGCGGCGTTTCCCCAGAGCTGAGGCTATTTACAAGCACTGCATCAAAACTGATGCCTGCGAGATGGCAGCCCCTCATCGTCAGCCGGGCGCTCACCCCTAAGGTGCACTGCTCGCTTGATACTGCGACTTGAGATTTTCGGCCAAAGCTTGCGGCAGGAGTCCATCAAACAAAGGCATGGGGGCATCTGCCCCTTCATACCAACGCTTATAGTAAAAATAATTTCTCATCACGAGCTTCACGTAGGACCGCGTCTCGCGATAGGGAATGCGTTCGATGAACACAATCATATCTGCGCTTTCGATCGATTCCAACCAACGCTCTGTAGCTCTTGGATTGGCGTTGTAGCTGGTCAAAACAAAGACTGGACTTCGGTACTTTTGGAAGAGCCTTTGAATGTGATGCACGCCCAGTGAAATGTTAATTTCTGGCTCATTGAGTAGAGATTCATCGCTCCCGACTCGACTGATGCGCGACAGTTTTTCAGCTCCCACGTAGTCTGTTCGAAGGGTCTTGGCTTCCATTCGGGCTGTGCCAGGCATGAGCTGCATCAATCCTCGTGCGCCCATCGTGGATTGAGCTTTCGGATTGAAGACGCTTTCCTGACGAATGATGGCATTGATATATTGAGGATCAAGCTTAAGCTTATCGGCATATTGCTGCACAAGCCCTGAGTAAGCTCTGGGAAAAAGGACTCGTTCCATGCCTCTGGGTAAAGTTAAGCGATAGGATTTCGGCAGATTTTGATAGATGCGCACGGCAGCCAGCCAGTCGCCCGCAGCATATTGAAACAGTGCTTTCGCCAACTGCCGATGGGTATCAGTCGGAGAAGCGTGAATTTCTTTGATTTCACAGGCAGCATCTTCCTTCATTCCAGCCAACAGCAATCGCTCAGCCCGATCCAGCACCTTTCTTTCGACCAAAGGAAATTCTTTAAACATTTCCCCTTTATCAAAATTTGGCGCGTGAACGGGAGGCAACATGAATCTTTTGTGAGTGAGGCGCTCCAAAGAGTAGTGGCCTAAGGCTCCGTAAAAGGTTGAATAGAATTCCTGGGCCAAACGCCTCCAAAAGAACTCAGCATTTTTGGCTTCACCTTTTTCCAGATAGATCTTACCTGCCCAATAGAGTGCCATGGGCAATGTTCCGCCATCGCGCTCATCGACCGGCTTCACAGCTTCATGTTCGATCATCTGCAAGGCAAAGGCCAGAGCATCGCCACTCCGCTTCAGGAGAGTGGCTAACACAATCAAGGACGATGTTGCCTGATTGGCCTGCTCATGGTTAGGATAAAGCTCGATGAAAAAACGATACTTCTCTATAGCCTCTTCAAACTTGCCCTCATTCTCAACGACCCGAGCATAGGTGTAGAGAGTGTCAGCATGAACCATGGGATACTCTTTTTCAGATTGCAAAAGCAACTGACTGAAGATTTTGCGCGCCTCTTCGAATTCATCGCGCCCCCAATAGATCAGACCCAATCGTCTTTCAGCCATAGCTTCACCAGGAAAACCATAGTTGTCTTTAAGAGCCGCTTCCATATCCTGCCAATAGCTGATGCGAGCTTTATCGCCTTTCGCTCGCCAGCAGCTTTCGATCTTTCCCGCCACAGCCTCGATCGTCACCATATGCTGCTTGTTAGTATCATCTTTGATGCCACGAATGAGATTGTCGCGAGCTGCAGCGCATGCGCCATCTCCTGCTTCTTTCTCTGCCAGATAGATCCGCGACAGCGCCCCCTTACTGGGAGGCCCCTCGCCCACATCATCGATGAGTGAAGGATAATCACCAACCAAGCGAGGAAATGGCTGTATCGCCGCCGCTAGTTCGGATCGCATTTCCTTTTGAGTCGCTGAACTGGCACCATACAGAAGTGATCGCAAACCATCTTCCACAAAACCTAAAGCAGTGAATTCCTGCAGCATCGCTAGGTATTTGCGAGTTGCTTCCGTCTTAACTGTACCTTTTTCATTGTTTCGAAGCTCTTGAAGCAGCGTTTTCTTGCGAGGACAGCTGACCGCTCCCCGCTCCATGAGAATACTGCGAGCCGTGGCGCGCTCCTTGGCATCAAGAGTAGGATTTTCTGCAAGTGCTTGCAGTACGTAGGGATACATCGGTTCGCCTGCCAACTGACTCCCCGCATCAAGGGCTTGAGCCAAAGCTTCACGAGCGAGGTTTTTATCGGGGCTTGATTCCGCTCGACGCAAGCGAAAAAGCCAAGCGCTGGCTGGGTCCCATGCCTGCAATGCTGTTTCAAAGTCTTTGTCACTGGACAGTGTGAGCGGCGATCGCCCATCGTGTATTTTTTGAAGCCAAACTTCCAGAGAAGGATCGGTTTGAGCCGAACCCGCCTTATACTCGCGCAAGACATGCGTCTCGGGTGGAGTCGGGGCTTCCGCCTGCAAAGAATAGCAAGCAAAACGCAAAAGGCCGAGGAACACAAGGCACCGCAAGGCTCGAAGCATATATTTCTGACCGCTTGAATGGCTGCTGGGATGAACTCTGAAGCTTAGTCTACCATGACAAGCGAAGAGAGGTTAAGCGGCCATTTGCATATGTGCATCTTGATTCTCAGTTGCCCTTAGAGCGAAGAACTGTCCGTTTTTGGCGATTGATAAGAAAAGTAGGTTTTACCAAAAATTGCCAGACCTTCACCTTTTGCCCAACCAGTTTTGCCGTCCGATAGTTGAATTTTAAACCAATCCCCTGATTGATTGACCACCATAAAGGGAGCGCCTTCATGCAGCTGAAAGATCACAACGGAGTTCTTTACAGTTGGACTAGCTAAGACATCCAGCTCGTTCGATACAACAGCACCCCAATCTGGACTTCGCCACAGGGCATCGACCAAACTCAAGCCTGGATAGACACTGACAAGAAATAGCACGATTCCAAGCGACCATAAGAGCGCTGGACGCCGTCCTGTCAATAAAGTCCAAGCAACAGACCAAAAAGCTAAAACCAGAGGTATGATCATCGACCAAAACAGTGACCTTTGCCCCATCCAATGGGCTGCACTGAGTTTTTCCCAGCTTCGCTCAGGCCGATTCATATCCAGTTTGTCTTTGGCTTTTTCCTGCAAAAATCGCAAATTGTAACGGATATCTGGGTCGTCGGGACGCAAACTTCGGGCCCGAAGATGAGCTGCGACGGCAGCTCCCATCTCACCGTTCTTATAAAGACTGGTTCCAAGATTATAGAATATGCTGGCGTTGCTATGACCTTCCTGAATGGCTTCCAAATATATTTTCGAGGCCTGGGAAAATTGCCCTTGGCGAAAAGCATCCTCAGCTGCTGAATAATCCCCAGTCTTGGTCGTCGCACAAAGCTGGCCACTGAACATTACAACAAGAAAAAAGCTCATCAATGCGCGCATCGCTCTTCAACCTCCTGCAAAAGCTTATCAACCTTCTGCAAGACTTCCCGACTTCGATTCTGATCCGCAGAAGCCTCCGCAAACAGCAATTGATCAAGATCCTGCCAAACGCGTCGCATGTCGCTTATGGTGTCAGTCGACAAACCTTGCTGCGCCAATTGCTGTTCCAAATCACGGAGGGTCAAGCCTCCGCTCTTGATGCCAAACCGGTCGCCTACATACTGACGAATGATTTTTTGGGCCTGACCCACAGCAGACTTTACATCCTGCGATTCCAATAGACGTCGCGCGTCTTTCATTTGACCTTGAGCCAGTTTGAGTGCTCGATCTGCTTTCTTCCGAACATCACGGCGTCCACCTTGCAATCGTAGATAAGACTTCCAGCCAGAAAATCCAGTTAGAATCAAACTGCAGAAGAGGAGTCCTGCCCCCCCCATGAGATCGGCAGTCTGCAACTCGTCTTGTTTTGCAAGGCGATCAGGACTATGTGGTTCAAGCAAATCATCAGCGAGAGCTTTAACCCCAGGATTCGGCGCGGCGGGCGGCGGAGCGAAACTCTGGGCATCGGCTGGAGTCACCGGAGGCGCTGACTTAACCGCTCCATTGGCCATCACTTGAATCTTGCCAACATCAACGGTGAGATCTTGGTAGTGGCCCGAAGCTGTATTGAAATACTGTATTTTTAAGGTTCCAATATCCAACTCCCCACTCTGAGTGGGCACGACCGCAACTTTAAAAGTTCTTTGACCCAGGACGCCTTGGGCGGCATCGTAGCTATCCTGCGATTGCGGCTTGTCCTTGTAGACTTTCGCCTTATCTCCTAAGTCAAATTCGGGTTCGGCCATGCCACCGGTTGCGCCGCGGCCTTCGATCACCACATTCACTGTCACGGTTTCACCGGCCTTTACCGATCGGCTGGAAACTTCAGCGCGCCCGGTAAATTCACCAACCAGTCCACTGAAATCAGCTCGACGCCCTGTCAACGGGAGAGGCAGCACTTCGACTGTCAGAGACGGACTGGTAATCCTCTTCTCAGCGGTATTGCCTTGTCCCCAAAGATCATCCAACAAAGACCCTGCCGAACGTCTGGGTTTACTTTGATCGATATATCGGACACCGAGAGCTGCGCCGGGAACTTCAAATTTGCCTTCTTTGTTAGGGACCAAAATCGCATCGAACTGGTTGACCGCAAACTCCTGCCCATCCAGGACTTTGGAATAGGATTTTTCGCCATCGATCTTTTTTACCTGCATGCCGTCGGGATAGCGAAAATCAGGTTCCGCCGCCAGGATTCGAACTCGAGAAAAGACTCGAATACTAGAGACAAGGGATTCTCCTACGTAGACCTTTTGCTTAGATAAGCTTCGTTCGATGAAAAGGGGACGTTCCTTAAGACTCCCTGTGCCAGATCCGGCAGGCTTTACCTTAAATTCAATGGGCAAAGTTTGTTGAGCTTTGTCATCAATCGTCATGGCAATGGCTGGAATGGTGTACGTCCCTTCCTTCGAGGCCGTGAGGACAAATTGGTACTGCACCTCCCTCGACATCTTGCCATTGATAATCGAAACACTCTGACTCGTGCCGGCTTTCTGAATCTGAATATCTGGTATATCTGGAAACTTTGGCTCGCCGTCAGCGCTACCTTGAACAGCCAGAGTATAAACAAATTGATCTTCGACCGTCCCTTCGGCTTTATCCAATTCACCTGTCAGACTTCCCGCAGAGGCATGGCTTGCTCCCATCCAAAAGAGCAGGACCATCAGCAGCTTCATCAATTTACCAATCTTTGCCATTGCGTGACTTACCCTCCACAGCTGTCTGATCCGGCGTTAAAATATAGGAACCAATGCGATCATCAACCGATCGAAGTAATTTTTCGGCTTCCTGCTTTTTCAATTCTTTAACCGTCAACCCGCTCGCTGAAGAAGACGTTGGCTTGGAACCGCCTTGGCCATCTTTGCCATCAGCCATCATTTCGGTCTGTTTCGCATTCTTATCACCCGCAGTGTTTGCGTCGTCCTGTTGCTTTTGCTGAGCCATCTGGTCTGCTTTATGCTCTTTGTGCGGCTCAGCTCCCTTCGCCGCCTCTTGGGGAGAGCTGCTGCCCTTGCCGTCCGATTCTTTTTCGGCGAGCTTGGCAGGTTCTGATCCTGCTTGGTCCTTGCCCGATTTATCAGCTGAGTTTTGCTCCCTCTTTTTTTCCGAATTTTGCGCGCTTTTGCCATCTTGGTTTTGCTGTTTGGATTCACCTTGCTGCCCTGGCTGGCCTTCCGATTTTTGCCCAGGTTTTTCTTCGGCCTGCTGCTGCTTGGAATCGGCTTGATCGTTCTTCGAAGATTTTTGATCCTTTTGATCTTCGGGCTTCTGCTGCTTTTTCTGTTCCTGAGCCCAGCGCAGGTTATCCTGAATCATAGAGTTGTCATTGTCGTAGCTTAAAGCTTCCTGAAACTCACTTTCAGCCATATCCCAGCGCTTTTGCTGAGCCATAGCCAATCCCTTATTGTAGGCAGCCTCACTTTTGAGTTTGGGATCTGGGGATTGCTTAGCCCTATCAAAATAGTTGGTAGCTTCTGCAAAGTCGCCCTTTTGGTAAAGAGCAACCCCCGTGTTGTAAAGCTGCTCAAAATTCTGCGGCTCTTTTTGAGTCTGCTGCTTGAATGCTTCAGCTGCTTCTGCAAATTTGCCTGCTTCGAAATCCTTGTAGGCATCCCGAAGACTACCTGCATGAACAAACGGAGCTGGAAGCAAGAGAAAGCAGCAGAGCATGGCCATTGTCCATGTCATGTCAGCGCTCCGTGGTGAAATTGCTCGATCCATTCTCCGACCTTCGTTTGCCATTGTTGAGAGACTTGGGCGTCCAAGAGAATGCCGGCAAACTTCAGTTGCTCGGCCAGACTTAAGAATTTTAACAGCTCTTGCTGAAAATTTGCTGAGAGGGACGAACTTTTCTCCAGGCTCAAACGAGTTTCCGCTAAAGTCTGGCCGGTAATCGGCAAATTCGTCCGAAGTTCCACGGCTTGGCGCAAAAGAAAGCTCAACTCGAAGAAAAACTCTTCGCAGCTTTCCTGAGTCCAAGGCTGCGCGCAATGCAGAGCCTTCAGTCTTTGCTCCAAAAGCCTCCAGGGATCAACCACCGGCACGGTTGGCAAGGGTCGAGAAGCGTTCTGAGAATGGCGATGACGCCGCCACCATCTGACGCTCAAATAGGCTGCAAGTATCAGTAAAATAAGGATAATAAGGGACAGACCCAGAAGACCCCAAGGCGGCGAATCAGGCCTAAGTCCCATCAGACCATGAGGCGGGCGAACAGCATCGACAGAACCTTCCATAACGGCATCCTCAAGGTACGTCGACTTGAGCAAAAATCTCTTCGATCATCTGCTCAACCCAAATATTTTCCGCTTCCGCTTCGTAGGTCGGCAGGATCCGATGCCGCAAAATATCCACCCCAACATCCTTGACATCCTGCGGGGTGACATAGGAACGTCCCTGGAAGAGAGCATTCAATCGCGCTGCTCGCTCCAGATTGATCGAAGCCCTCGGGCTGGCGCCCACCTGAATGAGCGCCTCAAGTTTTTTCAGGCCATAGCTGGCTGGTTTACGTGTGGCAAAAACCAATTCGACAATGTAGCGCCGAATTTTATCCGACACATGAATCTCTTTCATCAAATCCTGACACTTTAAAATGTCCGAACTTTGCATGACCTTGTCGAGACGAATATCGTCGCCACTCGCCATGCGTTGCACAACCTCGATCTCCTCTTCAAGAGTGTTATATTCCACCTTAATCTTGAATAAAAATCGATCCATCTGCGCTTCAGGCAATGGATACGTTCCCTCTTGCTCAATAGGATTTTGCGTGGCCATCACAAGAAAAGGCTTGGGCAATGGATAGGTGCTGTCGCCCAAAGTCACCTGGCGCTCCTGCATCGCTTCCAGCAAAGCTGATTGGACTTTGGCAGGGGCTCGATTGATCTCGTCAGCGATAAGAAGATTGGTGAAAATGGGACCCTTTTTGACTCTGAATTCAGCCTGCCGCGGATCGTAGATCTGAGTCCCGATAACATCAGCCGGCAGAAGGTCGGGGGTGAATTGAATCCTTGTCACCGTAAGATCGGATGAATCGGCAAGGGCTTTCACCGCTGTTGTCTTGGCCAGACCTGGAAGGCCTTCCAAAAGAACATGCCCTTGACCAATCAGTCCCATCAACAGTCGCTCAATCACCTGCCTTTGCCCTACGATGCGACGTCCTACTGTGTTCAGCACCAAATTGATATGATGGGCTGCTGTCTCCACATCTTTATCGAAGTCTTGTCTGCTCATAGGCCTATCTCCTGACTAAAAGCTGGCTTTAGCTGCAACGCAAAAACGTCCTGGTATCGACGTCGGCATACACTTAAAAAATATTCGAAAAGGACTTCCGCTTAAGGCACTGGGCGGCTCCGTCCTATAGGAAATTTTTTCGTGACGAAGCGGATCGCTATCACGAAAACTGGCAAAAACAGCAGCATCCACCAAGCTGGATCCTGATGTGCGGAGCGACCTTGAATCACACCACAGCCTGAGCGTACCAAGTCCGATCGTTGCGTGCTCACAGCTGGCGAAAGATCCAAAGTTGGATCCAGGGCAGCATTGGCGTTAACAACACCACTGCCAAGCAAGGGAACCAATCCCAATCCTTGAATTGAAGGTCTATAACCATTGTTGACAGCATCGGCATAAAGCTTATCGGGTAGCGCCGTGTCCAGCAATCGTTTTTCCAATTGAGCCGCAGTCAAGGTCGGTTCTTTCACCAGGACCAATCCAGCAATCCCGGCGACGATCGGAGAGGCCATGGAGGTTCCTACCTTACAATCCTCATAGCCACCAGGAATACTCGATAAAATGCCTCGACTGTTACCGGCGCAACTGCCGTCGCCGGGAGCAGCAATATCCACCCACATGCCAAAATTTGATGAAGGACTTTTCTCAGGTTCTACTTTATCACTCACCACATTTGCAACTGCGATGACCGAATCAAATCCAGCAGGGTACTGCCTCTTCATGGTATCTTCATTGCCCGCTGCTGCAACCATCAGTGTGCCTCGACCGAAACTCTTAAGAGCTTTAATAAACAGTTCGACCGAACGTGATTTCTCAAATTTTCCAAACGAGGCGTTGATCACCCGGACCAGCGGTTCGCCGCCTGCTTTAAAGCCGGACACATAAGCCAAACCTGCTATAATTGAGGAGTCCTTGATCGAGAAGGCTTCCTTGCCAGCGGTGTTATCGATCTCAACGACCTTAACGACTAGGATTTTGCAGTAGGGACACATGCCGATGTAGCGCTCGGCATTTCTCGCGCCGATGATGCCAGCCACATGTGTTCCATGCTGGCATTGCTCGTTGTCACCGCAGCTCACACCAAAGCCTTCCACTCCGGTTGGGTAGATCGCGCCGTCTCCCAGGACTTCTTTTTTTGCGACTGTAGTATTACAGCCATAGATATCGTCCTTACAGAGCTTGTTTTGACCCTGCTCATTGATGAAAATAGATTCGCTTAAGCTATCGTGCAAGACATCGACACCACTGTCCATAACTGCGATCACTGGTTCGGCATAACTAGCAAGAGCACCCACTTGCTGCAAAGCAGGAAGAAATTCAACCTGCTCCAACCACGGTGTGTTGAGTTTATTATTACGGAAACGTTCCACGATTTCATCTTCAAAGGCGCCATCCAAAGTGCTCTTGCCATTAGGCTCAGCGTACCATATGCGCCCTGAATCCAACCATTGCTGAAGGGTTTCATGGGCCTCCTGGGAATTCTTGAACTCCACCGCAACCAGACTTGCCATGCTCGGCTCTTGCTTCCATTGCTGCTGCAAGAGCACGGGACCGCCAAGTTCGGATTTTTTTACAAATGACTGTGACAGATCACTCAAATTCAAGGAGCTCAGATAACGCACATTTTTTTGGGCTAGACTTCCAGAGAAATTCGACACCAAGGCCTGCATATGCGAGAGCGCGCGGGATTGGTAGCTTGAGAAATGTTGGCGTTCATCGGTCAGCAGCCGGCGAAAGGCAACGAGGTAGCTCTGGGGTTCGTCTGCAGATAAGGCCGCGCCTTGAGTCGCGGCAAACTGCAAGAGTGGGCCTTGAGTCGCGACAAGATCCAGCTTGCTCGTCGGCTGCTGCCCACAGGCGAACAGGAGACTGGAGTATGCTATCAAGACAAGCAAGTTCTGCAAGGTATGCTCCTTCATGAATTCGATCGCAAGCTTTCCACAATTCATGCGCACCCGCGCCCCGGATTGTGGTTGCCCGCCCGGATCAGCCTGTATG
Organism: Oligoflexus sp.; assembly: GCA_041736645.1. Lineage (GTDB taxonomy): Bacteria > Bdellovibrionota_B > Oligoflexia > Oligoflexales > Oligoflexaceae > Oligoflexus. The sequence continues at coordinate 24,915 of JBGSTF010000060.1, read as the reverse complement.
ATACGATCGCCTTTCACGCCACCACAAGCAAAACTCTGCTTATTCAGGATCTCAACTGTCTTGGCTGCTCATTATTTTTCGCCAAGTTGACACTCTATCCACTGCATTGTGGACCGTTTGATGTTATCCACAGGCACAGTGGATAAGCCCGATAATGACCCTGAATTCATACATAATTTCAATATGTTAATCATTTTGCTTAAATTTTAATCATAGCGTGGGCTGACGGCTTGTCACGCTACATCTGGTACAGCAAATTGACCAAATATCGAGCTGTTTTGGACTATCAACAGCAGCTGCCATGGTCAGAATCGTGAATCGACTGATGCTGAAGGTGTTCGACCCCAATTCCCACGGTAGAAAACAGCTCAACGGCGGTCCGGGTTCGGTATTCCTTCGCATAATAGATATGCTTTACGTTGCCAAGATTGATCAATCGTTTGGCACAGGCAGAGCAGGGCATATGGGTGACGAAGACCAACTTCTCGGTTAGTCGCGGGCTGTCACAATTGATCACGGCGTTTTCTTCGGAATGAAGGCAGCCGCAATTGCCCGGCTCATCGCGGTCACAGCCATTAGCAAGACCTGTGGCATTGCCGTTGTAACCAACCGCCAAGACCTTGCGAAAATCGGTGCTGGTGATCACTGTTCCAACATGCAGCCTTTTGCAGGTGGATCGACGTGCAAGACTGAAGGCCAGATCCATATAGATATCTTGGAATGATGGACGCACGAGAAGATCTCCCATAGCTGAGTTCTTTGTCCTTGCCTTACAGGGACAAGGAGCCTTTTGGCAAGGCCAAAGTCGCGCCAATGGCGGAGAAATCAGTCTTTCTTTATCTCGCGCAGAAGTCGATCAGCAACCAGGCGGTCGTCGAAATCAAAGCTATTGTTGCCAATGATTTGGTAGTCTTCGTGACCTTTTCCAGCAATAAGAATACTATCGCCAGGCTGCGCGTGCTCAATTGCGTATCGAATGGCTGCTTCCCGATCGATGATCGCGTGGTAGGTCGAAGCTGTCATGCCGGCAATGATATCCTCAACGATGCGGGACGGATCCTCGGAACGCGGGTTATCCGAGGTCACAAGGCTCACATCGGCGAGCGTCGCCGCGATGGTTCCCATCAGAGGACGCTTGCCTCGGTCACGATCACCTCCACAACCAAACACCACGAAAAGCCGCCCTTTGGTCAACTCCCGCAATTTTTTTAGCGTTTTTTCAAGAGCATCCGGGGTATGCGCATAGTCAACGATAATGGCCAAGCCTTTGCTGAAGGCTGACAGTACTGGTTCAAACCGACCAGGAACCGGCACCACTTCGGCCCAATGATGGGCCGATACTCGACCTGGCAATAGGCTATCAATAATCATAAGAGCAGCAGTAAAATTAGCGATTGCGAAATCAGCTCCAAACGGCAATCGGCCCTGCCATGTCCTTTGATCTTGCCGAATTTCAAGCTCCGTTGCTTGAAGATTCATCGCTTGAACCGTGTATTCCGCATCGCCCCTCTGTAAGGTTTTGCCTTGCCGCTTTGGTCCGTAGAAATGCAGACCTTTTTGAAAGGCCTCTTGAGGCAACCAGGCTTCGATATCATGCGAAAGCCAACCCATTGCCTTTGGCTTTAACAGGTTTTGAAATAACTCCCACTTGGCAGCAAAGTAGTCCTCCATGGTCGGATGGAAATCGAGATGGTCGCGAGAAAAGCTGGTAAATGCTGCTGCATCGAAACGAATCGGACCAATCCGTTTTTGCACAATTGCATGCGATGAAACTTCCATAGCAGCCCAACGGGCGCCCTTTTCCACTCCCAAGGCCAATTGTCGAAACAATTCATCCGGATCGGGTGTGGTGTGAGTGGCCGGAAATTTTTCTTCCCCGCAGTAGACACCCAAGGTGCCCAAAATCAGACAAGGCTCTTGCAGCGATCGCAAGAGCTGGCGCAAAAACCAAACAGTCGAAGTTTTGCCATTCGTCCCGGTGACGCCGATCATGCGAAGCTTATCTTGCGGATTGCCATAGCGCTGTGCCGCCAACCATGCCCAGGCCTCCCGACTGTCCTTCACCAAACAAACAAAGGACGCATCCTCAAGCTTATGAAAGAGGTCTTCACTTTCAAGGATAAAACCCAGCGATTTACCCGATTTTTGTAAAGCTGGGATGGCTCCATGCGCATCAAAGCTGACGCCTTTATAAGCGATAAAGAGAGCACCATCATCCACAAGCCGCGAATCCGTCGTATGCGAAGAAAAGGCCTGATCGGCGCGAGGGACCCTATGCTGCAGCAGGAGTCCGGAGAATTGTAAAACCTGAACTATATCTCGAGCGATGAGTCTTTGCGTTTGCATGAAAAATCTCCAACCGAACCGTTCTTTTTAAGAATAGTCTGTGGCTTCCTGGCCTGTCCATGCAAAAGACTCGGGAAGCCTTGCCTAAGGCCATGCCCCGCCAGAAGTGGTTCGATAGCTTGTCCAGGGCCAAGTCCCTCGCTCAAACTTTTCTCAAAAGTAATGCTGTGATCGATGTTTACTTGGACGTCTGATTCGAAACAATGAGCTCACCTCTCGGGTGCAAATAGCCGATGCAGGGCTGCAGGAAAGTGCTTGTTGAATGACTCGAGTTTTCAATTGAGAATGCGGCATGGTAAAGACCTTCTGGGTAAAAATTCTCTTCATTGATGCCTCCACCTGGAAAAATCGGCAAAGCCTTGATTTTGCCAAGGTGCTTGTTCTCAAATTGGCCAGTTTGCTCGGGACGGTGATCCTGTTTTTCAAAGTACTCCTTGCCCTTGGCAGCCCTGAGGCTTCCGCAACAATTACCATCATTCAACTCGTCCTACTCGCTACCTTGGTAGCCATTCACCTGAGCTGTCGCAATGCTCGAACGGGAAGACGCGGTAACCAGCTGCTCCTCTTATGTCTCTCCGTTGGGCTCATAGCCTCTCTCTTGACTTCCCCTTCACAGGGTTTGTCAGGCTCTTATCACTTTGTCACAACGATTATGCTGTTCGCAGGATTTCAATTAGGCGTTCGCTACGTCATAGGCTTGTTTGGTGTCTTTTCAGTCCTCTATCTGGGGCTTGCTTTTGGCTTGATACCGCATTCAGGGAATTCACTGCTGAGCCCGCCAGTCCTCATCCGACTCTATGTGGACCGGATCATTGAATTAGCTATAGTCACGCTTTTTGTTGGTCTCTATCATCGCCTTAAAGAACGACAGTATAAAATTATTGCTGAGCACGAACGGCAAAGCAGCCACAAAGAAAAATTGCTTTCCATCAGTCGCATGGCCGGAGGCATCGCTCATGAGATCAATAATCCTTTAGCCATAGTCATGGGCTATGTCGAGATCATGTCAAACAATGACGGTCAAAAGCCTTTGGATCGCCGTGTTTTCCCGCGCATTATCCAAGCTTGCGAACGCATTTCCGCTATTGTAAAGAGTATTCTTGAATTGAGTCGGGATGAAGAAGATAGGCTGGAATCAATCGATCTGCTAAAAAGTTGTCAGCTCCATATCGAACACATCATGGATTCGACTCGCTTGAATCACGTGAAATATTCTTTAGAATTAGATCCCTTGCAGTTTCAGGTGACTGGCGGCAATTGGGATCTTATCCTCAAAGCGATCTTGCAGAATGCTTTTGAAGCCGTGGAGTCGCAATCGTTGCCGCAAGTCACTGTCAGTTGGGAACAGCACGAAGCCTATTTTAATCTGCTGATTGCGGACAATGGCCCAGCGTTTGATGAGACTGCTATAGGAAACTTCTTTGAGCCCTTTTACACGAGCAAGTCGGATAGTCATGGACGCGGCATGGGCTTGACGATTGCTCACGTATTAGCCACAAGATTGGGCTGGAACATCCAGTTCAGACGAGAAGGAACTTGGACCAAAGTCCATTTAAAGATCCCTTACTCAAGCATTCACATCCAAACCATTTTTGCTGAAGCGAGTTAAGACACCAAGCTGGGCTTGATCAAGTCTCGGAGCGAGACTTCATTTCTAGAACGATATCGCGCACGAGGCTGTCCAACATCATATGCAAGCGCTGGTCTACGGCTTGATCACGCGCCTGCCAATTCAGCGAGGACTCGATAATAAGTTTGGAACTGGTCTGATCTTCACGCACAGCAAAACGTCGCTCACCTTGCAGAGCCTGTCCGCCATCCAATCGTAGGGTGATTTCCCCTTTTTGAGCATCGACACTGACAATTTCCAGCAAGGCCAGATCACTGATTTGCAGCTTTTGCCGGGTCGGTTGGTTGCGGTCACTGTGAATCGCAATAGCTGTGGCCCCAGTGCGAGGGCTGGGGGTTCGTTGGGCCGTCTCACAGATGGATTGCCAGACTTTAGGTAAGGGCGCATCGACCAGACATCGGAATGAAGCATAGGCCATGAGATAGCCCCCCTGATTGGTTGCTCACGCTATGTCCCCCTATCTTACCTCAAGCCGCCACCGAGGTGTAGAAGGCGGCTCAAAATTTATGCTCCGAGTCCTTGCATGTGGGTTCCTTCAGCGAACTTTGGGTCGAAAGGTCGGTTGTATTCCCTTCCAGCAGTCCGCGTAATTCTTTTGCAAGAGTTGCGATTCCAAAGCAAAGCGACTGGGACGATAGAGGTTCACTGATTCGAACATGAAAGCCATGGTCTTATCAATATACTGCGGCTTCAGATCAACCGATGATGCCTCTTCAAAGGCCTGCTTTTCCGGTCCATGGGCCAGCATGCAGTTATGCAGACTGCCTCCTCCCGGCTCAAATCCACCTGCCGGTTTTGCATCATAGACACCATAAATGAGCCCCATATATTCGCTCATGAGGTTCCTGTGAAAATAGGGTGGCCGGAAGGTGTCCTGGGCGACCATCCAACGCGGTGGAAAGATAACAAAATCAATATTCGCTAGACCTTCGTGTTCCGTTGGAGATGTGAGGACGGTAAAAATAGACGGATCGGGATGATCGTAGCTCACCGTATTGATCGTATTAAATTTTCTCAAATCGTATTTGTAAGGCGCATAGTTTCCATGCCAAGCCACCACATCTAGAGGTGAGTGCTCAATGACCGCTTCGAAGAGCTCACCACCAAATTTCATCACGAGGCGGAACGGACCTTTTTTCTCTTCATAAGCCGCGACAGGTGTTGCAAAATCGCGAGGATTGGCCAGACCATTCGAGCCTATGGGACCAAGATTCGGCAGGATGAAATGGTGGCCGTAGTTTTCACAGATATAGCCGCGCGCTGTTTCATCCAGCAGCATCACCTGAAATTTGATCCCACGCTGGATCACGGTGATTTCACCCGGTTCCACGGTGAGGGGGCCAAATTCAGTGCGAATGTCGAGACGACCCATCTGCGGCACAATCAGCATATCGCCATCAGCGTTTTGGAAATAGCTGGCATCCATGGATTGATTGCAGGCATAGAGATGAATGGCATTACCAACACGTGCATCGGCATCGCCATTTGCGGCAAATGTTACAATACTTTGGATGAAATCCATCTTTTCGTGCGGGATGGGCAAGGGATCCCAGCGCAATTGAGCTGCTGGCGCGACAAGCTCTCGACTCGGACCCGTTTCAAAAAGTCCACGCAAGATCGGTCGAAATTCCCCATGCATCACCGAGGGTCGAATGCGATAAAGCCAGGATCTTTGATTCTCTGAGCGTTTCACTGTAAACGCCGTGCCGGAGAGGAGCTCGGCTATGAGCCCGTATGGCGGTCGTTGCGGTGAATTCTGCCCTTGCGGTAATGCCCCGGGCAGAACTTCGCTGGCAAAATGATTGCCAAAACCAATTTGGTACTTTCGATCAGAATGCATAGAGACCCCCTCACCTTGCACAGTTACAGTGAACTTTCTCGCGACCTTAGCAGATGGTCGCCTCGCTGCCAAGAAGCGGAAAAGACCCCGTCAGACATCCTTCATCCGCCATTTTCTGGCCGCGGACTTAACTTTTCCCCATGAGCTCCGATAGACCACCTAGGTCTCTCTTGCCTGGAAGGAAGGAGTTGCCCGTGAAGCAGCTATGGATCGGAGCCTTTATCTTATGCCTTGGAGTGGGTGCTTGTGAAAAGCGCAAGGGCGTGCTCTTGCCGCCGCGCGACACAGGAAGCAAAGCTCCTCCCACTGAAGATCTCGCCCATGCCCCCGCAAAAGGCACGAGCAAAGAAATGCGGGCAAAAACTCTCCCAGACAATCTCATGGAAGGCGGCGAATTAAGTGGCGATACGCTCACTCCGCTGAGTGAGAGCGAAGCCCAAGATCTGCAAAAAGTTAAACAAGATGCCCTGGATCGCATTAAGAAGAATTCTTCGCATAAACTTGCCGACGGAGCCGCACCCAAAGGCAAGGCATCGGCTCTGTACACACGAGGGCGACAATTGGTGGCTCAAGGCAATGTTGAAGAAGGCCAGGAGTACTACCTCGTCGCCTGTCAGTTGGGATACACGGAAGGTTGTCATAAATTTGGCTGGCATGAAGAGCGCATGGGCAATATCGCCAACGCCAAACAATTTTACAAAATAGCCTGTGAAGGCGGCCTCAGCAAAAGCTGCAACAACATAGGATTTCAGCTGGAAAAGCAGCATCATTGGGATGAAGCTTTGGACTTTTATGCCAGAGCTTGCCTGGAAAAACACTCGACTGGCTGCGACAACCTGAAGAGACTGAGAATTGAACGACTGAAGTTGCGCTGAGGTCCCGTCCGCTCTTTATAAAGCGTCATTTTCCAGCTCATCCCAGGTTTGATCATCATCGTTTTCATCCAATCGGTGAAGTTCGCACCAATCGATAATATCGCCGATCACCTGATCTTTTTCTTTGTGCAGCAAAAGATGGTGATCGCTGCCTTCGTAGCGAAGCACCGACTTATTTACAGCCATAATCGCATCCAACCAATTCTCCAGTTCCGAAGCGCGACCGGCTTTAGAGTCCTGTCCTTGTATCGAAAGAATGGCAAAAGGTATCTGTGGGTGATTCTGGCGAATGGACTGACAAGCCCCAAGAATTTCCCGCACGGTTTGCACACGAAGAGTGCCTCGAAAAGCGAGTTCGTCTTGTTTCAAAGGTCCGTCCAGCACTGGCCCGAGCAAAGCTTCACGCACCGGCATCGCTGCTTCTGCACGCCCTACTATGGGACCTGCATAGCGCATGAGCAATCGATCCCATGCACTGACAGGTAAGTCCATCACCAGACCACATAGAATAAGGCCTTTCATTCGCGGCTTGCGCGAAAAAGCAAAGGACACGGCAATCAAAGCGCCAAGCCCTTGACCCAAAAGAAAGACGGGAGCTGCGTCTTCACGATCCTTGACCCGCGCCATCAGGAGATCGAGATCTTCCAGATAGTCTTCAAAACGGACAATCAGACCTCTATCACCCGGCGACTTGCCGTGCCCACGCAGGTCCTTGGCATACACCGTATATCCCTCCTGGCAGAGCCTTGCGTAGTGGGAGCGATAGATCCCGCTATGTTCACCATAGTCATGGAGTGCAATGATGACACCTTTTGCTCCAGGGCACTGGTGAACCTCACAGTAAAGTTCAAGTCCGTCGACGGCTTCCAGGGTTTCAACCAGAGTCTGGCAGACCATAGGCTCTCCTCTTTTCACAATGTCGGGGTATCATAATATATTTGACATATTTGCCGGCTTTTGGCCAGCATCATCGACACCCCCTAGCCCTGAATAGCCCGCAAATGCCCGAAAAATCAGTGTCCCCGGATTTTTAAAAAGGGTAAACTCCGACGCCGTACTGCGCTTATTTATCGAGTGTTTACAAAGGTTGAATTCATGCGTTACCAAGAAATTACCTGGGAAGATGAAGATAGCGATCTTAACGACAAAGGTTCAAAAGCCGGAAAACAACCGGTGGAAGAGCTGTCGTTTGCGGAACTCTTGAATCAGGAATCCGTTCCCGACGTTGAAATTCGCCGAGGCTCACAGGTGAGCGGTGTGATTTCCGTTATCAGCGCTACCAGCGACAATGTTCTGATCGAACTGGATGCCCAACATACTGGTGTGATGGACAAGAACCAGATCTATAACGAAAAAGGTGAACAGCAGTATCATGTGGGCGATCGCATCACTGCCTACGTTGTCACTTATACTGCTGATGAGATCCATCTCAGCTTGCGTCTGAGCGCTTCCAAGCAGTCCATCGACGATCTTCGCAATGCCTTGCAGATGCAATTACCCGTGCTCGGCAAAGTGACCGGAGAAAACAAGGGTGGCTTCGAAGTCACTGTGATGGGCAAGCGTTGCTTTTGCCCGGTTTCTCAAATTGATACCCGCTTTGTGAGCAATAAAGTGGAATTCATGGGTCGCGATTTCAACTTCCTCATCGAAAAAATCGAAGAAGGTGGCCGCAATATCGTCGTTTCGCGCGCCAAGCTCTTGCGCAAGGAAGCTGAACTTAAGATCGCAGAATTAGAAGAACGCAAAGATCAAGACATCATTCTCGACGGCATCGTCACCGATCTACGCGACTACGGTGCGTTCATTGACTTGGGTGGATTTGATGGCTTTTTGCATGTCTCTGAAATGAGCTATGCACGCGTCAATCGCGCTTCCGACTTCCTGCAAAAGGGCGATAAAGTTCGCGTTAAACTGCAGAAAATCGAGACCACAGCCGATGGCAAAAGACGGATCAGCTTAAGTATGAAAGCCATCCAAGAAGATCCTTGGGCCACGATCGGCAGCCGCTACGAAGCCAGCAAATCGTATCCGGGCACAGTGATGCGTCTGGAAACTTTTGGTGCCTTTGTCAGTCTTGAGCCAGGCGTCGAAGGACTCGTTCATGTCTCGGAAATGTCTTGGGAAAAGCGAGTTCATCATCCTAACGAAATCCTCAAAGTAGGCGATCGTGTGGATGTGCGAATCATCGACATTCAAACAGGCACTCAAAAGCTGTCGCTCAGTTTGAAAAATATTGAAGCGGATCCCTGGGCCAGCATCACCGAGCGTTTCCCTGTCGGCGCAGTCGTCAAAGGAACTGTCGAAAGCCTTAAAGGTTTTGGCGCCTTTGTCCAGTTGGTCGCCGGGGTCACAGGCTTGGTTCCTACCGAGATCCTGCGCAAAGCCTATGGCGAATCTTTTAAAAAGAAAGCTTCCCCGCCGCAGGAACTGGAAGTCGTTGTCCGGGAGCTCAATATCCCAGAACGCAAGATGCTGCTGTCTCTTCCCGAAATCAAAGATGACTCAGATGACATTCAAGCCTATCATGAGTACATGGAAACTCAGCAGGACAAAGCCAAGAAAGAAAGTTCGAAAGCCCCTAGAGGAAGCTTCGGAGACCTTTTAGCAGCAAGTCTTGAAGGTAAGAAAAAATCCTGACACTGCGAACTCGCGAGGAATCAACATGCGCTTGGATGACTACATCCGCAACATACCCGATTTTCCAAAGCCTGGCGTCGCCTTCAAAGACATCACGCCTTTGCTTAAGGATCCGAACGCTCTGCAGTATACCTACAGAGCGATCGCCAACCAGTACAAAGAGGACGAAGTTGATTTGGTGGTAGGCGCTGAAAGCCGCGGATTCCTCTTCGGCGTCGGCGTTGCTCTCTTGATGAATAAGGGTTTTGTCCCTATTCGCAAACCGGGCAAACTTCCAGCTGCTTCGTTCAAGCAAAGCTATGACTTGGAATACGGGTCGGACTCTTTGGAGATTCATCAGGATGCCATTCGTCCAGGACAACGCGTCCTTCTGATCGATGATTTGCTGGCGACTGGTGGGACGGCACAGGCCGCTATCGAGTTGGTAAAGAAATGCGGAGGGATCATCGTCGGTTGCGCTTTTGTCATCGAACTGACCTTCCTCAACGGTCGTGAAAAACTCTCGCCCTATCCAGTTTACAGCCTTATCCGTTACTAGCCTTTGGAGCGCCAGATTCCCAGCGAATCTGGCGAAAAATTCAGCGCACACAAACTTGCCGACCCCCTGTATGCTAGAATAAGCTGAGAATGCGCGTGACGCTCATCCTCGCATTGGAGGTCCATCGATGCTGGAATTTTCCTTGCCGGGTGGTGGTCTTTGGGGAATGACACTCACGGGATTTTTGTTTGCACTCCGCGAACGCAAAGTCATTCCGGAGATCATTAGCGCTGTATCTTCCGGAAATCATGCTGGTTATTTGGCATTCAGCGGCGCTGATTACGACAAAGCCTTGGCTTGGTTTAAAACCAGCGGCCAGTTCATTAAGAGCAAACCTCTCAAACGATTCATACCACCCTATGATATGAAGGGTGAGTATATCAGTAGTTTTACTCTTCCCTTTATGGTGGATAATTCTGTTTTGATAGAAAATGGTCTGAAGCATTTCTATGTGGGCTATGTTAAAGCCAAAAATATGCAGTTTGTAACAGAAGATGTATTGGGTTACGAGATGGATCAGACCTTTAGAACCATATTGAAATCCTCTTCGATCCCTTTTCTAACGAATTTTGTCCCGCATTTTGAAGGCGGCATCGATAGCGGTTGGCTCAAGAATAACTTTCACGCCCCCATGGAAGCCCGCGAGCGCTGGCTCATTCACTATGGGTTCGGGTCAAAGGATAGCTACGACAAGGATATTTGGCAAAGGCGTATCGTCTTGCCCAGACCGCTCGGCAATCCTTTGCTGCTGAATGAAGAGCACCTCGTCGAGAATTTTCACCGGGGTTATGAATTCGGCGCGACCTTGCGTGGCGTATAGGCCTACTGATCTAGAAATTTAACGAGTTCAAGCCGGTGTGGACTTTCAGGATGAGCCAAGGCCCGGGTATGCCCATCTTCCTCTACGTCCACCCAAATCTTTTCTGCCAGAGTTGCCTCATAGAGTTCACGCCCAAGTTCATAGGGCACGACCGGATCGCTGCTGCCATGAAAATAAAGCATTCTCACTTTGATCAAAGCTAAAGTATCGATCGGATTCAAGTCGTCTGAAATCAAGTAAGACAGGGGATACTGCAACGGCCAAGTCAACCATACCTGGGATAGTTTTAGCTTGGCGATCTTTCGATAGGATGAAAAGCTACTATCAATGACCAGGCCTTTGACGGTTTGGTTAGGACAGCTCGCAAAGGCACTGAGCAGCACAGCCCCACCTAAACTTTGCCCAAGGCCATACACCTCATAATTCTTCAGAACGGGATGCTCGGATACCCACTGGAAAACCGCACAGCCATCGTCCATCAATCCCTGGCGTGTTGGTTTCTCTTGCGTTGAGCGGCCATAGCCTCGGTAATCAAAGGTCAGAACATCAAAGCCTTCCTGAGTGAGCCAGGCAGTAAAAAGAAAATGACTTGTCATATTCTCGGCATTGCCGTGAAAATGAACAATTAACTTCCTTTTGAGTGTCGGAGCATGAGAGTGAAACCACCAAGCCGCTAGCTTCACACCATCACTGGATGCGATCTGTTCGTTGGAATAGTCAAAATCAAGTCGCTTCGGATCATAAAGATCACGCTGCAAAGGTTGATAGAACACACCATTGCAGGCAGTCGCCATTGCACCCAACACGAGCCAATTCATGGAAGTCTTCAAAGCCATAAACACCTTCGGAAGGCAATGCCAAACTGTGAAAGACAATATGAGCTTATCTCAATTGATCGGCAAATATTCCTGCATAAGAACTCTCTTGTCAGGAGGAATGCTTACACTGCTGCTCTTATCAAAGTCGAACCACACTAAGACGGCTTTAGCAACGGCAATGGTTTGAGTCTGGCTTTTGATCTCATAACGCTGATGAAAACTTTTTTCACCCACATGCGAAAGGAACGATTCCACATAGAGTCGATCGTGCAGGTGTGCCTGCCGCAAAAAATCCATTTCAGTTCGAGCCAAAATTATGGGAATACGCTGGCCCAAGGTGAAAATCCCAAGGCCAAGGGCATCATCAAGCCAGTGGGTACGACAAGCTTCAATATAGGAGTGATAGACGGCATTGTTGATATGCCCAAGACCGTCGGTGTCGCGAAATCTGACTTGAAGATCGTAGCGATAGCGCTTGAATTCCAAAATTATTGCCCCTTTCCAGGTCGACCCATCTTAATATTTTTATGCCTCGATATGCTTACACAATGTGGCAAAGCCGGGATACGGAAACTGCATCAGATGGAGATTTTGGCTCTGTCTGGTTTTGCAGCCAGTCACCGCGGATTGTACGACTTTGGACTGGCGGGCAAGCCTATGTCACTTCGAACAATTCGGATATTTGTATAAGCTTGGCGGTCTAACGTTTTTTCCAACAAACTCAGCCCAGCCAACGATACTCTCTTGCTATACCGATCGGCAGAGGATATGCCAGATAGAAGTCGTAGAGAATGCTGCTCACGACCCTTCGATTTTCCTAAGAAAGGATTCGACATGTTGAAGACGTCCCTTTTCACTCTCGCTTTTGTTGGATTGACTGCACAGGCTTCCTTGGCCGCAGTCGACTGCACGATCTCTCTGACCGGCAACGATCAGATGCAGTATGATAAGAAGGAAATCAAGCTTCCTGCTGATTGTGCTAAGGCTGAGATCAAAGTTGAGTTCAAGCACATTGGCAAGTTGCCAGTCGTTGCCATGGGTCACAACGTTGTTGTTGTTGGTGACGCCAAGCTTCCCTCGATTCAACCGAAATACGCTCCCGCTGGTGCTGATCCCGCGAAGATAGATGCCGTTAGCGAACAATTGAAAACTGGCGGCGAAGTCATTGCCTTCACCAAATTGGTTGGCGGCGGCGGATCAGAGTCGACTGTAATCGCTAAAGGCAAGCTGAAAGCTGGCGAGAAGTATCAGTACTTCTGCTCTTTCCCCGGACACTTTGCTTTGATGACAGGCGTTCTGGAAATTGAAAAAGCAGGAACTGCGACTGCCGCAGCTGAAAAAGATAAAAAAGTCGAAAAAAAGAAATAAGATTGACTACTGAACAAGGAGGCTTGCCATGTCTCATGTCGCTGTCCTGTTAACCGATGGTTTTGAAGAGATCGAAGCTGTGACCGTGATCGACGTCCTGAGACGGGCGGACATAACGGTCCGGACTCTAGCCTTGAAGGATCTGTTGGTGAACGGCGCGCATGGGATTCCCTTGCAAGCCGATGGTCTCTTGGAAGATGAGCAAGGCCTCGATTGGGATCTTGTGGTGCTCCCGGGAGGTCAGCCAGGAGCTAACAGCTTGCGCGATGATCCTCGCGTGGGATCATTGCTCGAGCGCCAGCTGGCCCACGACAAATCCGTAGCAGCCATCTGCGCTGCTCCGATAGCGTTGGGGGCCCACGGCATGCTCAAAGGTCGACAAGTAGCCTGTTATCCTGGATTCGAGGATCAGCTTCTAGGAGCGATGGTGAGCTCCGAACCAGTCATCGTCGATGGACGCTTGACCACGGGTCGCGGACCTGCCGCGTCTGTGCAATTTGCCTTGGAATTGGTCAAACAGATCAAAGGCCAAGCCAAGGCAGAAGCCATTCATCGAGGCATGATGGGATTGGTCTGAAAACTCTGCGCAAAAAAAGAACCCGATGGCATCACTGCCATCGGGTTACCTTGTTCAGACTGACTAAGCTGGAGCGCCAGGACCGGTCGTCAAACCGACCGCAGGAAAGCCTTTTTTACCAGATCCAGTTTCCATATCGCGAACCTGCAACAGCAGATCGCCATCCATGATGCTCTCACCATGCTGGCTCATATCCAAACCTTGCTCTTCTTCTTCAGCCGTCACACGCATTGGTATAATCCAATCGGTCAGCTTGTAGAGAATATAAGATCCGAAGAATGAGAACCCGCCAACGATTACCATCGCTAAGCAGTGCAAGAGGAACGTCTTAGTTGGGCCAAAGACCAAACCAACATCTTTAGCGAACACGCCCGTGAGGAGCATGCCCATCATACCGCCGATACCATGGCAAGGAAAGACGTCCAGGGTATCATCGATAGCGGTCTTGGATTTCAAAGCGACGACAGCATTCGACACAATAGCCGAGAAAGCGCCGATAAAAATACTAGCACCAACGCTGACGAAACCAGCGGCAGGCGTCACAGCGACAAGACCGACCACAGCACCGATACACGCACCAACAGCGGAAGGCTTGCGGCCTTTCATCATATCAAAAAAGATCCAGGCCAGAGCCGCAGCAGCCGATGCCGTATTGGTCGTCGCAAAGGCTTGCGCAGCTTGTTCATTCGCCGCAAGAGCCGAACCAGCATTGAAGCCGAACCAGCCAAACCACAGCATACCTGTGCCGAGGATGATGAAAGGAATGTTCGCCGGTGCATGAGCTTCGCCGCCATGGTCCTTGCGACGACCGAGCATCAAAGCTCCGGCCAGAGCTGCAAATCCTGCCGACATATGCACCACTGTTCCACCCGCAAAATCCAACACACCCATAGTGCGCAAAAAGCCATTGGGGTGCCAGGTCCAGTGAGCAAGAGGAGCATAGATAAAGACGATGAAGAGCGAGATGAAGAGCATGTAGCTGGTGAACTTAACGCGTTCGGCGAAAGAACCAGTAATCAGAGCAGGAGTGATCACAGCAAACTTTAGCTGGAACATGGCAAACAGCAAAAGAGGGATGGTGGGAGACAGATCGGGATGAGTAGCTCCCGTGACACCTTTGAACATAAAGAAGGTGGCGGGATTGCCAATCAACCCGTGAAAGGAATCACCGAAAGCCAGACTAAAGCCGACGACGATCCAGATCAAACTGATCAGACCCATGGAAACAAAGCTTTGGAGCATGGTCGAGATCACGTTTCTCGAGCGGACCATTCCACCATAGAAGAAGGACAGGCCAGGTGTCATGAAGAGGACCAGCGCCGACGCGCACAGCATCCAAGCCACGTCACCAGGAACGATGGCACCACCTGAATTGAGAGGGGCTGTTGCAGGCACAAAGGCCGCAAACAGACTCAACACGAGAAGTAATAACAGGGGGACCGACGGAAGCTTCATGCAGGTTCTCCTTCTTTGCTCTTTACGAGTCGCAGGTTTGTTCAAGCTGCCTCTATAAAGCACGACTCGTACCAAGCTCAAAAATCGGATAAAAGTCCATTAAATACAGAATCTTACACTCGCGACTAGGACTTTTTGGCTTTGAATAAACCCACATAAAGGTAGGAACGGGCTGAAGCAGCCCGCGTTTTGGTAGGACAGAATCTCAAAAACGCATGCTGGCCAGTGATTAGGACCGAACCGGTGACTCGACAGCGCCAGCCTTTTTCCCCCGGTATCCGCGCCAGCCCTCGATGACGATGGGGAGCAGCGAAAGTCCAATGATGGCGAAGATGACCACATGAAAATTGGATTTCACTTCCGGTAAGTTGCCGAAGTAGAAGCCAGCCACCAGGAACAAGCACACCCAAATCAATCCACCCACAATATTGTAGGCCAGAAATCTTGGATAATGCATTCCGCCAATACCTGCGACAAACGGCGCAAAAGTCCGGATAATCGGTGCAAATCGAGCGATAATAATCGTTTTTCCGCCATGCTTTTCATAGAAAGCTTGGGCCTTCAGCAGATGACGCTTATTCAAGAGAATACCTGTATCCTTAGCAAAGATGCGGGGCCCGAAGTACCTACCTATGCTGTAGTTAACCGCATCTCCCAGGATTGCAGCAATGGACAGGAGTCCCAAGAGAAGAGGCAAACTGAGGTATGCATTTTCCACAGCTGCCAAGGCGCCGAGAGCGAACAAAAAAGAATCGCCGGGAAGAAACGGCGCCACGACCAAACCTGTTTCCGCGAAAATAACCAGAAAGACCAGAAGGTAAATCATGGGTCCAAAATCAATGATCCAATTATTCAGGTAAAGATCCAAATGCAAAATAATGTGGATGAAATGTTCGATCCATTGCAAGAGCATATCCATCGCTTTATATTCCTCATGAAACAACAGAAAAGCGAAGTTTATCACGGCTTCATTTGGATGGGCCAGAATTTTACCAACTCGATATGTCCTAGAGAGAGGATCGCTTATGTTTGAATCCCGATGGCAGGCTTTTGCCAGCTCGATTTTTTCCAAGATGTCGCTGATGGCGAACGCTCATCAGGCGGTGAATCTAGCCCAGGGATTTCCGGATTTTGATGGACCAGACGAAATCAAAGAAGCAGCAATCGCGGCTATCCGTGGGTCTTTCAATCAATATGCGCCAAGCATCGGGCTGGCCGAACTGCGACGGCAACTGGCCAAGCGTCAAGAGGCTCAGTATGGATTGAGCTACGATTTTGCAGAGGAGGTCACGGTTTTTTCTGGCGCAACGGAAGCCATTTTTTGCTGCATTCTGGGACTCTGCCGGCCCGGAGATGAAGTGATCACCTTTGAACCCTTCTTTGATTGCTATCCCGCCGCGACGAGCATGGCCGGAGCCCAACTCAAAACGGCGGCCTTAAAGGCACCTAACTGGACGATCGATTGGGCCGCGCTGGAGTCGCAGATCAGTCCCAAAACCAAGCTTTTGATGTTCAATAGTCCTCACAATCCTTCGGGTAAAGTCTTTCGCCAAGACGAGCTTGAACGCTTGGCTGCGCTCGCTGAGAAACACAATCTGATTGTCGTTACCGACGAAGTTTATGAGGAGCTTATTTTCTCGCCAGCTAAGCATATCCCTATGGCGAGCATCAAAGGAATGAGAGATCGAACCATAACGATTTCTTCGACAGCGAAAACTTTCAGTCTTACTGGCTGGAAAGTAGGCTTCACATTCGCCGAAAAAAGCCTAAGCGCTCTGATCCGCATTCCTCATCAATACACCGTCTTCTGCTCTGCAACACCTCTGCAAGCAGGTATGGTCGAAGCCTTTCGATTGAGCCCCGAGTACTTTGCCAATTTTCGCCAGCTCTACACCGAAAGACGCGACTGCTTGCTAGCAATTCTGCGGGACTATGATTTTGAATGTGATGCTCCTGAGGGAACGTACTTTATCACAGCAGACTATCGACGCCTGCGTGATATCCCCGACTTCGCTTTCGCCGAATGGTTAACCAAGGAAGTCGGTGTTGCCTGTCTGCCCATTTCCAGCTTTTATTTGGACAGCGCGAGCGCAGCACAAAGGAATCGACGGGTGCGCTTCGCCTTCTGCAAAGAAGTCTCGACTCTTCAAGCGGCTCGGCAGAAATTTGCCGAGAATTTAACGAAAGCGCTTCAGCGGGTCGGCTATCCAGTCTGAAGAATGCTCGAGAAAAACGAGAACTCACGCTCTCGTTTCTTTCTGGGATCAGACTTTCTTTTTTTCTAGACCTGGAGTGGCTTCGCCAAAGTCTGGCATTTGCGGCTTTCTTCGGAGCAGCATTTCCAAAACAAAGGCAATAATGCCGACATTGATGGCGATATCCGCGACATTAAACACAGCAAAATTATGCCGCCAACCGAAGATGTTCCAACTCACCTGGACGAAGTCGATCACATAACTCTGAATCACTCGGTCAATAAAATTGCCAATCGCTCCAGCCAAGATCATCACCAAACCAAAGCGAGTCAGATGGAAATTGATGGGCAAGGTGCGTAAATAGTAGGAGATATAGACCACGCATAGGACTGTCACGAGATAGAAAAAAGGCACCCGCACGGCATCTGGAAGATTGGCCAGCATGCTGAAAGCGGCTCCTCGATTGCGGGCATAGTCAAACTCTAGATTGACGAAAAAGGCATTCTCACTGTACGGAGCATTGGGCTTGCCCAGAGAAGCTACGTGGTAGGAAGTGGACTTGTACATATCAAGGTTCGTTTGATGCGAATACACCATGAGAGAGCTTTGTGCATGACGCTTGGTCACTTGATCCAAAGCGATCGTCGAAAGAAAGACCAAAAGCAAGGAGACCGCAATTTGTTTGCCACGCGCAGTTCGGAGAAAAGGCAGACTCATACTCATCAGCGAGGATTCCTTATGTCGGACTTGTGGCCCTTGTGTTCTTTGCCAAAGGATGACCTTGACGGCTTCAGAGCCCAAGGCTAACAGTTTAAAATAAATGATCTATTCGATCCATGCAAGTCGCAGGTTTTAAACCTTCGTTCCAAGCTCCGCCAAGGCCTCGGCCCAGCTGACTGCTTTCCGTTCCAGGCCACTGGCCAGATCCTTGATACTAACGGTTTGCGTCTTCACTTCATCGCCACCGATGGTCAGCACATACTGATACTGCCGCTTATCGGCGAACTTGAATTGATTGCCGAGCTTGCCTTCTTTCAAGGCGATATCCGCCATAACTCCTGCCTCCCTGAGATCCCCTAGGAGCTGAAAGCCATAGCTACGACCTTCTTCGCCAGCCAAGGCAATAAAAACGCCTTGGCGAGTCTTATCTTCAGCCACACCGAGCTGTTCCAACGCAGCGAGCAGGCGATCCACGCCGATCGATCCACCTATTCCAGGCAATTCCTGGTTGGAAAAGCGTGAAACAAGGCCGTTGTAGCGGCCACCGGAAGAAATCGAACCGAAGCCATCCAAGCCATCAATGGTCGTCTCAAACACAATACCAGTGTAGTAGCCCAAGCCTCGAGCGATGCTCAAATCAATCCGCACCTGAGCTTTGTGGCCCCGAAGCAAGAGGCGAAGAAGTTTTACGGTTTCTTCCAGGCGCTGCAATTCCTTGAGTGATTCTGGCTGAGACTCCAGTTGAGTTTGTAACAACGTCAGATCCGTATCGCCCTTGGCATCACGTGTTTGCACGCTTTGCAGCAGTCGGTCGACGCCTTCACTTTCCGCACCCTCGAGCTGCAGGATCATTTCCTTCACAGCACGCTCACCAATTTTTGCCAGTTTATCCAAAGCAATCAGTGTGCGCCCTTCGCCACCTTCGAGCAAAGCGGGCAAACAGGCTTTGATGAGGCCAGACAAAATAATGCGATGACCGATAGCCATGGTGAAGGAGCTAGGCACCAATTCTTCGAGATTGGCGAGGATGCAGGACAAGACTTCGACGTCGGCTGCCATTGAATCGACACCGATGATATCCAAATCCGCTTGGCAAAACTCGCGATAGCGGCCCTTCTGCGGTTTCTCGCCACGCCAGGAATTGCCGATTTGGACCTTTTTAAAGGGGAAAACGAGGTCCGCGTAGTTTTCCGCCACAAATCGAGCAAAAGGAACTGTTAAATCAAAACGAAGGGCGACCATCCGTTCGCCGTGATCTTGGAAGCGATACACTTCCTTATCCGTTTCTTGTCCGCCGGTGCCGAGCAAGGTCTCCGCATACTCCATGACGGGCGTGTCGATAGGCAAAAATCCGGCCTGCTGGGCCTTCTGGTAAATTTGATCCTGAATGCGTTTGCGCAGGCTGGCTTGCTGCGGCAGATAGTCACGGAAGCCCTTTAATTTGCGTGGCAGGATTCGTTCTTGCGTGCTCAAACTGCTTGCTCCCCTTGGCTCTCTCAAGTAATAAGGCAAATGTGCGCGAACAAACGATCAGGCGGACCGCAATGAAGATGACTGGCCCTATCACGACCGTTGTGCTTTCCCCGACTTTTTTGAAGGGGTACGTAACGGCGCTTATCATAAGCTTTTGCTGGGGATTTGCAACCGCTTCCCTGGCCCAGAACGAACCTCTGGAGCCGCTTTCGAGTCTCATCAGCAAGACCACCAGCGGCTTTGTCCCTGAAGGCCGCTGGAAGCTCGGCCCCCAGAGCGAATACGGACTCAGCTCAAGGGCGGCTCTTGGTATCGATATATCATCCCTTGTGGCAGGTGCTGGCAATGTCTATGGCCGGGCCAAAGTCTGGAATAACGCCCATCAAAGTCTTTCCCTTGGCATCGATGCAGTCCATATGAGCCGAGACACTCTCCTCTGGGGCACCCAAAAAGAAAATTTCGCTAAGCTGGCTGTCACGGGAATTCATCCGCGTGTCATATTCAGCCATGCAGTGTCGGAACGATTGATTGTGCATAGCTCTTGGGAAGCTGGCGTTGGACGGGGCGATATTGAATTGTCCGAAGACGGAAAAAGGCGACTCTGGAACAAGAAATACCCCAAAAGTGACTATCAAACTCGTGATGAAAACGGCCACCCGACCCGAGAAGACGGGCGGCCACTGCCAGAAAATTATAGCATCACTCATCGTTCGCTCTTGCTTCAATCTTTACTCGGACTGGCTCAAGAGCGTTTCGAACTCACAGGCGAAATTCAACGCAGTCCAACCGAAACTCTCATTCTCAGCGCTCACATTGCACGATTCGATCTGGCTGACCTTCGAGCCCAACGCTTCGGCTTTGGATTGTCCCAGCAGTGGCGGGGACCGACGGTCGGATTTCGAGCCGGCATTGGCGTGCTTTACCAAGTCGTCAGTGGTAGAGATCTTGATAACGAAAAGATCGAAGACGGTCGCTTTCTGCCAACCGCAGATTTGGACTTTTTCTTCCTGATATAGGCCGTCCGAGCTGGATTTTGGCTTGCATTCCTGACGTGGAAGGGCTACACCAGGGACCTCATTGCACAGGATCAATCGCATGAAAAAAAAGCTATCGTCCAAACAAATTAAATATCTTCGCGGTCGTGCTCACCATCTCAATCCGGTGGTCATTGTAGGTCAATATGGCGTTACTGAGAGTGTGCTCAAGGAAGTCGAAACGACCTTGAACCACCACGAGCTGATCAAAGTTCAGCTCCGTTGTGATGACCAAACTGAATTGCGTGAATTGATGGAACGTATCACCGATGGCGTGAAAGCCACCCTGGTGCAAGTCATCGGTCACAAAGCTGTTCTTTATCGTCCAAGTTCTGAAAAGAAGATTAAATTCCCCGCTTAATCAGGACAGAGAGCAATGGCGAAAGACAAACTCGTTTACGCCACTGGCCAGGGTTCAACTCGGAAAGAGCCCAAAGCTTCGGGATATCAAGCCGCGCCAGGGCCAACTAAAATGCGTTTGGAAACCAAGGGCCGCGGCGGCAAAGCTGTCACGGTTTTATGGAATTTCCCCTTTCCGGAAGATGAAGTGAAAACCCTCATAAAATCCCTCCAGCAAAGGGCCGCTTGCGGTGCAACATTCAAAGACGGTCGCGCCGAGTTTCAGGGCGATATCAAAGACAAAGCGACAGCCTTTTTCCAGGAGCACGGTTGGAAGTTACAAGTTTCGGGCGGATGAAACACCCCCTACTCGACGCCGCAACCTGCCGATATAACTTCTTATTTTACAAAGCCTTTATTCCAGAGGCAAAACTCTCTTAATTATTTCGCATTGTTGCCGATTCCTAAGCACGAAGCTGTGCCACAAGATTGGGAGTCCGGCCTAGAAATGCGAGCGCTGTTCATCGTCATGTTCGTTCTTTTGGGAATTCGGCCAGCTCAAGCGACCGAGATTCGTGAAGCTGTGCGCGGTGAAGTCGATCTCAGTACCTGGTCAGGCGCGAATGGGCTACGAATCTACGGCGACTGGCTGTTCTTTCCGAATAAACTCCTCTCACCCCAAGAGGCCTTGGCAAATCTCAATAGCCCGAACAGCAAGCCTCAATTTCTGAAAGTCGGTCGCCCGTTTAGAGAGTTCAGTGGCGAAGCTTTGCAAAATCTCGGCTTTGGCACCTATCTTTTACAGGTGAAAAATCCTTGCCAAAACTGCCGAATCTACTTCGCTCAACCTCAAGTTTATGTGGCCGGCAAGATTTTTGTGTTCGATTCGCTTCACTCTCCATCTGCCCTACCTCTCTTCGAGCTAGGTCAAGTGGCAACAAGGGCCGCGGACGAAGCACCACAACCCGGAAGTTTCCTGACACCAAGCTTCGAGTTGCACGATCAGAAAGAATTTTATGTCTTGGTACAGGCAAGCAATTTTCACTACTATTGGGGTGGACTCTGGCAACCTCCGGCCATGTATATCAATGAATCGTCGCTTCCCATGACTGAAATTGTTTCGGCAGTCTTCCTGTTTGGAGCCATGCTGTTCAGCGGCATTTATAGCCTCAGCCTCTTCCTGCGTCGGCGCGAGGATCAAGCAACCAAAGAGCTCTGCATCTTCTCTATGATCATGCTCTTGCGCAGTGCAAGCTTCGCCTTTCTTTGGCGATTGACCTTGCTTCGATCCAACTTCATTTGGGAAGCTCTTTGGGATATCACATTTATCACCTTGATACTCGCTATAGCAGCTTTCTATCGCTTCCTTTGTGCTTGTTTTCCAGAGCATTCGTCCCCAGTTCTCAAACGCCTCTTGGGTATCATAAGTCTTTGCTTTGTGGCTATTTTCGCTTTTACCCCAATGATCGACTCGGAATATCTTATAGCTGTTGTCTATGGCTATACCTTCATCTGTCTTTTGGCCTGCTTTTGGGTCTTGGCCCACGCCGTCAAAGCTCGCCAAGAGGGTGCCCTCATTTCTTTGCTCGGAGTATTGGCTCTATCACTCAGCGCTCTGACCAGCCTTCTTTGGATCTTCGGCAACACCAGCTTTTCAGGTATGGGGGTTGAAATCGGTACCGCGATTTTTATGATCTGTCAAACTCAAATCGTCGCCAAACGGTCAGCTAGCGCCTTTCGACGAGCCGAACAACTGTCCAAGGAATTGGTTGAAAAGGATCGAGCCCGCACCCTATTCTTTCACAATACGTCTCACGAGCTGCGCACGCCTTTGCATGGAATTCTTGGCTTTTTGCATCTGATTACTAAAGGTCGCTATGGCCCCATCAACGACCGAGTGAAACAGCAAATCAACAAAGCGATCCGACTGACGGAATCGCTCAAAGATCAAGTCAATACGATTCTCGACTTAGCCAAATCCAAGCGCGGCGAACTCACTCTTCAGGTGCAAAGTTTCCCAGTGAGTGACATGCTCATTCGACTTCAAGATTTTACGGAAGGCCTGCGACTCAAATATCCCCAAGTCCAGTTCGTCTTGCAAAATAAATTGAATGCGGAGCAATCGTTTATCCAAGATGTAGAAAAAATTCTGACCGTTATCCGCAACGTCTTGAGCAATGCTTTTAAATTTACCAGAGTTGATGCGGCGAATCATGTGAACATGCTCTTGCAAACAAGCGCCGAAGGCCTGTTCATTTCTATCAGCGATACCGGCATTGGCATAAGATCGGATAAGATTCCAAAAATATTTGAAGAATTCGCCCAATTGCAAGCCGACGCCAGACGATCCTTTGAAGGAACAGGATTGGGCCTCAGCATTGTCCATGACCTGCTCGAGCTAATGCAAGGTCGCATCGAGGTACAATCCCAGGAAGGCAAAGGATCGGTTTTCAAAATTTGGATACCTGAACTTTCCAAAGCTCAAATGAGCGTCGTGATGCCAGTCCCGTCGAACCTAGTACCGGCAGTTGAAGAAGAGCAGGAACCTGAGAACTCAGACTCTTTACCAATGAGTCCCAGCCCAGTTCAACTTGCCCAACCATCGAGATTTCTGATCCTTGTCATCGATGATAATGAACTGAATTGCGAAGTGGTCCAAGATTTGCTGCAAATGGATGGGTATCGAGTCATGATAGCGACTGGCGGGCGGGAAGGAATAAGCCGTATCGAAAGCCTTCAGCCGCATCTGGTTTTGCTCGATCTTATGATGCCAGATGTTTCGGGTGAAGATGTTATGAGACACCTTAAATCACAAGAACGTCTCAAAGAAATTCCAGTTATCTTGATCACTGCGCGAGCCACCGAAGAAGATAAGATCATGGGTTTGGACCTAGGGGCGGACGATTATCTAGCCAAACCACTCGTACCTGATGAGCTCCGTTTAAGAGTTCGCAACATCTTAGCTCGCTATGATAACTCCCGTTCAGTCGCGACGCAGGAGTATCAAGACAAGATGTCTCAGCTCGGCGAAGTGATTGCTGATCTGGGCCACGAGATGCAGCGCATCTACCAGACAATTGACCAATCCCATCTGGATCCAGCCTCAAGGATTCAAAAAGTTGGTCAACTCTTGCCACTGCCGGTCATGCAAAGAGATTTGCTCGTTCGGATGGTTACTCTACCCAGCGATCAACAAACGGGCTCCAGGCAAGCTTTTCATCTGCCCGTGCCAAGCCCCGATCATCCGGCCGTTCTAGAACTACGAGTCCTCTATCGAATCCTCTCGGAATTACCACTCCCAGCCGATGTCGCGAAAAATCTATGGCGCAATATCGGCCAGCTCAGTCTCGATCAAATTCGCCAATTGAGTGAAAGCATGCTCCTGTTTGAAGGCTATCTTCAACTCAATGAGGCCGCCGTCCGAAGTCGTGACCTCATGGAATGTATCCTGGGCTTCAGTCGCCAGGATCTCAGGGATCATCAAGTCGATCTAAATGCTCTGGTTTCCAGCACACTACTCCTGGTCAAACTCCGAGCACGAAGACATCAGATTGAAATTCAATCCCATCTGAATCCCATCTCTCTCTATACGGTTGCTTCCAGCCTGCAACAGATTATGCTGAGTCTTCTCAACAATGCCGTGGATGCTTTGGCAAAGTCAAACGCTGATCCTCGATGGATTCGCGTCTCTGTTTCCGAGGCAAAAGATGAATGGATTTCCATTGAGATAAGCAACAGCGGTGAAAGAATAGCGAATGATGTGGCAACTCATCTGTTCGAGAGTGGCTTTACTACCAAAGGGCCTCAAGGCAATGGGATTGGGCTTTTCATTTCGAGACGTTTGGCGAGACAGCTGCATGGCGATCTCTTTTATGACAGCGAAGCAGCCTTTACCACTTTCACTTTGAAGCTGCCCTTATCCCAAGCAGATCGGCAAAAACTTGCTTCGTAGGGTAAAGATTGAGATGGAAAAAACATGAAGAGAGCTTTGGAGGGAGACTATGCAAGTTGCTAAAATTGACAGTATTTAAGTCAGTGCAACTGGCTAGAGATGTGACAAAAGGCAGGCAAAGCTCAGCTAAGCCCTTGAGCTCGCAATCGTCCTAACATGGTCCAATTCTTGCATTTTATTGCGATACTATAAGATTTATGAAGGCTGCACACGGGAGGAATCTATGACGAGTCGGCAACTTACTTTGGGTCTTCTACTGTTGGTGGGTTTTGCTTGTAAGAAGGGTGGGTCATCCGCC
>JBGSTF010000054.1:0-6563 GCA_041736645.1 Oligoflexus sp. | reverse complement strand
AACAAGAAATGGTCGAAGTGCCCTTCTATGCCTTGCAAGGGATGGGTGGCAACCAGCTGCTGCGGGGCTATTATGGCAATCAATTTCGCGACTACGCCTTGGCCTTGACCCAATTCGAGTGGCGAACGCTTTGGTCCGATTCCTGGGGATATCGCTTTTTCTTGAGCACGGGAGGCCATGCCCATCATCTTCGCGAATTGGCGGCTCGCGGTACAAAAATCGCGGGAGGATTGGGGGTCGATTATTTTCTGGATCCAATATCCAAAAACAATCTTCGCTTCGATCTTGGCTGGAGTCCTGGTCAGATAGCTGTTTATTTTCTGTACGGGAACGCCTTTTAACTCAGGCTAAATTATACCTGAAGGAAGGCACCGTGACCTTCCACGGTACCGCGCCCTAAGAGACTGCCCAAGGCTACCAAAATCAAAGCTTTAAGCGCCGATGACTCTTTGGATCAATTGGCGACGACGAAGATTCATAAGTTCCGTTTCAATTTGTCGAGGCAGAAAATTGAAATAGACCAACCCCGAGGTCTGACCACCCATCGTAAAGCCTAAAGATAAGGCTGCGACCATGACAGCTCCTCTGCTCACCGAACGGCCAGAGTCCCATTCCACCAGGGAGCAAATGCTTTCCGGCAGACAATGTGATTTTTGCCACTGGGTAAATCGGGTGGACTTGCCAATGGAGCGAAGAAAATGGGTCGCATCAATGGCCTGCTGAAGATAGAGGGCGTTGTTCACAAAATCCTGACGCTTCTGCGAAAAATCAGGGTCAGACGGTGAACTGAGGCCATCCGCTGTTAAATGAGGAAATTTTTGTAAAACCTCATTGAAATCCTTACGCATCATATAAGGTCTCCTAGTCGGACTGACAAATAGATTCCAAACCTGCTCTTCAAAAATGCCAGCTTCTATATGAGAGAAACATGAAGGGATTGAGGAGGGACAATAGTCCGAAATAGCCGCTCAAGCCGAGGCTATGCAATGGAATTTAATCCAATCTTATTAACGCATTAGGACGCAGCCAACCTTACCCTTTGGAAAGCTTCGGTGAGCGAAGCCCAATCCGCCTGACTTTGCTTCAAAATCAACAGCATTATGCCGATATCCCAGAGGACCGCCTAGGGCGTTGAATGAGAGAAGAAAGGGACTGTACCTTGGATGAATCACAGGCTCCCCTATCAAAGAAATTTATCATAAAAGACTCAACGCGGAAGCGTTGTAAAATCTTGAAGGTCGATGAAAGCCTCTTGCAGCAATATCGCCCGATCAGTCTGGAATTGTTCGCCTACCTTTGGGAAGTTCCAACCATTGAGTTTTCCATCTTCATTCGGGTTGAAGATGAGATGATCGAATATATTCGTCCGTCGGAATTGAGTCCGGAGCTTTTGCAGCATATCTGGGCCGCGAGCTTGAAAGACAATGGTGGCGTCGAAGTTTTCATTGCAAAAAGAGACTATCCAAAATTTGAACACACTCTTTCTTATGTGCGTACCCGCAAAATCAACCTTCTGCTCGAAAAAGATCCATCACTGGATCGAAAAACTCTCGAAGTCTTTGGTGATCTCAGTGGTGCCAGCCAAATGGTGTTGCGCGGCGGCGTCACCAAAGCGGTTGCGGAGCGCGTGAAGTCGGCTGCTGCTTTTATGGTCAATCAGTTGATGGGAAATGATCTGGCGATGAGCACACTCAGTCGTATGATTGCTATCGATCCCACCTTGTATGATCACAGTGCTTCGGTCGCGATGTTTTCAACCATCATGGCCAAGCAATATATCGATCCCAAACTACCCTTTAAAGATGCGGAAATCATTGCCCAATGCGGCATGTACCACGATGCCGGGAAAAGCTGTATTCCCAACGCTATATTGAACAAACCAGGAGCTTTCACGCCTGATGAATTTGAAGTGATGAAGACGCACGTGCAATACGGGCACAAAGAGTTGATGAATGCCATTACCAATGGCGCTCCGATTGAAGAGATCGTTGCCCGCGTGGCTCTGGAGCATCATGAACGTTTCACTGGCAAAGGCTATCCTGCTGGGCGCCGTGGACGCTTAGAGGAAGACCCTGAGCTTGGCATTCATGTCTATTCAAGGATTATTTCCATTGCGGATGCTTACTCGGCTTTGCTCATGAAGCGGGTTTACAAGCCAGCTTTGCCCGCTGAAAAAGCTTTGGAATTGATGGAGCGATCGGCACCCGATGATTTTGATACAGAAATTTTTCAACCCTTTGCCACAGGTGTCAAGGGCAGCTTGAGTGCTCTTAAGAAGAAAAAAGATAAAATGGAAGGCAATGGCGGATCGATCTATATGATCGATTCCAATGAATCGCTGGTTAAACAGATTCAAGATTCGAAAAAACAGCAAAATTCCAACGCGCCTTCTGTTAAGAAGTCGAGCTGAATGAATTTGCTCAAGCGCGGCAGAGAATATTCCCTCAAATAGTGAATAGCACATACCAAAAGTTTGCGACAAAACCGAATTTTGTCAAGACCGCTTGCTCCGCCACCAGGCAACAAACCGCTTCAAGAGCCAGGGCACGAGGTAAAACCACTGGACAAACCCGAGAAGCAAAATCACCAGCATCAGCACGAGGTAAGTCGAAATGGGAGCTATGCTCGAGATCTTTCTCAAATTGAGCGCTCTTGCCGATCGCGATCACTTACTCAATTCATTACTTGATTCACTTTGCACGTCCACCGGAGCCAAAAGAGGACTGATTCTTTTGCAACCGCAGGATGAAAGTTCTCTGTGATGATTTGTGTTGGTAAGCGGGACACATATCAGAACAGTTGTCGCAATATGGCCGGTTTTTCGACACTGTGCAGAGCATGTCACTTGACAGATGCAGCAGAACCACAAAGTTTAGAGACTTCGCTCACCAGTGGCTTAGGTAAATTGCTAACTAGGGTTGTATACTCTTCCGCTGAAATCGCCGTGTATTCTTCGTGAATACGTACTTGTTTGTTCCAAAACTTTGTGATGACCATAGTGCCCTTACTGGGATCAATTCGGGCTCCATTCCCTTCGCTGAGTTTTCCCGTGATCTGCCCCGCCCGCGGTTTGATCAACTGTAGGTCATACGACCAAGCTAGCGCAGAAGGGTTTTCAAAAAGTATTTTGCCCGTAAACGACTTCGAGCTATCCGTTGCTTCGAAGATCAAAGGTTCCGAACTACGCGTCATCGTTGCCTCGAAGACTTTGCCTTCCTGGAAAACGCACTCTACGATAATGCCCGTCGTCAGATCAATATTCCGTCGGACCACCGAATCAAATGCCGGCCCATAGGGTACCTTGCCATCAATGGATGTCCGTTGGATTTTCCCGCGAAAAAACTGCATGGAATGCGCAAGAGTGTTGACTTCGAGGCTGCTAGTGGGGGATGTCGTGCAGGCTGAAAGTGTTAGAATCGCTACTAAAATAGACTTCATGTTCGTACGCGCCACTCAAGAACTCCTCGCTAAAACATAGATGTTTGGCAACAAAATAGACATCAAGCTAACAAAATTAATAGTCAAATACAAGGGATGGTATAGCTAGAGAACAGGAATCCTTTGCGCAATGTCCAGCCGTTCTCATGCTTTTTTTCATCAAACGATGAAGTAGTCTTACTTTCATGGAGAAATCTAATCTGTGATGGGGATTAACTATAACACCATGATATCATTTGGATTGACCTCTTGCCAGAAATCGTGCTAAGAGTTCGGCATGGATACATTTCGATCTAAAATTTGGTGGACGTTTGGCTTTTTTAAAAGGCTTGCCTTGGAATTGGCAAAGGATCTTTGGAATTACTATGTGACTCCTTATCCAATCCTGCTGATTTTGGGTGCATTTATGAGGTTTCGGCGTAGGCTTAAGATAATTTGGTGCTCTAAAAAACCAAGAGGCAGGCCCCGGGTTCACGAAAATCTCGTTGATCTCATAATCGATATGAAGCGATGCAACCCAATCTGGGGAGCCCAAAGAATCTCAGATGAGCTTAGAATTTTAGCCATTTTGGTGTCAAAGAAAGCCATTCTAAAAGTTCTTCGAGAAAATGGCTTTGTCCCACCCAAGACAAAGTTTGCGTCGCCTTCGTGGCGAGCGGTTTTAGATTCATTTTGCCGCTATTGGGCTATGGATTTTACAACTGTTTTTGATAGCAAAGGAATCCAGGTATTTATCTTCGCAATAATTGAAGTGCCATCAAGAAAACTGATACAGATTAATTCAACAGTAAATCCAACACGGAACTGGCTCACTCAGCAGTTTCGAAACTGCTGCATCTCTGGGCACCAATTCCCTGCGGCTATGGTTCACGACCGGGATGGCATTTATGGGCATTGGCTGCCAGAAATTCTTAAGGAATTCGGGTGTAATTCTCTGATGACGTCGCCCAGATCTCCCTGGGAAAATCCGTTTATCGAGCGCTTTAATCTGACAATTAAAACTGAGCTACTCAATCGATCTTTGCTTATCGACAATAATCATATTCGCGCACTTTGCGTTTCTTATCAGGATTTCTATAATTCAAAGAGACCCCATCAAGGAATAGGTGGCGTTATTCCAGATTTTCCAGAAGGCAGCAAAGTAGTATTGCCTGATATCAAGAATCTGAAAATAACAAAGGCGCGCGTAATGAATGGTCTGGTGACAGAATTTAGGCTGGCAGCATAAATCGCCAGCACAGGATCGATCTATATGATCGATGGCAATGAATCGCTCGTGAAGCAGATTCAGGATTCGAAAAAACAACAGAACGCGAACGCGCCTGGGGTTAAGAAGTCGAGTTAAAAGTTCCCCTTATCAGCGGGGGAAATATCAGTAAGCTTGAGAGTCGCTTTTGCAAATTTTCGCATGGGACTCTATTGTGAAAAAGACATCAGCCAACAGCATCTTTCATTTTGGTCGTAATATATACTTCCATATTCAATCGTTCTGCCAGCTCTATGACTTTTTCGAGACTGAAGCGACTCATTCTTCCGTGTAAAATATCGCTTACATGAGGCTGCTTCAATTTGAGCAGCTTGGCAATGTCGCTCTGAGTCATGGTCTCATTGAGGACTTTCGCCTGATCCACGACTTGCCCGAAGAGATTCGACTTCAAGCGCATGACGTGCGACTCGTTACCGTCGAACAGATCATTCCATATATCAGCCATTTATATCTCCTTTAAACGTTGCTTAATGACATTCAAATCTGTCTGGCTAGTCTTAGCGCTCTTCTTTTTGAATGCATGAACAATAACTATTTTGCCTTTGACAAAAGTTACATAAGCAACGCGATACCAGGACGAATCATCTTGAATTCTGATCTCCCACACCTTTTTTGGAAGGCCTTTGAGATCTCGAACACTGCCGGCAGGATCTTCCCCTCGTTGCAATCGATCGATAGCAAACCCAATATCTTGCTTTGCTTTCCTACTGAACCCTTTCACAACTTCAAGACTGTCGCCCAACCACTCCGTTTCCTTTTCTTCAGCCAAGGTCCACCTCCGGGACCTATTATACCAAAACAGGTATAACGCTCAAGGCATATCGGTGCTTTTGGTAAGAAACTTAAATTTAACGTGTCCCATTCACATCAATGAGACAAAGACGCGGAACAACATACAAACTCTTAATTTAATTATTATCGAGGGTTATAATCAATCGATGCAAATTATAAAAATGACTTTCACTTTTCTGCAAAGATTAGAAAAGACAATATATTAAACAGCTTATCGTTTCAACCAGCGGTCGAATCCGGAGCCATGCCATTCAGTCAAAGCAAGCCAAGCTAAGCAACTGGCTTATCTGCAGGCAAAATTCCCGCCATGAGATCTTTACGAATTCTTGGCTCGTCCCAGTTCAGATATTCCGTATTTGAGGAATCGGGGGGATCGAGAAATTGGATGGCTAAAGTTGTCTTACCGACTTGCCTTGGCCCGCCTGTGAAGACCATCGTCCCTTTAAGATTTTATCTAATATAATCTGATAGATACATCGTCACCAGGTCACTCACAGCGAAATTTAAGGTCAACCCGATTTAAATCCGGAAAAATTTCTGGTGAACCAGAATATTCGCTATCAATGTCGATTGAGACACAAAGCCCAGTCCCACCATCCCAGTTATTATGTAGTCTTCTCGGCTTGATGGGGGCTTTGGGTAAAACGATACAGTCCGAGCAGTTGATTGAATGCCCTACACCCAAGTTATGCTTTCAGCACCCACCAAAGTCAGGGATTAAAGTTGGAGATATTTGCCGCAACGCCCAACGTTGTCAGGGATGAAGGGATCTGATAGTCTTCCATCGACAACTCAAGGAATTCAACTTTGTCGACCTTCCAAAACCTATGCCTGGGATGCACAAAACTTCTTGGACTTGTCGTCCTGGCTTTCAATCTCGCTTTGGGTTCAATTCCTCGTTGCAATCTGGTCATTGATTTTCTCGTCCAATCCAGCTTGATGGAGGGTCAGCCCTCTTCACTCAGTCCTTCCTGTCACGAGTCGACCACCCCTAAGAAGAATGAACGACTCCCCGCTTGGACAAGTCACCCCTTGTGCCAGTGTTCACTCCTGCAATACTTGAGTT
>JBGSTF010000030.1:0-6460 GCA_041736645.1 Oligoflexus sp. | reverse complement strand
TAAATTGCGAACTATGATCATCAATGCCGAGCAGCAACGGAAGTACTTGCTCGGCAAAAACGAAATGAGTGGTCCAGTCTTTAAAATTCGCCGTGATCCCCGCATAACCTGGGTTGGACAGTATCTCCGCAAGTTCAGTCTGGACGAAGTTCCACAATTCTGGAATGTCCTCTGTGGCGACATGAGTTTGGTCGGGCCTCGACCTCCCTTACCCAGGGAAGTCAAGAAATATAAAAGATGGCAATTGCAACGACTGATGGTTAAGCCCGGTCTCACCTGTCTCTGGCAGGTCAATGGCCGCAATAAAATAGGCTTTGAGGACTGGGTTCGGCTCGACATTCACTACATTCAAAAGCGTTCGCTGTGGCTCGATTGCAAAATCCTCCTGCAAACTTTCAAAGTTGTCTTCATAAGGCCGGACGGCACCTGATACCATAGAGGTACGCAAAGGACAGACGATTCTTCAGTATGAGCTCAAGACGCGTCTGTCCTCGTGGTTGACTGCCCACTTCCGATTGACAAGGATGTCATCCCATGGGTTCACGCCTGATGCCTGCTGCTTTGCTTATGTTCAGTCCATCGCTGGTCGCCGCTCCGCTGAAGAACCTCAATACGGTGGAATACGCTTATATCGATCAAGTGTTATCCAGTCGCACACCGAAGTTGGAGCGACCTGATCACTTGAATATCCTGACAGGACGAAGTCTTTATCTTCTTGAAGATGCCAAATTCAATTGGCTTGGCGAATTGGGGGCCACCGCAGGCAATTCTGGAAGCTCTTCGTTCACCGCCCTGCAGGCCCGCTCAGCCGCGACTTGGAAAGAAGCTCGGAGCAGCGACAGCTTGGAAGCGTCCTGGCTTCGCACCCACGGCGCTGATGCCACTCAACGCCCCCTGGAGGAAACCATAGTCGGCACCGATGCTCCCTTCACGGCTACCCAGATCGCCTACCGTCACCAGCATCAGCTGAACGCCCAGGACTCCGTGCAAGTCGGCGCCGCTATCAGTCGCAACCTGAATGCCGGTTCTGATCTGCAAAGTCGCGATCTCACCGCCAGCTGGAGCAGACTGCTCACCAAAAGCTGGATCAATTCTCTCGAACTTCGTCGGGGCACTCAACAGGTGAAAAATGGTTTGGCGAGTGACAGCTGGGAGCTGCAAAATCAGGATGTATGGAATCTCAATGCGGACTGGTCGACCCAGACAGCCATCGGTGCTCTACAGCAGAATGTGGAAGGTACCAAGAAAACCAGTTTCGTGGCCGGTGCGGCTCTTGCTTATATCTTACGAAGCACCAGTCCCGATAAGAAGGATAAGAATCAGTCGATCAATCCCGACATGATCAATCGCCCTGACTTGGATCGCTTGGAGAATATTCGCAGCCAGAGTCAGTTTCGCGCCGGCTGGTTTCGCAGCCTGGACCAACGTCGCAAGGGTGATCCTCAGTATCTGGCCGACCAATACTTTGCTCAGGGACTTTGGGTGATCGATCCCGAACAAAACTTGCAAGTCGATCTGCAGAGAAGCCAATCAGCCGACAAAACTGTACCTGGTGTCGCTGCTCTTCGTCGCGATCAAGCCAACATGGATTATCGCTGGATTCAACCGGTAGGCCCGATGACCCTGGGTCTTCTGGGAACTTTTGGTTTGGGTGTGACCCAGGAACGTGTGACGCAAAATCCATTGCGCTACGACAGGCAGCAGTTGCGGGTTAGTTATGGAGTGACATTCTAAGGGCAGATCAATAGCAGGTCTGATAAAAAGGGGAGTTCGTGACTCCCCTTTTTGCAGTTATGGAACGTAGTCGATCGTCACTGACATTTGGAAATCCAAGTGTTGACAGTCGCTGTCATTGTTATCACCAGTCGTGACGAAACCTAAGCGGGCCTTAGGCAGTTGCTGCAGCTGCTTATCAAACACCAATCCGGCTTTCACAGCCAATTTGAGGAAAGCGTCCTGGGGCAGAGTCAGCTGCATCGTGCCATTGGTATCCGTTTTTGGAATGGAGCAAAGCTGTTCGAAATCGGCATTCTTTGGATCGAGCCCTAAGCAATACTTCGACAACTTGCCATTAAAATATTCGAGATTTTGCAATCCATTGGGCGGCAGCCATTTATAGGTGACAAGCCCATCGTTATCGACGCTGAAGCCATTCGGATAGACCAGCTGATCATTCTTATTTTTTGACTTAACAGAATAATCCTGGCTGGATGCCACTACAAATTGATTGAGGGTGATAAGGATCTCATCATCGAACTTCATGTTCTGCTTAGCGGCATCAAATTTCATATTGCAAAGCCGAGTCACACCTTGCAATGGAAGTTCGACACTCTCCTCACGACGAGCGCGCAGCACTTCATTCTTACGACTGAGGTTATCATTCTTTTCAAACTCACAGGTGGTGGTCTTTGCTGGAAAGAAAATGGGAATAGTCTTAGCTTTCAAAGTTCCGTTCTTTTTGGCATCTGCACAGGCCAATTTCAGGTCCTCTGGGGGCGCAGGTGGCGTCACCGGAGGCTTCGCCGGAGGCGTTTCAGGCGGCTGCAGTTTGATTTCCGTGCTGGTGATTTCCGTCGCTTCAATCGCCTCATCGAGAACGGCTCCGGAGGTCTCAGCCACAGCATCCTGTGACTCCACCGGTTGCTCCGCCGCCGCGTCGCTCGTATCAATGCTTCTAAATGACGCCGGTTTACAGGCGAATAAACCTGATACCAAGATGCTGAACATTGCAAAGTAGAATCTCATGAGAACAGTCCCTCCCCTCGGGCATTATCGGCGATTCGCCTCAAAACCTTTCCCTATTCATTATTCCTTTTTAGTATCATTTATTTAGATCTAGGCTTTAAAGGAGCCGATCCAAGGGGAATCTGAGACGAAGGTCGACAATCCTTACCTCAAGTCACTGTGTGCTCACGGCCTTGAATTACGACATGGGCCAGACCATGAAGTCAAGCAAAAGGCCATTAAGGCCGCGAACTAGCCGCTACAACATAATCCACCGGCACCCACTGATAGCCTTTATTTTGAGCCCGCAATTGCCCAATCCCCGGGAACGAAACATGCGAAAAAGCCACTTCGTATGAAGCCTTAGCCGCATCCGCAAAGACTTTAGCCCTTTGCGCCGAGGCCGCTTTAGGGTCCGAGTCAAAAGCAATGGTTGTCCCTGGTGTTTCGAATTGGACCGCAGCCACGTGCAGAATATCCCCTAGCACGACCAGTTTTTGGCCCTTGCTTTCGATGGCATAGATCGTGTGCCCTGGCGTATGCCCGTGGTTACTGATGGCCTTCACACCCTTGGCAAGTTCGGTATCGCCTTCAAAGGGCTTCAGTTTATTGGCATCCTGCAAAGGTTTGAAGGTAGCGACAGCGCCGTCATAGAAATTTTTGAAATCTTTCGGGGCTTTGGCAACGATTTCTGCGTTTAACCAATGGTCGACATCGTGTTTGTCGGCTCTAACGATGGCATTGGGGAAAACCAATTTTCCGTCCTCAACCAAGCCGCCTATGTGATCAAGATGCAAATGAGTGATATAAACTTCGTCGACACTTTCAGGTTTGTACCCCGCTTCACGTAGGCTCTTTACAAGCCCACCGGTCTTGGGCCCAAAAAAACTCCCGGCCCCTGTATCGATCAAAATCAGCTTTTCACCGTTATTTACGAGAAAGCCATTGACGGATGCCGAAAGGGGGCTTTTGCGAAGGTGGCTTGCAAGGGCCTTTTTGACTTTTTCGGCCGTGGTATTGGTCAAAAGCTTTTCGGGTTCCATGTCGAAGACACCATCAGACAGGGCCGTTACTTCAATGTCCCCAACCATGTGCCGGTAAAAACCAGGGGAAGGCGAAGAAGATTTTGGCGCTAGGGCCATGAGATTGGCAGAAAAACTTAGGGCTAGAAGCACGATCCAACGCGGCATAAGGTATCCTCTCAAGCAACTTTACCAAGTGTAAACGATCGCCTCTACTTTAGCCCATCACCTAAGCTTTTCCAACCGGCATATTCTGCTTTCGTTGGAAGGCTCGGGCTTATCGGACGGCTGTGCAAGATACCGCGTCTTTTGCTTTAGCTTCCCGTCTTTCTCAGGGGTAGAAGAGTGGCTTTCGACCTTCCACCATAGCCAGAAGGGTGGCAACGAGCGAAGGTTTTCTTGATTTTACGCGCGGATCACCACCGCGTAAATCCGTGAAGGTTTTTTTGGCAAGGGAAATTACAAGGGATTGTCGGGGATTCCTTTGCGCATTTGCCAGAGCAGATGACTTAAATACGGACGTCTTGTTTCGCCTGTTGCCACCATGAGCAGTTTGGTAATCTTGAGATCCTCAGGCTCAGCAAAGAGGAGCAGCATCAATTCCTTGATATAGTCTGTGCCTAAAGTCACGTAATTATCGGTACCGATGCCTAGATCAATGCCTTTCTTTTCCCACCAGGAGAAGGGGTGATCCTTAAAACCAGGCACAACGGTTGTCAGTTTCTGATTGCTGGTTGGCAAAGCCGTCACCGTGATGGATTTATCAAGCAGGCGATTCAACACATCATGTTGGTAGTGCTCGACCTCCCGCGCATGATGAAACTTCACTTTCACAAAGCTCGAAATCTCTCGACTGCTGAGGGTTTGTCCTGCCATGAGCCGATTTCGAATCAACTCATGAGCATCCCATTGCATTTCCCCTAGCTCGCGGCCCAGAGTTGACTGACTATCGATCGGTAGACCTTGTTCATTGAGCACCAAGGCTTGTTCCAGCATCAAATGATAGTAGGAATTCGGGTTAATACCCAAGGATAGACCATGCTCAAGCGTATCAATTCGCCAGATATTCATAGCATTGTCGACGGCCTGAATGCCCCGTTTTAAGGTAAAAAAAGTCTCACCATGGTGGCTTCGAATAGCAAACCCTCGAGAAGCCAATTTCCGCAAACCCTGTTGCATCTCTAAAAAGTGCTCTTTACGATACAGCAGTCGCTCGTCGCCGACCGTATCGACCTCTTGCAGATAAGGAGCCAACTCAGGATTACGGTCCAAAATCCCCAAGATTTCATCCACCTGATTTTGGAAATGCAGCTGCTTGGAGCCAAATCTTTGGTCGTAAAATCCTGGCTCTTTGCGAAAACATGGCGACAGAGCAAAGTTGAATTTAGAATTCTCTCGCGCGAAGCTCGAAAATCCTTCATAAAGCCCCAGAAGTCCGTCTTCATTGGTGAGATTTTCAGCCCCTGGGATTTGCTCCTTCGGATCGGTGGTCAATCGCGAATAGGTAAATTTGAGTCGGATAAAGCCAATATTATAGTCCCGGTGCATCGTTTGCGCCAGGTGATAGGCCGCTGCGCGATGTGAGGCTCGATCGATCAAAACCAATTTTGGCAAGTAGAGAACCTGCAGATAGCGATCAAATCTTTCGCTCTCGCGTAAGGTCAACATGCGCTCGACATCCTGAGCATTCTGCAAACGATTGGTCTCGTCGCCATAAACGGCCCGTAGCTTGTCGAGGCAAAGCGCCCCTTGCGGTCCAGCGAGGCGATTTTGCAAAAGCGGATAGAGGAATGAAGCCTGCAGAGCTCCAGTCAAGTGGGTATGCTCTTCGCGAAAAGCCAGAGGAAAATTTTTCAAAAAATGATAGATCGATCGTCCGACAGGATGTTCGAGCAGCTCCTGAATGGCCAAAGCACTGCGTTGATATTGAAATATCTTTTGCCGAAAGTCTTCGACAAACTTTTGCAGATCCTGGTGAGTCCGAAGACGCCTCGACATTTGAAACAGCTCTAGAGTCGGCAGCAAAGCCAAGCCGTTGCTTTCCGCAATCAGTGATGTTAACTCAGCAGTCAGACGCCGTTGTTTATCCGCAGAGCATAGCTCAATTTTTTTCATCGATTTTCTCCAAAACCAACCAGCCTATCCTAAAAATTCCATTCAAGCACTCAGTCGCAGGAGAGTCTCCATAGACCATGTCACTTTCAAATGAAATGGCGGACGCTTCGCCGTGGGATCTACAATCAACTGCCATTGCCCACCACTTTCTTCTATGAGCTGGCGCAGAGCATCCATGCCAATGCCCCGTCCCGAAATTTCCGTCACAGTACCTTTGGTCGTTAAACCCGGCATAAAAATGAGCTGAGCTGCCTTTTCTGCAGTTTCCTGGCTATCGGCTGCGAATGGACGCAGTTCCAAGGCTCTTTTTCTCAATCGAGACAGATCCAGGCCGCGACCATCGTCTCGATACTCCAAATGAAGCTGATCCCCTTTGAGGAAGAATTCAATCTGAATTTTACCTCTCTCCTCTTTGCCACTTTTGCGGCGCTCTTCAGGCTCTTCAAGTCCATGATCCATGGAATTGCGCAGAAGATGCTGCAATCCATAGCTTAGATTTTTAAACAGCATTGCAGGGATAGGAACATCGAGAGTCCCCGAGGTAATCAGCTGAGGCATGGGTCGATTCAGATCAAGAGCAAGGCGCTGCAGGTCCTCGC
>JBGSTF010000339.1:0-28558 GCA_041736645.1 Oligoflexus sp. | reverse complement strand
CTCTCCCGCCCTGCTGATCCTCTGGGCACCAGGCGGATTCCGATTCACCTGCTACTACTACCGAGGAGCGTACTACAAGGCGTTCTGGGGCGATCCGCTCATGATTCCGGCAGCCGGGAAGGGATACTCCATTCTTTCCGCTTCCAGCTGGAGCGAACCTGCGGTCGAGAACCAAGAGCTTCGGCAGGATATCTATACACACTTCCTTTTGGAATCGATGCGTAAAAATAATGGTCGGACTCATACCTTAACGCAGGCCCATGATTATGCCACCCGGAATACTGTGGCCTTTACTAAAAAATTGCAGCATCCCACAATGCAAATGGATCAATCCGGTGGTGACCCCATTGTTCTGAGCGGGGAGGTGGAAGCCAAAGGTCTGGCCTTCCTTTATTCGTATATCAATACCTTGAAAGACTACGAGCTGAGGCTTGGAGGCCAAAGCAAGGGTATTCTGGGCGAGAGCTATCTGACCATTCCTGAGGGCAAGCATCGTCTCGAGATCATCGATCCTACGACCAACAAAGTCGTGGTGAGTCGGGTCATACGAGTAACAGCGGGCAAGGAATACAGTGTTTCGGATCTGATTCAGAGCCGAAAAAGTCATCATCTGATCTTGGGTTGGGGACCTGGGCAATTTTTCAACAGCGCCATCCGTGAAAAATTCGCCGCTGAGCCCACGGCGATCAACTCCGTGAGTTACCGTGCTGATGAATTCTTGGGTGTATGGGATTTCATACTGAATGCCGGATATAGTCCCTGGCAAACGGAAACTATTCGGATTGGGGCTCAAACTTTTCCGCAGAAGCGGTCGACCACGCGCCTGCTGCTCGCGCTCGGCACGCGGGAACCTAGCCGGTTTATAAGAAGTGACGAAGGTCTGCGCAGCGAGTGGGGGTTCTATGTCGGACCATCACTCTTGCGTCTGGAACGCAAAATCCAGGGTGAAAGTCGACAATCGACCGAAGCACCTGACGCTTCTATTGTGCTACCTGGTGTCGGGCTTGGGACCAATTTCACCGTGCATCAACTTCAATCAGGTCTGGCATTTGTAATCACCGCGCAATATGATATGTATTGGAATCAGCGGCAGCTTGAGCAAGTCGGACGTCTTGTTTCCCAAGGCCAAATAGCCGCCTGTGTAGGAGTCGGATGGTGACAGATCTTACGAATAAGCAGTTCCACGAAGGAACCATTCGCTTCAGTCCTGAGGACATAGATGCTTTGGCCAAAACCATGCATGAGATGGCTGATGAAGATTTTGAATTGGAGTCCGCAGCATCCATAACCAATGTCAACGACAGTCGCCTCGATCGCGAACTCTTCGAACGCTTTGCAGAGCAGCTGCCCAAGCGCAGCATGAAGCGCGACCCGAGCTGCCTCGATGATCGGGAACTGTGGTCCCGCATCAGTCAGGCAAGAACCTCTGTATCAGATGCCAAAGTCAAAATTCTAAGACCACGCAATCGTCTGTTAACTATCTGGTCCAGTGGTTTAGCAGTCGCAGCGGGTATATTTCTAGCGGTTCGTCTTTGGGAACCTGAACACAACCGACTCGACCCATCGCTCAATTCCAATCTTAAGGGTATAGTCATCAAGGAAGGACTGATCAAGGAAAAGGGCTGCAATCTAGCTCTCAAAGCCGACGGCGTTACGATTCAGCCTGAAATCACAGGTTCAGGTGTACCGGCATTAAGCTCGATTCTCTTGCTGGCTCAATGCAAAAGTCGTGGTTACCTGCACCTACAGCTTGTATCAGGAGGTGAGCGGATCACCATTCCCAATATCCCTGTCGAAGCAAGTGGGGATCTGCAGGAACTGAGGGATCAGAACCAAAAGCCAGTGGGCGTGATGACACCTAAGGAGGGTCTCCTGCAGATCACCTATGGTTTGAGCGCAGAGTCATTAAGCGACCAGCAGTTGGAACAGTTGGATACGGCAAGGTATCCACAGCAGCATGAAGCTTGGCTTTGGATCCGTGAAGTTCGTTGGACCATCCTTGAGCAGCAGGTGAAAAAATGAACTTACAGGTCAATTTTGAGGATATCTACAACACCAACATTCAGACAGTCCGCAAAGTCATTTCGAGCTATCGCATACATAACGGTATGGCTGATGATGTGGCACAACAAACTTTTCTTCAAGCATTTGAGAAGCTACCCAGCCTCAAGGATACAACATCTATTAAAGCCTGGATCGCCATGATCGCGCGCAACAACTGTATGAACGTTTTTCGATCCAAGGAATACCAGAAGGCCGAACCTTTGGATGACGGGATCGGTGTTTCAAGGGACCACTATGAATTGGGATTGTGGTTTGATCCCGAATCAGGCGTGGCTGAGCTTGAACTTGAACAAAACCTCGCTCTCCTGCGCCGTCTCCTGGATACCTATAAGAAAGTTCCACGCGGGGTCGTCGCGCGGCTCTATTACATAGAAGGCAAGAGTAGCAAAGAAATCGCCGACGAGCTGAAGATCGCACAAAATACTGTCCTAAGTCACCTCTTGCTGTTTCGTCGTGAGATGAAAACCGCCCTGATCCGAATGCAAAAACAAGCGACTGATCCTCAACTGAAACGAAAACTTCCAAGTGGAATCAATGCATGATCGGGACTCGTGATTCAAGCGGACTTTGAAGTTTTTGATCGCCTTGCTATCCAAGTTCCTGGACAGACAGTCCACGAACAGAGACAAACGCCTTCAATTGGTCCGCAAAAGCTTGTGTTTTCGGGTTGGTCCAGCTATTGCAAAAGACCAACCGTCACGGAAACATATCTGTAGGAGTTCGCTATGACACGTAGATTTGCATCCCTTGGGCTCATTTTATTCAGTATGCTCAGTTCGGTCGTCTTTGCCGATTTCGAACCGACCTTCAAACGAAGTAAAGAAATCTGGGAACAGCTTAAAACACATTCTAAGCTTGAATACCAATATTCGACAGAATATCAGTCTTGGGTTGGCTTGGGTCAAACCACGAGCATCAGCGTCCGCGGATCAACAATCATTGGCCGAAGCTTTGAGCTCTGGACTTGGTACTATGACTA
Source organism: Oligoflexus sp. (assembly GCA_041736645.1). GTDB lineage: Bacteria > Bdellovibrionota_B > Oligoflexia > Oligoflexales > Oligoflexaceae > Oligoflexus. The sequence continues at coordinate 25,515 of JBGSTF010000339.1, read as the reverse complement.
TAGCGACAATAACAGCTACAAGCGTGAAACAAAGGAAACTTGGACAGAAGACTCCAAGGACATTGGCACCCACGACGAAGGCGAAATAGCCAAGAATTTGGACCAAGTGTACAGTGAATGTGAGTCCAAGATTTTGGGACTTGATGCTGACACGAATACTATTGAATTTAAAGTTGACGAACATGGACTGATTAAAACCTGCCGAGCTCGCAGTATCTACTGTGCCGACGACTGTTGGGAAGGTATCGACATTGTAAAGCTAGAGTTCAAGCACGAGCAGCCAAGCTGTGGAGGATTGCCAAGCAAACGAGGTTCAAGCACCCGCAAATGAAGTGGCAGGCATGAAAAATGGAGATTTAATTCATGCCTAGTTGACCCTACTAAGTCCAGCAAGGGTAAATCAAGTCAGGACTTAGTAGCGTTCACCAGCGACTCCATTGGAGATAAGTGAATCAAGGCGATCCAGATGATTCATTTGCAAGCTTATGGCTTGAGATGCGCAGTTTTCCTCAAGCCTTTCAATTTTCCGTGTGCCTGGAATAGCTGAGAGCGAAAGCGATCGTGATAGAAGCCAGGCCAATGCCACCTGTGCCGGACTAACTTGAATTTCTTTAGCAATTTCAGCCACACATTCCGCCAGCAAACTGTTGTGGGCAATGGCTTCATCGCTGAAACGGGGATTTGAAAGTCGCCAATCGCCTGCTTCAAGATCGCTTCGTGAACGGATTGTACCCGACAGAAATCCGCGTCCCAGTGGCGAGTACGCAACGAAACCGATATTTAGGCGTTTGATGGTTGGCAAAATCTCGGTTTCAACCTCACGCGACCACAAAGAGTATTCAGATTGCAGCGCACTGATAGGGTGAACGGCGTTGGCACGAGAAATGGTTTGTGCGTCCGCTTCTGACAACCCGATGTAGCGAACCTTGCCAGCTTTCACGAGCGAAGACATCGCTTCGACCGTTTCCTCGATAGCTGTGCTTTTATCGAGCCGATGCTGATAGTACAGGTCGATGTAATCGGTCCCTAGACGTTTTAAGGATGCATCACACGAAGCCTTGACATACTCGGCGCCGCCTTTGATTCCTTGCCATTGACCGTCTTGTGTGCGAGAAATGCCGAACTTGCTCGCCAGAATAATTTTTTCCCGACGACCTTGAAGGGCCTTAGAGAGTAAAATCTCATTGGTGAAGGGCCCATATACATCTGAAGTATCCCAAAACGTACAGCCGATCTCTGCCGCACGATCGAGTACATAAAGATTCTCTTGATCTGATGATGCACCATAAAACTCTGACATTCCCATGCAGCCTAAACCGATTGCCGGAACAACAAGCCCCTGCGACCCTAATGCCACTTGTTTCATATCTCGATGACTCCTTATTCGATCTTCTGAATTTGGAACGATTCGAATAACTATAAACTGTATTCCCTTTGAGGTGAAAGTCGTTTGCGCAATTTTTTGGAGCCGGCTCATGAGCGGGAGAAAGATGGGTTTCGTAGAACGGCTTGTTCGACAATTGAATCGACCATCTTCAATCCACACCAACTCACATCAACACTCTGGATAGCAATCCCGAAATAGGTCTATAAATTTCCGGCCAATTCAGGTATTGGAAAAATTATGTTCAATCCTCAGACGAGAAACTTATGCCAAGCTCGCAGCAGCTCTTAGCGCCTCCCAGCCTCCGTGCCGATCTCATCGGCGGACTGACGACCTTTTTGACGATGGCCTATATTGTGGTGGTCAATCCCGCAATTCTTTCCACCGAAGGAACGGGCATGCCCTTTGCTGGCGTGATGACGGCAACTGTGCTCTTGGCAGCAAGCATGAGTGTCCTCATGGGCCTCTATGCCAAACTCCCGTTTGGCGTAGCTCCTGGAATGGGCCTCAATGCTTTTCTAGCGTTCAGCATCATTCTCGGTCGACAAATTCCTTGGCCAACAGCCATGGGAATGGTGTTCTGGGCAGGCGTGACATTTCTTATTCTCAGCATTTTACCGGTCCGAATGGCAATCGTGGATGCAATTCCAGTTCATTTGAGAGCTGCGGCAGCGATGGGGATCGGTCTATTTTTAGCCTTTATTGGCCTCAAGAATGCTGGATTGGTGGCAGCCGATCCGGTAACTTTAGTGAAGTTTGCTGCATGGACGACGAGCAGCGCCCTATCGGTCGTTGGACTCTTCATTATGGCCATCCTTCTGCAGCGCGGCTGGCCTGTGGCGTTTCTCCTCGGCATCAGCATCGTCACTGGACTAGGACTGCTACTGGGTCAAGTGTCCATGCCGAGCTCTTGGATCAGCACGCCTGACTTTTCCACAACGATCTTTCATTTGGATATTCTTGGCTCCATGCGTTGGGAGTATATGGCAGTTATTTTTTCTATCATGATGACCGATATGTTTGATTCAGTGTCAACCCTCTCAGGTGTGTCGCAGGCAGCAGGACTGGTCGATGCCGATGGCCGCCCTAAAAGCCTACGCAAAGGTCTGATTGTGGATGCTTGCGCAACCTTGGGTGCAGGATTGCTCGGAACTTCAGCTGGAACAGCCTATATCGAAAGCGCCGCCGGGATTGAAGCTGGCGGACGCTCTGGCCGCGCGGCTGTGATCACAGGACTGTGCTTTTTACCTTGTTTGTTCCTAGCTCCCCTGGCTGGGGCTGTACCAGCTTTTGCCACAGCCCCTGTGTTGATCCTCGTCGGAGCCATGATGCTCAAAGGTTCTGCTGAAGTTTTTAAATCCAATAAGTATGAAGATCTGATTCCAAGCTTTCTGACTCTCGTGCTAATTCCCCTCACCTTCTCTATCACCCAAGGTATCCTGTGGGGTGTGATCAGCCATACTTTTCTTTATGTAGCAGCAGGAAGACAACGAGAACTTTCCGTCGTAACTTGGATTATCGCGGGGCTTTCTGCACTTTTGCTCTACTTACATTGAACTCGATAAAAAATGGCTTTGTTGCGTATGTGCGTGCAAAAATCCTATGTTTTTTTTTCACGATGGGGCTTTCCAACAGAATCGACAGTGGAACCTAGCGCTACCTTCATTGATATACGGGGAATGACACTGTCTCACTACTTTTACCCACTCCGTATGAATTCAATTCCCCCCTTAAAAACACTCAGTTTGAAACTCCCCCAATCAGCGCTCTCTGTGACAATACAGCCGCGAACTGCTCAAGAAATCCTCCCCAAAACAGATCCTTACAAAGCAAAGAAAATTTTGCCTCCGGGTTTTCTCAAGAACTCAGAAAATTTTCCGAAAGCAGGCCAGCACTTGTACTAAGTGATCATTATGATCACAGAGTTTCTGACCATGGAGGGAACATGAAACTTGCTCTCAATGAAAGTGGGATGAGTCTTATAGAGCTCCTCATCGGGTCCTCACTCTTGGCCATTTTGGTATTAGGCACAAATAAATTTGTTATCCAGCAGTCCAGAATGTCTTTCGCTTTTGTCAAAGCTAAGCAGGTCGAGGAGGAGCGATCAAGGCTGCTCAAACTTATTGACAATCGCAAAATTGAACAGGCAACAGTCAATAGAAACATCGAACTCTTGAATCATGTTAGCAGAACTTCCTTAAAAGTTCCCGGAACTCAGCATCCTCTCACTATTTATAGCTCGACCGGAAAAATTCTTCTGCAGCCAGAATCCTGTTTGAATATAGATGCCCAGGAAGCTTCCTGTAGTTCTGAGAATGCTTACCTCAAATTCAAATCCTATTGGATTGCTTTAGCCAATGGCAGCTATCAACTAAAAATTGATGCTGCGGAGCTCACGACTAATCGAGCTAAGATTAAGAATCTAGCCTTGGTTAAATCCTTTCAATCTAAGCTAGCTTTTTCGAATGCAGTCAGCCAACGAGAAATGCCCATGGAATGTGTTACGGCCTCTTCGCCAGGCCCAGTGACGGGTCCATGCCGCACAAATTTCAATAGCAACTCGCCCATTCAATGCCTATCAGAAGGGTCTGTTCCTGGCTTTCCTAACAGAACGGTGTTTAGAGAAAGCGAGAAAGTCCGTAGCTACGTGAGCTGTCCCACCACTCATCCCTACTTGGTGCAACTGGAGCCAGACCGAGGCTGTGGCTATGCCGATTCCAGAACCAAAATACTCAGCCCCAGTAAGGGAGAGTGTTCCATGGTGATAGGAGCTGCCAATTTCCACTGTGTTGGTAGGGATACCAGCCTTAAAGATTGCAAGGCAACCTGCTGCAAATCCCCTGCGGAAACGTGAGGCGCACTATGAGATACCGAATGCCTGTGGGGCAAAACCAAGGATTTACTCTCACCGAAGTGTTGGTGAGTCTGGCTTTACTCAGCGTTGCGGTTCTCGCTTTGCAAGGACTGCAACTCGAATCGAAAAAAAGTTTGGCCGCGGTGAATACCGAAGTGTCGAAGAACCTTATCTTAGAAAATATTTACTCCACTTTGCAGAATCCAGTGGCCTGGAGGAATACTTACCTTGCTCCAGCAAACGCGGATATTAAGCAGCATCTTACCTACTCTATAAAGACCGCAGCTATAAAGGATGTCCTTGGCGATCCAGCACCGCCTTCACAGACACTCGCCGTGTTTGACGGAATGAACCAAGAGATTATTCCCAAAATCGGTGCAAAATACTTGGAAGATGGTACAGCTGCTACCAGCGATAATCTTGATAAAGCTGTCTTTGAATTGAAAGTGCAGTGGTGGAAGGGCAAAAATAACACGGCTGTCCTTGCTATTAATCTTATCTATACCGGGAAAAATAAGGATGCCGCGGCTCCACTTTATCGAGATGGCTTTGCAAAGCTATTTAAGCCGAGTCTTATCTCCCCAAGTTGCATTGAAGTGGAAACCCCAATTGTGGCAGGAAGCTCGGGCAGCCATAATAACTTTGTCAGCAGCAATATACCAGTGCACCAACCGGTTGCCACTGACCCGGGGCGCAACAATTTCGTCTGGGATCATGCCACTGCAGAATGCCCCGCTAACTATTATCTTTCTATGGTCTATAGCAGAGCCGGATGCAACGCTGTATCAACCCGCGAATTTTCTGTTCCAAGTAATCCGCGGCTGGGTACCTGTCATCAGATTTCAGCCCAAACGGCTTTACAAATGCAGGGATGTAGCGCAGGAAGCAATAACGGCACTTGCGTGGCTCGCTGCTGTTCATTTGAATGAGAGAGGCTATGATGAAGACAAAGCAAATCAAGAACGTCACCCCGGAAAGTGGTGGAGCCCTTATCTGGGTGGTTATCGTTCTCCTCCTTTTGACGATCATACCGAAGCAATTGGATTCGGCGATACACGCCAGCAAAAGAGCGCACAATAAAGCTCAACTCAAGTCAAGAATCGCAATGGTTGGCGATTTCTATTCGGCGCAAATGCGCAATTCAAGCTCTGCATATCATACACGTATGGCCGCTCAGAATTCGGCCTTCAACGCCAAAGCATCAAAGTTTCCTAATCCACAAGAAACTGACTACACCAACAAGGATTTGGAAGTTCGTGATAGTGACAACAACGTGCTGATCCCTCTCGAAGGAAAATATGTTGACCGAATGTTCAATGAAGTGGCCAGTTCAAGTGCCAGCAAACTCTATTTTGTGAAGGCCTACTGGCGGGTTCCCAAAATAGATCCTAACTATGAAGATATGAATTCCGTCAAAACCGAAGAGCAGCTTAGGAGTCATATTCGAGTCGAAAAAATAGTGCAGGTCACTCTTGCTTCAAGTTTAGCCAACAACCCCACAGACTCGAAAATCGAGAAAGTGATGGGAGCAGACACTTGTGTAACGGTCAGAGGCAAAATGCTCGACTTTAATCCACCCAACGACGTTCGCTATAAAGCCGGCATTGCCAGCTGTCCAGTCGGTTATAATCGAGTCAGTGGCTATATGGTCGACTTTGAAGCGATCGCCAATGCCTATCGCAAAATCAATGCCGTCACTTACAAAGGCTATGCTTCAACCTACTGCCAATCGAAGATAGATGGCCCTTGGTCTGGAGCGCCCCCAAAACGAGACGAATTGGGAGCCAACTTTGTCTATCGAACAGGCGATGGTGGTGTCGATGCAGCTCGGAGTGTTTTGCCGCAACACTGGATCGGAAAACAAAACTTTGCCAATGAACCGCTCAACTCCTGCTATTCCATCTGCTGTGCTGTCGGCGCGGGTTGAACGAGCCTCTGGAGGCGGGTTCAAGCCCTGAGCTTTACAAGTCCCAAAGATAGGCTTCCAGCTCCGAACGTTCTGCAGTGCTCAGACCTTTGTAAGCATCCACGGACGCAGTTGCTTCACCTCCGTGCCAAAGAATGGCTTCTGCCAAACTCTCAGCTCGTCCATCATGCATCAGCTGCATTAAGCCTCACCATCCAAGTCTGCTGACTATGGATGGAGATTCCTGGCTGATCTTCAAAACCGTTTCTCAAATCCCTGGGGCCATGAGCTCTTGGTTTTTCAGAGAGACAGACTATCGACAAAGCAGCGACCAAGATAGGTATCAATGGTGCCATTCACCTTGTCCTCGTTAGAGCTGACAGGGCAGTTGCCCTTTGTCCAGGGATCGGGTTTGTCTTTGCGAATGAATGCTTCTGCTGTTAGATCGTACTTGGGTTGATTGAGTCGGCTCAGAGTTTCAACGGAACCCGTAACCTCATTCTTGCTGTCCTTAATGATTCGCATAAATACAGATGCCGTAGGGGCTGGCACTATGGGTAGAGCCGGCACAAACGGTGGAAATCATAGGTGCTCTCGCAGCTTGGTATGAAAACCGCGGAGGCCCTATATCGATCGCCACATGCAACAACAGGGACTTTAAACTATGGGACGTACCGCTCATATCCCCGCAGGGTCGCAGGAAGCCTGGGCAAATTCTTCCCGTCAAGCTCGGCTGCCGGGGGGGCGATACGATAATCGCCAAACTGGGCGAAGAGGTTTACGAACGCATGAGATTTTTCCGGATCACGGCAGACTGCAGAACGACCAGCCACGGATTCGTCCGCGCGCTGCTCTGGGTCATTGTCTGGGGCCAGGCTTCGGCGGCATGGGCTCAGATCGTCTTCAGGCCGGACCAGAAATTCACGGTCTTGAATACTGATTTTTCGTGGTATTGCCAGCCGGTGGCCTTGAACGACGATCAACCCCAAGCCTTCAAGCCATCGCGCCTCAAACCCCAGGCGAAAAGTCTCAATCTGGGTTACCTCGTTGAGCAGGGATGCTGGCTCGGTATCGATATCCAAAACCCGGACAGCCAACCACGCTCGGTGCTTCTCGAACATAACTTTTCTCAAACGGATCGAATCCGGGTCTGGCAGCTGAGGCAGGACCAGGGCTGGCTGAATATCGGCCAGGCCGGCATTGCCTTCCCTATCGAGCAGTGGCCGCGACGCTATCGGTTGCCGACCTTCGCTATTCAGCTCGAGCCCGGACTCAATCGCCTTCGGATCCACCAGCAGTCGCACGACCTGACCACTTTCGACTGGAACCTATGGGACCCGGCTCAATTCCAGAAGATGGTGGATATGGAAAACCTGCTACTGGGTGGGTTCTTTGCCATCTGTCTCGTGCTTTCCTTCTACAACCTAGTCATTTTCAGGGCCAATCGGGACCCCTCGCACTTTTTTTACGTTCTTTATCTGAGCTGCTACACCTTGCCACAGATGTTTCTCACGGGTCTGCTCAAACTCTATATAATGCCGAATGAATCCCTCCTGCTCAGCCGCGTGGGGTTGACCTCGGTTCTGATCAGTATTTTTTTTACCTATCTCTTTATCTATTACTTTTTAAGACTTGGAAAATTTCCAAAGTTTTTAAACCGCGTCTACCTCGGCGCGATGGGGCTGGCTTTAGCTGGCGCCTTAATCGCGCTGTTAGGCCCGCATCATGTGGCTGGACCACTGTGCATGGCCAATTCCCTGTTAGTATCCACCGTTGCCTTAACCTATGGCGTCATCGCCATCTGGCGCAAGGTCGCCGTGGCTAAAATTTTTCTCGTGGCCTGGACTTTCTTGATCCTGGGCAACGCCTTCCAGGTCTTTCTCTTAGCCGGTGTGATCGAGGCCAACATATTCTCCAAATCAGCAAACTTTGTGGGAGCGGTTGTCGAGGCCATCCTCATTTCCTATGCCCTGGCCTTCAAAATGAAAATGGAACGAGCCCAGGAGGTTGCAAGGCGTCGACACGCCTACTCCCAACTGGAGAAGATGGTCTACCCGCATCAACTTACCATGATTAAGGAAGGCCTTGAGCTGGAGCAAACCATGCCGCTGGCCAAAGGCGAAGCCTGCGTGCTCTGTGTTGATGTGATCAACAGCAGCAAGCAGAACAGCGAGGAACTCAAAATTCTCCTGTTGAATTTTTTCGATGCCTGCCAGGATCTTATGAATCAGCATTACGACGAACGCGGCCTGTCGGCAGACGGCTTTCGCATCAAAGAGATGGGCGATGGCTTTCTCTGTTCCGTGGGCTTTCCCTTTGCTTTACCTCAGCAGGTTACTCCCCAGAAATTGGCTCTGGACATGGCCCTCAGTTTCATTGAAAAATTTGAATTGATCTTGCAAAAACGCATGGTCAGCCTCAGCTTTCATCCGAAACTGTCGATCGGTATCGCTGAGGGTTCCATCGAAGGATTTTTTACTTTGTCTGGGATTCGAAGCTATGAATTATTTGGTCGCAGCATCATTCTTGCCACCCGCTACGAAGCTCTGCGTAAGCAATTTCCCATACAGGGCGATGAGCACATCATCTGCCTCCAGCAATCCTTATTTCAATTCCTCGATACCGAACAGCAAAAGTCATTTCAGTGCTTCACCTTGGATCAAAAAAAGCAGCGCATCCGCGACGATGAGAATGCCGATAGATTCTACTACCGAACAGTTTCTGCAGCAAACCAACGACTGCCTCTGGGGGCATAGCCATCTGATGCTGCCGCTCTCATGCGAGGAATTCACCTTAGCCATCAGCCCGGCGATGTGCCGACCTGTGCAAATCCGAAAGGCACTTATACTTGGGCATGTCGCTCAGCTGATGAACAGCACTTGGGTTCGGAGCTATCGCTTCATAGAATTTATAAGACAACTCGCCTTCACATTACTGCAGGTCGACTATCACTTGACCAACGACTTCAACAACCAGACCTGGCTTGCTGAATCGGTAGGCTTTAGCCAAGACATTGGCATTAGATGACAAGCGGAGGTTTTCGCGACCATACACCACATGAGTTGATACAGCCCCTTTGCCACATTTCACTTGAACAGGTGTCGCGTCCTTTTCAGCTTGCAAGAACAGCGGCATAGGTGCGTTGCCTGAATGCTGGCAGCTGATTTCCACAGCATAGCGATGCCATTGGCCTTCTGTGCTGGCAGTTGCCAGGATAAGAGAATCCTGCCCGCCTTTCAGGCGACAATTGCCAATCAAGCTTGCATCAAGGGCCTCACATTCAACTAAGCCCATTTCACTTGTCAGACTAAAATCTTTGGGAGCTTCTTCCTTGGTTGGCACAGGATCAACCGGTGTTAACAGTGTTGGCTCTGGTTGCGGATTATTATTCTGGCTTTTGTGGCTCTTGCCGCAGGCCAAAATCATGCTCGATACAAGGCAAACTGCAAGACTAGCTTTCACATTCATTTCAACAAACTCCTGAGATATGTGGGAGCGCGCATAGCGCTCTGTTTGGCAAAGACTCCATCGAAACAATGATATTGCTTAAACTGCCCTGGACTCACGAACCAGTAAGCTCAATGATTTCATCATGTTTCCTGAATCCTTAGGATTCTACTCAGCACGATCCACCATCCTATTATGGCATATTTGACTAGGCTTTCTGGAAGCGGCCTAGCCAAGCAGCTCGCCGTCTTCATTTAATTCATTTCGAGTATGAATCGATTGAAATAGTCGACCTTCAGCGTTCAACTATTCCCATAACTCAGTTGCCGCCGCCCCCACATCTAAACAATTAAAGTCGGGAGCTCAAATCATTCACTAGGTGATAGGTGAACCAGACGGCCACCAGCACGAGCCAGGCGATATTGTAGCGGTTGAAATTCTCGTATTTCGGGTTGAAATTCTGGAGGGCCCTATTGATTTTCGCAAAAGTCCTATTGATAGGAAGCAATGCGAGAAAAGTAAGAAGACTAAATAGGATGCCGACGATCGGAATCATTTTGAGCAGATTGATCAGCAGAAAACCGATGGCCCAGCCGTTGAGCTTCCGTGCAGAGACTCCGATCGACCCAGCAACAGCTTCCACCTTGTCGAGCAGGGAAAATAAGGTAAAAGGCAGGAAGAAGCCACAGATCGGAGCCCAGGCGCGGGTCCTGCCAGACTCCCGCATGATCGCCCAATTCTTATATCCCCAGTAAACAAGGTAGAAGCCAAGAGTCGTCAAGCTCAGGACGACAATTTTGCTGGTGCGAGGCGCATAGAGAGCTGGCAGTTTGATGGTCGCGAAGTCTTGACTCATATTGCGTATCCTCATCACATGTTTCCGGTAAGACACAAAGGCTTTTGACTTATTGCATGCAGGGCGAGGCGACCGAAATCAGACGGGGCAAAACAGGGGACGATAAGGATTCCTTCCAAACTTCCCTGAATAAGTAACCTATCCAGGACAGATACTCACAGAATAAATTGCAGTATCACTATCACTTTGAGGATAGATGGGACTTCACTCGAACGGAAACCATGTCCGCAAGGTTAAGATTGCGCATCCGTCTGAGGTTCTCATTGATCGATGCATTCTATTCTTCGCTGTCCTCACCGTTTCGCGGAAGGAGAGGTGTAAACAAGGCTTTATCTCGGTGAGGCACATCAAAAAGGGTGGAGCTGCCAGTCTCAAGGTTGAAGATGCGTACGACATCACCTTCACTTCCGTACACACTTTGATTCATCATGAGATTTTTATTGTCCGGGGAAAAACTGATATCATCCAGGACCTCCTGCTTGCTATCAATGAGCTCTGGAAGTTGGTAAAGGCTTGCTCCAGTCGCGAGATCAAAAATTTCGGGATAGGTACGGGTTGGATCGGGTAACCAATCCTGTCGAACAATGGCGATCCTTGAGCTATCGGGAGAAAACGTAAGATAGACACTCCCATTCGCTGCATCACGTACAAAAACAAGCTCTTTTGAATTGGTATCGAAGACCTGTACTTTGCCTTCTTCAGACCGCATCGCCAAGAACTGACCGTTGGGTGACAACGCCATTCCACTGAACATATCCAAATTGGGAAAGCTTTGGATCTCGCGCAAAGTTGGAATTGCTAAAAACTTAAGCTCGTGCTTACCGGATTCTTTTCCACGGACACTCATTGCGAGCAGCTGGTCTTCGGGGACGAATGCCATCTTCGAAAGCAAGCCAAGGGTAGTTGGAAACTTGTGTGAGGCTATGATCCGTGACTCTCTCACATTCCATATTTTCAGGGTCTGTTCCTCGGCGCTCATGCTGAACGGTGTTTCTATGAGTGCGACATATTCCCCATTATATGACAAAGACACCATGCTGATGAGTTGACTTCGATCTGCCAGCGTATAGACTAACAAAGTTTTAAGTTCAGGGTAGGACCTCACCACTAGGCTTCGATCCGCGATCAACGCAATGCTGGAGTAATCCTGTGCAAAGGTCGCGCTTGAGACCTTATCATCCGGGAACTCTATGAGATCCTGACTTTTTCTTGGATCCCACAGTGCGAATCGTCCATTGGCTTTCGTATATTGGATAAACGAAGCCGGCTCTGCTAGTTCCTGCAGCAGGGCCTTCTTGTTATTGCCGTCTGCGACCATACAGGATATATCGACCACTTTGCCCCCCGTATAGCCGTAACCCGGGATTCCCAGTTCTCGAAGGTTCTTGTCTCCGAATAAAACGGGAGGGGTTACTCGGTTCCTTGAGTTCACCCAGAAACGCAGCCCTTTCATGAGCAGGGTTCGCGACGGAACCGCATTGCTGTCATGAACGAGATCCCCCTGGATGGTGGCTGAGCAAAGCAACTCGCGAGCGTCGTTATTGACAATCGAAAGCTCCAGCTTTCGTTTCAGAGGAACGTCGGCGTTCACCGTCAAGATGGGGCGCGGAACTGCTTCATCGCTTTTGGCACTCATAGCTGTGAACATCATAAGAACAAACGGGATCAAAAGCTTTGCGTTCATGTTATGTTTCCCTTTTGGCTTAACTCGGTACAAGTCGCCTGCATCTTGAGGTCGCATTCGATCGGGTAATATTCTGGGTTAGTGACGGTGACATCCACCGCGAGAGCGATGGGCATACTCAGGCTGGATGAAAAATCAAATGAAGGTTCGGCCTGGAGCCCCTGCCTGACAAACGCGCTGGCGAGTTCCATGGCCTTAAAGCGCCTTTGCTTATATGTCATTGAGTACACTCCTACTTGTTCCCACATGCGTATCGCTCTTTGCGGGGGTCTTGTCTAGACACATAGCTAGACGAGGTATTGCAGCTTGGGTTGGGGACGAACAAAAAAAACGTATGTCCTGTGAGCGATGCGGCTCCGTTGCAGCTACTAATGGGCATGATATCATAGGGCAATTTACCAAGGGAGCTTCAGGTAAAACGGCACCTAAAAGCGCGGACCCCTGATTATCATGATTTTAAGTCTATAGTAACAATGCGTCACGAAAAAAGAAGGCAGCTAGCTTGAGAATTTTATGAACATCAGGACGCCTCGTTGGTTCTTGCACATTAGGAGAAATCTCAGGAAAAAACTCATGCATACAGTTTAGCCATCGCCTTACTTGAGCAAATGATTTGGCAACAACCACCATAAGCAAGGGAAAAAATGATTTACAGCCCAAAGCATTTCAAGATCGAAGAGGCAAAACTGCTTCACCAAATAATCCATCGGTACAATTTCGCGACCCTAATCGCGACAGATCAGGGCGTCCCTATTATCAGCCATCTGCCATTGATCTTTAGAAACTGGCTGCTTTAATTGGTAAGCATCGAGAAGATGTCACTGTCGGATATGTAAAATTCACATTAAAGATGGGTTCTTTTCTTAGGAGGAGAACCAAATGGTGTGTCCGTACTGCCCATCAGACAAAAAGCCGAAGAGTCGGGGTTCCTATATTCGAGCTTCGGATCATAAAAAGACGAGGCGTTTTGCCTGCTTGGACTGCGGGAAAAGCTTTTCGGAAACCTTGTTTGGTATTGAATATAGACTCAGAAAGCGGCACATCAACCAGCCGGTATTTCGCGCCCTCTGCAAGGGCGTCTCGCAGAGGGCTTGCGCCTTTCTCATGGGGGTGGATCGCGGGACCATTGCCAGGCGCCTTGACCGGTTTGGGCATTGTGCCCAGCATAACCTCGAGGTCTATAGACAAAGCAGGCCGCAAGCGAATGTCGTGCTGATCGATGAAATGGAAAGTTTCGAGCACACCAAGTGTAAGCCTTTGACTATCCCAATTGCCGTCGAAGAGGGAACGCGGAAGATACTCAGTTTGAGTGTGGGCCGAATAGCTGGCAAAGGGCATTTGGCAGCCCTTTCTAAAGCTAAATATGGGCCTAGGCCTTGTGAAAGAAAGCAATGCCTGAGCAAGGTATTGCATGAATTGAAGTCCTGCCTCGCGCCTCAATCCGTGATCAAATCTGATGAAAGCCAGCACTACCCGAGCTTAATCAAGACTATACTTGATCCGTCCAGTCATCAACGATTCAAAGGCAGACGCGGGTGTATTGTCGGACAAGGCGAACTCAAGGTCGGAGGTTTTGACCCATTGTTCAGCCTCAATCACACTTACGCGATGATCCGGGATAATATCAAACGCCTAACGCGCCGAACCTGGTGCACAACCAAGCGCCCTGAAAAACTTGAGCTGATGCTTGCCATGTACGCTTGGTTTCACAATCTGCGCTTAGACCACAAATCCGGTTCAATCAAATTGAAGTGGATTCAGAGTGCCAATTAAAGCAGCCAGTTTTTAAAGTTTATATCGGCATATCGGTGCGTTATGATCTTTCTCGGGTGCTTTTTCTTCGGAAACGGGAAACCACTTCCCTTGGGTTATGAAATCAATCGAATCTTGCTGCATCGCTGGAACCCAATATCCTGTGATTTTTGGTGCATCAGAAGCTGGGTTAATGATGGAATGGGGGACGCCTAAGGGATAGAGGCAATACTGAGAGTGATCGGCAACCGATTCGAACGCTTTATATTGGGCGGTATTGTCGGCTGTCGGATCTGCGACCACTCCGACGAACTGTATCGGTACTTTGATGTTTGTGATGCGAGCTGATGCGTTGATGCCGTAATTGGTCATGGCTCGCACCGCTCCGACACTCAGTGAGCAAAGTCCCGCTCGACCTCCGGGGCCGATTCTGTTGTCTCGGCACTCTTGCCCCCAGTCGTTTACAAATCCAGGCATGACTTGGTCGAGGACTGCAGAAGCGAATCCGCTTAATCCCGGATTCTTGTAGTAAGGAGCATAAAGGAGAACTCGGGTCCAAATACCTTGGCCATCTGCGGCGGCACCTGTCGCGAGCCCACCGCCACCTGAAAGTCCTGCCAAAATTCGATCTCCCGAAGTTGCAGCGGCAATTTCATTCATGCTTTTGACAAAATTCTGGAGTCGAACATTATCCTTTTTGGCGTCGGGATATTCACTACTATTGTCAGTTGAGGGCAAGTCCATGTGATTGTCTTTGCTCCCTTTGGGGCCATCCAAGGGTGTTCGTCCTTGTCCAGGCATGAGTGGCAGATAGACATCATAACCTAAAGTTTTCAATCGCTCGCTTATTGCAAAGTATTGCTGAGGACAGGCGGTGAAACCATGAAAAAACATCACCATACCTTTGCGAGGAACCGAAGGGTCGGCAGCGTAGAATCGAGGCATGCAATCAGGTTGAATTTGTTTCCCTGAGGTTTCGAGATCAACATGTTTTTGCCAAAGAGCAGCGACTGTTTCGGACATTCCTGAGTCCGAGGACAAACGACTGTGGGTAGTTTTACAGGAAAAAGCTAGACAGGAAAGAAAGAGCGCTTTGCCAAGTCCACGCATGCCATGAGTCCTCGATAAGTTGGGAGGTATGACCATGGTAAATTGAAATGAAAAAAGAGGTCAAGGCCGATTTGAATCATTCAACAGAGATCTTGGATTTGCCCATAAATCCAAAAAAATGCCGAATCCTTCATCAACTTTCGGAATTCAAGTCTTGTGACTTTTAATGTTTGGCTGTTCGCTACCAATAAAAAAAGGGGAATTCCATACCGAATTCAACATCCTCTCCTAGATTTTTTGCAACTCAAATTTAAGACTTCATGAGTCAGGAGTTTTAAGAATACAGCTCAACTCCTGATCTTCCGAATAGTCCGCCAGATTCGGGATTTCAACTGCTTCGAGAAGCTTTTCAAATTCTTGGATCGACATACATACTCTATTTTTGTGTTGATGATGCTGTCATTGCATCGATATATCCTTCAATTGCAAGCCCCATACCGCCCATGTATCAGGAGAATTTACAAATAGATTCCGGGGATGGTTTCCATACTCTGAAAATTCTCAAACATTGAAGCTTAGAATCCAAAGAAGATTTTTTCAAAAAATGGAAATTTACGCCCTTTCAGGGTGCAACAAATCACTGCCGCCTGAGAGCTGACCACTCGCTTCGTTCAACTTTGCGAAGCGGAATTCGCTCCCCCCAGATCCTTTGAGCACCGCAGTCTGTGTCGTTAAAGCCTCCGCATTCAGCTGAGTTCCACCAGCTGCGCGTACCTCAAACTTGCTAGCAGACCCCGCCAACCTAATGACTGTTGCCCCCGATCCCTCGACTTCCAGGACTTGACTCGCCAAGCCATCAAGTTCGATTTTGGATCCACCGGACGCGCGGATATTTAACGATTGCTCACTCGGAATCTTCGCTGTGAGACTACTACCACCCGCCACTGTAAGAGAGATTACGTGACTCGTGCTGCGAATATGATCGTTGTCAATGAGGGTTGCATCGCTTCATGTCTATGATAAGATCCATAATACTTTCATGAACTCGGGCCCATGCTTTTGTAGACCAAAAGCATGGGCGATGTCCCTTCGTAAGTCGCCCTATGATATCATGACACTTGGTAGGTGCAAAAGAGCACAATCGATTCACGCCCAACCTTTTCTAGCTTTCAAGCACGGTTGGGCACTCTATGGAATGCAAAGCATGCGATACATTCAAGCTCTATTTTTGCTGGTGGCCACTGCTCTTCTGTCCTGCAAATCGCTGCCGAATGCAAGCAGCGATGGATCGAGCGATCTCAAACTCATATCGAAGGCCGGGCGCAGCTATTCCATTAAATCCGGAATAAAAATTTGCTTCATGCAAAAAAATGGCGACAACGGTTGGACTGATATTGATGCCTTGAATGAGGCTTTTAAGTCCGCCATAGAAAGTGAATGGGGGGCAAAAGTTGGAGTGGTCACTACGGGATGGCAGCCCTGTTCGGAGATGCCCGACGCTATGGTTAAAGTAAATTTCTTCGATTGCGGAGAAAATATCAACGATTGCGCTGACAGCAATCGTTCTCCCCACACGGCTTTTATTGGTCCCCCAGGTCCCGACGAAGGAACAGCTAACATCATAAATCTGAGGCGGACTTATCAAAACCATTATCGATTTGATGAATGCAACGGTCGCAAGAAAATCATCATCTCAATCCAAGTACGTCCGGAACTTGAAGCAAGGAAACGTTGTACGCGCAATTATGCAATCCATGAATTTGGCCATATCTTGGGCTTCGATCATGAGCAGTATCACCCCGATGGTCCCGAGAAATGCAATGATGATACCTATCATTTCGCCAAAGCAGGATCAGGAGCAGCTGTTTGGATGTGTTCGGAAGGGTATGATGACACTTCGGTTATGAACTACTGCGGCAAAGTATTTCTGAATTGGGATGGCGGCTTAAGCAGGCGAGATGTGAAATGCGCAAAGGAGTTTTTTGCCGACAAACCCTGAATATCAATCAATTAAAGATCATACCAACGAAACTGGGCTCTGTTGCAGCTATCAAGTCTCATGATATCATAGGGCAACTTACGAATTGAGATTGCCCATGCTTTTTTAAACCAAAAGACACTGCTTTGAGCGAGATGTTATTATGCTCAAAGTCCGCTTCTGAGCTATAGGTATCTGGAAGTAATGGCTACGGGACGAGGGCGTGAAGATGGGGTGAACGACTCAAAGCTATGGATGAGCCGTCACCAAGAGTGTGTACCTATGATTTAGCTTGGCGACATGATTTGGATGTCTTTCCTGTTTCTATAAGCAAAAAATATGGTAACAAGCAAAAGAGCGAGCAAAATAAGCGATGAAGCACCTGTTCCAAGATCAAGGCCGCCCTTATCAGGTGTCTTGGTCAACAGGTCGCCAAAAGTGGCTCCAAAGGGACGAGTGAGAATAAACGCAACCCAGAAGAGAAAGATTTTCGGGATTTTAGTCAGATAAAAACTCGCCAAAATCAAAGTAAGCAATCCACTGATCAACAGCCAACTCCCTAAGAATCCTAACCCTGAATCGTCTGCTAGAAAATCGCCGAGAGCCGTTCCCAAAGTATTGGAAAAAAGTATGGTCATCCAATAGAATATTTCAGCCTTTCGGGTGTGAATATTATTGACAGAGACATTGCCTACAGTCCACTTCCACAAACCAAGCAGGCTGAGCAGGATCGTAATAAGTATCACTGCGCCTAGGGTGTAGCCCAGTTCAAGAGTGCGATCCATATAGTCCGACAGTGTCGTTCCCGAAGTGCTGGTTGCAATGATCACTGTCCAATAGAGATAGGCATGATGCTTTTTCGATAAGAGTTGGGTCGCCAGCGCCATAAAGAAAATGCTAAAGAATATAAGAGTGCTCTTGAGATAGCCAACATTCATAGTCATCGAAAGCCAGTCCCCGCCAGTCTCTCCCAGAGTCGTGGCAGTTATTTTCATGAGCCAGAACGTAGCTGTAATATGCGGCAATTTATTGATGAATTGATCTGAAGTATTGGAAACAGATTTGGGCTTGATCATGGTCTTCCTGTGTTGAAAATGTCAGATTGATGGGAGAAAACCTTTTCACTCTTCTTCGAGAAAATTTCCTAGGGGGTCAAATCTCGCTTCCAAAGTCTTGTTATCAGTTTTCATAAGCGTGATTTCATAACTAGTCTTATCTGCCTTAACGAGATATTCTATTTTTCTAGCCGTCGCACGGGGATATTTTTTTAGAACGGCTTTCTGAACAGCAAGCGGGACTGCGTCCCATAGAATTTTTTTCTCTGAACTTATCAGTTGGCCTGACGCAGAGTATGTGATCTCAAATTCATCATCCTTGCTTTTCATTCGCAATTCATACTGCTGCTTGCCATTTTCGATTTCTTCAGTTGATCGCGTAATTGAGGCAGATGGATATTGTTTTTGTGAGGATTCGATGACTGCACGAGGCACCTCCTCTCGAGGCAAAACGCGTTCTGATGCCAAAGCTGCTGGAAGTGAGTTGAGCAAGACTAAGGAACATTGAATCGATCGCGAAATGCGGGATCTGATCATGGACCGAACTCCCTTGGTAAGCAATAAGCTATCAAAACAATACTGTAATCTTCCAGATCTCCCTAATCATAAGCTGTAAAATATAGATTATTTTATGTGCTTACCGGGAATGAGAGAGATAGACTACCAGATATAAACCTTAAGTTAAAACTTGAGCGATTCTGCCTATGCAAATTTAAAAATGCGCTAGGGACGTCATTGGAAAACATTTTGCGAAGATTCCAGACAGGTGTTCAA
Organism: Oligoflexus sp.; assembly: GCA_041736645.1. GTDB lineage: Bacteria > Bdellovibrionota_B > Oligoflexia > Oligoflexales > Oligoflexaceae > Oligoflexus. Next base: position 6,775 of record JBGSTF010000339.1, on the reverse strand, counting down.
TGCTTCGGATTCGTGTTGGTTTATCTATCCAGTTTAAGTTCCCCCTCATTTGCAGAAGAGAATTCCGAAACGATGCTGCTTGTCTCTTCGGATAGGCCCACGAAGCACAAAGGGTCAAAATCAGAAAAAAATACTCAGCCAGCCGCGAAAGATGAGCGTGTTTCTTCAAAGGACGCAGATACAAAAGAACAAAAGGCTGACGGCCGACAGCTTGTAAAAGAACAACACAGTCACTTCAAGAAATTGACCTATCATTGCAAAGAAAAACCCGACGAAGGCGCGGATTCAACGCCGCAATCACCACCCCTGATCATTGACGATCCCGGCACACCCGGCTGTGAAAAGTGGGAAATCAATGTGACCTTCGATATCGACTTTTCAAAGAACGAGAAGCATATCGAAGCTCCGCTGCTCGATGTGAATTATGGGATCGGCGATAATCTGCAGCTCAAGTTCGAAATTCCGAATCAAATGGATCAAGACGAACAGGAGTCAAGATCCGGCGTGGGAAACGCCAAAATTGGGGTTAAATATCTATTTTATAGAGACTCGAAAAAGGATCTAGAAATAGCGTTCTATCCACAGTTGGATATTCCCATCTCCTCAACTCAACCCGACAGCGAAATAAATCTACCCTTCCTTGTGACAAAAAAGGTTGGGGAAACGCGCTTGGGCGAGGTCATTGCAGCCGCGAATATTGCCTATAGCATAGCGAATAATGGAGACGCGAAAGACTTCCTATCGATGGCGGCAGGGATCGGAGTGCCATTGACCAGAAAGACAGCTATTATGGGCGAAATCGCAACAGAGCAGGCCCTTGGAAGTACGGCTGAGGAACCGCGAGAAGCTGTCGTGATTGCCAATGTCGGGATCAAGACTCCCTTCATAAAGGACTATAGTTTTTACGCCTCTGTTGGAATAAGCCTTATGTCTTCCGATGGTCAGCAGCACTTCTATGCGCTGTCAGGTCTTCAGTGGACTCCCTAAAGATCCACAGAGACCTGGCCTTGGAAAGGCTTGCTACTTAACTTTTTTTCCAACCTTTTTTTCGTAAGCCTGGTGAGTTTCCTCACAGGCTTTTGACAATGTCTCACCCTGCTCTTCTAAACAAGCCCAGGTCGCCTCGTCTTTGTCTTTGGACTTCGGATCAATTTTGCACTTTGCCATTTCTTTCTTACAAGCTTTCCAATCCATGGCCGAGGCTTTGGTTGAAAGGGTGAAAGAAGGCAAGGCTACAACGATAAAGAGCGCAAAAAGCCGATACGTTTTCATGAGGATCTCCGTGTGATTGGATGACGTCTGCTTCGAGAATAGACTGTGCAATTAAGGATAGCATTTTGATGTATCGATCGAAGAAAAAGTGGCATCAAAAATTATATATTTTGCGGCGTTGTTCGGCCTGTAGGATAAGGTACATGAGCTAAGAGCCGCGGTGGCTCGTAAAATTGCTGCCGTTGCACTGATGAGATTGAAAACAGGGAAGAGCTATGATCATAATTTCGATCAGATAGAAAATCGGCAGACTTCTTCACATTGAACTTCCTTGCTGCAAAATGTTTCAGTTCTTCTAAGAGCAAGACATAAGCTAAGTGAGCTTAGCAGCAAGGACGAGAGATGATGCCCAATTGGATTGCTGCCCCGTGACAAATGACCACCAGGATAGGCATGGCACTCTCTCGCCCTTATCCAAGGTTTTCATGACAACACCCCTCGAGAGTGTATGTTCAGAGAGCCGAATGAAGGTGCTTCAATGGAGCAGATTCCAACTGTGATAATTGAACTGCAAAGAAAAAGTCATACTTGCTTACTCGCGCTTAAGGGTTCATAGGGGACACTTGGAAACATCTAGCGCAAATACCCGCAGCAAAAGTCGGGCCCAGCTGTCGACGTGGTAACGGGGATTCCAGCGACTTCATCGTTGGGCAGACGATCCGGATAGGACTGTCCAACCATGAATCTACCCTAAGTACTTTATTTTCTATCATGCCTTCCTAGGCCAATTTGGGTTCCACGGAGAGCCTAAATGGTAGTCGATACTGAAGAATTTTCTGTTATTTTACTGTTCGTTTCGCCATAATCCCCACTTCATCTATCGCGTTACGACGAGGCGTGAAGTAAAAAACAAGGCGAAACGAAATGCTCACGAATTCCCCTGGACTTGATTTTCTGGTGAACCGCTCTAAACTCCGCGAAACGGCTTTTGATGATGCACCAAACCCCAGTGCACATGTGCTCGCGGAGGGAGCCATACTGTTTCGCATCGATGCATTTGGTTTCTCGGCCAACAACGTAACCTATGCGACCCTTGATGATTCCTTTGGCTATTTTAATTTCTTCCCTGCCCGTCAGGGTTTTGGGCGTATTCCTGTCTGGGGATTTGGTGATGTCGTGGCGTCACGGCACCCAAAGGTTAAAGAGGGTGCCCGGTATTACGGCTATTTCCCAATGTCACGGTACCTCGTGACTGAGCCTGCGCGGGTTAAAGAGACCGATTTCTTCGATGGAACCCCGCATCGTTCCCTGCTCCCTGCAATCTATAATCAATACATTCAGACCAATAAGGACCCGGCCTATAACAAAGCCACCGAAAACGAACAGATGCTCCTTCGACCATTGTTTATGACCTCGTTTTTGCTCTATAACTTTTTTGCGAGTAACACTTTTTTTGGTGCCAAAGCTTTGGTACTCTCTAGCGCTTCGAGTAAAACTGCGTATGGCCTCGCGTTTTTGCTCCACGCCGGTGGTGAGGGACGCCCCGAGATAGTGGGACTCACTTCAAGCGCCAATGCTTCCTTCGTCAAAAGTCTCGGCTGCTACGACCGAGTCTTGAGCTATGACGAAATTACGAAGCTGCCACAAGATCGCCCGACAGCTTATGTCGATCTCGCCGGCAACAGCAGTTTACGCCGGTCAATCCATAATCACTTCAGCAGAGCGCTCCTCTATAGCTGCGCGGTAGGAGCCACACATTGGGAGAATCGCGAGACGACGGAAGAACTCCCAGGGGCGAAACCAACGCTGTTTTTTGCTCCGACCCAAGCCAGACAGCTGATTACTGAATGGGGCGAACTCAGTTTTAGAGAGCGCTTCGGCAGCGCATGGCAAGCCTTCCTTGCCAAGGTTTCCAACCGCGAGGGGGGCTGGATGCGAGTGATTCGCGGCAACGGCAAGGAGGACGTGCTTCGCGTTTATCTAGAAAATCTGGACGGTCGGGCGCGACCGAATGAGGGCAGCGTACTCTCACTTTGACGGTTCAACGCCGATTCACAGCTGTTCACCGTCAATCACCGGCCACTGAAGTGGCAGGCATGAAAAAGGAGACTTAGATCATGCCTAGTTGACCAGACTAAGTCCCGATGAAAGCATTTCGATGCTATGCATCGAGATCCTGTTAAGAGCGAATCAGATAGGTACCCCCGGATGCTTCTCCAGTCCTGGGCCTTAAGGCTGGCGCTTAAACAGATCTAAGAGGTTAAGTCAGTGCCGCCAGCAAGTAAACCGCTCGTTACCATTGTCTAGGAGGCCATAACCTGCGCAAGCAGAGACTCAAAGGTAACTTTAAATGCAAAGAGTCTTCGTACTCTCGGGCACCAAAAAGCCGCTTATGCCCTACAACCCCGCACGGGCAAGGGCATTGCTCCGTGATCGTCAGGCCACGGCCCTACGCCGCGCGCCTTTTAACATCATCCTGAAAAATCACTCTGATGGCGATCTTCAGGGTCTACTACAACGGACAGAGAAGGCATTCTTCGCTTGGCTTTGTTAGCCCACAGTGCTACGAGCTGCACCAGTTTACAAAATGTGGTTAACTCGCTTTCCGTTTTTTCGAACAAACATCACTTTTTTTATAGTGTCTGGATGCGGCGCACGGATCTAGCAAAGATGCCCAGTCTCATCAAGAGCTAATTCTCAATTGGTTTGAGGCCAAGGGTACCACTTCAAGCTTCGCGAACCGATACTCGACCACAAATTCTTTTGAAGAGGCGCTATTTTAAGACTCTCATGACTCCTCGTCGCGAGATCACATATATCGATCAACACAATTCCGAATAGCTTCCTGCCATTCGATGATAATGCACTCTCTCTGCTCAAATCAAAAATAGAGCGCCTTATGGCTTGTTGTTGGATAGCCAGTAATTAAGATCACGATTTATAGAACTTTGAGTGTTTTGTAGAGCAACCAATTCATCATATTGTTCTTTGCTGACCGACTTTAGGTTCTGTGTGGCCATTCGCACAACACTCTGGGCAGACCAATCAGCCCACACAGTGCCTTGATCAACGGACTTGGGGTAAACTTTTTTGACAGCATCTATGAGTCTTTGATTCATATTTGGGATTCTTCTAATGAGCATCACCCCATTTTCAATGTCCTTTAATTTATCCGAGGCTAATAAAGGCTCCGCAAATGGCAAGGCTAAGGACGTTCCCAGATTACCGACCGCGCTAAAAAAAGTTCCATCTTCGACCGTCGAGACCTTACGCCAATCGGTTAGGGTTTGAAATACCACAGTCGAATCAGATTCGCTGAGCGGGGAAAACCGGCTGCCGAAAGCTAAAGCCATTTGGCTTTGAATTTCGAGAGATGCAACGCGGAAAGCGTCGATAAAACTTGACAAGGTTTGGTTCGGGTAATCAGCACGATTTTTCAGATTTTGGTAAGGTACAAGAATCGATTTGCCATCAACTTTGACAAAATATTCCTGCTCCGTTGGGGCCAATTCAATATTAGAATTAGCCGGTTTTGGACAGCTGATGTTCCCATTGCCATTCGGCCAAGAATCTGGTCCATGACAGCCCGACCAGTTGCCAGTCGATTCACCCAAGAGGTAGTAGACCACATTATCGTTTTCGTCGGTTATCAGGGCTGCCTTAACTGTCACTTGCAAGGTTTCCGGAATTCTAGCTGTTTCGGTTGAAAAAGTAATTGAACCAAAGCGATTCGTCTTAACACAAAATTCGACGATGGGTGCAAATGAGGAATAGGCACTCATCGTGATCGCGAGTTTGCCGAGATTTGCCGCATTACAATCCAATCTTTCGCCAAACTTTTGCAAAACTGCCTGCGGTGTATAAACTTTGAAATGATCGGTTCTTATATAATCTTGAGATGAAGCGGACTCAGATTGGATTTGGCTGGATGTATTCTTTTTGCAAGCGAAGGACGCAACAAATAAAAGACCTAACGTACATATCTTAAGAATTTTCAAGGATAACTCCTGGGTTCCGGTAAGAGTTTTAAATCATTCTTCTGCACCTAATTTTGCAATTGCTGTGCCAGTTACTATTGCTTTTATTTCGGCGGAAAATAGTCGGTCTATTTCCCTGAAATCACTGACCATCGCAACGAGAAAGAGTGATAGAACAAGCTGGGTCGATGAGTCTAATATCAGATAAGGGCCGTGGTTGGGAGCCTGGGCGAAAGCGTAATCGTCTTCGGTAACGGCTAGGCCTGCCTGCCAAATACAATAATTACGGGAACATAAAAGGCTTGTATAGGATTCATACGGGCCTGTCGATTTTAACGCCAAATTCCTGTTCAACAAGCAATGGCATGCTAATTTTCAGGCAACTCCGCACCTTGGTGGAGTCTTTCTCTTACGGCGCGTAATCTCGTCAGCGTTGCTTTAGTTTTTCCTCTTCCTCGCTCCTTTAGCGAAGCTCTCACTCGACATCCGCCATCAGTACCAATCAATGCTGAACTTGCTCACATGCAGCAAGAACCTTACACGAGCGCCTTACGTGCTCACGTAGATGAGCTAAAGGGCGACACTGCAAGGCTTTGACTCCTAGCGTTGTGTGATAGCTTCAGTGGGACGGACTATATGAAAGACCCAGGCTTTACAAGAGTAGCTCCCTATGCCGTCACTGGAAAGGATGAGCGTTCATGGTCTGCGCACACCCATTCAACAAATGCCTTGCTATTCGTTTTGCAAAGAGCTCTCCGTGACATCATGAAGGTTTCGTAACGATTAACGCTCGACGTATACTTCCTGTCTAGCCTTGTCAAACAGGACTGCTTTGCCCTTAGGGTCGACTCCCAAGCCAAAGCTATTGCCGTCAAAACCAACAGAACTCAGGACTTTCGCTGGCTCATTTTGATTTTCAGACGACTGCTTCAGGAGCACCCTACGGGACCAATTCCACCACAAAGCGCTTTTAGAACCCGTCACAATTTGATCGTAGGCAGACGAGACATTGGCAACTCGACCCACTTTCTTGACGTTTGCGGCGTTGCTGATGTCGAAGAACAAGACATTGGAGAATCCAAGCGAATCAACACTAGGTCGACTTGCCGGCACAAGGGTTAGCACCCACGGAAACCTTGCGTTTGCGCTGGCCTAGGCATAGGATAATCTCATCGCGCCTCTTGAAATTCGGCGTAAAAACCCATATTCCAGTCCAAAGGACTGTGCTCAGAAGCTGTCGGATCAGAATTTGCAGCGATCGGGCAAGACAAACTATTGATGTATCGTTAAATATAAGTCCGACGTCATTTTAAACGAGGAGTGGTTTAAAAGGCGTTGTCACCGGGAACCAGTCATGATCTTCGCCCATTCGCCATTGAAATGGTCTTTTCCTTCTAGAGCAAAACTCCTCCATCTCCGTCTATTGTCGAACCAATTCCGCGGAATTTGCTTTGTGAGGATCAGTCATAAGCATTGGTCAGGGATATATCTTTCTCAGGGGTTCTATATTTTTCCAAGGGGCACATAACATTTGAGTTCTTGGGGGAATCAAGCCTTTTTCAAGTAGGCAGCCACGAGCACAATAC
>JBGSTF010000331.1:0-52543 GCA_041736645.1 Oligoflexus sp. | reverse complement strand
GGTTTTATGAAAATGGGTCACCTTTTGAAGACAGTGATGGCCTGCTGTTGGTTCTTCAGCTCATCACTGTATGCTGGATCTCCACAATCGCCGCAATGCGCGACAGCGCAAAATGCAAGAGTCGACTTCAGCAACTATGGGCTAAAGATTCTCTCACTTTGGGTCAGCCATGGCGATGCCACCTTGATCTATCTGCCCAGCGGTGAAATAGCCTTGGTCGATACCGGGCAGGATTTTGCGGTCAAAGATTATCTGCTGCCTTTTTTGCAGCAGCATGGTGTGAAACAGCTTGATTATTTTATCGTGACTCACTATCACGGCGATCATATGGCCGGAAAGATTGAAAAGGATGGTAAGGTTTTTCTGGGCTATCGCTACGATGAACAGGGGCCTCGCATTCCAGTGAAAAACTTTTGGGACTATAAAACCTTTCGTCGAGGGGACCGTTTAAACTGGGGCGGGACGCAACTCTTTATTCTCAATTCCTTCTATGAAAACGAATGGTCTTCTGATGAAAATGACAAATCTCTGTCGTTCCATTTGGAGTGGAATGGTTTTACCTATGCCTTGGGCGGAGATATTTACGCCAATGAACAGGATCGCATTCTGAAAGACTTTCCGGAAAAGGTGCGGGTCCATGCCTATCGAACCAATCATCATTTGCATGGATCTGTCAGCTGGGATTATTTGAAAGCGGCTGATCCGGTGATCTTTATCACCTCGGCAGAATCAGCGGTCTATCAACGAGAAGCCTATACCAAAATTTTGGGCGGCGTGGTTGGACAATTGAAGGAGGGCGGACATCGCTTGCAGGAATCACTGCTGACTTTGGAACATGGCAATATCCTGATCGGAGCGAACTCTGATAAGGATTGGAGCTATGGCTGCCTAAGTTCAGGCACTTTCATTCCAGCTCTCGCCCGATAGCAGGCGGACAGAAGTGGCTTCACCATCATCATGGGAAGTCCTTCTCATCTCTACTTTGCTCCGCGCCTGGAAAACCATCTTAAAGCCATATGAGGCCGATGTGCACGGCCTTGCCAAGGGCTTAGACTTTTTTTTGAGCAGATAATTTCAGCACGCACTGATACATGAACCTTGCTGCTCTTTCAGGCCAAAGCCGAGACCTCAGCACTGGGAAGGGTTTGCAGGTGATGACCCAGGCTGTGCATGAACCATTTATGAATCTGAGCCTGGGTCAGAATATAAATAAGCCAGGGCAAAGCTGGTTGGAAGTCATGGACCGCGGCTAGACATGCCGTTCCCCCTAGGGTTTCGCGCATTTCCAAACGAGCCTTTAAAGGCCCTGGTTTATAGAGGATTCCTCCTACGATATAGAAAAGCTGTCGATCCGGTAGGCTGCGTTCGGGAGCATAGAGCAGCGTGAGCAGATCCATCGGCCAAGCTTTCAGCCTCAGATGAATCTTAGGCCCTTCATGTTCGACACGGATTAGAAATGGCAAAAGCGTCGGCAGATATTTCAAATACTCGGCAGCCACCCAGGCCGCATCCCGGCCTTTGGGCAATGGCAATCGTTGGATCGAACGCACATGATTTTGTTTGGGCTTAGAGGTGCCACTGCCAAAGGCATGAGGCTTAGGAGACGACTGCTGTTGCTGTTCGTTAACCATTTTTTGAGCGGCGCTGCTAAAGTTTTCCAGTTGGATGTCCTGATTCGGAAAGCGATGCGATGGTCGTACCAACATCGAAGATTTCAAGCTATCGATCAAGGGATAAACCAGAGACTTGGGTGCTCCTGATACGACACGCACCCAGAGTTTGGATAGGCCCAGGCTCATCCACGGAATGGTCTTGAACGAGCGACGTAAGTTTTGCACCTTGGCCATGGACTTCATCATATCGAGATAACTGATGGGTGGCTCCGCGCCGATATCCCAGGTGTGGCCCTGCAAGGGCGCTTGGGTCAGGCAAGCCCTGACCACCCGCAGGACGTCGGTGAGGCTGATCACTTGGCAGAGATTGCGGGTCCATTGCGGACAGAGCATGATCGGTAAGCGTCGCACCAAAGTGGACAGTATAGTAAAGGAAGAACCGGCAGATCCAATGACGATGCCGGTTCGCAGACTGGTAACCTTGGGAATATAAGCCTTAAGAGTGTTCTCCACTTCCAGGCGACTGCGTAGATGCTCGGAGAGCTCGACACCTTGGGGAATGAGTCCACTCAAATAGATAACATGCGAAATGCCTTGCAGCCGAGCGGCACGGGCAAAATTATCGGCCAAAATCAGATCAAAATCAGCGAAACTCCCTTGATTCAACCGAGCGGTCGGCAGCATGGAATGGACCAAGTAAATGGCAACATCGTGTTCAGCTAAGGCATCTTCCAGATCCTTGAGATTATGCAAGTCGCACCCAATCCAGCGGAATCTAAGTTTCGCCGCGGGATGGGACATTGGGAATGAATTGCGACTGAGTGCTGTCACAGTAAATTGAGGATCATCCAGGAGTTGGTCGAGCAGGGCCCGCCCCACAAATCCGGAGGCTCCGACGATAGCCACTTTCATGTCGCATACTCCTGGCTTTTAGCTAGGCGTTGAAGGTTGAATTCCGAGGCCATTTGCCAGGCAAGTTTCGGTTTGAGAGGTACACCGAGGCGCTGAGCATGTTCGTAGAGGCCGAAGAGGAGTAGGCCAAGTGGCAAAAATTCCGGATGAAGTTGGGTCTTATGAGTGAGGCATGAAACGAACACTCGATGAAACGAAGCCTGGAATTGATCCAGGCGGAACCATACCTCGTGATCGCGTGCCTCGCCAAAAATTTCCAGAAAAAGTTTTTCCGCATGTTCCAGATTCAGCGCCTTCAGCCCTTGTTGAAAATCCTCTGGACGGTCTTCATAGAAACCTTGGTATATGCTCTGCAAGGCTTTTTGAAAAGCTGGAGACCAGCCATGAATCCAAGCTTTAGGCTGCCATTCGAGGCGCATACCATCGACATGGAACTGTTCGGAGCGTAGATCCAAAAAAAATGCGGTCGGTGAAAGAATGCTCGCAAAATAGAGTTTAAGAAGAGCTTGGCCTTGACCGTAAGAGTCAATGACAGCAGCCGGATCGCCAGGCGATGCTTTACTCGCAGCTGTCATGGACAGACTCGGATCGAGACGGGAAACCGCAGCAGCCCAGTGTTGCCTGGTTTCAGCGGTCAGACTTCGATTCACATAGTTGCGAGTCAATTGACCAATGATGCGGGTCATGCCGAGCGTCGGTACCACCTCAAAGAAACTGGGTGATAGAAAGTCCAGAGCTTTGGCCCAGTCGCCCGATTTCAAGGAATGCAGGAGGGTTTTGAGCATGGGGCAGCTTTCTGTTCTGAGCCACAAGAGGCTGGTGGTGATTGCGCGGTTGCAATGATGATATATCCTCTGTTTCAGATTACCGATTGCCGCTAAGCTCGCAAAGTCCGATTTATGGCTTTAACCAGGGAGGCCTTTATGAACGCAGTTTTGATTGTCGGTGGATATGGAGGGATTGGCGAGGCGCTGACGAGGCGCTTGTCAGCATTGGATCGTTCAGTTGTTGTCGCCGGGCGTTCTATGGAACGAGCCCAAGCTTTGGCCGAAAGCTGCGGGCAAAGGGCCGTGGCTTGGGATGCACGCGATGAAACCGCTTGGCAACAGGCTATGGAGGAACTTGATCAGCAGGGAATCGTGCTGGATGCCGTGGTGAACCTCTGCGGCAGTATTCTCATCAAGTCTATAGCGAGTACCAGTGCTGCCGAGTTGCGCGAAACCTTCGATCAGAATTTTATGACCGCTTATTGGACGATCAAATTTGCGGCACCTCGCCTCGCCCAGAATGGAGGTGGGAGCGTCGTTCTTATGAGCAGTGTGGCTGCACGCTTTGGACTCATGAATCACGAAGCCATTGCTGCTGCCAAAGCCGCCGTGGAAGGTCTGGTTGTAGCGTCGGCAGCGAGCTTTGCAGCGAAAAATGTGCGGATCAATGCCGTGGCTCCCGGGCTGGTCGAGACGGCTATGAGCCAAAGATTTATCAGTACGGAAGAGGGCAAGAAAGCATCGGCTCTGATGCATCCCCTTGGGCGCATAGGTCAGCCGCAGGATATCGCTTGTCTCTTGGCCACTCTGGTGGACCCAGATTGCTCTTGGATGACGGGCCAGGTTCTGGCCGTTGATGGCGGCATGAGTCGAGTGAAATCTCGTCGCTGATTGGGCGAGGTCCCCTTGCCAAGTTCGGAAGGCATCTTATATTCCGTTTCTGAACTGTTGGATGATCCTCCTCGCAAAGGAATACATTTATGACACAAGCATTGTTTTCGGCCTATTCCCTGGGTCCTATTGCACTGAAAAATCGAATTGTTATGGCGCCTTTAACTCGCAATCGCGCCGTAGATAATGTGCCCAACGATCTTGTGGTGGAATACTATAAGCAACGGGCCCATGCAGGCCTGATCATTACCGAAGGCACATCCCCTTCCCCGCATGGTCTGGGTTATGCCCGTATACCAGGATTGTTTTCAAGTGACCAGGTCAAAGGCTGGCGCAAGGTCACTGAAGCTGTGCACGCAGCTGGCGGCAAGATTTTTATTCAGCTGATGCATACGGGGCGGGTTTCCAACGTTAAGAATATGCCTGCAGGAACAAAAATTCTGGCTCCTTCCGCGATCAAAATGCAAGGCGAAGTCTTTACCGATGCAGCTGGGATGCAAGCCTATTCGGAGCCGCAGGCTATGACCGAAGCTGAGATTCAAAGTACCATCGATGAGTATGTGAGCTCGGCAAAGCTGGCGATCGACGCGGGCTTTGATGGTGTGGAATTGCATGCGGCCAATGGCTATCTCATTGAGCAATTCATCAATCCGGCTTCCAACCAGCGGACCGACGCTTGGGGCGGCACTCTGGAAAAGCGCATTCAGTTTGCCTTGAAAATTGCTGAAAAGGTCAGCAACGCGATCGGTGGAACAAAGGTGGGCATGCGCGTATCGCCCTACGGTGTCTTCAACGATATGACGATCTATCCTGAAATCGATCAAACCTACACGGCTCTGGCCAAAGGTCTTTCGGCTCTGAAGCTGGCCTATGTGCATATTGTAGATCATAGCTCCATGGGGGCACCCGAGGTTCAAAAATCGGTGAAAGAGACCATACGGAGTCATTTTTCAGGAGCTTTGATTCTGTCGGGAGGTTACGACCGAGCTCGTGCTGAAGAAGATATCAAAAACAAACGAGCCGACCTCGTCGCTTTTGGTCGACCTTTTATCAGCAACCCAGATCTTGTTGAAAAGTTGCTAGAGGGCAAACCTTTGCGCGATCCAGATTTTTCCACCTTTTACACTCCAGGTGCAAAAGGCTATACCGATTATCCAGTCGGTTGAAAGGCGAGCCAAGACTAAGGTTTCAATCCTCGGTCTTGGCTGAACATTCGATCAATCATCGTCATCTTTTTTATCGCCCACTGCGCTAGTGGCCGAACCGGTTGCCTGATCGCCAGTTGCGGCTGCTGCATTGATTTCCGGGTGACGAATTTTTCCACCCTCATGGGCAGCAGCTCCCATAACTCCAGCCGTTATAAGTGATAGGACAAAGACCCCGGCCAAACTTTTGTTCAGGTTTTCCGGCCTTTTTCGTTGCCAGACCAAAGCTACCGCCGCCGTCAAGGCTGTGATGACAGCAAGAATAGTGGCCTTTTCCGCAAGCTCCTCATGCTCGTGGATAAGATTTTTACTCACACCGGCTAAATTTTCGACCACTTCTTCCGCGGGCTCACCGGTCCAGAAGGGTGCCAGGGCCGACAGACCTATGATCACGGTGCTCAGCAGGACAAACTTTTTAATATCGACACTGCGAACCTTAAGTGCAAAGGCCAAGGCCAACACCACCCCAAAAAAACCTACGACCGGTAGATGATTGACCAAAAGATGCCATTGGGCTCCATTCCACAACATAAAGACTCCTCGCAATTAAACTTGAAAGGGAAGGTTTTCCCTCCGCGCGTGATCCATTGTCTTATCTTCACTATCCGTTCACACTTAGCAAGCCAGGGCTGTGCCGCTCTCCAATAAGAGTTTCGGTGATCGATCTTAAGGAAACCTTATGGGGGTAAAAATAAGTGAAAAAATATGGCTGGCATTGGGTGCAGGAAATAGAATGGAGCCATCAAACGGGCGCAGGGTAGGACCTGCGCCCCTTGAAAGCTCCTACGAAAACTCATAATACTCACAAACTTGAGACTCTAGCTTGGTTTTTCAATTTTTTGAAACACCTCCTCACATCATTGTTGTGAAGACTGAGCTTGGTTTGGTCTGGGACATGTGCTGATACCCAGTAAAGCGTAGGGCGGACACCAGCCCAAGATCCCTGTAAATAAGGGAACCGCTCCCAGAAGAAACCAAGGACTTGTCAGTCCAATGAAGACCTGACTTAAGAGCAACATTCCAATGACAACTCGAAGGACTCTTTCCACCGGATGAATGTTCTTCACCATGCGATTGACCTTTCGTGATCTTGAGTGTCCATCTTCCTGAACCCTTGTCCTTCGAGAGAACAAGTTCTTTCTATTCTGTTGTAACAAAGTCTCAACCGAGTAAAAGCAAAGGACATGCCATGAATCCTGTCTGCGCGGAGAGCTTTTTTTATTAATGATTTCAATTTATTACAATTTAATTCCGAACTCGTAAAAAAAATCTGGCCGAGATAGTCCAACGAAGCAGCCCTATATCTCGCGCTCTGGAGCAATTGAAGCAAAGTCGCGCATGCGGAAGAACCGGTTGTCGTGACGTGCGCTGAGTCCGGTCATTATTGCAACAAAATCCAGTGCATTCGCGATTTCTCCAAATTTCCGAAAGCTCTCTAGCATAATGAAAAAGCCACATTCGAAAATCTGAATATGGATCGAAAATGGTCCTCAAAAAGTCGTCAGCTTGTGGCCAGCTCTCATCCGAGACGGGGATGTTAAAGCCGGTGCGGGGCATTGCAGTGAAGCTTCGCGGGGCTCTGCAATATTTCCGGCTTAAGGTCATCATCACGAAGCGGCGCGAGCTTTCAGTCCCCTCATTTTAAGGTTATATTATGAATTCAAAGGTATTTATCACCCTAACACTGCTGGCTGGTTTTACTGGTGCATGTCATTTCGGCAATAATGCGAACACGAAGTTGTTGGAACAGGCGGTAGCTGAATCTTCGGCTCAGGTTCTTCGCATCACTGGCATAGGTGATGATCCGTCAGAAATATCGTATGCCTATCTGACTGGTTCGTCCGATAATCGGCGCCTCTATGCGCTTTCCTGTCCTCACGAGGATTTTGGCGAAGATACCAAGGGTCGCAAAGCTATGATCAAATCCCTTGGCTTCGATATCGACAACGAAACGCCAGCGCTTTTGGACGCGAACAATTCCGATAAAAAGAAGCTGCTCACAAAATGGAAATTCGGTGAACAACCGGTCCTGAAATGCCGCTACGATAACGGAACGGTAAATCTGCGCGCCGTAAATTATCCAGCTCCCGTGAATGAGACCAAGTATTTCCTGTCGTTCCCCGAGCGCCGCACGGTCGAAGGCAAGGTCATCATGTACAATTTGGGTTGCGAGGGGCTCATTGCGGGGCTTGGTCTCTCCAAAGATAAAGCTGCGGTGATGAGCTATGATTCTTTGAAGGCCGACTATGATTCCAGTGATTTATACGACATCAGCTGTATGAGCGGTAAGAGTCCGAGCAACACCACTTCATTCGTGAATGGCTGCATGCTGGCCAAAAGTTCCGGCGATCCATTGGCCTGGAAGACTTATAAAAAGCTGATGGCAGTCGCTGGTGTTTCCGAAAGCAGCCTCACAGCTTGTGCGGATACTGAAACCAAAATCAAGACGCTGGCACAGTTGGATCTTTCAAATGCTAGCCTGACTGATTTGAAGCCGCTAAGTTATTTCACCCAGCTCGTTGAATTGGATTTGTCTCATAATGCCATTGCTGATTTTTCGGTGCTGTCGGCCCTAGTGCAATTGAAAGTGCTGAAGCTCGATGACAATGGCATTGCCAACGTCGCAGCTTTGGCAAAAGTCTTGAAAGACTTGAAATTTCTTAGCACTCTCAGCCTGCGTAGTAACAGTCTGCAAAGCGCCGATGGCCTCGGTGAAGTCCTGAGTCTCCAAAGTCTTGACTTGGGCGCCAACGGCAATCTGAGCAACATGTCTGCGCTAAAAACTCTGGTTCGACTCGAAACTTTAAAGCTGGATGCGACCAAAGTCATCGACCTATCCGCTCTAGAATCTCTCGTATCCCTTGCAAATCTAGACATGTCCAATGACACCGGTCTGACTTTCAAATCATTCGATGTCTTGAAGTACACCAAAGTCCAGTACCCTGTCCTGGTTGGCACTCCCTTGACCTGGTCGTCCGTTTCGCAAACATTTTTCACGAACTGCCTGATGTTGGATAAGATTCCAGCTGATCAGGCTGCTCCTATCAAAGAAGAACTTACAAGCCTGGGAGCAGTCTTTGACTCCAATGGGAAAAACAAAATTCCTTGCCAAACACTAGAGAAAGAAAAGCTTTCGACTTGGGCGCTTGATCCTAATGTGGATCTTGGTGGTGAAGGCGGCACGGCGAATGATGGTTTGTGCAATGGCCGGGAAAAATGCATCTTTATTGATCGCGACGGTCGTTATTGGAAAGGCTGGGACGGTGTCCCAAGGACCTACAATGAAGCTGAAAGCTACTGCCAAAATCTGGTTTATGGTAATTTTGATGACTGGAGAATGCCGACTCAGGAAGAGCTTCTGCGCGCAAGCCAGGCTCATATCGGAAAGCTGAATAATCCTCAATTCCAGGTGATCGGTAGCTGGAGCACGACCTCCTCGGCAGGACGTGAAGATAGATCTCAATTCGTTTTGTTCCGCAGCGGCGGGCAAATTGTCAATGCCGGCAAATCCAGCAAACTTCCCTATTTAGTCTGCGTACGCTAAGAAAGGCTGAAACTATGAAAAAGTATCTTGGAAATATGACTATGCAACTCTCCATACTTGGCGCAACGGCTCTTGGATTGTCTGCACCAGCATTCGCGATTGGTTCCTATGTTGATTTTCACACGCAAAGTCAATCCTGTCCTGCTGCCTGGACTTGGTCCGAATCGACTAGGTCTTCTGGAAAGTATGTGCCAAATAATTGTGCTATGAAAGACGCAATCCTTGTTGTGAATGAGGAACCGCTTAAGAATCCCAATGGTGCCGAGGTAATCTACAAGTTAGCAGAATACCAGGTGGGTATTCTTGCCTCTCCCGATGATCATAGATATGCAATTATTCGGGCCAAGGAAATTGCTATGGATACGTTTAAGAAGTCGGGGGCAGGCGAGCACGTTTTTACCGTGCCGGAGATTGTCAATAAAGAGTATTTGACTCCCTCTTACCTCTACTATGACAGTCTAAACAAGCAAGTAGAAATTTTGCCCGAGCAGATCAAAGAAGTGGAGGCAGTGGTAACCACACCAAATGCTTGCGTTAACTGTCAAGTGGGGAGTTACGATGTCGCGATCTATTTTCATTTCAAACAAATACTTTACACGATTCCGACGCGTCCCGGTAAAGTTAAAGTGGATAACAGCTGTCCGGACGAAGTTTGGCAGGAAGTTGAAGAGACCCGTTACGGGAAAGGACGCAGTGCTCCCATGGTGACCTTGGCCGAGGTTTCAGATCCCTCTTATGTTTCCGTTGACGGCAACTCCTTGCCGGGTGCAACGCATGACTCCATCTGGTGTCCGAACGGCCTTAATGCATTTGGTACTCCGAATCCGGAAGGACAGGTGAACAACACTTTGTCGTGGCTATATGAGCAAGGGTCAAATTTAGATGTTGGAAGTAAAGATGTGCAGGCCATGATCAAGTATCTTATGAGCTTGGCTCTGGAAAAAACATCAGAGCTGACCAATACTCAACTGAGTCGGATTCTAGCTCTGCACAAACTGTATCCTCAATTGGCATTCCCGGATGAGGAAACCGAAGCTAATGCCGTCGAAACTTCGGCTGCCGGCATTACCCAGGCTCGTGCGCAATGGGCCCTGATCGAAAAGAGATTGATCGCGCTGCCCAACTCGAGTGACACCACGACCCTGAGCGATATCAATACGCGTATTGGAAATTCGGACGTGATCCTGTTTCGGAGAGAACCTACGACTGATGCTCGCTTGAGCTACAGCTCGTTTCGTCAAGCGTTGGCGTATATCGTGTCCGATTCCACTCAGGAAATCCTCACATTTTTCCGAGAGGATGGCTCAATTCTCGTTAGCTCGCGGGACGGGCAGACTGTTTACAAGCCAGGTTCAGCGGAACGAGCAAGTTTGGTCGAAAAGATCAAAAGCGATTTAACGTTCTATAAGCAGGGTCCCCAGGCGACCGCAGACGCTAAAGTTTTGAAGACCATTGATCTGTTTTATAAATATCTGAATCCGCCAGCCCAAGTGGGTGAAATCACTCCAGCGGAACAGGCCGTGATTGATACCCGTAAAGCCCTGAAAGAGGCTATTGGCTTCGAACCTAACGTGAATGTGAGCCTGAATTTTAACAGGGGACTTCGCCTGGGTTTGGGCCAAGATGATGTTGATTTTAAATTGCGGTATTGGCTCTATTCTGCACCCGATACCGTGATTGCATTCTCCCGGACTGGCATCACATGGGAGATGGGATCTTCCAAGAGGACTTATCTGGTAAAATCCCCGGAATATTATACGTTTCTCAACGACGAGATGAAATCGGTCGATGGGTCGATTGACAGGGCTGCCTCAACAGACCCCACCAAAGTCAGTACACTGCAGGCCTACAAAGCGTATTTGCAGGCATTGAGTGCGGTAAAATAGTGTAGAGTCTGATCGATTGGTGAACGTTCCATGAAAAATTGAAAAAAAGCCGGGCCGCTGTTTCCGTAAGGGACAGCGGCTTTGCTTTTCAGCTTGTCAGTTTCCATCTTTGGGCGACATAATCAGATGTCTCTATGCGAATTTGAGCGAGGCCTCCATGAATGACGAAGAAGCCGAAAAGCCACCGATCGAACTACAGAAGCGACCGGACACCGACTATATGATTGCGGTGCAGCAGGAGCGTGAGCAGGATGTAGCGGCAGCGAATAAGAAATGGATGGGGGCTGGACTTGTCATTCTGCTAATCCTGGTCATCCTTCTGCTGAAGTTAAAAAAAGGGGCTAAAGCTCCATGAAGTTAAATCTCAGTCGTAAGCATATTTTGCAGTTTGGGTTGGTCATTGGCGGACTGCTGCTCGCAGGGATTGTTTGGTATCAGCAAAGGCCCCAGCCGCAGTTAATCGTAGCGATCGAAGACCAGCCCGCCCTCCGTTTTCTGCAAGGGGCTTTGTCTAGCCCTGATATTCAGCTGATATTCTTCAAGGGCGATGATGTCGGCCGTGCCGACCTTGTGATCGCCGGACCAGATAGGCTCTATGCCTTGGCCCAGAATAAAGCCATCCAGCCCTTGCCCGAGGTTTTGAGCAAAACAGTTCAGGAACTTCAAAAACTGCAGTTCGAGCCGAGTGCCGAACAATTGATGGCCGCACCGTTTTTTGGCTATGGTCAGGCCTTGCTGCTGAGCGATGCGGACGACGAAGCCCTGGAGAGCCCTTGGCGGAACATATTTCTGGACAACAGTATCATGGGGCAAAAACCGCGCTTTTATACCATTTTTCCAAGCGACCAGCCGTCACTCGCCGCCCAGATGCTGCTGGCTCTTGACGGGTTTCAGATTGTTTCAGTCGATGCCGCCCATATCGTAGTGAATGCGCAGAAGGATAAGTTGTTGTCGATTTTCAAAGAATTCGCCCAAGCGGCTCACTCGAGTCAAAACCTAGCGGTGAATTGTCAGCTTGATTGCTTCTGGGTTGAATGGACTCAAAAAAACAGTCGCTTTGCGTTGGCCGAGGAATGGATGTTCTGGGCCTTGCGCGACCAGTCTGGGGGGCGTCAGCTCAAGTTGCATAGCTGGGCGCCTGCCGAAGCCCGGTGGCTGCGTTGGGCAGGTCTTGCCTTGCCAGCAGGGAAGCAACCATCTCGAGCCGTTGGCAAGCTCATCGAGCGGCTGCGCGCGGATGTCATGCAAGAGAAACTGGTAAAAGAATATGGTCGTGTTAGCCTGAAGGATACGCAGAACCGAATCTGGCCCTGGCAACAGCTGCCAGAAAGGGCTCAGCTCGAGGGTAAATCGCTCCAGGCCTTAAATGCGGTTCTGGAAGGGAATATGAGCCCGCAGGAAGCAGCGGGGCTTTTTTAGATTAGAGGGATTCGTGGCAATCGGTGTCGCTATCACCTCCCATGAATTTCAAAGAACAATAATAATTTCGACCTTTACAGCGCGCATTGAAAAAGTAGAGTACATAGAACTGGCCAGGAATTGGCTTAACTTCCGTGATATTTATAGACTCTGGCGGACATCCGGTATGGCTTGCGACTTCATAGGTAAGCTGGACGAAGGTTGAATCGCCCTTCTGCGGGTAGAGAGTTGAACACCCAGTCGTTAAGAGAAATATCAGAACCACACGCAGCATACTCAACCCCCTCTAGTTTTCTCATTCTTGGCGAGACACTCATTGAGCCCCGCCTCATTCAACTTCACAGCGTAAGAAAAACCTTGATAATTGGCCTCAAAGCATGAATCGAGATTGCGCACCACGTTGTCGATGCAATCCACCTGCTCCTGGCATTGCTCCAACCGTTCGAGCAGGTGCTCCCATCTCAGAGCCTTCCCCTGCTGTTCGGGATAGCGATAGATCGCGCAGTAAATGGCAACGGCTATGCAGATAACAAGGCTAACCTGTGTAGAGACATGCTCAGTTTCATCGTCCTCGTCCTTGCTCATGGCTGTTCAGCCTCGCGAAAGCGGAATCCGCTCTTTTGTTCGACGCATTCAACGATTTTGACGCTCAGACTCCATTCGGCGTTGTTCCAAGCGACATTTTCAGCGAAGCAAGTTGGAAAAGCCTTAGATAGTGCCGCATGGCAGTCTTCTTGCCCCTTGCAGAGACCAGCGAAATATTTGAAATGAGTCCAGGCAACACTTTCTTTTGGAGTTCGGCCTGAAAGTATGGGAATCAATAGGACGAGGTGCGCGACAAGATAGATCCTGTTCCGTCTCACCCTATTAACGAACCTTCTTCGACTCAATTCTTCTTCTCTTCGTTGGTGCCGAGAACTGCTTTGGCTGTATCTTTACTCACACGACCCACGGCTGCATCGATTCCATCGTTGATAGCGCCGCCGACTATCGCATCAGCTTTTGCTGTTGCAGCTTTATCGACCATCTTCGACCAATATTTTTTGCCAGTTTCCTTAAGCTTTTCGCTAGCAAATTTGCCAGCTTCAGCGGCTTTTTTGAATCCTTTGGCCGCGCTGAGGCCATTACCTATCTTGACCTTGTCGGTAACTTTGCCTAGGCTTTTGCCTAGCACAAATTTGATAGCACCTATGCCGACCTTTTCTTGCATCGAAGATTTATCCATTTTGCCAGAAATTTTGCTTTTCGTCGCATCAGCCACAAGCCCAACTCCGAAACTCACCCCTTCCTTAACGATCGTGGCTCCGACCTTGCCCAACATTGCAGGGCTGATCAGACTCGCCACCGCCCCTTGCACTGCCCCAGAAAGTGCCACAGTTCCTAGGGTTTTCCAACGTTGCTCGGTGCTCATAGTTTTCAGATCATTCTTGGTCAGGATTTCAGACGCTACGTTCAAGCTGGCGCCAATGACGGCTCCCACCACCGCTGCGCCCAGCAAGGGGTTGTTGCCTGTTGGGTCATTATACTTGACCGGGTTGTTGCGCGCATAGCCAAAAAGATTACAATCCAGGGGACTAGCCACACATTGATTGGGGTCCAGGATGTAGAGCGGATCAGGGCCCAGGAAGCGTCCCAATCTAGCATCGTATTGACGGACACCAAAGTCATAGACGCCCAGATCATCATCGCGATACTGACCCGTGAAGCGATGACGAGTGGGCTGCTTGGGCTGCAGCGCCGTTGCCTCTTTGGCAAATTCCTGCCAGGTGGTTGACAGCTGCGCGGCTTGCACTTCGTTACCATAAGGCAGATAGAGAATCTGCTCGACGGGTACGCCGTCGCTGGTGAGCATCAGGTCGCTGCTGCCCAAGTGATCGCGGACATAATAAAACCATTCCTGCTTGTCATGATCGACGCGGCCCAGACGTTGGCCGTTGGCAATGATGAAGCTCTGATTCACGCCGTTCTCGACGATAATCGAGGCCATGGGATAGAAGGATTCCTTCACCGCTCCTTCGGTCGGTTTCACAAAACGGTAAACGCGCTTGCCGGAAGGACTATAGCCAAGGAACACCTCAGCAGCGTCCGTGCGGGCGAAGATCATCTGGCCTTTGCTGTCATAGCGGGCCTCGAGAATGCGACCGCCCGATTTCAGCTGTCCCGCTGCATCGAATTGATAGGAATTGTCAGTCGTGCCGAGTGGAAGGAGGCTGGAATCGGTAGACTTTTGCCAATCACCTTCACCAATCTCCGAATTCTCCTGAAAGTTGCCGGCAGCATTGTAGCGATACTGGTGGTTCTGGCCAAATCGCGAGGCCTGCATCAGCTCGCCACGATCGTTGTAGCTAAAGCTTGCGGAGCGATCCACCATTCCATAGCGACCTGCTTTCAGCGCGTCGCGGATACTGTGAATCTGCCCACGTCCGTCGGTTTTATACTGCAGATCCTGCAGTTTTTCACCGTCCTTGCCATAGGTTTCGAAGACCGAAGGCTGCAGTGTTTCAGGCTCGTACTGAATCTGGCTGGTGATGCCTGCGCGATAGTCGATTCGCTGGGTCTGGCCTTGCGGGTTGTAGCTCAGGTAGCTCAGCACCGGCTCTTCCTCTGCCATCCAGGACGTTTGCATGCTGACGGCCAAAGTCTTGGTCGAGCGAGCCAGGGTCTGAACCGTGCGAACTCCAAAGGGATCGACGTAGTTGCGCACAAGTGAATCCAGAGTGTACTGTGCCTGGTCGCGGTATGAGTGTTGACCCAGTTTCACTTCCCGCGTGATCACGCGATCCGCCGCATCATAGTAGGCAATTTCCTGATAAGCGAAGAGTCCATTGGGATCGACCATGTCGATCACCGTCAGCTGCCCGATGGGTTGGGTGACAGCGCCTGGGACACCTTCAACTTCAGCCATTGCAGGGTAGCTGTCATAGCGATTGCGCAGTGATTCTTTGCCATCGATCGCTTCACTCTCCAGACGGTCAAGTGCATCGAAGACCCGGGTTTTACGATAAAGCTGAACACCGTCGGTGCCTGTGCGCGATTCGGCGATGCTATTGCCGCGCAGATCGTAACTAAACTCAAAGATGCCAATAGCCGGAACGCTCTGCCATTCCAAAAGACCCTCGCTGTTGTAAGCGATCAGCCTCGGGCTGCTTTCGCCGGGCAAAAGGATCGATGCGAGGTTCAGCCAAGCATCACGATCAAAGCGGGTCCAGTAACCCAGTTCGTCCTGGGAGGCAAAGACCGTATCGCCAGCCTTAACTTCACGTTCGACTACGGTTTTATTAACCCAGCTTTCGCCCTGTGGAACGGCATAGGTGCTGGTCGTCACTTCGCCCCAAATTGGGTACTGCATATCTTCGCGGAGATGGGCGTTGACCAGCTTCTGCCCGAGACGGCCCAACTCATCATAGCTGAAGCGAGCTGAGATAACCCCGGGGGCATCAGTTTTGATCGAACCGAGCTTCATGACGGCATCGATGCTGGTCAGCGGTAGTTCGAATGGTACGTATTCGCGAATGACTTCACTGTTTCTATTGTATTCCTTCATTTGGATGACGCGGACCCCACCACTGCTGCTTTCGTTTTCTTCCAGGGAAGCCAGTTCATCGCCCAGGGAATTGTAGGCTTTCAAGGAATGCACCCAGCGGCTTTCGCCAACTGGCAGGGTCTCGCTCTCAGCATAACGTCGCACGCGGGCACCCAGCAGCGAGGGTTGACCGAATAGGCCCATGCGATATTCATAGACCTGTTCGCGTCCATCACTCGTTTGGTAGCGCTGGGTCCGACCGAGATCATCGTAGCTTATGAAGAACCATTCGCCGCTGGCGTTTCGACCATGCGTGATATGCGCAAGGTTCGAGCTAGGGTCAAAGCCCTGAGGGAATGGCGCTTCGGGATTGCCATCACCGTAGGCGAGAAGTGATTCATGGCCCAGGGCATTGCGGCTGCGCACCGGAAAAATGCCGCGAGGATCCCAGTCAACCGCCTCGATCAGACCTTTCTGATCGTGAGCTTCGATAACGTTGCCCAAGGCATTATAAGTCCAAGATTTGATGCGCTCCTGCTCGCTCTGGCGCTGGCTGATGACAGTGCTGCGTTCCTCGAGTTTGAGGCCGCGCTGCGCTTCATAGACAAAAGACTGGCGGGAGAGCAGAGTATCATCAGGCAAAAGACGGCTTTCTATGGAGGCCGGCGCATTCAAAATACCCGCCTCGGCAAGATAGCTGCGGCTGGTTTCATAGTCTAAACGTGTTTCGACCTGGCGGGCGGGAATCATCTGGCCATCCGGACCTGCTATGGCTTCCTGGGTGCTCATGGTCCGGGCCGGGTAGTTGTAGGTGTCAAAGTCCAGATACTCGACACGGGAACTGGCCTGCTGATTGTTTTCGAAATGCGTGCTCGTTTCACTTAAAAGGCGCTTATAGAAAGTTTCCAGTAACGGAGTCTTAACTGCAGAAGCGGCTTCCCAGTTCCAAGTTTTTTCGAGTTTGACAGCGCCGGCTTTGGGTAGGCTCTGCCGGGCTGTATAAGACGCCAGTGAATGGCTCTCGGCATTCTGGGTGTCGAATTGCTGGCCCAAACGTGCGCCGTCGATGAAGCTGTCATGTGGGGTGAAGGCCGAGACGGTCTGGCGTTTCATCAGACCGCGCAGCGTCACGCCGCTTCGGTCGGAGGAGGTGAAATACTCTTCCGTTGTCAGGCGGGAAGCCTGCGTGCTGCTACTGCCATAGTCGTCGCCATAAAAAATGCGCTCCACTCGAGCAAAACCGAGAAATTTTCTCGTGATCAGATTGTAGTCCGGATTGTGGAAGAGATACTCCTCGACCTGGACATTCTTTCTCAGGCCTTTCTCAGTCCCATCCGAGGTCGCGATCTGCTTGGCGACTATCACCGGAAAGTGCAGACCGCTGCTGGGCAGACCGTTTTTGCGGTCGCGTTCGAGTTCATCGATCGAGGTCGCGTAGCGGATATCATAACGAAGACCTGTTTCATAGGCAACCGAGGTCAAAAGATTGGCCTTGACCAATTGATTCGTTGCGGTGCGGTTGAAATCGATCACCATGACCCCATCGGCCTGAAGCACCAAAATCTCGGCTTGGCCGTCGCCATCGAGGTCGGCGATGCGGCTGCGGAAGCGAGCCTCGGTGTCGACCCGGATAGGCAGATTCAGCGGCAGTTCGGTGGGAGTTGGCATGAAGCTGGCGTTGCCAAGTCCCAGCCATACCCGCAATTTATCAGGGCTGCCGATCGCACTCGCGAAATCGAGAATGCCATCGCCGTTGACGTCGATGATCCACAGATTGCGCATGCCATCGTCGGCTTCCCGCTCGTTCATGCCGGCGAGTTCAACGAATTGTCCAGCACCGCAGGCGATGTCGTTGCGGTCCTCGACGCCGAAGGCTAGGCTATGTGTTTCGGTCAGACTGTAGTTCTTTGGATCGTAAAGATTGCCGGTATTTTCATAGAAGCAGACGCCGGCAACCCGTGTTTCAGGATGGCGTTTGGAAACCACAAGGTCGGGCAGGTTATCGCCGTTAAGGTCGCTGAGTTTTACCTGAGCCTGGGCAAAAAATCGCGTATCCTGCGTTTTGATCGGCAGGCGAAGATGGGTCGGCTTCGCACCTGAGAAAGCTATATAGGGCTTGCCTTTGTAGTCCCGAAGGCTCTGGTTGCGAATCACCATGACGCCTACGGTGCCATCACTCTGCAGCTCAGGCAGGAGAATGTCAGTGAGTCCGTCCTGGTCCATATCTAGAAATTGAGCAGCGCCTCCCTCGAAGAGATCGGGGTTGAAGCGTGGAATGGTCACTGTTTTCTTGACGCGAGAATAGTCACCGGTCTTGTCCGCGAGGAACACATCGAAGCCGCCGTCATAGAGCCTAACAACGTCAGCGTAGCTGTCTCCATTGATATCCGCGAACTGGTAGGAATTACCGAGGAAACCGTGGCGAATTCGCTGCTCCTGGGCGCCCGTTCCATCAAGAAGCATCCAGCTGCTGCCCATTTGCCAGGCTTTACTGGTATCGGCCTCACCTGCATAAACGCGCGCAGCTTCGCCATTGCGGTCGCTGTAGATGATGTCCAGCAGGGCATCGTGGTTAACATCCGCGAGTTCAAAAGCCTGCTTGTCAATGTTCTGTAGCCAATCCAGGTTCCCGGCACGCCTAACGAGGTCACGGCCAGCCAGCTCGCCCGAGGTCCAGGACGAATAGTCAAAATAGATCGCGGGATTGCGAATTTCACGTGTGAGCGTGCGGCCATAGCGATAGATAGCTTTGAGCTGGTCCAGCACATTGATAGATTGAGGATCGATTTTGCTCTGTAGCTCTTCGCGAGCGATCGCCTCGCAATTTTTAGCGGTGCGCACGACCTGTTCGCGGGAATCGTCAAGGCTCCGGCTCACGTAGGCGAAGCACCACTGTGCTTCCAGCTGGCCGCGAAAGCTGGCCTTTAATCCCGAGTAAAGAACGGTATTACGTTGGGCAAAACTGCTTCGATAATCGATCAAGGAAGCGCGGGCGGGCATGGTCTCAAATTCATAGACGCTGGCGCCGCCAGCGAATTCGACCCGATTGAGCACAGCCCGGCCGCTTTGCTTGCGAACACTCTTGTCATAAAAATAGCGAATGGCTTCGCCGTTCGGATTCACTTCTAGCACGAGCGGCCACTGCGAAACAAAGCCCTCGGCAGCCACGCCTTCGGCGATTTCGGGGTCAGCCGAGAAATAAAGACGGGTCCCATCGGTCTCACGAACCAGGAATCCGCCAGGTACTGTAAGAGTTTCCTTCTGGCCTAATGCGTCCAGGACCTCGACGAAAAAATCGCTGCGGCCGAAAGTAATGCTGGTCGCAATTTCGGAACGCTGCGGGGCAAAGTCGATAAACGCGTCGCGCTGTCCTAGCATCACCAGGGGCTCGCCGCGGAAGAGCAGAGTGTTATAGGTGAAGAAATCTTTGTCGTTTTTAGCTGTCCGCAGGGGGGTGCCAGCTTCCATGTCGAGTCCAAGTGTCGGTAGACTGAGGCTCCAACCCACCCCCAGGCCGCTGCCGCTGTCACCCGTGAATTGATTGTAATTGATTGAAAGTTTTGGACTCAGTCCGGTTCGAGCCGGCAGTGCGGGCAGGGGAACTTCAAAGTTCACGGCTCCCGTATTGCTCTGCAAATGAAAGCCACTGCCTTCCTTTTGTACCGTTCCGCCAGGTCCTGGCAGGGACACAACTCCGCCACGACTGGGCGATTTGTCCTGGGCCTCAAGCGGCAAAGCGAGCAGGCTCAATGTTAGTAAGGCGAAGGTTTGTAAGGAAAAACTCATGATAAGGGCTCCGAGGCACCAAGATTTGGACGAAACTGCGCTTTCAACGGATGACGGGCTCGGAAAAATATTGCAGACCTGCTCTCACTTTTTGTGTCCAAGACAGCAGCTGCGTTAAAAGTACGGATTTGTATCGAAGCCTTGCAGGAAGAGAAATCCAAGGATTTCATCTTTGCAATAAACTTGGCAACGCTGTGTCCAGTCAGTCAACCATTGGCAAGCCCTGGTCCTTCGATTTGATCATCTGGCTAAGGAATCACCTGATGAAACTGGTACTTATAAGCTTCGCTCTCGTCGGTTTACTGGCCCAGGCCAGCCGTGCCTTTGGCGCGCCCTGTGCTCCGGCGGAATGCGAGTGGCGGGAGCGGATGGATCGCATTCGCGGCTTCTACACCGAAGATGAGTATGATCGTGTGTTGAACGAGCTCGCGATCGTGCAGGGCGACTACCGACAAGAAGAAAAATTCTTCGCCGGCATGTCTTATTTTGGTCTTATGGGCCAAACGCGCTCCAAGGCCCTCCAGTGTAGCTATCGACAGAGCGCTCGCATCGTGCTGAAGAACTACCTCACTGGGGCTCGAAAAAACTTTCAGCAGCTGGGTACCTATGGGTCCGATACAGAAATTCGTCAGACCTATACAGCAACCCGGGTCATAAGCGAACTCGACAAAGTTCGGGGTTGCCTGGAAAACGCCCTGACCCAGGCAGACATCGAGCTGCTCGCCGAGCAGCATAGTCGGGACGTCCTCGAAAGAATCCAATTGAGCCTCGCAATACCGGACAAAGCAACAAGCGAAGACCTAGCCCTCTATGCCCAAGGCAAAGAAACCTGGAAAACTATACAAGGGCTGACGCGGCAGTTCGTCGCCAAAGCTTCGCACATAGAGACCGAAATCGCGAAAAAATACGTGGAATATGAAGCTGCTCGCTTCAACATTGAGCAGCTCAAAACTGAACTCAACAACTTCGGTTCGATGATCGACAGTGCCAATGGTCCGGCGTTTGTCCTGAGTCGCGACTCGAGTCTGGCTTCGGTTCAAAAGCGGGTTGCTGACGCGCACAAGATGATAGATGACCCCGAAGGCAGAAATGGTTTTAA
Source organism: Oligoflexus sp. (assembly GCA_041736645.1). GTDB lineage: Bacteria > Bdellovibrionota_B > Oligoflexia > Oligoflexales > Oligoflexaceae > Oligoflexus. The sequence continues at coordinate 31,898 of JBGSTF010000331.1, read as the reverse complement.
GCAGCAGTTTGAAAAAGCCCTGGGCGACCTTACTCCAGAAAAATACTCGGCCATCCAGAAAGTCAAATTCGTACAAGCGGCTGAGATGGTCTCGCAGCTGAGCTTTGCGAGCTACGAAGTCAAGGATTTGGTGGCCGACAGCAATTCGCCTGTAAGGCAGGCCTCGAGAATGGCTGGCGGAAATGCAGCAGCGACGGCCACAGCAATTAAGAAAGCCTGGCAGGACTATGGGGTGACCCGCTGCGCGGCTATGACAATCAAAGCTTGGTATTGCCAACGATAAGGCCAAGGAGCTCAATCATGAAAAAAATTCCAAATATAATCTCGGCCTTTTACCTCGGACTTAGCACGCAGCTGGCATTCGGCGCGACCGGCATCTACAGCTTTGATCAGCTGAACCGGTATTGGCTCGAGCAGGTCGGTCATCCGAGCAGCAGCGAACGTGAAGCCTATGAGGCTCTGAGCAACGAAAAATTCGCCAAAAAAGCTGTCGATTTACCTAGTGCTGATGATGAGGAGCCACCACCAGAACTTCTGGGTCGTGGTGGCTATGAAAGTATCATCGTCGATAGTGGCAGCAAGGACAGTCCTATCTTATCAGTTTTACCCGTGCTGCCCGCGCGCGCCGAGTCAGGTCGTGTTTTGCGGCGCGAAGCGCTGGTGCAGAGCTATCTGCGAAGATACGAGCTGTTCACGGGAACAATCAGCGGCAACGATCAGTCCCTCGCACTCGAGCGCCGCTTGAACGAAGGCCAACTCGAACTCTACCTCGGTTCCATGATCCGACTCGCGCAATCCCGCACACTTGCCGGCAAGTGCCAAAGCGTGCAGCAGGCGAAAGACCTCAGCAAGGCCTTCACCAATCGCCGCCAGCTTTTTGGGGGCTTGTCCCTGGATTCCAGTAGCACCTGGCTCCTGGAAGTTTTTGACAATGTCCAGAGCCAATACAAGCTGGATGAGTTGGAACGGTTGTTATGCCGGGCTCGGGTGATCACGACCAACGTCGAGCTAGAGCAGCTCATCAAGGCAAGAGTGGCTAAAAAACTGAGCGAAAACGATCTCCTGGGCGGCTATGCGGAGCGCAAGACAGCAGAGCTCAAGTCCACTCTCAGAACCTATAACGATCTCGCCAGCCAACTGGCTGCGCCCGACTACGCTATGAATGTGGAAAAGCTCATCCTGTTGCGCGATTCGTTGGGCAATGTGAAAAGCAACTTCGACCTCGTTAAAGATGACAGTTACTGCCTTTCCACTCAAAGCGTGGTCTGCACGAGCAACCGCCTGGATGAACTGAAAGCTATCGATTTTTCCCGCATCGCTCGTTTCGACGGTACGGATGACCCTTTGGTCCAGGCGCGGCAACACTATGAAAGCGTGATGAACGGCAGCGAGTCTGCCAGTGGTCTGGTCACCATCTTCAGTCGCTACGAAAATTTCGCCAGCAGCGCTCCCGCCGCGTTCCGGCCATCTCTGCAAGCGTGCACGAGTATCGTGGCCAAATACAAATCGGATGAACAGCTGTCTGTCAAGGGTGGTACCCAGGACAGCATCGATCAGCGACGAGCCTTCAAAACCGCTCTGACCCAGTGTCTGGACGGGGCTGTGGATGTCTTTAAGAAGAGCGCTGCGAATAACAAAGCGCAGTATGCGATTGACGATGCCCTGGCGGGTTATGTGTCCCGTCTGTCGGCTATCATCCTTGAACAAAAAACCAAGCAATAATTGCTGAAGTGAGTATCCATGAAGATTGCCATCAAAAAATTCAGTAGAACGTTGGTCGCAAGTGTCGGCTTCCTTGCTTTGTCGATCACTCTCCCTGCAGCTGCGGAGACCCAGCCCTCACTCTGCTCGGCTCAGTCCTCGGCGATTGACATCACAAGGCAGAGGGATAAACTCTCGACCCGCCTGAAGGTGGCGATCTTTCATGCCGACGTGAAAGACATGGTTTCGGCGTTTAGTGAGCAGACTCGCTTTCTGGATGCCTGCAAGAAGGACAGCCCAGCCCGTCCCAATTGGCAATTCTGTGACTCGGCCTGCTATCGTGAACGCGCCAACTACTATTATTTCCTGGCATCAGACCTAGCGATTATGTCGGCGAAAAGTGCCGGCGGCCCGGTGACCAGTCCTGCTGATAGCCTGAAATTCGCCAATTCCGGATTGGAAGTTATGGAGCTGGCCAAGGCTCAGCTGCTGGCCGAATCCCGTGTCGAAGAGGATTCAGATGCCCAAGCGAACGCGGAAAAAGATACATTCGCAAGCTACCTGCGAAAGTACCAGAGCCTCGCCCTGCTGGAGGTCCGTCTACACCTTTTAATCGGTGATAGCCACTACCAAGCAGCTTCAGCAGATGTCGGAACGAAACTCGATTCCATGGTCGGTGCCTTCGTCGCCAGTGAACTCAGTACAAGCGACACCAACTGCAGCAGCCGACTCTGCGCTGCGCGGATCCGCTATCAAAAAGCTCAGTGGGTTCTGATCGAGGCCAAAGGCAGTCTGCCAGACCTAGGTTTTGAGGACGAGCTTAACCAGCTTTCGGCCTTGCAGAATGACCTCAAAATTCGCATGGATTCGATCAATCAAGGTAAGCTCTTTATCGGTATCGAGCCTTATGGGTTCAGCAGCATACCGAAGCAGGATCTGCTGAAGATCCTCGAAATCCTGCTCGGCAAAATCGCGAGCGTCGAAGAACGCATTGAACAGTCTGTCAAGGACTGGCAGTCCATTAAGGCCACTCAGGACAATCAGATCATCGACGAAAAGCGTTACCTGAGCGGTGAGGATGTCAATCTCAAACTCTACCAGATCGCGCGGATCGATCAGAACGCTAAGCTGCTGGCGGACGACGTCACCAAGCAGATCGAAGCCCTGGGTGTTGGCGAGAAGGATTTCAATGCTCGCGAGCAGCTGCGCAAGGTGCAATTTGAGATTCAGCAGAAGGTCAAGGAAAGCGCCTTTTCACAGACGCAAATCCTGAAGCGGCAGAATCAAGAAATTCTCGCCATTCAAATGGAGCAGGCGGTTGAGCAGCGCAATGAGCTGCGCTGGTTGATCAACCTGGAAACCAGTTTGAATAGTCTGAACAACCAAATCCTTTCGTTGGAAGGTCAGAAAATTGAGTACGAGCAGCGCTTGAAGTTGGCGCGGAAAAAGATTGAAGCTACCGAAAACAGCCAGAAAGCGAACGCGAACGAACAGACGAGCCTTGAAAAGCAGATCGAGAGCCTTGAAGCTGATAAGGACGTCCTTAAAATCCAGAAAACCGATCTTTACAGTCTGAAGCGTCAGGAGAAGTTGCTGACAATTTGCCAGATCGAACGCGATCTGGCCTTCCTGGGCAATGAGCAAGATTATCCAAAATTCATTCCCAATCGCAATTCCACGGCGGAAAATCCCAGCGAGGACTCTCTCTGTCAGCTTTTTCAGGTGGCTGCGGGCCGTTCCTTAGGCGCCTTCAAGGACCAGATCTGCGACCTGCGCGCTAGTTTTCAGCAGCTGCAGGTGAACAACTCACTGCGGGTGCGGAAATGTTTCCTGGGCTTTCCGAATCCGCCCACCGTCGGTTCGAATGCCGGCCTTGGCCAGCTCGATCAGAAGGCCATTAACGAGAGCTACGCAGCCACCACCTGTAGCCTGAACGCTAAGGAGCTGGATCTTGCCAGCAAGCTGCAGGCCAATAGCAAGCAGCTGATCGAAGCAAGAAAAGCCGAAATCAAGCAATCAATCTTCAAGGTCAATAGAATCCTCAGCAATTTTATCATTGAGAAAAGTCGCCGGACTCGATCGATTGACAAACTGACAACCGAGATTTCGACACTATCAGTCACTGCCTCTGCCGCTGCCTATATTCCAGACGCAAATGCAGCCACCGGTCCAGTCACCAGTAATCGTGAAGCTGCGAAAGCATTACTTGATGCCGCTTCCATCTACTTGACCACAGTAGAATCCGGTGAGCAGCAGAAGTTCCAATTAGCATCGCAGATCGAAGAGATTGAAAAGCAGGCCGCCAACCTACAAAAGAGTCTGGAGCAGGTCGACATCGAGGCCGTCGCAGCCGAGCTGCAAGCCCAGCAGACGATGACTCAGATCCTGAAGTCCGAGGCAAGCCTCTACTTTGACGTTCAGAGCGCCGCCATCCAAGGGACTTTGCAAAACGTCGAATGTGAATCCGACCAGGACACGCTGAAAAATCAGGCCGATAAGCTGATCACCGAACACCGCAAGCTGCTGCTGACTCTCGACGTCGATAGCCAGGAAAATAAGAACGTCGACGTCGCCATTGCTCGCATCGACAGCGAAATCGAAGTACTCCGATATCGCCAGCAAAATCTCGCGCTTGATGACAAGAATCTCGCCATCGACATCGACTCGCAGAAGGAAGAAATCTCGGCTGTAGAACGACTGATCAAACTGGTCGTCCTCCAAATCAGTGGTATCGAAGCCACTCTGAACAGCATCCGAGGCTGGGAATCAGACGCGCGCTCTCTGACGAAGCAAATCGCCGATAATTTCAAGGAGAAGTTCCAGCAGGTCAAGGATCTGGCTGCCGAGTCGATCGCTCATCTTGAAGATATCCTGGCCGGTGAGAAGAGCGAAGCCGCCGTATCCGTCGCGCAGCTTGATGATCTTCTCAAGAATAATATCGCTGAGCAGAAGACTCTGATTGCGATCAGTCGGGCCCAGCAAAGCAAGGCCAATGAAGAGATCTTGAAACTGCGGAAGGAAGTGCTCGACAGCGCGGGACTGCAAGCGGCCATAGATTCCGAACGCCCTGCAGCGGAAACCCGTTTTCTAGCGGCAGACGAAGTATTGGCCAGCCTGACTCGCGGATTGCCGGACTTTATCAGCCAAAAGAAAAACTACCTGAGCACGGTAAACTATGTCCTTGGGCATATGAAATCCCGGGCTCAAACCACCGGCTTCATCGCCGGCAGCGACCACAGCGACCTGCCGCTCTATGTGAGCAATTCCAGCGACCTGGAAAGTCTGATCAGCCGCTACTGCCAGGTGGGCTCCGATTCCAATGTGCTTTGCGTGCCGACTCCCGATTCCGTGTTCTTCGACCGGGAAAAAACGATCATCACCTATCCCAGTGAACTGGTCATACCTGCCAATAGCTCGCTGCTTCGAGCCTTGAACCGGGGCGAGGCTGTGGACTTTGACATCAGCGCCGCTGTGCGTTCGGTTGAAGACATGAAAGCGCGAAACTACCTGAGCCTTGGCATTGGGCTAGGCGACAGTGTGCTGTCCCGACGCAACATGTATCTGATGGATATCAAGATCGGCGGTCGACTCTACTGCCCAAATTTCGAGCTTGCTGCCGAGGCAGGTCGTAAACCGGCAACTTTTGTCGAACTGCAACATTCTGGGATCGGCTATGTCTTGGACGAGGAAGATAAGAGTCAGTTTGTTCTGGGGCAGTCAAGATCGCAGGTTCTCTTCGTTTCGGACTACGACAACGATAGCGATAAGCAGGCGCTGGAAAACTCGATGCGCAGCTGGAAAAAGACCTGGAACGAAGTGACCTTGCCAGAAGTGGACTTTACTTCCGACACGAAAAGTTCTCTGCCTTTCCTGGGTGCGCCCGCTTACGGCCGCTACACCATGAAAATGCAGACCGGCGGCTGTCAACTGGAGCAATTACGTCTAAATTTTGTCGTAACTAAACCGAATTAATGAGAAAATTACAATGAAATCGACGTCCCTATTCATCAAAACCCTTGCACCGCTCCTGCTCAGCGCAGGTGCCTTTCATGGGGCGGCGCAAGCGGCTGACGTTTCCCTCAATCGACTGGTTGATCTGAACATACCCTCAGCACTGTATGGGCAAGGCTGTGAAAATCTGGCTAGCCAAGAGGGCAACGACAAATCTCTGGTGAAATTGCAAAATGCCCTCTGCACTATCCACAGCAATCCTCCGGTGGCTGGCGACCGCCCCGAGCAGCGCAAGCGGATGCAAGCGGCTGCCGTTCAGCTGGCTGGCGCCCAGACCAGTGGTTTAACCAGCAAAGCGCAAAATTTCGCCGTGTTCCTGGAAGGCATCGCCAACTGCAGGGTGGCGAGCAACTCAGCTAGGCGCACCCTGCGCGATGCTACTTTCTGTCCAACCCGCGTCGCGGCGCTAACCTCTTTTCAAAACGTGAACTGGAGCAGTTTTGCAGTGAACTATCGCAACAGCGATGGCAGCGAGAATCCCGACGCATGGAACAAACTGGTCTCGGAAATGGCCAGCTGCTATGAAAACGTTCTGGCTGTCGAATACGATGCCTCCTGCGGGGTTAGCGCGGAAACTCCCAATCTCGAGCAGACGATCACGGGTCGCGTGAGCGCGGTCTTCCAAGAGCTGTTTGAAAGCTCCAAATCGCCCGTCGATGCCATCATCAAACGAAAGATCGACTCTAGCAGCGACATTCTAAAAAGGGCTCGGAAATCCCTGTGGGGCGACGAAAGCTTCGTCAGCCGACCCACCGGCGATGTGCGTGCCGAGACCCTGCTTGCGAAAGCGTCCTTCGTCGCAGGTCAGACGACTGTTCTGGATCGGGCAATCGATGACTCAAGCAAGGCAATCGACGCTCTGAAAGCCGACTATCGCGATGCAATACTCGCCGCCGATCAGATTCAACAGGAATACAATAGACTCAAAGACGGCATCTACGTCGAAGCTCCTGACAAGCGCTGGGCCGATCTATTGGCGGAAAATCAAGAGATCCTGAAATCCACTGTGCAGTCGACCAAAAAGTCACAAGCCGCGGAGCCCTCGGCCTGGGATCAACTGGCCAATCTCCCAGACCAGCTGAATACTCTGCTGGCCTATGCGGATGATCGCAAGGGCAGCATCCGTTCCCTGTGCCAAATTTATTTTTGTGAGCTTATGTCGGGTCAAAACCTGAGTACGAATGGCGATACATCCATAGCCTGCCGTGATACGCGGCTCAAAGATAATCCACTTTGCGCGTCGGCCCAAACAGCAGTCACTAGCCTTGTTATGAAAATGCCGCAGCAGGACGGCTCGACGTCGCCAGTGAAGGTGGCGGATCTTTGCCGCGAGGCTGGCTTTGGTAAGGATGCAAGCGGAGTCGAGCGCTTCCTTAAACTTGGCATGCCGCCCCCTGAGCGCACCGCCTGCTTTAAACAACCGATTTAATAAAGGCTTATCACATGAAACCTTGGATCTTATTGAGTCTTCTGGCGGGCCTAGCCGGCTGTCACGTCGGACACATCGCCCAATCTCAGCTTCACAGCTCCGAGTCTGGTGCCGTACTGAAAATTCTGGGGAGCGAGAAGAATCGCTTCTTCAATGTATACGGGAATCAAGCCATAGAAGTTCTGCACTGCGGTGACTACAACCAAAGTCGCGCGGTCCTAAATCTGCCGGCTAAAACCCTGAACGAGGCCAGTGACTACCTGACTGATGATGAGTTCAATTCATTGACACTGGTCAAAGACCTGAACCTGGATTGCGAAAAGAAAGTCTGGAACCTCAGCCAGGCCTTCCGTGGAAACGAAAACCTAACGATGCGGGTCGCTATGGAAAACGGGGCTACAGCAGTGGCTCAGGTGCCGCTAGTTTGCTCGGGGATCTTGCAACTGACAGGCTGGGAGGCTCTAGACGACGCAGGAAAAGTCGACTATCGGGAACCGCTTCCTGCCGAATTGGATGGCGCTGTCCGATTAAATCTTGCCTGTGGTTCCGGTCAGAGCACCCTGCCTCCCGTCATACCTCCGACCTCACAAGTGGATAACGATGGCTGGGACTTGGCATCGACTTACCAAGCTGTTGATAACAATGAAACGGAGGCCATGCTGATTGAGATGACCAAAGGGCCATTTGCCATGGGCGTCGCGGCTATCGACGGCATTAAAGTTGAGGAGTTTTTGCGTTTCCCAGGTGACGAGTCGAGCCCAAAGCAAAAAGCGGCTGCAAAAAATTTAGCCGAGCTCTTCAACTTGCAGCAAGACCTGAACAAATATGACCTTATGCGAAGCAAATTCGTAGTGGAAGGCTTGGTTGGAAAAGACAAACCAGGAGGTCCAATTCTGGATCTATGCTGGAATTCCTGTCAAACGTTTCAGCCGAAGCATTTCTACTATAACAAGGCAGCAGATGGTTCTGTCACGGTCATGCCTATTACAAATTTGGAAGCTCGCCGGACCATCAGTACGCATCCGGATAGCTTTGGTCGAGCGCAAATCGAGTGGAGTTTCCGCGAAAATCCACGCACGACTATTGTCCTGGATCCCAAACAGGAAAAAATTCTGAGAGCCTTGGGATTAAAAGTGATCGATGAGGCGGCGCCTAATTTTAATCTCGCATGGAATCCCTATACCCGTGCAGAAAAAGGCGACCCTGCGTTTGAATTCCCCTTCAAAGCCGAGTCTAAGAATGGCATTTGCCAGCTGAAGCTTGTTACAATTCCGAACCGGTACATGTTAGAAGACGCTATTGCGAACCAATGCGGACGCGAATTGAGTCAACTCTCTTTTGCTCCCCAGGCTGAGACTCTTGTATTCAGCGACACGCTGGTATTTGATAAACGCAAGTTTAGCAACCTGAGCAAAGTCGTGTTTGAAGGCGGGACTCAGCCCATGCGTCTCATGTTCAAACCAAGTACGTGCGCATCCTGTGATGTTCTCCGCCCAGGCATCCTTGTTGATGATGAGATTGTCTTGGAATTACGAAATGTTAGCTATGACCTGGATGTCAGCGCTGTGAAAGACAGCAACGCGCAATTTGTCGGGATTCAGGTTCGGGCTGCCACGGCATTACTCGACCGCATGCAAATCAAATCCTCTGGTCGTGCCTTCGATATCGGAGTACTCGCTCGCAGCAGTTCCGAGATCAGTTCCTCTCTGCTTCTGAAATCGGTACATCTGACTGCTGGGCTTGGTATCAGTTCGGATGGCCTGCTCTATATGCGGAAGGCCAGTGACGGCAACATCAATAAGATTGAAGCGTTGAATTCTTACGGCCTTGTTTTGTCAGGCGACAGTCAGAGTTATCTGAGTGACTTGTCGGTGGTGACCGGGGCACAGGGGATTCGCGTCCTGGGTCGGGCTCAAGTCCTGCTGCATAATAGCGGACTTAGCTTGCAAACAGACACTGGTCTGGGCAGTCAGGCGGGCATTTCCCTGCAAAGCGGTAAAGCAGTATTTTATAAGAGTGAAGTGGTTGGCTTTCGTTTTGGGCTGAGGAAAGAAGCTCAAGGCGAACATGCCGATGTTCTCAGTTCTCGCAGCAAATTCTGCGTGAGCACGATGAAGTCTGATCAAAGCAACCGCATAAGCCTAAGTCCGAGTGAAATTCCTGTCTTGCCCGAGACAGATTGCAATCGCAATTACCCTTCTTCTACCCCACCAGCAGCAACCAGCCCAACAGAATCGGCTGTCAAGCCTCAAGCTTAGGTGCGAGCGCAAGCTCGCAAGGGCATCAGCATCTGACTGAATGGTCTGGCTTAAGCCGAATGTTCGAGAAGTCTGCCTGCGAAAGCAGCCTGCAATATTATGCAGGCTGCGAACTCCTGCACGAGTCACTGCGATATCTGTTAACAAACAAATCATTTTGGCATGTTTAACGCCATATATTTCGTAAAAGGGTAAGACGAGCATGATAAAGATTCGCCATTGGTATCAATTCCTTCCGCTGATAGCCCTGGTAGGATGCCATAGTGGCGACGCTCCACTTGCATCGCTCTTCGAGAATGCGGAGCCTGAGTCATTTTCTCAAGTCGTGCGGATCACGGGCGAGCTTCCCGATGAGGACACGGTGTCTTTTGCATACCTGACGGGCCCCGAAAACGCGCAGTCGCTGTATAAGCTTTCTTGTCCTCATCCATCGATTGGAGAAGATAGTGTGGGCCTCAAGAAGATGATGGCGGCTCTGGGCTACGAGCTTAGCACGTTGGAACAACCACCACTGCTAAATGCGCAAAATACCACTCAAAAAGCTCTGCTGGAAAAATGGAACTGGGGCAAAGGTCCGACTCTGAAGTGCCGCTACCCGGAAGGGAAAACCAGTTTCCGCTCTGTGCAATTCCCCGAGCCAATAAATGAAACCAAGTACTTTGTTTCTTTTGATAGCCGCAGGACAAGCGATGGTAAAATCATCATGCATAACTTGGGCTGTGAGGGCGCAATCACTGCATTGGGCCTGGACAAGGCCCGCGCCATAGCCCTAAGCTACGATAGCTATGAAGCCCTCAAGACCGACTATGAATCGTCTGATGCCTATGACATCAGCTGCATAACAGGGACTAAACCGAGTTCTACCACATCGTTTGTCAATTCCTGTAAGCTAGCGAAAAACTCAGCCGATAGTATCCGTTGGAAGACATTCAAGGTTCTGATTCGCAGTGTTGGCTTGAAGGATACCAGCGTTACCGCCTGCGAAGACGCTGAAGCAAAAATTAACGAATCGACAAAAATCAGTCTAGCCGGTCAAGGCATAGTGGATCTTTTCCCATTGTCGTACTTCAACCAAATTACCGAGCTTGATCTGTCACAAAACATGATCATCGACTTTTCGCCTCTCGCTTCCCTCTATCAATTGAAGGTGCTTCAGGTTGACGACAATGGCTTGACTGGTCTGAAGGATCTTGGCGCAGCGTTGCGCAATCTTAACTTTCTTACAACCCTGAGTGTGAAAGCGAATGCGCTGACATCAACCGAGGGACTCGAACAGCTGAACAACCTTAGCAGCCTTGAATTCGGTCTCAATCGTGATCTCCAAGATATAAGCTCTTTGAAAAGCTTAAGCCGCCTTAAAGAGCTTGGTATAAGCTCCACTCAGGTGAAAGATTTGAGCCCACTGGGTGACTTGAAAAACCTCGTTAAGCTTGATGCTACGGATCTTACGGGCCTCAACTTCCTCAGCTTTGAGCCCCTCAAGACGACCAGCTTGAAAGCTGAAAACCTAAAATTAACAGGCACCATACTCACGTGGAGTAGGTTTCGTCAGAGTACCTTCACCAACTGCCTCCTCTATGGCGAGATTCCGGATAACGAGGAGCTGAAGGCCGAGAAAGCAGCAATTAAAGCCGATCTTACCAAACTGGGACAGGTTTTTGTCGGCGAGAAACCGACTGTATCCTGCCAGAACTTGCAGGTGAAAAGTACCGGTACATGGACCCGTGATCCGTTCTCCGATAATGGGCAGGGTGGAGGAGTTGCAGGTGATGGTCAATGCAATGGCAAAGAAGATTGCGTTTATGTCGACAACCTCGGGCGCTCTTGGAAGGGTTGGGATAAGAATAGCCGTACTTTTGCCGATGCTGTGAGCTACTGTCAAACTTTGGACTATGGTGGTTACTCAGATTGGGAGGTTCCTAGCAAAGCCGATCTCGTTGCGGCCTTTGACCTGAAAATCTGGACATTGAATTCCACTGCTTTCAATGTTTACGGCAGCTGGTCTATGACCTCGGCTGAAAGTGATGAAAATTTCTCTCAGTTTCTTATGATCGGCCAAAATGGAAAATCCGTTGATATCAAGAAATCGGCAAAAACTCCCTATCTCATCTGTGTAAGAAAATAAAAAAGCAATTCATTAAGGAATAGAACAATGTCACGTCCATCGATTTTCAAAATGTCCTTAGCATCCTTGCCCCTCTTCTGTGCCCTACAAAATCCTGGGAAAGCATTGGCCATCGGAAGTCATGTTGACTTCTATTCGGCCACCAAAGTCTGCGCCGCAGCCTGGACCTGGAAAGAATTTCTTCCTGCCGTATGGGCCCTTGAGTCCAATACCTGCGAAACTGAGGAAAAGCTGGTGGCGGATGAAAATGGCCGGTTGTTCATGAAGTTCAGCGAGGAAACCATTGATATTTCATTGGGAAGCTGTACGCAGCAAGCGGATAAAAGATACAGCTGTATCAAAAGTACAGATGATCAAGGCTTACAACGGATGGTAAAAACCTTTCCATACGTCTTGAATAGAAACGTTTTGGCACCTTCATCAAAATTTTGGAATGAGTTGTCCAATCCAGTAACCTTTCCGAAGGAAGCTTTGAAGTAAACTTACCTTGTTGACAAAGGGCCGGGAAAATGTCTGGTTGCTGCTAAAGTCGTTAGCGGCGGAAATACAGTATGGTATACCCCCGAAAACTGCCCTCCAGAGGACAGCACGCGTCTCTATGAGGTTTACGCACGATTCAATAAGCTCACTTTCGAGGTTCCAACAACCCCGATAAAAGTGAAAAAGGACCAGTTCTGCTCCGACAAAATAAACGTAGAAAAGAGCCCAAGCAAACAGTCGTTTGGTCGCAGCGATACCGACCTCAGCCTCGATCGAGTCAGCAGCCAAGACTATATGTCCGTCAACAGCCAATCGATCCTCAATGCGACTCGATCCGATTTCGCATGTCCGCACGGCGTTCATAAGGATACTCCAGTCGAACAAGCTCAATTTGCCTTGAACTGGCTGCAGGCGCGTGGAGATAATTTGGATCTAAGCAGTGTTGACACCCAAATGACGATTCGTTACCTCAATGCTCTCGCTTTGGAAAAATCTTCTGAGCTAACAGTGGCCCAGCTGACAAAGGTTTTGGCTCTCCATAAGGCCTATCCAGCCTTTGCCTTTAGCGAGGAGGAAACTGAAACTAACGCAACGGATACCACACCTGAGTCAGTTATCGAAAATCGCCAAGCCTGGGCCGATATTGAAAAGCGGCTTAGCAGTGGCAGCCGTCCAGCGGTCTCGTTGGAAGACTTGAGAAAAGAACTCGAGAGTACGAGAATTAGCTTCTCAAATGGCGAGCAAGGAATATCAGCAGGTTTGAGCAAAGCCTTCACTTATCCTGAAATTTCTTATGACTATTCCAACTTTGGGAATGGCACCATCTATACTTTTGACGTCTCGGGCAACATCCGTAATAGTTCCAAATCTGGGGTATTTACTTACGCACCCGGCTCTGCTGATTATAAAGAAGCGCTTGAAAAAATCCTGAGCGATGTCAGTTCATTCGCAACTCGAAGCGAGGTAACCAGCAACCCGAACAATGTGCGGATTGTTGAAAAGTTCCTGAAATTCCTGCGTGGCGAGCAGCTACCAGCGGCCTCTGCTAAAGTTAGCTTGGAAGACTTGAATAGTGTTGTTGCTCTCGAGTCCATCAAGATTTTTGACAGCAATCAGGGTGATAGGGTCAGGGTTCGCGCCGGTACCAGCTTTCCCAGCGTTGTTTATGAATACACTTGGTCGGGAAAGCAAACCCTCTACACATTTAACGGCGACGGCAGTCTCGCGGAATTTGGTCCAGGCGGTGAGTTTATACATGCCAAAGATAGTGAAAAAATGAAGGAAAAGATCAACCAATTCACAGCCGATCTACAGAGCTACAAGAGCTTACCAGTTGCAGTAGAAAACCCTCGTTCTCAAAAAGTTATCGACGCTCTCCTCGGCTATCTCGATACCCTTCGCGATCGGCCTACTGCAGCGGGAGATCCAGAGAAATGCGTCATCAAAAGAACCCCCTTCCCCAAACTAATTTGTCGGTGAGTATCGGTTCTTCGATGACAGGCTTTTGGGCCAGGAATTGGTTCTGGCCCTAGCCGCGAGATAGCGATTTTTCAAGGGCATCAAAGTATATCACATCGTCTTAGCGTCGTGCTTTCGATGAAGAGCCTGTCTTTGTCTTTCATACACATGAAAGAGAGCCATGCCTGCCATCATCGAAGCGACAAAAATCAGTACGGTTGGTTGTAGACTGACTAAAGAGACTAAAGCTGGTCCAGGACAAAAGCCGCTGAGACCCCAGCCGATGCCGAACAGGACAGCGCCAGTGATCAGCTTGCTATCCAGTTTTTTATTGGTTGGTATAGAGAACGATGTGGCAAACATCGGTTTGCTTTTCTTCTTGAGCCATAGATGATAGGTAAGGCTGTGCACAGCGATGGCTCCCAGCATAACTAAAGCTAGGGAAGGATCCCAAGCACCAGTCACATCAAGAAAGCCGATGATTTTAGACGGCTGGGTCATGCCCGAGAGTCCAAGACCCAAAGCAAAGATCAATCCGGCACCAAAAGCGGCCCATTTATTTTTAAGTTTGATTTCCATAATCAAAAACCCTTTCCATAGACCAAGAAAACGGTCACAGCGGCGGCGGCCATAAATGTCAAAGTGGCCGCGAACGAGCGGCGTGACAATCGGCTCATTCCGCACACGCCATGGCCGCTGGTGCAACCATTGCCCAATCTTGTGCCAAATCCAACAAGCAGCCCGCCGACGATCAGAGTGATAGGCGAAGCAGGGCTGGCGGTGAAGACCTGTGAATACAGCAGCTGAAAGATCAGTCCCGCTGCCAGAAGGCCGAACACGAAGTACCAGCGCCAAGGTCTATCAGCAAGTTTATGGTCCAGTAATCCTCCCACAATTCCACTCACGCCCAGAACTTTTCCGTCCAGAGCCAGCATCACAGTCGCACCAAGTCCAATCAATAAACCGCCGAGAAGGGGGAGTAAAAGGCTATCAGCTGTCACGGCAGACCTCCTATACTTGAATCTGCAAACAGTCATCCTAACTCAAGGATCGTACCAAACCAATCGTGGGGTAAAAACAAGCCAAAAGCTAGTAGTAATGGCAGGTTGCCTCTGTTTAAGTTTCTCTAGGCATCGGCTCTCTAGCTCAATGTGTTTCATATTTTTGCAACATTGTAGATATATTATGATACAGACGTTCCGCCATAGGCCGTGATGCGCAGCCCGAGCAAAAGGCCCAAAGCTCTGCAGGCGTCAAGCACAGCTCAGGGCCACCAGCAGGTTGGGAATCTGCCCGAGAAATGGTACGAACATTGAATAAGTCCCTGTATGGCCCAAATGCGGAGCCTATTCGGGTTTTTCCCGAACGTATAGATATTGAATGAGGATGAATCGATGCAACTGGAACTTCAGTGGAAAGAATTGATGGCCTTTGAAGCCAAGGCCGGGGCCAATACAGTGTCGATGGATGCAAAAACACCGATAGGTCGCTCGTCCGCGCAGACTCCAAAGGAATTGGTTATCGCAGGCCTCTGTGGCTGTACGGCGATGGACGTGATCGCACTGATGAGAAAGCATAAGCAAAAGGTCACGAGCTTTACCGTGAAAGCGGATGTCTCAGTCGTCGAAAAGGTCCACCCTGCGGTCTTTTCTGCGGTGAAGTTGGATTTCTTCCTGGAAGGTGAAGTGGAACCCCAGCGTGCCCTCGAAGCTGTGCAACTATCGCAAACCCAATACTGTGGTGTGAGTGCCATGCTGGCGAAGGCATTCCCCATTACCTGGGAACTTTTTGTGAACGGCGAATCGGTGGGGCAAGGCAAAGCCGAGTTTGCCAGCTGAAGTCCAGGTCTCTCAGTCCACGGTCCGATTCCATGGGACCATAAATCCCAAGGCTCACGTCTCGAGCCTTGGTTTGCATTTTCCCTCTTTTGAAGGCACCTTTATTCACTTCGATTTATCTCAACAGTTGCCACAAGCTAGGCATGGACTCGCAAGAAATTGAAGAAGCAAATGAAAAAATCCGATGAGATCCTTAGAACGATTCATGCGACAATTGTTCGAGGGAGTAAGATTTGTCAATCTACACTATGGCGCTATTAGCCGTTGTTATCAGCCTTGTGGGCTGTCACAAAGAAAATGACTTGAAGCGTGAGGTCAGTCGATCCAATCAACTGAACGAGAAGAATGTAGATGCCACCAACATAACCACGCAGCCACCCAAAGACGACGAATCGGTGTCCGTTCCGGCCTCGATAACGGGTTCCTACCTTGCTTGTGTAAAAATTGCTGAGGATCCGGCGCTCTATCAGCAGAAGATCGGTTGTCGTGTGGAAACTCCAACCGGACCGGCGGAAGGTTTTAAGGGGCGAGTTGAGAAGTTGGCTTGGACCCAACGTGGCGAAGGTTCAGCCGTTAAAATTCGACTCTTAGCCGATGGTGCCGACAGTAATTGGCTTGCTGTCTTTGATATAAGTGCCGATGCTTCAGCCGTTCAATCGCTGGTTGAATTTTCGTTGTCCTTTACCATCGATGGTGTGGATGGACGCCTAAAATCTGATCTTACGCTGGTGTGGAACAAGGATTGTGCTTTGCCTGCCATCCAATTCGAGAGTTTGGGCGATAGCAATGGGCTGGGTACTGTTGTTGCCGATCAATTTGCCGAGAGCCACGGCATTCGCTTTTCGACTCTGAGTGGAAATTCGGTTGTGCTGGCTGGCTACAATCAAGCAAATCCCGTCGGATACTATGGTGGTCCCAATAATATTGCCAATTACCTAGCGCCGAATCAAAGCGGTGGCAAATTCTTTTTGACTGATAGACACAAACAGGCTGAAGTAACCGATACCCTGGTCGTCGACTACGTGCAGCCAGTGAAGGAGGCGAGCATCGACTTGGTCGATATCGACTTCTCGGAAACCTATGTGGTCCGAGCCCTCGATAGCTTGGGACAGGTCGTTGACGAAGTCAGGTATCAGTCCATTCCAGGTGGGGCTCGCGATGGCCAATTGAGTCGATTTATCGTTCGCACGCCCGATGGCAGCCGCGGTATCAGCAAACTCAATATCTTTGGCTTCAATCCACCGGGAGGGGTCGGGATAGGATTCGGAATCGATAATTTCTCGCCACGCTGCGCCCGATAGTCAATGGGCAAGTCTGAGGCTTACCTTTGGGTAAGGCTTTGCTGATGATTACAGAATTGCGCTATCCGTCCCGATGCTGTCTGGGTGGAGGCTCTATGTCAAAGGTTATAGATGACTTGCGCATTGTGGAAGATATTGAAACCAGTCAGAAATCGGGCAAAAAGCTATTTGATCGAGTGGGTGGACGGGAGACCGTTCTTAAGGTGCATACCATCTTCTATGACAAGCTCTACGCTCATCCCTGGCTGGGCCAGTTCTTTCACGGCATTGATCGTGCGGTTATAGAAACCCAGCAAACCGATTTTATGTCAGGATTGTTTGGGGGGCCGAAAAACTATAGCGGTCGTATGCCTATCGATGCCCATGAGCACTTGATGATTACCGAAGAACTTTTCGCTTTGCGACAAGAGCTTCTTCGAAGCTCGCTGGAACAGGCGGGTGTTTCGGAAGACGAGATTCTCGACTGGCTCAAGTTCGATGCCGCCTTCAAAAAAGTCTTGGTTAAAAAGTCTCTCGATGATTGTCGGAAGCGTTTCTTTACCGATCAAATAGTCGATATACCTAAGCCTCATGAAGTCCTATTGAAAAAGGCTTAGTATCGTCTGAGTTATTTTTGGCTCTTGCTATGAGTTTCTTGCAGCGCGGTTCGTTCTTTTTCCCAGATGCCCATTTGAGCTTCACAGTGATCTTGCTTTTGTCGATTGGACTTGCCTTTGACTTTGACAATCTTATGGTTTTTCACACAAGCCCAGGGCTCCTTATCATCCAAGATCTCTGTTTTATGCTTGTGGTGTTTTTCCTTTGCCACGAGCGAGGGCAAAGGAAAAAGTGCCAGAAGGCAAACCAATGCCTGCTGTTTGATGATGGTCAAGGCAATACCCTCCATGAGAGATCGCATGAGTTGGCTGATTTCCAGATTAGCATTCCTGGCTCGTGGTCGGTACGAGAATGTTCAGCATGAGGCTGGATAGTGCGCGATTTTGGTCGGGATTCGGTAGATTTTAACGGCAATCCTGGCGATTGCCCCGAGCCACTTGCAGTTCGAGTACGATAACATCGCCCTCACGTACGGTGGTCGGTGTTAAGGACGCGACGCCCCGCATCATCGTTGCGGCGCGGGCCATCTGGTCTTGCCAATCCACCTGGGCTTTGCCTTTTTTGCCTTGTTCCAGGGCCTCGCGGGCCGTTGCCACTCCTTCAGCTGTGCCGGTATAGGCGGTGGCCGAGTCATTGCCGAGCACCGAAAATTGATAGAAAAATACCGAATCCTTTTGGGTTTCGAGTCGTTTGAAGTTTAGGATGCGATTGAAATCGGCAGCTGCTTTGCCGCCACAACTCCTCGTTCCCGAGGCATCGCCACATAGGTAAATGCCATAGACTCCGGTTTTCTTCATATCGATCGGCAGGGAGAGTTTGATGCCCTCTTCGATTTCTTTCAAAGCAATGGTTCGCGTAATCGGAGTTGCTCGGTTCTTCCCTTCAGGATTTTTGTCCATCGGTTCCAAGGAAAGGAGCAAGCTGCCATTGGCCCCAAATACGTTGCTCATAGCTTCAAAATCACCTGGATGGCAGGTGGCTTTGGTCTTCACTCGAACCGCAAAGTTGGTCCCACCCTGACTGTCGATTTCTGGTGCTATTTCACTGAGACCGGCGTTGGCCAATCTCTGCGGGACCTCATTCGATACCTGGGGTGTGATTTGATTTGAAGTCGCGGGACCTAGCAACGGCGTCGCTAGGGTGGCGGTTTCCTCTAAAGGTTTTTCGGGTG
The DNA here is from genome assembly GCA_041736645.1 of Oligoflexus sp. Classification (GTDB taxonomy): domain Bacteria; phylum Bdellovibrionota_B; class Oligoflexia; order Oligoflexales; family Oligoflexaceae; genus Oligoflexus. The sequence goes on along the minus strand of JBGSTF010000331.1, from coordinate 13,529 downwards.
AAAGCGGGACTGCAGGCGATTGCCTAGCAGGCATTTGACCGATGAAGGTAGAAAACCAGAAAGCTAAGATGAGGGAGGATGCGACTATCCAAAACGGCTTCACCTTGCGCTTTTTTTTGCTTCGCTTCTTCTTCAACGGCAGCTTTTTGATCGGTTCCGCCATGATCGTTACTCCAGATGAATTCCAGCAAAATTCTCGTAAGGTAGGACTTGGGTCTTCTGCAGGCTCTTGAGCTTGGCATTGTCCATATCAAAGACAAAGGATCGGACATCCAGGGACATAGGCGCAGGGACTGCCGCGGCTTGATTGAAGCAGATTTGCATGCCGAGGTTACCCTGCATGACGATCTTGTTCAAATTGCTTGAGTTGTTAGGGAGTCGCCGGTTTTCAGCTGAAAGAGTGGCATTATTGGTCCCTAATACCCTGCCCGTCATAAGAATAGCAGGCAGTCGGCCTTTGGGGCAACTCAGACATCCAGCCTTCATCAGAGGCCCGAATTCAAGGGGTTGAAGGGTTCCCGACATCGTCGTGCCCGAGGGATCCAGGCAGATGCTGCGAATATTCACTTCATCGATGTAGCTGGCACCACCAGGAGGCGTCCTTTTCAGATAGACCTTCAACCAAGGGCAATCGGTTCCGATCGGACAAGGATTGCCAGCCGAATTGTGGATAGAATAGCCAACATCATTTGGCACTCCGGCCGTCGCGGTGCGCAGGCGATAGTCCCAATTTCTTTTGACCAAGGAAATCAGCTCGGTTGCTTCGTTTTTGCTGTCTTTATCGATCTTCTTGGAGTTAAGAGATTTTTGATATTTAGCCCACATCTGTGCCGAGCCCATCGAGATCAGCACTGAGATCACCAGGGCGATCATAACCTCGATCAGTGTGATGCCACTTTCCTTGCAGTGATTGTCAGAGCGCGACATTGAGAGTTCCTACCTTGCTGTCATAGAGCAAGCCTGAAGGATCGTAGGTTGCCCAGTGTAGAGCATAGTATACCTCCAATCCAAAGCCTCGACCAGTGGCCATGGCACTGCAAGGTTCTATAGCAGCATCGGTTTGCAGATTGCGAATTTTGACAAAGACCTCGACAAAGGCACCTTGATTGGACGCGAAGGCCTCTTGGGATTTGCTAGCAGCTGCCTTGGCTGTCGGATCGATGTCGATGGCGAAGCATTGGTAAAAACCCTTTGAATCCGGTAAAGTCGGTGCTTTGCTGAAAGGGGTCGCGGCGCAGCGAGCCAAATCTTCTTTGGCCAGCGCCGGCGCAGTAATGGGGTTGCCTTTGTAGTCTTTGAAGCTCGCTGGTTTTATCACCGCGCTGCCCAGAGAGCCAATGCTGATCGTCTTGAAATCGGCATAAGTCGTCGGAGCTTTGGCACATTTATTGATGAGGACATAGGACTTGAATCGTGCCACCACAGTCTGGACGATTACGCCTTCGATTTCGCGAGCTGACATCGCCGATTCCAACTTTCGTGAGGAAGTATTCAGATTCTTAAAACTTTGGCTGCTCATCACAGCTATGATGCCAAACAAGGCTGTAGCGACCATCACCGAAACGAGAGAAGCACCGGATTGTTTGGACCATGGGCTGCATTCTTGCACGGAATCGCCTCTTCTTTAAGGGTTCAAGAGTGTCAGGTAGCCTGCTTTTTGTCGAGCGAGGTGTTCCTGCAGATAGAGATCCCCTGTGACAATTCCATTCGCCAGGATAGCATGATCAGAGGCTTCCTTAGATTCGGTATCGAGTTCAAAATTCCATACCCATTCTTGGGGAGCCTCTTGGCCTTTTTGAATGCTGAGAATGCTTTGCAGATTGCCCTTGGAATCAATAATTTTATCGCCTACCAGCAGCTCATCTGCCTGCTTCAGACCGGCGACACTCAGAAAGGGATGTTTACTGGTCACCTTCACCAAACCATCGGCGGTTTGGATGGAAAGCAGCGGATGTTTTTCGGGCCCGCGGGTGACGCGTTTGATAGCTACCGATTTCTGAGTGATGGGATTCAGAATGCGATCCTGCTCCTCGAGCAACTTAATCTCTTTGTCGGTGCCATCGGCCATCCGTATTTTGGTCGAAGCATCGAAGCAACCCAAGTCGATACGATGATTTACCGTTGCATCACAGCTGGCGCTGTCCGCGGGATCGACGACGACGAAGGGTGTCCGTGTACCGTAAGAGCCAACAGCAAAGCAGCGAGCGGTCGGCGGGCATTTTGTGACGTTGGTCGGTGAGCTTGCAATCGATGCAACTTCCCAAGTGGGCTTGGCCGGAGAGAAATCAAAGCTTGATTGACCTTGCTGGCCTTGCCAATTCACTTAGACCGTTTCCGCTGTTTTGTAATTCGGGTATTGATTGCCGAAGTAAGCACATTTATTGGTTCCAGCAGTGACATGCACGATACAGCTGTTCGTGGTTCCATCCAGGGCCTTTATGCTGCCTAGGATCTTATAGTCAACCGGATTGGCAGTCGCCGCTGCGGTTGCGGCTGTGTCAAGACCCGATCCGATATAACTTGCCAACAGAGTCGGATCGTAGTTGGACAGATCGTCTCTGATACTATCAGGGACTGTATCGAGCAAACTCACCTGTTTGAGGTCGATGGGCTTCATGGATTTAAGATCCTTGAAATCCTTGTCCTTCAGACTTCTTAAGGCTTTTTCTTGGTCTGCTGTCAGCGTTGAAAGATATTTATAAGGACTCAAATCAAGGGTGTCGAGCGACTTCAGGGCCGAGTCACCTAACTTAAAAAGATCGTTGTATTGATAGATCGAAAGGTTCTGCAGCTCGGGCGATTTATCAAACAGTTTCTTGAGATCGTCAACCAGAGCATTGAGTTGGTTCAACAGTGACTTCTTTTGATCCGCTGAAAAGCTGCCGAGAGAGGCAGCAAAGAGATCGGCATCGGGTTTGGCTGGAGCTGGGCCTGAAGTACTGTATTTTGGTGCCGCTGGGGTACAAAAGGTACCGGTTGTGCTGCTGGTTTGCGTGAGGCCATTGATCGGAGCGTCGGACGCATCGGTGGCCGAGAGTTTCAGAGAATTGGCCTCGACTGGCCCCACTGTTTCCGAGCTGATGTTTACGCATTGTCCCGGAGGAACCGAAGCTTTGTCAGTCCAGAGTTTACAAGTCGCTGGTGGCGTGACGAAAAAGGTAAAGGAACAGGAAACGGCAGTATTGGTATTGTTGTCCACCGGAGTCAGGTATGCATAGGCAGTGATCTGAACATCCTGGGCACCATCGACTGCGATCAGAGGACGTGGGCTTGGGACGGTCCATTCAACGACAGGGTTGTTGATTTTGCGAATGCTGTAGGCCTTGTCGTCCAGTTTAACATCCAAGTATCCTTGAATTTCCCCTGGATTGCGATCCAGCTCTTCCGTATTGTCAGGGATCCAAGCTACACCGGCAACACCAGAGACCGACAGGACCAACCTCATCGGCGAGTTGGGTTGAAATTTATTTTGGCCGTCGGCGCTGGTCAAGGTGCAGATCGGGGGCATTGGTTTGGGAACATCAACGGTCGCCCGGCTGATCAGAGTTTGCCCGTCAAAGCTTGGTGTGGTGACCTCGGTATCGTATTTTGTGATCAATTTTGCATGATCCGCATCGCCCATAATAGGCCGCAGAAATTTGATCGTGGCTTTATTATTCATCGCCGGGCGGACGTCCTGGCTCACGTACTTGGAAAAATCCGTGGCTTTCAGTCCGGCATTCGACGGGCTGTTGATTTCGAGCTTCATCTGATTGAAAGTCCAGGTTGGAGAGCTCGATACGTCTCGTGTCGTTCCGATGCTTGCAGCAGCGTTGCTTGAACTCGTGAGATAGGGATCCGGAAAAATGTAAGGGAGCGTCGAGGCTTGGTTCGATGCGGGATTGGCCCCGCTGTACTGCATGAGTGCAGTGGCTTGCGACAGTGCTGAAATATTGCGTATTTCAGCGCGCTCTTTTTGAACGATCACCTTGTTTACTTTAGTTGTCTGATTCAATTTATCCATGTTGTAATACACAGCAGTCCCGAGTCCCACAGCCATGACCATGGCTAACACGATCGAGGCGTCGCCTTGCTCACTATTCAGACTCAGAAGCTTAAAGCGCATCGTTTGATCCTCTCTCATAGGGTCCTAGGTCGTAAATCTTTTCCTCTATCAGGCTCAGCTTCAGTGATACTCACGGGGGACTATTCATCTGATCGGACGAATGACGCGGGCTCTTAAAGAATTGTGGAACTTCCCGAAACGAAAGAATTGTTCGCTTTGATTAAAGAAAAACTAAGGCACGAACTTGCAAGGATTTTAGAGGGCCTTTTTTTGCTTGAAATTTAAGACGATGAAAAGATAAGGGAAAAAGCGAGAGGGGGGGTAAGGAGCAGTGAGGCTTGCGGAAAGGCGAAGCATGGGAGCATTCGCCTTCTTGAATAGCCGTTCATTAGGGGGCAGTGGTCGTCAGAAAGGGTTTAAACCAGCAGGTCGGACGGAAACCAAGATTGAAACTTTCATACTGTGTGCAGCTATACTTGAGAGCTTCCGTTTCGGCGTCGCCACTGTTGCGTTTGCTGCCTAGGCTCTTCCCAGGAATCACAGCAATATCGAAGTTCTTGGTGCAAAGCGCGCCCGCGAGATAAGTATCGAGACGGCACTGACCCGCAGGGTGAGCGTTGTTGGTTTTGCTTACCACGCTCGTGTCTGGTGTGGTCCACGAAGCTTTAGTCCCGCCCAAAGCTGCGAGAAGGTCTCCCAAAGATTTTCCAGCTGTTGCTACGCGATAGCACAGGTCTTGCTCCTCGGTAGTGGTCCAGACTTGATCACAGTAGGCCTTTGGTATGGCTTCGACCGTTTCGCGGAAGCTGGCATTGACGGTCAATTGGTCCTTCCATATCAAACGAGGGCAAGCGATAGTGGCGAAATAATCAGCAGAGCCTTCATTGGCCGCCCAAGCAGAAGAGTAGGGGTAGCCACCCAGGTGATGCCCCAGTTCGTGACAAAGTACGAGGCCAAAGCCGTCGGCAGTGACTTCAGGACGTCTTGCCAAGCCACCGTACATATTAACTTCCCAATCCGACCCGTATTGAATGGCATTGGCATTGACAGTTGCATCAGTCCACAAGCGATTGACCGTCAAGCTCGCACCAAACTGTGTGGAAATAATGCCGCCGATCACAGATTCAGCGAGATCAATCACTGCATTGAAGTCAGCTTCGGTCAGTGTACTGCCGCGCAGCAATCCATCCTCTTTCCAAAGATCATTGGGGGGTAAAAAATCAGCACGGGCCAGTGATGAGGATAGCATCAGGCCGACAAAAGCCGTGGTAGCCAGGGGTTTAAACATCTTCTCATGTCCTTTTTTGAATCGTCTTAATTCTTTGCTTTTAATATGATTCGGCCAGCTGGCCAAAACAAGTTCTAAATACTTATCACTAGATGGAATGTATTATGAAGCAGTTTGGCGTATGGAGTGTTGGGTCTTGGTCGGTGACGCGCAAGGCGATGAACATCGCCATGCCTTGAAGGAGGGATAGAAATCAGTGCTGGCCGTCGTGCTCAAAATAAAAACCGCGCCAGTCCTCACGAATTCTTTTGGTACTGAGTTCTTGTTTGACGCTTTTTACATTGAGCTCTTCCATCTTCTTTTTTTCCCAGGCCTGGGCGTCTTTTTTATGGGGGAAAGGCTCGGTGACCTTCCAATTGCGAGCATTTTTAAATTCTCGTTCTATGGTCCATTTGCTGGTTTCAAAATCGGGCGTAATGCCAATGCGTGCAGCCATCTGTACTCCTGGAAGCTCGGTCGAACATGCAAAAAGTCTAGCACACGCTTTCCAGACGATCGAGCAGAAGAAATTCTCTTTCCGATGGGCTAAGATGCATTCATATCTTGGGATGTAGGAGAGTTGCTGATGCGGCTTTGTTGTATGGTCTGGTTTTGGCTTTGGTGTTTTTGGCTATGCACCGGCTGTTCGGGGTCGAAAGCTCCAGAAAATCTCGTCCAACTTCCCGAAAGCGCAGCCTCAAAAGACCTGGATTTGGCCTTTCTAAGCGAAGTCAAACCCATTCTCGATCATCGCTGCGTAACCTGTCACTCCTGCTACACGGCCCCTTGTCAGCTGAATCTGGCCCATATGGAAGGGATTCGGCGTGGGGCGACCAAAGAACCGTTGTACGATGGCACGCGCATCAACGAAATTGCTCCCACTCGACTGTTTGTTGATGCCGACAATGCCCTGGACTGGATTCAGAAAAAGAATTTCTTTCCCGTCGCTCGCACGCGCCCTGAGCAATCGTCCCTTATAGAAACTTTGATCGAGCAGAGACAGGCCCACAGTGGCATGGTGAAGGTTTCATCGAAAGAAAGTCACTTCTGCCCTCAGGATAGTCGCGAGCTCAAAGCCTACATGCAGGAGTTCCCGAACAGCGGGATGCCCTACGGACTGCCACCCTTGAAACCCTACGAGCAGGCTGTCATCCAAAAATGGTTGCAGGCCGGTTACCCAAAGCTCAGTGCGGAACGTCAGCAATGGATGCGGACCCCTGGCAAGGGCAGCTACGGCGCTGCGCAGGTGGCTCGCTGGGAAGCGCTCTTTAACAGTCCGGATCCAAGGCATCAACTGGTGGCTCGCTATATCTATGAACACCTTTATCTAGGTCACTTGAGATTGAGCGAATTGCCGGGTGAGTTCTATCGACTTGTCAGATCGCGAGCCAGGTGGCCGGAACCTGTTCAAGTCTTGCCGACCACTCGGCCTTTTGATGCTCCTGGTAGCAAGGTCTTTTACTATCGACTGCAAAAGATTGAAGAGACGATCACTTTAAAAAATCACATCATTTATCACCTGTCGCCGGAGAAATGGAATCGATGGCAGCAGCTGTTCTTTGAGGAACCTTGGCCACTTGAAGCTAAAGACCTACCAAGCTATGATCCGGACATCTCAGCGAATCCCTTCCTGGCCTTCAAGGCCATCCCTGCCGAAAGCCGCTATCGATTTCTTTTGGATGATTCCCAATTCTTTGTCAGTGCCTTCATCAAAGGTCCTGTATGCGAAGGACCGATTGCGGTGAATGTCATCGACGAGCATTTTCTTATCTTTTTCCTCAATCCAAGACAGGATTTGGAACAGCAAAATCCAGGTTTTCTGGATCGATCAGCGAGTGATTTGGCATTGCCCGCTGCTGGGCGGAACAGTCCAATAGGAAGTTTTTATGTGAAATTCAAGGCCGCTCAATTGGATTTTGTTGAGCAACGTCAGAAACTTTTTGGGCTCAGTTTTCCCCACGGATTGGAGTTGAACGATCTTTGGGACGGAGATGGAAAGAATCCGCAGGCGGTGCTCACCGTGTTTCGACACTTTGACAATGCCTGGGTTAGTTCGGGAGCCTGGGGCAGTACCCCTAAAACGATATGGGTGATGGATTATCCTATATTTGAAAGAATGTACTACCTCTTGGTCGCTGGCTTTGATGTGTTCGGCAATGTTTTTCATCAAGGAGCGACGCGGATGTATATGGATAATCTGCGAGTGGAGTCGGAGGACCTCTTCTTGTCTTTTTTGGGCAAGAAGGAGAGGCAAAATTTACGCAAGCGCTGGTATCGGGGACTGGCGGCTACAGAGTTGATGAAATATTTGAACCCGTATGGGGGCGTTCAGGCAGCCAGCCGCATTCCATATTTTAGCAAAGATCCCAAGCTGGAATTTTTGCAGTATGTGCTCCGTGAGCGTTTCGAGTCGAAGGTGAGGGGACAAACGGACGGTATCAATTGCTGCCTCTATTCGAATGAAGCGAAGCAAAATCCTCTAGAAAAAAGTTTGGCGAAACTCAGCCGTAAGCCCGGTCAGCACTTTGAGCGTTTGCCTGATCTGAGTTTTCTCTTAGTCCAAAAAGCTAATGGCACGAGCAGTCTTTTTAGTCTTATCCATCACAAAGAGCATCTCAACGTGAGCTTCATGTTTGGCGAAGATGGACGCAGAATTCCCGAGGAAGATCGTTTGGATATCCTGCCAGGTGCGTTTGGATCCTTTCCCAATTTTATGCTGAAGGTGCCTGAGCAGAATGTGGAAAGTTTTGTTCAAGAAACACTGGCCTTGCGAGCTGATGCGCCTAAAGCTTGGTCGATCTGGCTAAAAAAGTACGGAATTTCACGGCAAAATCACGATTTTTGGCATGATTTCGATCGCGTTCAAAATCTGGTCGATAAGGACAAGGGCGACAGCAGTGGTGTTTTAGATCTGAGCAAATACGAACTCTGGTGAGCCTTTGCTTCTGGCTAGCCTGACACTGATTAAAAGGTAAGAAGCGGAGCCTCAGCTCTTGGAAAGCTTGACCGAAACTCCTGAGGACTCTTTTTCTTTCAGGACGATCGGATGCGTTGGTTCTTTGCTTTCATAGTATGGCTTAGCGTTATACCGATTTTAAGGGCCAGCCCGAATATCGATGATATCAGCAGTCTGGAATGGATCCTTGCCGATCATCCCAAGAGTCTGGAAGATTTTGCACGCAAATCTTTTCGTCAAACCGATCCGGAGCAAAATCCAAAGCGCTGGATTCACGCTGTTTGGCTGTATGGCTTTCTCACGACATCTTGGATCAATACCCCTTGGCAAGAGCCAGAAGACCTTCAAAAAACCCTGACAAAAGCCAGTCAGCTTGCCGAAAAAATGGGCTACTACGAGGAATTTATCCGCCTGCAGTTTATAGCGGGAGACATGTATAGTGACGACAAGGCTGGACTCAATCGCGCCTTCTACGAAAAGACCCTGGCCTTGACCGATCAATATCAGCTCACAGGCCATGTCCGAATCATGGTGCTCGGTTATTATAGCTACGCACTTCGCGATGCTGGTCACGCCGATGAGGCGCTCGATCTGATGCAAAAGGCCTATCGTCTGCTGCAGGACGATCCCCAAGCCTCACCTTTGGATCAGATCTTTGTTCAAACCAATCTGGCTCTCATACTCCGTCTGCAAAATAAGAACGACAAAGCTCAGGAACTTTGGTTGGAAAATGAAAAGATCTTTGCCCGACACCAGCTGCGTTCTCTTCACACCACCAATCTCTACAACCTTGGATTTTACGAGCTGAAGAGCCGTGATCCCGTGCTCAAAGCTCGGGCAGAGGCTCATTTTCGCCAGGCATTGAAGCTGGCCCAGGAAACCGGTGAGGAATACAGCCAGGCTTCGAGTTCCCTCGGTTTGAGCAGTCTTTTCACTGAACAGGGACGGCATGAGGAAGCTTTGCAGCTGGCAAAAAAGGCCGCTGAAATCTTTCAGGTGCTGAATGTTCCCATTTGGCAAGGAGAAGCCTACAAACGGGCTGCAACGCCTCTTCTGCAAATGAAGCGATATGCCGAAGCTTTACAGGCTATTGACCAAGCAGCAGCGATTTTTCCTGCCGACTATGACCAGGACCAGATGCAGATAGCCGAAACCAAAGCAGCGGCATTCAAAGGGCTGGGTCATTGGGCGGAGGCCTATGATCAATTGGAAAAGGCTCGCTTGCTCGAACGCAAGCTGAGCGAGGCCAAAGAAGATAAGAATATGGCCGATAAAATGATCAAGCTCGGCTTACAGGTGGAAGAGGAAAAGAACAAAGTTTTGCAAAAAGACAACGAGCTGCAAAGTCAGCGACTGATCGTAGCAGATCGGCAGCGCTGGCTGCTGATTGGTGGATTGCTGTTGGCTCTGGTTGTCATCGGACTGATGATTTTTGCTATCTGGGAAGCGCGAAAGGTGAAAGAGACACGTTTGCGCATGCAGCATATCCTGGATACGATTGATGAGGGTATTTTGACCATCGATCCGCATCTGCGTATTGAAAAAGGGCATTCTCGCTACCTTCAGACACTGTTAGGTTCGGATGCCATTTTGCAAGGACAGGATCTGCTCGTCAGCCTCTTGGAACCGAGTTCCCTGACTGGTGACGAAAAGCAATTGACTCGCCAGGTGCTCTTCGCCTGCTTTGGTGAGAGTCCTGAGGCCTGGGAATTCAATGCCCATCAGCTGCCTCAGGAGCTGGATTGGTCGCGAGAGGATAAGGCATTTACTCTGGCCCTGCACTGGCAGCCGATCTATAGCAGCCATCTGCAGTTGCAACAGGTCTTGCTCGGCATTCGTGATGTGACGGATCGTAAAAGAATGCAAGCGGCGATGCAGGTAGAAAGACAAAGAAGTGAGGGCTTTGCGCATAAACTCGGAGAGCTGGTCAACGCCGATTTGGTTCGAGTGAGGGACCTTCTCGATAGACTTGCTTTATGCTTAGCCTTGGACATTGCAGCAATGACACCGTTCCAACGAAAAACTCAGCTGGGATCGTTTCATACCGCCAAGGGCATAGCTCGAGCCTTGCATCTGCGTTCACTCAGTTCAGCTATACATAGCTGTGAAGAAGTTCTGGTTCATGGGCTTGATCAAAAGGCTGCTTGGCAGAATCTAACAGCTGAGTGGGGCGATTATCAGCACCTAGTCGCGCATATCCTAAAGATGGGCTCTAGTTCTGGAACAAGCCTAGCGATCAGTTTGGGGGCCCGCGTGATGCCGCTGATCCCTGAACTTACCGAACGTCTGGCAGCAGCAGGAGTCGAATGGCAGGGACTGCTTATCGACGATCAATTCATTCCCTGGCCGAAGGATTGGCTTGACACTGTTGCGGATATTCTGGTCCATGGAATAACCAACAGCATTGATCATGGTTTTATACTTCCCAAACTTCGGGGAATGGCCGTTCCATCCGTTCGCCTTCAACTCTCAGCTGCTGTGCACCAAGGTCAGTTGTCCGTTGTCCTCGAGGACAATGGCCTTGGCATTGATATGCAAAGGCTCCAGGAATTGGCCCAAGGGCGTGGAGTTCTTGCAAACACAGAGGATGAGCTCCTGGCTTTGCTGTTCGCGGATGGGATCAGCACTGCTGAGCAGACCACCGAAAGCAGCGGTCGCGGTGTGGGCCTAGCTGCCCTTAAAAGCCTCTGTGAAGGCAGAGGTGGAACGGTGCGCCTCGCTAATCGAAAGCTAGGGCAAGGCAGTTGTCTTGAAATCACTTTTCCGCTCACTCAGGGCTTAAAAGCTTCGGCATGAGAGGAAGATCGAGTTTGAATGCGGCGGTTTTATGCGTCATAAAAGCATGGTAATGCCCGTGAAAACCGAAGTTTCCGACAATCCATTTGTGAATCGAGGTAGAATCATTTACATGAATGAAGTCAGATTCTTGGATCGACCATTGCAGCCGAACAAGAGCCAAGATGAGGGCGATTTTTTTGTTTCGCTATTAAGGATCGACGTTTTCACCCTTTGGATACCAGAGCTCTCACAATCATGAAGCCTAGATTTTATCGCGCGTCATTCGATAACTTTATACTGTTTGCTTTGCTTTTTAGTATTCATCGTTTGCTCACTTTTGAAACGCTGAATGCCGAAGTGCTGACCGGGACCCTGCGCGAGTTGCAAGGACTTTTGGTAGGGCTCTGCAGTGATTTGTGGATTGCGGGACTCTTGGCCGTTTTGATCGCTGGGCTTTTTCAAGGGCTCGTCTTATGCGCCCCTCCTGGCATCGCCCGTGCTGTACGAATGTTCATGTTTGCAGTTATCGCCTTGGGACTGTCGGCTCATCAGTCCTATGTGGAATATTTTGGTTTTCCCATGATGGCGTTTCACCTTCGCTATCTCTATGATTCCGCCTTTCTCACCGCCAATGGTCAATCGATGTTTGAATGGCCTCTACTGGTGTATCTGGGGGCCCTGGCGCTCGGCTTTGTTCGGGAACACAGCTGGATTCCCTGGCCGCGCGTGTCGCGGGCCGGATTGATATTTATCGCTTCAGCCTTGCTGCTGCTGGTCGTCCATAGCCGCAATATCCTCTGGCGAGTTCAGTGGTTCATTCCGGAAAATTTGCAGATGAATCTGGTCGAGAAGCTTTACATGCAGCTCAGCCGGAATGAAACCATAGACCCTATCAGCGAACAAGAAAAAGCTAAGCTCGGTCGGCTCCTCGGCGTGGATGCTGAATCAGGCGACTTTTACGCTTTGCTCAAGCAGATCGGTTTGAGTCAGCAGCCGCGCAACCTTTTACCAATCTCGCGCCAGCTGCATCGGAGCTGGTCGCAGGCAGTTAAAAAGGGCAAGAAGCCTATTCTTGCAGTGCTCCTCATGGAATCCATGCGCCCGGCTGAAACGGGCTATTTTGCTCGAGTGAGCCGGACTCTGACCCCTGAACTCGATCGACTGACTCGCAGAGGAATCGTTTTTCGTCAGGCCTATTCTACCGGCTCGGTGACTCGTGGCGGACAGGAAGCGGTATTTTGTGGTCATATCAGCAGCCGAGATACCTCGCTCATGCGCTATGATGCCGTCGCATCGATTCAATGCTTACCAGATTTTTTGAACCCAGATGCCTATCCTGAATCTTCGGTGGAAAGTTTTTGGTATCACGGTGGCAATGGCCTCTTTGATAACCAACTCAGTTTCTGGCGTAAACACGGCATTCGCAATATCATCAGCGAAGAACAGTTTCCTCCGGAAGTTGCTCGAACAAGTTGGGGGGTTGGCGATATCAGTTTTTTGCGCCAAGGCGCCAAAGAGTTGAAGAAATTGCATGATGCCACCGACAAACAGGCTTTGCTCGGTATGCTCCTGACGGTGAGCAATCATGTGCCTTGGGACGTCCCTAGGGATTTCGTGCCGCTGGCGTTACCCAAGCAAAAATCCCTGCACAAGAGCTATCACACGACGGCTTATGCCGATCATGCGATTGGCGCTTTTGTTAAGCAGATGAAGCAGCAAGGGCTCTGGGATCGCACGCTGCTCATTCTGGTCAGCGATCATGGCAACCAGGTGCCCCCTTATCGAGAGATCTATGAAGACTCTGAAGTTAAGTCAGCTCTGTTGCAGTCGCATATCAATCTGGTCATGATCGGAGGACTGGTTGAGGCAGCACTCGACAAGAGTCGACTGAAGCGTTTGGATATCAATCATATCGTGAGTCAAGTCGATCTCTCCCAGTTCATCGCTGAGACTCTTGATATCAAAGGCTTTGTCGGTATGGGTGAAAATCCGTTTGTGGCTCATAAGGTGCTCCCCGTCTTGTCGCGATTGGAGCAGTCGCTGTTCGATCCGAAGGCCAAGCGCCTCTTTCAAACCGATGAGTTTCGCTCTTCGTCCAAACTCGACCAGGATGAGTTGAGTATCGATTTCTATCGGGCCTATCTGGATTATATTCGTTCGAAGTGATGACTAGGCGGTCGATTGCGGAAGGGAGCCTTGAGAGAGAAGCCCGTGCCAGAGCAAGGGCTCTGGCGATTATTGAGCGGCTGTTTCGCTGACAGGCTTGGAATAGAGCACGACGGTGGGGAGGCCCAAATGAGAGTTGGCCTTGCGTGTGGTGGAGACGTAATTGCTGCAAACGAGTCGCGTTTTGCCGGTAAATTCGAGAGTGAATGTGCCGGTTGCTTCAACGGTTGGAACGGTGGACAGGGCTACCGTGAGATCGGTGTTGAGAGTCCAGGTACTTCCAATATGTAGGATGAGCGCTTTTCGAAAGTAAGAGC
>JBGSTF010000326.1:0-5093 GCA_041736645.1 Oligoflexus sp. | reverse complement strand
GATCGCCGCAACAATGTCGCGAGCGAATTCCTCGGTAATATCGATCGCCTCGATGGAAGGCTCAAAGGCTTCGAGGATTTTTTCCTCGCGTATTGAGAGGCCCCGCATGCTCTCATGGACCAATCGGGAATTGCTGCAGTGATAGTAGGGATGCACCACCACTTCGCCCGTTGTTTTGTTCAACTTTTCTTTCGGATCGTAGACGATAACCATGCCGCACTCCTTCGTTCCGCAGCGGATCCAACCGGGAAATAGCCCATTCATGGACAACGGCACCGGCTGGAATTTCCGCCCCGTCCAGCTGTCTATTACTCGTTTCAAGATATCCTGCGGTATAATCAGCTCGTGCTTTCCGTTATATTCCTTTCCCTTCCAAACGAAGTAACCATGATAAAAAGGGTGCTTGAGCCGCTTCTCAATTGAATTTGTGTTGTAGCTCGACACCCGATGCTCGGGAACCAAGCCTTCCTCCAGAACCTTGGTCCTTATTCTGTCCAGACCAAATCCCATGGCACGAAGTTCAAACTCGCGACGGACCTGCCGGATGTTAGCAAAATTCGGATCTGGGAACATTTTTGCCATACCCGACTTCATCTCGATCCCATCTTCATTGAGAGGACGACGCGATATATAGCCAAGCAGCGGTTTACAGTGCGGCCACCAGCCTTCCTGTGCTTTCGCTAGGGATCCGTCGTTGACACGGATTGCATGGCGCTCAACTGCATCCTTGCTGATCAGACCATCAAGCTGCCTCGATAGCATTTCGTTTTGAGGCGTGTGCTCCCAGTAGACTTTTTGATAACGAACATGGTGAATGACAATTTTACCGGCTCGAATCAGCTCGTCATTTCGTTCGAGGTCGGTATTGTTTCTTGCCTCACGATCACCCACCCAAAATATGAGATGCCGTATTTTGCACTTTAGGGCCTGTTTCACAGCCTGATGATAGCCCGTCCTTTTACTGGACGAGCGCGCTGATTCCACGAGGTTGACAACTTCGACTACTTTGAGCTGTCTTTCTTTGCAGTATTTCGTGATTTCGCGTTCCTGATAATGCAGAGAAGTATTCTCCTCCTGCTTTCTGCTGCTCACTCGAACAATGACAATCGCATCGCGGTTCGTTTCTTTTCGCCAGTCCCACTGCATGTTCCACCTCAAATGCATCTCACTTCGACACACACTATATAAGGGGCATGTCAAATAATGTCCACTCCATAAGTCATCGAAAAGGCTAAATTTTTGGCAACAGATGCCATCTACTCCACCAAATAAGACACGCCGTTTTGGTGCTATACCTCCCGTTCGTTGTCCATTTTCACCAGTAATCTGACCGCATCCACAACCCGAAAAAACTCGTCCCGACTGACAGATAAAATTTGACCGTCGGGATAGCGATACTGCTTGAATGCAACTTGCTTGTCCGTCGTCTCAGTATGGACAGTTTCCTTTGAGCGCAAAAAGTCGATCAGAATATGCTTATGCCGTTTGATTACCTGAATTTTTTCAGGAGAGATGAGCTCCCGCTGCCCAACAAGCTTTAGATCACCACCAAGGACTGAAATACCTATGCCTTCCTCAGCCAGCTCTGCAACAATCTGTGCCGGACTCAAATTAGGACCTCAACTCGTGCTGTTGTATCTTCGCGAGCGATCTCGCGTTCAATGTCAGTTCCTTTGGGTGGCAAGGCTCGATTGCAATTCTTCTGGCTCAGAGAATACTTGCGAGGATCTGAACGCACACCGTCGCCAATGCAATTCAGAAAATTTTCGCCCACCAATGTGGCAAGTGCCTTTGCAATATCAGAACGCCGACCAACAACATCCCGATAAATATCGCTTTGACTGCAGGCTTCTTGTTTTGATGAAATGTAGGTAACAATCCTTCCTTTTATGCGCAAAATGCAGGCTAAATCTTCCATTACACCCCCTACTAAAAACCCCGTCACTTTTTGAGAGACAGGGCGAATATTCACGTGGCATTCCTGGATCGACCAGACTTAGTCATTGACTGCAGCAGACTGCCGTCGCGTTGATCTTCGTTACTTTGTTAAAGCGACATTGCCACCGATTAAAGATTGGCTTTCCTGTGCTTGGATTTAGCGTCGGATTAATCGTAGGAAACGACTGCCAAACCAGAGCGGCATCAATCCCAGAAGTCCAGCAACTGCCTCCGGTGACGATTGATGGGGTACTGGCTAGGTTACAATCCGCAAACAGAAAATCAGCGCCATCAAGTGTGGCAGTTACCGTTTCACACTTTTGAAAACCTGCGGGGCCACGAGCTCCAGTATCACCTTTGTCGCCCTTCGACCCAGTATCACCTTTCAGTCCAGAATCACCCTTTTCACCTTTCGGTCCCTGCGGACCATCAATGCCTGCTGCTCCCGCGTCACCCTTTGGTCCAGCTGGACCAGTCGCACCCGTATCGCCTTTCGCGCCGGTATCTCCTTTTACCCCCGGATCTCCCTTGTCACCCTTCGGACCTCTGAGAGTTTCCAGCGAAATAGTGAATTCTCCGCATACGATCGATCCATTCTGAACTTTACAGCCAACTCCGGCATCTCCTTTGTCGCCCTTTGGTCCTCTTGGGCCTTCAAAACCCTGCGGTCCTCGCAGCGATTCGACGGTAATTTTGGTGCTGCCGCAGGCGAGAAAACCGTCCTGTATCTTGCAGCTTTCTCCCGCATCACCTTTGGCTCCAGTCGGACCAACCGGACCAGTATTTCCAGTATCACCTTTGGGGCCACTCAACCCTTGTGGCCCTCGTACGCCTTGTGGACCTTGCGGACCAGTCTCACCCTGATCACCTTTCGGACCGCGCAATGTCTCAAATCCGATCTTATAGTCTCCGCAGACGATGAACTGATCTTGAACTTTGCAACCTGGACCCGCCTCGCCTCTAGGCCCAGGAACTCCCTGCGGACCTCGCAGATTTTCAGTCGGCCCTACCCATTCTCCTGTTTCACCAATGATGGGTTTACCGTTGACATACAGGGCATTGACGTTGGTCTTACCCTTCAGGTTTATGTTGCCGTTGTCGACGTTCACAATCATTGCCGGTGGGCAATCGTCAGTGGTATCACAGCGGCGAACGCTTCTGGGTTTTCGGCGAATCACGATCGCACGGCCACCCGTCTCGTTTACAAATTCATTTGACGGCAGGAGGTTGAAGTCAACGTCAATCCTGTCGTTTGGAAATTCCGCCTGGGAAAATCCGATCTCTGATACCATCCCCATGAGAATTGGGGCTAAAAATACAATCTTTCTAATCATTCAACTCTTTCTGTTTGTCCAAAATAATTCTGCGATATCAGTTTACTTTTACATGGTCTCTCCCTTCAAACTCGACTCGAGTGGTGTAGGCATTACTCTCCATCATGTGCTCTACACTCTTAGCTAACCAAAGGTCGTCGATGCCTTCGCCAAGTCCAAGCACATAGCACTTGCGTTCTGCAAAGACTTCCGGCGTGCCAGCTAACGTGACTGATAGCTTTTCATCTGATTTTTTGATGCTCTTCAGTTTCGACTCTGCGGCCTTACGAGCTGCTTGGTCTGACTTATAATGAAATCGAATCTCCTGAACGCGGTCCTTGGATCCCACGAAGACTTCGCCTTTTCTGGCTATTTTTCGGTCCCAGTAGCTAGCTTTTACCCCTGTATAAGATTCGTCAGCTCCTGAGTATTCATAGTCTGCGAACCGAGTGAGGCGCAGAGGTTCGATCACCTTTCCGCTAGCACTTTCGCCAAGACCTGATTCCGAGAAAATTAGAAAGCCGCCCTGTGCCTTCACAACAGCGTGATAACGTCGCCCAAGTCTCGTTAAGAAAGCGAGGTCACTTTCGCTTTGGTCCTCATGGTCAATCACGGTATTGCCCAGTGAGCGCGAAACTGCCGCCTTAAGGCCGTGCCGACCCGCAATGGTGCTGACAAGATCCTGGAGCGATAGGGAATCCCATGATTGCTCGCGCTGGGATTTAAGTGATTGAATCGAATTGAGGGGAAAGGCTTCAAGCTTAACTTCGTGAGGAGCACCACGAGCGGAAATGTTTCTGATGACAAACGCTCCCGTATCGATCAGCCGATCCTGATAACCCATGGACACGTCGATCCTTTGGCCACGAGTTGGCCACTTAAACTCGGGTCGATTGACAAGAACCAGCTCCAGCCGATCACTTTCGATACCAGCTTCATCCCGAACGGAAAGACGGATAAGTCTTTTTTTGATCTCATCTGTTCGGTCTTTGCCATCTATGGAGATTTGAAATATCGGTTTCAATCAAAAAGCCTTGTGATACGTTTTACATCCATTGGCCTGCGAACTTCGGGGAGCTTCAAAAGTAGTGGGGCACTGCGAGCCAAAACACGCCCGAAATTATCTATGTAATCGAGAGCTTCTGGGTTCTCCGCAAGGACAGCCTCCACCGCGCCATCGGTAAAACCATAGGTTTCAAGGCATACGAGGTCAATGTCATCGCCTTCGTTCACTTCACGGACCGGCATAACTCTCCAATTCAATAGTGAAGTCGATTTTCTGAGGGGTGCCATCGTCCTTGAAGAGCGTGCGTGACTCTTTAACGGCTGTGATGATCCAATCGCCCAGGTTTTCACCAATAGCAGTGTCGGCGTATATCAGGGGATAGGGCACTCCAGCCGCTGCCATCTCTCGGAGCTTTTTCATCTGGCCAAGGCCACCTCGAAAATAGGGATAAATGCTTCCTTGAATTTGAATTTTTTCGCCATCGGGCGCGATCCACTGTCTGACTGGTGGGCCACCGATGATTTTAATTTTCGCCCAATCATAGGCAGACTCCCGATCAAGCTTTTGAAAAGGAATGCTTTGCGTTTCAAAGACGAAGGAGCCAAGTCTTGCGAGGTAGGTCTTTCTAATCAGAGAATAAGTCAGATAGCACCTATAGGATCGAGGTTCGTGCGACTGGTGCCGCTGAATCTGAAGGGAGCACGCAGACCATCTTTAACATGCTGGACTGTCTTTTTTGCTCCTTCGTCATTACTGTTCAGGTGAAAGTCATTTTTCTGATTTACGATGTGAGTGCGACTCATCGTCGTATTTCCTGGAATCGGCTGACCGACATT
>JBGSTF010000276.1:0-16537 GCA_041736645.1 Oligoflexus sp. | reverse complement strand
ACTGTGTTCCTGCCTCAGTTGCTGCAGCTCTTCGGACTTATGGGTCGTTTGCCTTACCAGGACAACTAATTGCTGGTTCTTAGCAATTTTATTCAATTCAAGTCGTTCGAGCTCCTGCTCTGCGGCCAACTTGCGTAAGTTTAACTCAGCCTCAAGCTTTTGAGCCTGCGCCTTCTGAATCTTGCTCGCAGTGTCGGGTTCCTTGGGCGACTGGGTCTCAGCCTCATCAGCCGACACAACTTCAGGCTCCGATGCCGACGGCAGCTCGGAAACTCTGGTGACTTCAAATTGATCTTTGCCGCGGGCCATGGCGTCCCTAGCGTGACGGAAAACTCGTTCTTTGACTTTGCCCTTTTGTAAATTTCACTAAGCGTTTCGGATCTTGGGATAGAGGTCTTGAAGGGTTTCCTCAAGCCGAGGTTTTTTCGAAAAAATAGGCAATGATTTCAATGCGTAATATTTCTTTCCCGGCAAGCTTTTTTACCAGCGGGCTTAATTTGCAAGAAAGTTTTGCCGAAAGGTATCTCACAATCAAAGCGAGAAAACTTAGATGAGTTGGGACTATCACAATCTAGGCAAAAGTGAGCAACAGAATCAGGACATGTGGCCGGCGGCCAGTGACCTCTTCATGATGCTATCGACTATCTTTCTGTTGCTGTTCGTAGTGAGTGCCATTCGTAACGGAGCAGAAGGCATCAAAAATCAGATTGAATATCAACAGATGCTGGTGGAGGCTCAAGACTACCAGGAGCAGAATCGGGTGTATAACGCCCTCAAAGACAATTATCTGGAGACCAAAGCCAGCAAGGAAGAGCAGCAGCTCTATACAGAGCTTATGGGTAAACTTTCCCTTTTGCAGGAAGAAGCGACCGAGGAAAAGAAAAAGCTCAACAAGCAAGCCTCTGAGAATGAAGCCAAGGCAGAAGCCCTGAATCAGTATCAGCAGGTGATTCGCAATATTATCAATGCCAATATGCTAGCCAAGGTCAACCTGCAAGACAAAGACTCGGTCCTCAATGAAAAGCGACGCAATCTGGCCGAAGCTAATCGCGAACTCAAAGACAAAGACCAGGCTTTGGCCGTCAAAGATGAAAAGATCTCGAGAATTTCCGACACGATTGAGCGCAATCAAAAGGAATTGACCCGACGTGAGCAGGAAGTGGAAAATCTTCGGCGGGAGATCGATCAAAGAAAGCTTGCCCTGCAAAACAAGGACAGCGAAATCAACAAGACTCAAAGCGTTCTTCAAGCCAAGATCGAACAATTGCAGAAGAATGAAAAAGATCGCAATAAGCTCGCCGAAAAAGTGGAGCAGATGAAGCTAGCATCTGGGCAAAAAATCGATCAGTTGAAGAAAGAGCGAGACGCCCTGGAAGGCAGCCTCAGTTCAGCGAGCAATGAGCTCACGGGGTTGAAGGGTGAGTTGCGCAAGGCATCGACGACCATTGAGATGACCGAACGTGAGAAAGGCAAATTGCTCGGTGACTTGCAGCAGGCAACCGAGGGCTTTCAAAAGCAGATAGAAGGACTCAAGGGCAACTTTGCCAAAGAGTTGGCTGGGGAAAAAGACAAGCTCGGTCGACAGTTACGGGCAGCACAGGCCGGTGCAGCAGAGAAAGCTGCTGCAGAAGCCGCCTATAAGAAGAAGGCCGACGACTTGGGCCAGCAACTTAACAACAAAGTGGTGGCCTTGCAGGCTAAAATTCGTCAGGCCGAGGACTCCATTGAGAAGAACAAGAAAGAACAGGACGACTACAAAAAATATATCGACTCTTTGGAAAAAGAGAAGCAAGGCTTAGCCAAAATCGCTAAGGAAAGTCAGGATAGGGAAAAGGCTCGCAAGCAAATTGCCGACCGGATGAGACAGGGCTTGGCTCGCTCTGGAATTGACGCTGCGGTAGACTCCAGAACCGGCGATGTAACTCTCACTTTTGGCGACGACTATTTCGAAACGGACAGTGCCGAGCTGAAAGAAAGTATGATCGCGACTTTGAAGAAGTTCATACCACTCTACGCCAACAATCTGTTTGAGGACCCCAAGATCGCGCCCATGATTCAATCGGTGGAAATCGTTGGCTTTGCTTCGCCAACCTATCGCGGCAAGTATGTCGATCCCCAGAGTCTGTCGGCAAAGGATCGTGATGCGGTCAACTACAACCTCGATTTAAGCTATCGTCGTGCGAAGTCGATTTTTGAATATATTTTCGATGTCAACAGAATGAAATACAGCAATCAAAACAGGCTTTTGGGTCTTGTCAACGTATCAGGACGAAGCTATCTCGCCGATGCCGCGAAAGGTCATTCGATCGAAGAAGGCATCAGCCGAGAGAACTTTTGTAAGAAATATGACTGTCGGAAGCAGCAGAAAGTTATCATCAAATTTGATCTTAAAGAACAGTAGGAGTTGCCCTTGAACTTGGAATCTTTCACTCATGTGATTATTAACGGAATCGTTAGCTTCTTTGCCGACCTTCTGATGCCACTGATGCTGGTGACTTTTGTGTTCTCGGTCATCTTTCGTATCGTCATCTTTTTCAATATTCGCCGGGGCGATTGGTTTGCCAAAGAGTTTGCCAAACGCATCGACAATTTCCTAGAAGCCCATCAAAGGGGACAGGACGTATCCTTCTACATCGCGGGCAAAAAACTTATGGAAAAAACTTTCTATGAGCTGTTCATTGTCCGTTCCATCATGATGCGTCGTCGCCCGGACTACGTAGCATCGCTCTTGGATCGAATTTTCCTCATTCAGCATGGTACGGCTCGGCTGGTTAAAGATCTTTTGAAGCAGTTTCGCAATTTGCGCTATTCAGAAGAGAGCCACCCCAATTTCACAGAAATCTCGATCCACGTCATGGAAGCAAATCCGGCTTACAATCGAATATTTGGCGTTTTGCCTTCCTCGTTTTTCAATGACGTGCTGAACACCATGCCTGGTATATTTATCGTGAGCGGAATTTTTGGAACGTTCTTAGGAATTATGAAGGCTCTGCCTGATCTGGGCGGATTAGACTTCGGTGATATGGATCGGTCGAAGACCATCTTGGACGGATTTTTGCTCAAGGTATCTTTCTCCATGAGCACCTCCATCCTCGGCATCATTCTATCGGTATTGAGCACCCTGATCAACACCATGGCCTCCCCACAGAAGATGTTTGTGTCAGCTGTGAATCGCTTGAACAACTGTCTGGTTTTGCTCTGGCATATCAGCAATTCCAACCAACTGCCTGAGGATATGAAGGAGTTCGACGAGAACCGAGATCCGATGGAAGCGCTTGCCGAACAATCCCTGGATAAAGAGATGGCGAAGCGTCAGGATAATGGGCAAAAGGCCGCAAGTTAACTCGCCAAAGCCATGCCGCAGAAGTCGGCAAAGCTGGGCGAGTGCATATCACGGGCTCTGAACCTTAAGAAGCAAACTTCAAGAGGCCGATCAATAGACGGCTCGAATGGACTCGATACGCTTGCGGTTAACGCCCAAGTCCGAGTATCCAAGCCGAGAAGCGGATCTAACCTCGATTTCACCGGTTTTTTCTGAGGCAAAAAACTCCACATCATCAACATAGCGAAGCAAGGAGCTTTCGAACTCCACGTAGAGATAGTTGTCGCGCTTTTCGACGACCTTGGCTTTACCCATTGCTTTGATCACCTGAACCAAACGATCAATCGACTCGTTGGCATTGCCTTTCAGAGGCAAGGGCGGCACTTTTTGTTTATCATTGCTGGCCTGGCTGGAAACACAGTTGGGCTTGTCGGGGCAGGAGCTAAACGTGCCCTCTGTCACTCCCAAATTCTTAGGCCGGGTTCCTTGACAGGCGATTGCCGAACCGATCAACAGGGCTAAGGCTATAATTCTTTTCATGTTTTTCCTCCAGGGGGGTCTTGCTTGAAATCCACAGATAGATATGACGCAATTTAATGGTGCTATCGGAAAAAATCAAGAAGAGATAAAGCCAAAAAGGCAATGTTTTTTGCTCAGAGCTCACCAAACTATAAACTGAAAGTCAGCGGAGGCAGCCAAATCACGGCTGGTTTCGCCCGCTCTTTGTCCTTGAGGCGAACCATATAGCTGGCAGAGAGAGCGATAACATCCCACCAAGCATGGACAAAGATGCCTTCACCCAAGGTCCAATCCCGCTTCTGGTGAAGCCATCCCAAATAGTAGCCCATTCCGATCTGCGGCAGGGGCTTATCGATCGTCCCCAGATGAGCCACTCCAAAGACCACTGCCTGGCCCAGGTTTGACCATTCTGAAGATCCCCAGTTTTCATAAAGAACAGGCTGAAGGTAGCCTCGAAACAAAGCCTCCTCCGAGACCCCTGCATTATAGGAAAAGGCTCCGGCATAGGCTGCATCCGCAGTGTTGTAAGGATCACGTTGGTATTCATCGGGAAGACCTTGCCCCCCTAAAGCCCCAAAGGTTGCGGCCACAAGCAAGGGAATCCAAGTGGTAGATCGTTCCAAATAGGCGAAGTGAAAAGGCGCCGCCAGCAGATCGAGTGGCGTTTCTTCAAGCTTCAGAAAAGTATAGTGACCTTCGGCTTTCTGGGTTTCTACGCTCGTGCGAAAGGAATGCCAAGCGCTCATGGCGCCAACCGCCGTGATATATTGGGACGATAACGAAACTTGCCTTGGCAGCTCTTCATGATCTCGATAGTCCTGTTGCTGCTTGCGACTCAGACTAGACCATTGGATCGCATCTTTTTGTTCATCGAGTTTCTCCAAGCGTGCCCCCGCCCAAAGATTAGCGCCAAACCAAAGCGACGAATAGGCCAGCCCTGAGCTGAGATGCCCGGCCATATACTGATCAAAACCCGGCAAAAGAAAGGAGACGAGAGGACGCCAATAAACACTGCGTGGCCCATCTTCACCGCGTGTTGGCGCAAACCAAGAGCTGGTTTTGTCACCTACTGCTTGAGCCTTGTCATCCAGCTGCAAGGTATAGGCAAAGCAAGGAGCCGAACTCATCCCTATGCACAGTAAATAGCCAAGACCGAAATATTTCATACCCATCTCCCGCCCGGCAGTTTCCGATCATGAAAACCCCATCTTCCAGAAAGCGGGTGCAAAAGGCAAGGCTTCGACTGCTTAGCAAAAAGGGCTGACCTGCGCCGGATAAGTATCGTCCTAAAAAACCAAAAGAGACCTCTTTCAAGGTCTCTTTTACGATCAAATCAAAGCTCTTGAGTCCGCGAAGCTTAAGATTTAGGTGGTGGTGGCGGCAATTTTGCTTCGGGTGGACGTGCTGGCGCCCTCACCGTGCTATCACTGCCGGCAATCACGTCATAGCCTCGGGCATGGGTCGTCTTCGCTGTATCGATTCCGTAGCTTCCATCAGCGGCCTGCGTCACACACTGCTGGGTAATCAAATTACCTTCTGAAGCTGTGTATCGGGAATCTTTATTGGGTGACACGTTTTGTCCACCTTGGGGGTGCCAGTAACGGGTTGGCGAAAGAACTTTGGTATCATCAGCTGCCGCAGCTCGAATCGATACATTCGACGTTGCACCGCTGGTTCCGCAACCAGATAGCAGCCCAGTCGTCGCATCAGCTTTCAGGTTAAAGAGGAGACCGCGAGCGGACTCAACCAAGTTTCCACCTGGATTCATCCAGTACGAAAGACTGCCTGCACCGGTAGAAGGAGTGATGTCAAAGGACACTGAATTGATGGCATGAATATCCGAGTTTTGCGCTTGCGCAGGGATGGCTGCGAAGTTGATCAAGCCAGCAGCATTCAGTGGCTCGTATTTCTTATTGATCATGGCCCTGGTCAATTCAGCTTTCATGTTGTCGGTCGTGCCATCATTGGTTCGTGTGTATTCAATTGTCATCACAGCATACTTTTCCGTCGACGCATTGGGATCGTTCTGCTGAGCGACGCCGCCTTTTGGTTCACGGAGGAAGCTCAAAATACCAGTTTCCGATGTCCCGCCTTCAATCGCGGGGGTGTGACGCAAGGTGATACTATCAGTTTTACCTTCAGGATTAGTCACTGCAATTTCGGTAATGTAGGTCACTGTTTCATCATCATTTGTCACGGCAGACACATCAGCCTTGGTAAAACTGATCGGTGATTTGGTAGGGAGCTTGGCATTGATCGCTGTCGTAAGACTCACGGGGTCGCCATCTGCTGTTGGCTTGCGTACTTCGCGCTCCTCCGCATCGGCTAGTTTTTTCTCGACACAGATGAGGCCTTGCACCATAGCTAACGACCGATCGACGTTATGGACGACTTCGTCGACTTGTGACTTAGTAAAGGTCACAAGGCAAGCCTGGGTGCTCCCGGTCAAACCATCGAGCCCATTGCTTGTTCCATATCGATCAGCTGTGTCACCTGCCAGTCGATGGGGGTTCATATCCGAGTCGAACTCATAGCACTTCAATGCATCGAATCGAGCTTTGAATTCTCCGAGTTGATGAATATCGAAGCATTCACCCTCACCTTTCATACGATCCTCAGCTTCCTTCATCTTTTCTTCTGGCGGGCGATCGGCACCAGTTTGATCGGGCGTACTGCCAGCATCTGCTAGGCGCAATGAGGTGGAATCCGATGGAAATACCGACAAAGCCAAAGAACCAGGATAAGCCGACGCGAGAGCATTCACCGCGGTCGCAGTGCCAGTCGTCGTCGTGCTTGTCGTTGTGTTTGTCGTTGTGGTGGTGGCAGCAGCGTCATCTGTAGATTCTTTCTTGCCGCAAGCATTGAGCGTTCCCACTGCCATCAAGGGCAGCAAGCTTCTCAATAAGGTTTCCGATAACTTCTTATTCATATCATCCCTCTTCAATTTCTTTCACAATCACTAAGAGCTTCGGAGGTGAAGGAAAAAAAATGAAACCTTCTCGCAAGGGACTGATATATCTTATACATTGCCCGGCAATTGCACAATTTGAGAATCGATCACGGAACCAGAGTTGTGCATTTGGACAAGAAATTCTTACCGAGAAAGCAGAAAGGCTCTTTAACTCCTTTTCGAAATCTGCAGCTCGTCCTTCACGGGTCCGGCGCTTGGTTTCAGCACCCTTTGCGGTGGTGCAATCAAGCGACCCGTGACGAGTAAATATTTTTGCGAGGCATGAAGCTGCAACTTGACTGGTTCAATCGATTCAATCTCGACCATATCCATAAAATCCGCTTTGCGAAAATTTTGCGCTGCAACGACCATCGACACGGCACAGCCGACCCAATTGCGTTGTTCATCGCGGAATGTATAGTAGGACGGATTGTTCCGATCCAAAGAGATGGTCGCTATGGATCCCTTATTGAGAAAATGCAACTGCGAGACCACAAACCAACGCTGTCCCGCCAGATATCCTTCCGTCGGGCAGTGGGCCGGTTGGTCGAAATGGGGATGCTTCATCTGAGCGTGAACCGCAGTGTTCAATTCGGTCCAAACAGTCAATTCCATCAGAGGTCCTAGTTTTTCGCCAAAGGTCTCGAGCAATTTATGCCGAAAACTGCGATTGGCCAAAAGGCTTGGCAGTATGAGACTCAAGCAAAAGCCCAAAATCCAGGTGCGCCGAGCCTCGGCCATGCGATCGGCAAAAAGAGCCACCATTGCCGGTAATAAAAGCCAGAGACCTGGCATCAGCCAATGCAAAAGGATCGGTTTGAAAAAACTAATCCCACCGACCAGGATGAGAACCGGCAAGCTTGCGCCGAGAATCAGAGCGGCAGCACCAGCCGGAAGTGTCGAATGTTTCTGCAGCAGTCGACTCACCGTTCGAATGAGAAGCCATCCCATCAAAGGTGTGACGAACAGGAACATCCCGAGCACGGACCGAAGACCACCAGACCATTGCAGTTTCAGACCACCCATGCCGTGCTGCGTTTGGTAGCGAATGGAAGCCCAATCGTGCTGGATATTCCAAACCCATACCGGAGTCGTCATCAATAGACCAGCCAAGACCACACTCACCCAAAAACCAAGATCTTGGCGAATCGTTTGGCGCCGGGTCGCGAGCAGCGCCAGGAGCAGTCCCCCACCGATCGGCAGGGCATGGTATTTAAAGATTCCAGCAAGTCCGAGTAAAAGACCCAAACTCGCACCTTGAACAATATTCAGACGTTCTTGCGGATAAAATCGCAAAGCCAACCAGAGCGCTGCACTGATACAGGGATAAAGTCCGGCATCGGGCAAAGCAAAGATACCGAGTAAACTAAAGCCGGGCAGCAAGGCCGCGGCGAGCACGAGCAGAAAAAAATCCCGAGGTCGCCAATCAGCTTTGATTTCGCGCAGGCATAGGAGCAGAAACAGGCTCGCCAGCGCATGCATAAAAGGAATCAGCAATCGAACGGCCCAAAGACCTGAGCCCAGCCGGGCATTGATCGCTGTGATCCAAGCAATCCCGGGCGGATGATCGTAGTAACTCAGCTGAAGTTTTTGTCCCCAATCCCAATAGTACGACTCGTCATTGCTCAGTGGAAAGTTGGCGGCCAGTGACAGATGAACGATCAGCGTCAGCCCAATGATAAAAAAGGCCAATATCCAGCCGGTTCCTGCTGAAAATCCCAACTTGACTTTATCGGTCCAGGTTCCGCTCATCGTTCGTTTTCTCCCTTACGGCTAGAGGACTGCTTTTGCCAGCATCGATAACGCCAGTGAGCCATCGACCAGCCCATGCTTGCGGCGGCCAGAGTATCGGTTGGCCAGTGAGCGCCGATCATCACGCGACTGGTCGCCATGATTCCGACCAGTATCAGAACCAAAATGCCGAGTCCATAAGCCAGCCGACGATGGCCAAGAGCATGAAGTCCATAGCTGAAGCCCATCATTGTCATCACATTTGCTGTATGGCCACTCGGAAAGCTGCCATGACCCCAACCATGCAGGGCCCCTTTCGGCCATCCAGCCCAGGACGAGCTCAAGGTTCCGCCCAAACCCAGTTCATAGGGCCTTGGTCTAGCCACCAATCCTTTAAAAAGATGGACCCAAAGACCAGTCAGAATCGAGGAGATCAGAATATAGCCGAGCAGCGATCGCCATCGCACCAGCAGCTCCGGAGCCAAGTCGCTGTAGCTTCCGCCCCAAAGCAAGAGCACTCCAATCTGCAAAAAGGTCGCAATATCTCCGCCGCCGAAGCTTTTGCCTTCAAACAGACTCTGCTCCATAAAGCTCGCGAAACTCGGATAACTATGGGTTCGTAGGAATTCGGAAAGGCTTCGATCGAGAGGCTCGAGTACAAGTAAAAGGCTAAGCGATATGAGCAGGATACACAAGATAGCAAAAAACTTAGGCCAACGATTCCCTGCGTGTTTTGATTGGGCTTGCACCGATCGGACTCCCTCACCCCAGCTGTCAGCCGAAACCTGTTAAATCGTGTCAAACCACCCGACTTTCAACGATATGCGAGTTGCTGTCAATGTCATTTTAGGCAGAGTCTTGGAGCTCGCAAGGGTCCTGCCGAAGGGCCGCAATGCTCGCCCCTGATGACTTAGAAAGCCAATACTCCCACCCCTTTGGGCTAAAAAACTCTTCCCCAAATCTGGGGCATCAGCTACTGTGAGCAACCGCTCCCTATAGAGCGCCAGCCCGATCAACTTCAGGAGTAGCCATGGCTGACCAGGATCAAATTCAAGTCGCTCTGCAACGCATCTACCTCAAAGACATGTCCTTCGAATCGCCCAATCCTGTCGAAGTCTTCGGCCAGAATTGGAAGCCTCAGGTCAACGTCGAAATGCAGACCAAAAATCGCAAGATTGCCGACGGAGCCTACGAAGTCTCTCTCGAAATGACTATTACCGCCAAAAACAACGACAAATCAGCCTTTGTCATTGAAGTCGAGCAAGCCGGTATTTTTGTCATCAAGGGCATCGAAGGTGAAAATCTTCGCCGTCTGATGGGTACTTTTTGTTTGAATATTCTGTTTCCCTACCTGCGCGAAACAGTCGATAGTCTGTGCCTCAAGGGCAGCTTCCCTCCGCTGGTTTTGGCACCGATCAATTTTGATCAGCTCTATGACCAAAGCCTTAAGCAGCAGGCGCAGCAAACGCAGCTTTGATGAGGGCCAAGCCTCTGCGTCTTCGGACGCGGAGACGGGCTTGGAAAAATCTCACAAGCGAAAGCGGACATGCACCATGAAGGTGTCTTTGATCAATCCTTTGTATTCACCGATCCAGCTGTAGAGTTTGGTGTTCTCCACACCCAAGCCGACATTGGCATCGATATCAGCGGTCAAACCATAGGCCAGGGTTGGTCCGAACAGGAGTTCGGTCTTATCCAAGTTATGGTGAATCAGGCCAAAGCCCGGTGCAAGATAGTATTCGAAGATGCCGACTTTCACCTGACCGCGAGCCGAGGCACCGAGCGCAAACAGAGCCGGTGCTCCTTTGTCTTCATCTTTGGAATAGAGACGAGCATAGCCGCCGTAACTTTCGGTAGCCGTATCGTTGACGAGAAAATCTCCGCCCAAAACCAAACCGCCTTCATCAATTCCAGCGCTAGCAATCACTTGTTTGGGGCGACCACTGCCAACAGCAGCGTAGGCACTGTTAGCCAATCCTGCTAGGCAGATAACAATAGCCAATACTTTCATACCAGACTCCTCTATCCGAGTGAACAAGGTCAAATGGAGCTTTTGAGCGGCTCCTCTCCAGTTTTGGTACCCCGAAAACTGTGGAAGATGCAAGTGCTCGTCGTCCTTTCTCTGCCATCTGGACCAGGAGGCTTAGAATTGGGTATGATGAGAGTCTCTAGGTACGCTCACTCTGTTCGCTCAAGGAGACAGATATGCTCCGCCATCTCATCGTTCCCGCGCTTTTCACTCTGCTCTCATGGACTCCTTTGGGTTGGTCGGCAGACCGCGAGACCTTGATTCAGGACTATAAAAAAGTTCTGGAAAAGTTTCACAGTCGATCGATGTATATAGGTCAGGGCAATCCCAAGGTCACCCACCACCCGATGAGCACAGAGCAGTGTCTCGACAATCTGAAAAAGGCTGGCGTCAGCTATGAAAATGCCCAATTTGAAAAAATCTGCGGCGCGCCTTACATGGCTCCGCTGTACGATCCGAACAAAGAAAAAGCCGAAAACGCCAAGGCCTGTATCGATCAGTTTGAATTTCCCAACGTACCCTGCGAATACCCTGTGGTTTGGACCAGGGCAAGTGAAGCGGTCGATATCTGCCAGGCGGTTGGCAAACGCATCTGCGACGCTCACGAATGGGAAGGCGGCTGCGCCGGGGCCTTAGAAGCTCCTGACTATGCCTTTGATACCTTCAAAGACTTACCACCGGAAGCGCAATTGAAGCAAAGGCGCTTTGCCCACAACCGTGTGGCCGATAAAAATCCCGTTTGGTCTTATGGCAAGGAAAGAAAAAAAGGTATCTGCGGCATGAATTCGATTAAAGATGATGGATGCAATGGCGGTGACTGGCAGCGCTGTGGCTCCAATACCTATCCTACCGGTGCCTTTCCCAACTGTAAAAGCGCCCTGGAAGTATTTGATCTGCACGGCAATGCCGCCGAGCATATGAATATTCCAACAAAACCGGAGGAAATGGCTAGCCAGGGCAGCAAAACTTTGGGCTACACCGAGATGAAAGGCAGTTGGTTTATCTTTGATAAGTACCAAGCCCACGCCGATCACTGCCGCTGGCGAGCTCCCTACTGGCACGGCACCCGGATCACCTCAGCTGATAGTCACGCCAATTATCATCTCAGTTTTCGCTGCTGTAAAGACGTTAAATAAAGCGTCTGCCCAACTCGGATCCAGATCAGTTCACAGTACGATGGACGCGAAATCTTTGCACCGAGCTCACCAGCTCCCTCATGGCAATGGGCTTGACCAAGTGATCAGTGAAGCCTGCATTCAGGCAACGCTCTCGATCACCACCCATGCCATGAGCAGTCAAGGCAATCACCGGTGTTTTCGACCCCAGCACCTTGAGCTGACGCATGGCTTCAAAGCCATCGACAACCGGCATCTGAATATCCATAAGGATCAAATCGTACTGGGACTTCCTAGCAATGTCGACAGCTTCCTGGCCATTCTCGGCTAAGGTTACGGTTGCTCCATCGAGTTTAAGCTGATGTTCAAACAGAGCTCTCAGGTCGGGAGCATCTTCAACCACCAGCACCCGGATCCCTCGCAAATTCGACCCAACCGTGATTTCATCGTCAATGAACTTATCCGTCAGCTGGTCTTCGATCACGTGATCGAGCATGGTCACTCCCTGCAAGGGGCCGGGATCAATCGTCACCAAAAAGCTGCTTCCTACATTCAAAGTGCTTTCGGCGAGGATAACATCACCGCCGAGAAGATTTGCCAAACGTCGCGACAGACTCAATCCTAAACCTGTTCCACCATATTTGCGCGTGATCGTGCTGTCCGCTTGGGAAAAAGGCTGAAAGAGTTTATTGCCTTGATCGGTGGAAATACCAAAGCCGGTATCTCGGATCATGAAACTTAGGAGAAACGAAGACGTCTCAGCGGCCCTTGGGAGGAGTTTGACGACCACATCAACCCTCCCCTTTTCGGTAAACTTGATGGCGTTGCCGATGATATTGATCAAAATTTGCCGCAAGCGCATCGAATCAGTATGTATAGTGACAGGCAACGGCCCTTCAAAGACCAGATTGAAAGCCAAGTCTTTTTCCGCTGCCCGATTCCGCAGGATCGACATCGTATCACCCAACTCTGGCAAAAAGTCCAGGCTGCGGATATCAATTTCAATTTTGCCAGCTTCAATTTTCGACAGATCCAGCACTTCGTCGATGATGTCGGTCAAGTGCGCAACATTCTTGCGAATGAGTCCGATGTATCCGATTTGCTTGCTATGCGAGCAATCTTCAAGGACCAGCAGTTCGGCAAAACCTAAAATCGCCCCCAGAGGCGTTCGAATTTCATGACTCATGTTGGCAATAAAATCACTTTTGGCCTTATTCGCAGCCTCAGCAGCCAGTTTCGAATCATGAGCCAACTTTTGCTGCAAGTTTCGTTCTGTAGAGTCGATAATGGAACAAATCACAAACTTGCCGACCTCAGTCTCCAAGGGGGCCAACTCGAGGCGAATAAGAAATCGGCTTCCATCCTTGCGAAGGGCTTCCAACTCCTCTTCCACCCTTTGGTCGGGCTGAATCGCCTGATCAAATGCCATTCCGGGATGAGTATCCAGAGCGGAGGACGGCACCAGAGTGGCGAAAGGCTGTCCCATGAGCTCCTCCCGCGAATAGCCAAACATTTCCTCGACGCGCCGATTGATCAGAACGATCGACTTATTGCTATCGACCAAGAGCATAGCGTTCGACGAGGATTCAAAAATCGTTTGAAACTGAATTTCTGATTTCTTACGCTCGCTAATATCCGTGGCATTGATGACCAAACAATCAACTTGGCCATTGCTCTCTACCATATACTGAGATTTCACCAGCACCGGAAACACAGAACCGTCTTTTCTTCGGTGCTCGGATTCAAATTGAGTCGGACTGCCCAATTCGCTGGGGTTGGTTGACTTCAGCCAGTCATCGCCTTTGCTAGGAGCATAGAGATCGCGGATCGCCATGCCTTGCATTTCAGCCATTGAGTAGCCTCGAGCCTCGGCAAATGCCTGGTTGACCAGTTCAATATTTTGTCCCAAGCGATCACTCACAGCAATGGCTAGATCGCTCTTCTCAAAAATCATGGACCATCGTCGACGAATCGATTCGACCTGCTTTTGCTGGGTGATATCCGTCACCGCCAGCAATATCATTTCGATCTTCAAATTACCCAAACTGACTTTGGAGGCGTTGAAGCTGAGGAGCTTTGTTGTCCAGTCCAATCGGATTTCGACTTGGAAATCTTCCACTCGAGGCTGCTCGGGCAGAATACTTTCCAAGAGCCGCCTGATATCGCGATGATTCCAAGCGCCCTTGCCGAGTTCATAGATGGGCCTGCCTTCGGCGGTCCCTGGCTTCAGACCGAATGTTCTATAGAACGATTCATTCACCGAAACAACTTCAAAGCGGGAATTGAGAATGATGACCGGATCTTTAACTGTGTCCGCAATCATCTGCGCATACTCACGGGAGCGTAGAATCAGGTCGATATCGACAAAGGACAGCACCACGCCGTCGATTTTATCGTCGATGGTTCGATAGGGTCTTATTTGCATCGAATACCAGCGTCCGTCTTGAATCATCACTTCCCGCTCTTGAGCCACGAGACTGGTCATCACCTGCTTGACCAAAGGCGGCAAATCCACATCCAAGAGGTGCAGATTGATATCACTCACGAAGCGCCCGACATCAGCAGCAATCAGCCGAAACAGGTTTTCGGCACTGGACGTGATACGCCTGATCCGCAGGTCTTTGGTGAGAATGATGATCGGAATACTAAAACTGTGCAGAACATTGACCAAGTCGCTATTTGATACCGTCAATTCCCCATTGCGATTGCGCAGTTCGTCGTTGACCGTATTCAATTCTTCGTTGATCGATTGCAGCTCTTCTTTGGAGGTCTCTAGCTCCTCGTTGGTGCTTTGCAGCTCTTCATTGCTAGAAACAACCTCTTCGCCAGCCGCTTTGAGTTCTTCAGTGGTGGCTTCCTGCACCTCCATAGTCGCCTGCAGATGCTCCTCGGTCTCCCGAAGATCCTCATGGGCTTTGAGCAAATCCTTCTGCAACTGATCCAGGCCTTTGGCCTGATCTTTGGTGGGAGGACTGAACCAGAGGGCTTGCCCAAGCAAGTGCCACAGATTAACCTTAGGCCGGATCGTTATCATGTTTGGATTATTATGAAACAAGATAAGTGAAAGTCGATCGTCTTTGGCCCTTTGCCTCAGCGGCAGCATTTCCAACTTTAATTCGCGCTGCGTTCCATCCTCAAAGTTCCAGGTGATCAGCTGCTGAGCGGCTTTTTCACCGTCATGGCTTTTCTGAATCAATTGGCGCAGGCTTTGCCTCAAACCTTGCTTGAGCATTTTGAAGAGATTGAGACTGGCCACACCGGTAGGCAGAGTAAAAAAGGCACTGGTATCGCCGATGGATCCGACAATGTCCAAGACTTGGTTGACAATAACCGCCGAGGGAGTAAAGCGATTCAAGATCAGGCGTTCTGCTTCCCGACAGGCTTCCTGGGAATATTCAGGGTCTTTGTTCTGCAAGCTCGCTTGAACGATTCCGTCACTTTTCTGGCGATCGACCACCAAGCCCGCTCGAAAATCAAAAGTAACTCGAGCTTTGACATCGATTTTTTCGTAGATCTTGTTCTTTTTGTCCGACAATGTGAAGAGGTCAGAGTATTGACCAATGGTTTCGGATGTGCCGAGAATGAGGTGCCCACCCTGTTTCAGCGCGTAGTGGAAGGCCGGGATCACTCGCTTTTGCAAAGCTCCACTCAAATAGATGAGAACATTGCGACAAGTGATCAGGTCCAAGCGCGAAAAGGGTGGATCAGCCGTGATGTTTTGCACTGAAAAGACGCAATGATCGCGAATCGTCTTATCGATGCGATACACACCCGCTTCCCCTTTGCGAAAATACTTATTCCTTCGCTCTTCGCTCACCCCTGACATCAGAGCTTCGGTAAAGGTTCCCAGTCGAGCTTTTTCGATGGCGCGCTCGCTGATGTCGGTCGCAAACATCTGAATCAAAGGTTTGTTCAGCATGGATTCAAGACACTCAAACAAGAGGATCATGATCGAATAGACTTCTTCGCCTGTCGAACATCCGGCCACCCATATTCGAATCGGTTCACGACCTTCATTTTTGGCGATGATGGCGGGCAGGATGGTTTCCTTGAGTCGATCGAAGACTTCCGGATCGCGAAAAAAGGCCGTGACATTGATCAGGATATCGTTATAGAGCGCTTTCAATTCCACGTGATTTTGCTTAAGGAACTCGGTGTACTCGAACACATTTTGAATATTAAGCACCAGCATCCGACGAACAATTCTGCGCCGAAGAGTCGACTGCTTATACAGGGTAAAGTCGACACCTAAGCCTGCTTTCAAGAGTTCGAGAATGGGCAGAAAATCAACCGCGTCTGCAGTCGCTCCGGCTGCCTCACTTGAGAGCACCCTTTGCCCGCTTATAATGGGTCCCGCCGCAATCCTGACCAACTGCAGCGCAATATCTTTCGGACCGAGTTCGGCATCAACACAGCCCGTTTCAATTGCACTTTTTGGCATTCCAAAAAACTTGGCTGTGGCCTCATTTTGGGCAAAGACGATACCGTGTTCGGCTTTGATGGCCTGAATGCCTTTGGAGCCATCACTGCCAGTTCCTGACAGGATAACCGCCACGGCCGAGCTGCCAGAATTCTTCGCCAAGGAAACGAGAAAACTATCTATGGGAAGATGCTTCCCACTCACCATCAGACGTGGCGTTAGCTTGAGCAAGTTGTTTTGAAGCGTGAGATCGAGATTAGGCGGAATGCTATAAATGTGATCAGCTTGGAGCAGGACCCCTTCTTGGGCCTCGGTCACAGGCATCTCGGTGCTTTTCTGTAGAATATCAACCAATGCACTCGGGTGGTTAGGATCCAAGTGTTGGATCAATACATAAGCCATGCCTAGATCACAAGGCAAGGCCTTCAGCAGCTCTTCCAGAGCTTGCAGC
>JBGSTF010000239.1:0-62729 GCA_041736645.1 Oligoflexus sp. | reverse complement strand
GCTAGCCTAGCTGCTCCTGTGTCTTGGAAGCAGCGAGAGGTTCTTGAATTCCTGGCTTCGCACAGTTTGAAAAGCCATCTGACTCGAGATGCAGCGGAAGCCGAGGATGGCTCTAGGGCGACTTTGGCTCGAGCGACCAGTGGGCGAAATCTTCCCCCGCCAGCTGTCGCTGCAACTCGGAAGAATATGCCAGACAGTGATTTGAGGCGTCAGGCAAATGAAGAACTGCAGAAGATGCGGGAAAAAGATCCGAAGCGCTATCAATTGCTCAAGCAGCTGTACCTGGATAATCTTGAGTTGGAAAAAAAGCAGATTATTCTCGAAATGAAAGAGCGAATGCAGCCGCAGGCTTTCGATGATCATTTGAAGTACAGTTTGGTCAAGTATATGGTGGAAAATCCTCGAAGCTGGCAGTCCGGTGAAGCGCTGACTCTCTGAGAGTTTTACCGCCTATGACTAGGACGCAGCTTGCAGATATCCGTTGACGATGGCCAGCAGCTGTTCCTTTTGTACCGGTTTGACGAGGAAGGCATTGACACCTAAGTCTTTGGCCTGAGTGAGCGCATCAGAGCCCGTCTCAGTCGTCAGCATACAGATGGGAATATGGGCAAAAGCCTTGATTTTCTTGATTTCAGCGATCATTTCCAAGCCGCTCATCCAAGGCATATTGATATCGCTGAAGATCAGACTGATATCCGGATGATCGTTGAGTTTACTCAGCCCGTCCTTGCCATCACCCGCTTCCACAACATTGAGATTTAAGCCGGTCAGATGACTGACGACGAGCCGACGGGCAGTCACGGAGTCATCGACCACTAGGATTTTTTTACTCATGTTTTCAGTCCATTGCTAAGCTGTTGCTTAATCATACCAGTTTAGCTGCGTGGATCAAGGGCATCTCTTAGAGCATCGCCCATCAGATTCAAAGCCATGACCAAAAGAAAGATGGCAAGTCCTGGAATCAGAGCCAGGTGAGTGGCTTGGTCCAGCTCCACCTGGCTGGCTTGTCCCAGAAGGCCACCCCATGTGAGTGCTGCGTCTCGTGCGCCAAATCCTAGGAAACTGAGTCCCGCCTCGACGATGATCACCCCTGACAAAGAAAAGGTCGCATGCACGACCAGGGGAGAGAGGATTGCCGGCAGAATATGCTTAAAGATAAGACGTGTTCCGCCAGCGCCGAGGGCGCGGCTAGCGAGGACGAACTCGCGCTCGCGAACGGACAGGACTTGACCGCGAACAAGCCGGGCTGTGCTGGTCCAGCCGGTGGCTGCAATAGAAAAGACGACCGTATAAAAGCTCGGACCTATGATAGCAGTTAAGGTCAGGGCTAATAAGATTCCGGGAAAGGCCATGAAGACATCGACCAAGCGCATGAGAGTCATATCAAACCAGCCCCGGAAATAGCCACTCACTAGGCCCAAGAGTCCACCAATGCCCAGAGATAGGGCGACAGTGAGAAAGGCCACATAGAGGGAAATTCGCGATCCATAGAGCATCTGAGTTAAGATGTCCTGCCCGTCCATGTCGCAGCCGAAAATATGTCCAGGACCAGGAGGGCAGAGTCTGAGGGTGAGCTCCGATTCACCCAGGGGATAGGGCGCCACCCAAGGCGCAAGAATCGCAGCGGTAAAGGTCAGCGCGAGAATCACGAGACCGAAGATAAAACGAGGATTGCCGCTCAATTTGCTGAGCATCCTCTGCATAGGACTGCGAGATACTGGCAGCATTTCAGACCCTTTGACAGTCATAGCGAATCCTAACTCCTCGTTCAGCTCAAAAATCTAAGCACTTGGCCTGATACGCGGATCGACCCAAGAATAAGTCAGGTCAGTGAGCACATTGACCATGAGGTACGAAAAGGAAAATAGCAGGACGCAGCCCTGGATCAGAGGATAATCACGATTGTTGATCGCTTCGATCAGCAGACTGCCGAGGCCTGGCCAATCGAAGATTCTTTCGGTGACGATAGCTCCGGTCAAGAGCACTCCAAACTGCAGGCCAATCACGGTGACGAGAGGCAGCGAGGCATTGCGAAAGGCGTGGTTCATGATGACCCGAATTTCCGAGCAGCCTTTGGCTTTTGCTGTTCGGACAAAGTCCTCACGTAAGGTGTCCAGCATTGAATTGCGGGTCATTCGACTGAGAGCGGCTGCCAGTGCGGTTCCCATCGACAGGGCTGGGAGGATATAGCTGGTCAACCCTGACCGTTCGGACACTGGCAGCCAACCGAGTTTCACGGCAAACAGCAGGATCAGCAGTGGACCGAGCCAAAAGGTTGGAATGGCAACACCTGATACGGCAAAGCTCATGGCTGCAAAGTCGATACCCGATCCGGCTTTGACAGCGCTCAGGACACCGAGTGGAATCGAGATCAACAAAGCCACTCCAAGCGCACAAAGAGCTAGCTCGACGGTTGCTGGTATTCTTTCCAGGAGAAGATCGCCGACCTGTCTTTTATAGATCAGACTGGACCCTAGTTCGCCGCTGAAGACAGATTTAATATAATGAGTCACCTGCTGTGCAACGGGCAAATCCAGCGACAAGGCATGGCGCATGGCTTCCTTGTCTTCGTGACTGGCGTATTCACCCAGCATGGCATCGATGGGATCACCTGGAACCAAGTGAATCATGAGGGTCACAATAATAATGACCCCAAGACCGACGGGAATCAGGCTCAATAGACGTTTGGCAAAGAACAACAGCACAACGACTCCTATTGGGCGAAGAATGCCTGAGTCAGAGCAGAATACCGACCATCCGCATAAAGGGAAAAACCCTTCAGGGAACGATTGACCACTGCGAAATTGTCTTCATGCCAGAGAAATATATACGGCAGATCTTTGTCCACCAATTGCTGAACGTCCTGGTAGATTTTGATCCTTTGTTCTGGGTTGCTGGTTATTTTACCTTTTTCCAGAACTTCGTCCAACTTGGGATTATTGTACCAGCCTCGATTGCCACCGTTGGGTGGAAAACTGGAGCTAGCAAAGGCGTGTCGATAGATATCTGGATCCTTGAAGCCGACCCAGGTCAAACTCCAAAGCTGCACCCGACCCGCGTCTACATCTTGTTTGAATCGTCCCCATTCCATGGGCTCGACGGTGATTTTTATGCCGACTTTCTTGAGCTGCGAAGCGATTGCCTTGGCAATGCTTATGCGGGTCACATCAGTGGTTGTTTTGTAGCTCAACTCAAGGCGATAATCGCCTTTCTTTTTGAAGCCAGCAGCTTCGAGCAAAGCTTCGGCCTTGGCCAAGTCTAAAGTGCGATTTTTAAGTGTTTTATCGTAGAAAGGTGAATCCGCTGGCAGGAGTGTTGTCGCTGGTGTGGCCATGCCGCCTAGGATAATATCGATAATCTCCTGTCGATTGATGGCATAAGCAATGGCCTCACGGACAGCAAGATTGCCTGCGATCTTGTCACGAACATTGAATCCCAGATATGTGGTCTTGAGTCCCGGACGCTTCAAGACATCAAGCTGCGGGCTCTTTTTTTCGATGCCTTTCAGGGCGTCACGACTGATGCTGTTTTGAACAAGGTCCAGTTCACCGGTTTGCAGTTTGGCGAAGCGCGTTTTTTCGTTCTTCACGATTTTGACTTCAATCTGCTTTAAACGCAATTTTACCGGCCCCGCGTAGTGCGGATTTTCTTCGAGGGTTAAGCTATTGACGTCGGTACTTTTGATGCGATAAGGACCACAGCTCGCGCTCGTTAAGGGATCGAAGCCGGCAACTTTGGTGAGTTTTGCGGGCAAAATCCCCACTACCAAGTTGCTGACAAAACTGGCATCAGCCTCTTTGAGAGTGAAACTCACTGTATTGCCCGCTGCCGTGACACTCGTCACCTGGCTGAAGGAAGCACTGCGGGCCAGGGTTTTATCTGAAATAAGTGACTGATACGTGGCCACAACGTCAGCAGGAGTAACGGAACTTCCGTCGCTGAATTTCACAGAATCCTTGACCTGCACTTCTAAAACTTTAGCGCTTTTCCATTGGGGGGCCTTGGCAGCAAGCCCTGGGATGGGCCGACCTTCGGCGTCGAAGCTCATCAGGCTGCAATGGATAAGATCCTCAATATATTGACTGTTTGCGTCTACACTTTGACGCGGATCAAAGCTTCGAATCGAATCTTCCAAGGCTAGATTGAGGCTCGTTCTTTCAGCGGCGGCACGAGCAAGGGCGCCGAGGGACAGCAGGCCCAAAGCCAGCAAAGCTGTTCCAGATTTGACCGCCAGACCATGTGCAGTGACACTGCGCATATTTACCTCTCCAAAGTTCCAATGACGTTCCCTATACTACACAAAATGGCAAAATTAAGGGAGAATTTGTCTTTCGAGTCGCCCGGGGGATTGACAAAAACAGCTTGTTGTCACGCTTAACTTGCCGGTATAATTTCCGGTAAAGCTTGGCAAAAATGGGCTTGCAAAGGCTACGAGAAAGATTTTTCTCAAGATTTCTCCCCAAATGTTCGATGATTACCCTTGACGAGAGGCGGTCTGCTAAGGCAGAGGATAATGTACACAAGGATTGCCATTTCTCCGGAAGGGTTCCCAGAACCCGTGCAAGCCCCTTCAAAAAGTAATGAGATAGCGCTCCGCCAGACCTAAGTTTGGCTCCCAATCGCTGACCGAGATGACCTGAGGCTTGAATCAGGAAATCGGACTCATAACCGTCCGTGGCCTATTGTTCCAGGTTACCGACCGATGAGGACGTGCTGCCCCAGGGCGCGTCGTACGGATAAGTTTGAAGTGGTATCGAGGAAGGCTCCTGTTACATACGTAAAGCAAGACCCCTAAAAGAGCTGAGGCCGATGGTTCCCATCGGATGCTCGACAAACAACGTTTGGAGATAGAATCGAATGGCGGAAAAGGTGAAAGCAAAGAAAGCTAAGACCCAGAGCAAAAAAGCCAGTCCCAAAGCCAAGAAGAGTGAAACTGCTGTGAAGCACGAGGAGGAATCCAGTCCAGCTCCCGTGATCAAGCGCAACAAGACCGGCAAAATTCTCACTCGCGCCAGCCAGCAGGAATCTATCCCAGAAGTTGAAGAAGAAAATATTGTCGAGAATGATGAA
The DNA here is from genome assembly GCA_041736645.1 of Oligoflexus sp. Taxonomy (GTDB): domain Bacteria; phylum Bdellovibrionota_B; class Oligoflexia; order Oligoflexales; family Oligoflexaceae; genus Oligoflexus. The sequence goes on along the minus strand of JBGSTF010000239.1, from coordinate 57,659 downwards.
GATCAGGATATGGAAGACGAGCGTCCTCCTCTCGAGCAAAAGTTCGTAACGGAGTCCATACCACCTCGCGAAAGCCGCATCATCGAGTCTCCGAAGGTCCAGGCCGGCAGCGATTCAACTGAACAGCTGCGCGTTAAACTTTCGAAATCACTGCTGAGAAAATTGCGTGAGCAGGCACAAGATGAAGGCATCGGCCTTGATGAATTCGTCTGCGAATTGCTTTCGGAAAGCGTTGTTTTACGCGCCTGGGAAATTGTTGAGAGAAAAAATCAGATGAAAGGCGGCGCGCCTATGGGAAACGGCCGAGGCGGCCCTAATCCCAACGGCCAGCAGCAGAATCGCAATAATAACAACACAACGAATCAAGGCCACCGGGGCAACAAAGGCCATCGCGGGATGAACCACAGCCGCTATCAGAATATTATGGAAGACAAAGGTGCTTTCATGGAGTATGTGCGGGGTCAAGAGCGCAATCGTCGCTGAGTCCAGCCTACAGTCAATTCGATGATAGAAAATGGGACCGGCTCCCCATGACAGGATCGGAAAGGAGCCGGTTAGTAGTGGAGGAGAGGTCTATTAAAAGACACTCACCTCCGTGCTACTAGTGCAGTCGAACAACACCACAGCACCACCTCCTTTCCTAGGCATATAGCCTATAGGACCATTTCGAACCGCGGTTTATCCGCCTGGCCAGAGGGTCCTATCCATAATTCTAACATCAAAGTTCTGAGGCTTGGAAGCTGACGCGATGGCGTGGGAGAATATTTTATTTTAGGAATCTCAAAGTTTCACAAAGAAGTGTTCCCTATAGTATCGAAGCTCGTTCACACTTTCTCTGATGTCATCCAAGGCTCGATGTTGATTTGTTTTGGCTGGAGCAGCGGGGCCCTGAGGATACCAACGTTTGACGAGTTCTTTAATCGTGCTGACGTCGATCATTCGGTAGTGAAGGTACTCATTGACTTCCGTCATATAGCGCATCAGAAACATGCGATCCTGGGCAATGGAGTTGCCACAGAGGGGTGATTGGCGTGGGGAAATATGAGCCTTAAGGAAGTCCATGATGGCGTCCTCGGCATCTTTGAGGGTGACTTTCGATTCAAGAACAGACTTCCAAAGGCCCGATTTACTGTGATGGTTCTGATTCCAAGAGTCCATTTTTTGAAACAGTTCGGCAGGCTGTTGAATGATCAAGGAAGGACCTTCGGCAACGATCTCTAAATCCTTATTGGTCAATAGAATGGCCGCTTCAAGGACGACATCTGTCGCAGGGTTAAGACCAGACATTTCCATATCAACCCAAACGAGTAGACTGTCCTGCTTATCTGCCATGGATCCCTCCAAAGTCTTTCTGTACTTATGCTTGTCAAAATGACATATATTGGCGCAAGCCCAGCATCTTACTACCAAGGGCCTTGACAATTTTTATCGATTTATCATGGTTCCGAATCTATCATAACTCCACCGCTTTATAAAGCGGGTAAGCCTAAACACTCTACCTGAGGAGCTTGAAAATCTCTATGGCGACGACCACTCCACAAAAGACGCTTGCGAATTGGAAGCTTTGGTTCGCGGCGGCTTGTGTTCTGCCTCTTGGACTCATCAACACACGAGTGATGGCTGAGCCTGCGTTTAAAATCAATGGAAAACCCTATGCTGTCGAAGATCTCGCTAAAGAGCATCAAGGAAAGTTCTTCGAAATTGAACAAAAACGTTACGAATTGATTTCAGATCTTGCCCGCGAAAAATATTTGGAAGAGTTCTGGCAAGGGCTGGCGGATAAAGGCAAAACGAGCGTTGAGAAAGCTCGTAATGATTACTTGGATTCAAGAACGAAAGTATCTGAGTCTGATGTTAAAGAAGCTCTTGAGCAGTTCAAGGACTACCCGCAGTTGAAAGACAAGCCCGATGCTGAAAAGCGTAAAATGATCGGTGAATATCTGAAGAGCAAGAAATCTCAGGATGTGTTTCAAAACATTCTGTCGGAAGGCTTGGCCAAAAAGCAATTGGAGATTCAGTACCCAGAGCCTAAGGAACCGATTTTTAAATTGGCCTTGAACGACTCAGACCCAGTTAAATACGGACCTGCTCCCAAAGATACAAAGCCGAATGGTTGCTCGGGCAACAGCTGTCAGATTACAGTCATCGAGTACTCGGAATTCCAGTGTCCTTTCTGTGAACGCGTACAGCCGACCGTGAAAAGAATCATGAAGGATTACCAGGGTAAAATCCGTTGGACCGTTCGTGAATTTCCATTAGGTTTTCACAATCGGGCTAAACCAGCTGCAATTGCCTCGCGCTGTGCCAAGGATCAAGGCAAGTATTGGGAAATGTACGAAGAGTTGTTTAAGAACCAAAAGAACCTCGCCGACGCTGATTTCAAAAAATATGCAGGCACCATTGGTCTGGATATCAAGAAGTATGAGGATTGTTTCAATAACCCAGCGAAACAATTGGAAGTTATTGAAGCTAATATTCGATCGGGCGAAAAGGTTGGTGTGACGGGAACTCCTGCTTATTTTGTCAATGGTCGTCGTCTTTCGGGCGCTTTGCCTTACGAAGAGTTTAAGAAGGTTATCGACGTCGAACTTGCCAAAAAGTAAGGCTTTTTTGCTGAGCTATGGCAATTCTGCCTCAAGAAAAATACCCTCTAGCCGATATCACCAATGTCGGGTCTGTCCATACGGGGAAACCCTGGCAGACTCGCCCAGCGGGACCGTCGAGCAAGAGGGTTTTTTCATGTCCGTACAAAGCCGGGAAAGTCGCAAGGTAAAACGTGTTCGACTGGAGCGACCAATGCGGGTTGTCATCGCTTCTATTGGAGCGCACGTCCGATATGAAACAACGGCTCGAGATATTTCCCATACGGGTTTTTTTCTAGAGTTCGACAGTCCGGCTCGATTCCCTTTCAATCAATCAAGTATTTTGGAAGTCTGGGCTGAACTCGAGCCAGAATGTGCCATTTTCTTTAATGGGAAGATGGCCCGTGTTGTTGCCAAGGAAAATGCTGTTGTGCAGGAAACTGAAGCAGGAATTGCCATCAAGATCGTTCTCATCGATCGCGACAATGAAAAAGTCTTGCAGGATTTTATTGCCAGGAAGATCACTGAATCACCTGGATCAGCGGCGTAAGCCATTCGGAGAAGACTCTATGCTCAAGTTCATGACTCTAGGATCTTTGCTGCTGCTTTGTTGCTGGGAAAAGGCGCAAGGTGTCACTCCAGCCAAATCCAAGTTTCCATTGCCCAGGGCGCCTATCGATCAGATGATTCCCCAGGACATGAAGAAGGCCGGCCAGGACCTTGAGTTGCGAAAAGTTCAGGCTCTCCTCAGTGGTCAACGCTCCAAAAGCCCCCTCTTGATCGAACCTCGCAGCTAGGCCTCCCATAAGAAGCGCAGTGAATCCTTGCCTTTTTGCCAAGGCTTTTGATAATCCATGGGTTTTTCTGGACGCAGCCAGCTGAATTGTTTACAGTTGTGGTATGCAACCATCCTACTCGGATAGCTAGAAAGAGGGCAAAAAATGGACTGGAAGGCCATCAAAATACCAGACGGCAGCAAGCTTTTCAAAATCCATCGTTTCAATTTTCTCCATCAGGGTGTGAACTACCTTTTTGAGATCAATGAATTGGGTCCTGCCATGTGGATTGGTCATGGGGAACATGCCACCGACCAAAGCAGTGTGATTCCCACCGTAAACGGCGCAAGTCTGGAAGAAACTCTAAACAAGTTGATCAGCCAGGTCAACAAGCGCGGACCATGAGGGCTCACCCTTGAAGCTAGGAATTGAAGTTCTTGCTGCATCTCCGTCAGCTGCGAAAGCTTGGGGACGATGTGCCCTCCTATGCAATCAAGCTTCCGTGACACAAAATTTTCACAGCTCCTGGGAGATCATGCATGATCTTTTGGGATCTCAATTGAAGGCGTTTTTTGGCCCTCAGCATGGTTTTCATGCCACGGTTCAAGACAACATGATAGAAACTGGACATCACCCTGCTGGTCCCTATGGTCTGCCCGTTCATAGTCTCTATTCAGAAACCCGCGAGCCACGTCCCGAAATGCTGGATGGCATCGATACCATCGTGATCGATCTGCAAATCGTTGGGTGCAGGGTCTACACCTTTAAATACACGATTGCGGGATGCCTTCGGATTGCTAAAAAGCTCGGCAAGCGTGTGGTGGTGCTGGATCGACCGAACCCATTGGGGGGTATAGCTGTCGAAGGACGAGTGCTCGATCCTGAAGCGCGTTCGTTCGTTGGGGAATATCCGATACCTTTACGACATGGTCTGAGTGCAGGTGAGTCAGCCCTTTTCTTCAATCAAGACATTGGTGCTGAGTTGGAGATCGTTTCGATGGGTGCCTGGAATCCGGCAGGGTACTGGAGCGACTACTATCGGCATTGGATTCTCACTTCACCGAATCTGCCGACCATTGATCCGGTTTATGTGTATCCTGCAACGGTCATGCTGGAAGGTACTAATCTTTCCGAAGGACGTGGGACAGGACTGCCGTTCCAATTTGTAGGAGCACCCTATATCAAGGATGGCAGTCAATACGCAGCTCGAGTTCTTGACTACTATCGAAGTCCCGGTTTCCATCTTCGCCCTGCTGAGTTTCAGCCCACCTCGCAAAAATGGGCAGGCGAAGTCTGTCGAGGTTTTCAGATTCATGTGCGAGACCCCAGACTTCTGCATAGCTTCCCGTTAGGGCTGGCAATCATGAAGGCTGCTCTGGATGTGGCGCCACAGGGCTTTGCCTGGAAGCAGCCTCCCTATGAGTATGATTTTGTGAACTTGCCTATCAACCTTATCCTTGGGCATTTGAAATCTCAGCAGCATATCGAACAGAGTTTCAAGCTGGACGATCCCTTTTGGTCCTCCGGTATCGAAACCTATCGGCGGCGAGCAGAATCGATTCTGCTCTACCCAAGGGCTTTGGAGCACTTCCAAGCCTAAGCACAAAAAAGAAATCCCGACTCGAAGTCGGGATTTTTTTCTTGGAGAATCACGAATTGAATTAAGGACCAGCTGTTTCGGGGCTTGAATGGGTCAGACTTTGAAACTGTTCCATGACCCGAATGCTGGTGAAGTCTTTGTCCAATCGAGCGGTCTGCTGCAGTCTTGGGTCAAGGACGATGGCTTCCTTCAAAGATCCCAATGCCTCTTTTGCTCTTCCAAGTATCGCTAAAACACAGGCTTCGTTGTACCTTGCCGTGGCGTCCTGGGGATCCAATTTGGAAGCTTCGTGAAAGACGGTCAAAGCCTTATCCAATTGGTGCATGCGATAGTAAGTCAGCCCCAGGCCATTGTAAAATTCACTGCGATCGGGATCGAGTAAGATCGCCGAACTAAACGATTCAATAGCCTGATCATGCAGAGCCAAACTTTCCGATAGAATCTCGCCTTGAAGCGCATAAAGATAGCTGGAACCCGTTATGGTCGGCCTGAGGTCTTCAAGCAAGGCTACGAAATCTTGCAGGCGGCCACTCTTCTCATAAGCTTTGTGAGAGAAGGCGATCCACTCCATGGGACTTTTCGATTGACCGATAGCCTCACCAAACAGCTTGCGTGCTTCTGGGTAGTTTTTGAAGTGCTCCAGTTGAATGCGAGCTAAGTGAGCTCGTATCAAACTCTTGCGCGACTTGTCCAAGTCCGAGCGAGTTTGAAGGGTATGAGCAAGCATCGCTTGAGCGTCTTGTGGCTTTTTTAGCTGACTGTAAAGAAGGATGCCGTCATTGATAAAGGCTTCCGTGGTTTCTGGACTGCCTTTTTGCAATCGAGCATAGACTTTGTGGGCTTCGTCATACTGTTGGTTGTCGCTCAACGCAATCGCCAAGCTGAGATCGAACAATCGATGAGGATAGTTCTTCATCCAGGCTCGGAGCTCCTCGATCAGCGGAGCTCCACTTGAACCGTTCTGCAAGGTCGCAATAACATAAGGAATAATAATATCTGGCGAACTGTTCTTGGTTTTGAGTGCCGCTTCGAAATACTTCAGAATCTGCGATTCGGAAGACTGACCCGACAGCAGCTGGCCGCGGAGAAAGTCCACTCGCCATGAAGATCGCAAGGGTAGTCGACCGTCCCCTTCGAGAATATCCAGAGCATTATCAGTATATCCCATCAGATCGAGCACTTGGGCGGAAACAATATATCCGTAGTCTTCTTTCGGATTCAATTCAATTGCCTGCTGGCCCAGTTCCGACGCCTGTTTAAGGAGTCTGAGCTGTGAGGGACTTTGTTTGAACTGTTTGAGATACATTTCTGCCAAAAGATAATGCCCGAAACTGGAGTAGGGATCCTGCTGCACCAAGCGTGCTGCAGCCTGTTCCAGATGATCGAGCTGATCGACATCGGCCAACCATATGGACTCTTCGAGACTTCTTGGTTGGGGGATTGTCGTTTGGGACTCTGGAGAAGAAGCGAAGGCTTGGCTGTAGCTGAGGTGAGAAAAGAGGAGACCGACCAGGACAAACCTGCCTAATCTACCGCCTCCAGCCGTTTGGCCGATGTCCCGGCATTTCATGAGGTCAGACCCCGGTAACTGTTCCCAACTCATAGGCACCTCTGTGTTCTTTGCTATATCTCCAAAAGGCTCTTCGGCACTTTTGGTGTTCGATTGAGTCCATTTTGAAGAATTCTGATCAAACAAAAAGTTTTCCAATGAATTTAGATTCTTACCGTCAGGCACTTTCTGGACGTTTCTGCCATAAGTGGGCTCGTTTTGCCTGGTCCCTAAACAAAATTTCCTAGTTGTCGATAGGACTCCTAGGAGAAGCAGCACATGCGGGACTGGAAAAAAATGTTGCAATATGCCTTGTGGCCAATCTTAAGTTTGGCTCTCTATTTTGCGTTGCAGGCCGAGCGTGGAATTTTGAGTCATGACAGCCAAAAATCATTCAGTCTTTCTTCCCTGAAACCTCTTTCCGATGGCGCTTCTCTGCCATTGGCCAAAGCCTCGGCTCCGCAAGAATTTGCAGAGCGGCTGGAAATTTCTGATTCTCTTTTGATCGATTCAATTCTGACCATCGTGCAGAACTACTATGTCGACGAATCTCGAGTGGAAAATAGAAGCTTGATGGAATCGACTTTGAAGTCTTTGCATGAGCAGGATGTTTTGCAGCTCAGTACGGACGGCGATCGTGCCTGGAAGATATCCATGGGCATGGATTCCCTCAGGTTTAGGTTGAGCAATCGCTACACCTACGATGAGCTGATGCGGGATTCCGTGCGAACAAGCCAATTTCTGGAGCGTCATAAGCCTCGCGAAAAGAATAAGAAGGCACCTCCTTCCGGTGCTGTGCAGTTTCTTTCAGCGATGCTGGCGAGTTTGGACCCCCACAGCAATCTTCTGACGCCAGATGAATATCGCGACTTGCGACAAGGAACCGAAGGATCCTTTGGGGGGCTTGGTGTCGTTGTGGGGATACAGGACGATGTTTTGACCGTGATCAAACCGCTTCCAAAAAGCCCAGCAGCGCGGGCTGGTGTTTCAAAATTTGATCGCATTATGCAAATTGACGGAAAAAGCACCTTTGGAACAACCTTGGATGATCTCGTGCAGTACATGCGTGGAGAACCTGGTACCAAGGTTAATCTTTTCGTTCTTCGGGAGGGTGACTTTGCGCCTCGTCGATTATCTCTAACTCGAGAGATTATCCAGGTAGATTCAGTCGAATCCAAACTTTTGACTACCGACAAAGGCAAAGTTCTCTATGCATTTATCGACAGTTTTTCCTCGAGAACTGCCGTGGAATTGCGCGATGCCATGATCAAGGCACAGCATGAGGCCGATCCACTGGCTGGTGTGATCCTGGATATGCGATCAAATCCCGGTGGTCTTTTGGATCAAGCTGTGAAAGTTGCTGATTTGTTTATCGATGAAGGACGCCTTGTATCAACTCAGGGGCGTACCAGGGAATATGAAATGGCCAAGAAGAATCTCTACCGATTTGACTATCCGCTCGTCATATTGAGCAACGGTGATACCGCTTCGGCCAGCGAAATTGTTGCCGGTGCCTTGCGTGATCATGGCCGTGCCCTGGTTATTGGTGAACCAAGCTTTGGCAAAGGATCTGTGCAGACAGTCTTTGAGTTGCCCGGTGAACAAGCCCTTAAATTGACCATTGCTCGTTATTTTACTCCCAAAGGAATATCGATCCAAAATCAGGGAATAATGCCTGATATTTGGTTGCAACCGGTGCATAAAACCCGGGACAATTGGAACCTTTTGGGTGACTATCGCTATAAAAGCGAAAGATACCTTGATCATAGCCTTGATTCGGATAAGGTTCGCGCGGCTGCAATTCAGGCTGAAGAGTGGAAAGCCTTCTACTTGCTTCCAGAAGCAGCGGCGAACAACCGGTCTCCTGCTAAAGATGTGCCCTTAGAATTTGCCCAGAAACTTCTGGTGGAATTGGCTCAAAAAGATGGCGTTCCATTGCCAAAAGAGCGCCTAAGGTCCAGCTATTGGAAAGCCAGTGTCTCACAGTTTCTTCGAGAAAACCTGCAGAAGATTGATGAAGCGACGGAAGGATGGTTACAAGCGAAATCCAATGTGGATTGGTCAGAGGATGAAAAGCAGCGTTCGGCCTTTGATCCCAAGAAGATCCGCCTTTCTATAGATTCAAGTGAGCGTTTTGATATTTTGGAAGGCCAACCAGCATTGATACCTTATCGCGTGAAAAACATCGGCAAGGAAGCAGTCTCTCGCCTTTCTGTGTTCGTCAGCAGCAATCGAAACAATCTGGGAACCAGTGAAGTCTTGATTGGAAAGATCGAATCGGGCCAGGAAATTCGCGGCGTGATTCGCTATGAAATGAAAATGGATCCCAAAGATAGCCCGGCTCATATTCGTGTTGGTTTGGCTCACAGCGGCTGGCCTCTCTCGAATTTAGAACGAGCCCTCATGATCGATATTAAAAAGGGAGAGGTTCCACATTTTGATGTGACGTTGAAGCTAAGCCAGGAATTTGGCGGACAGCTCAATGGGATTCTCGAAGCGGGCGAACAAGGCAAGCTTGAAGTGACTATCCGCAACAATTCTCAAGTGTCGGCCTCGATCGTTGAGGCAAGAGTCTCTAACTTGGCAGGAAAACAGATAAAAGTCGATGATCGGAAGGTCCGTGTGGGACAGCTGGACCCAGGTGAAGTCCGGGTGATCCATGTGCCCATTCAAGCTTCACATGATTTGACATCCGAGCAGCTCCAATTTGGGGTTTCTGTGATGAGTCGCGAACAGGTTGATGCCACGAAAATGCATTTTTTTGTTTCCGGTGGTCCTATTCCCAAGGTCTCCAAGTCGAACGTGAACACAGGAAGAGCCCCATGGACGGAAAACTGAACATTCTGCTCGTTATTGGCAAGAGCCAAAATTTACGCGCCTTCGATCTTCTTGAGCCTTTGACGGAAACACATAAGATTCGTGCGGCCACCTTTCTGCATGCTTTGCGCAAACCCATATACATGTCGCAGCTGGCCTTGCAGTCTTTTCTGGAAGACCAACACTTGCCTGGTTATATGTTGGGCTTGGAAGATGAGTTAGCAAGAGCTGACCTCGTCATCGCCTCAGGATTTACCGATCAATCGACCCAACAGGCTTTGCGTTATTGCCATCAGAGACAAAAGCCATTGTTGGTATTTTCCAGTGATCCCATGGACTTAAAGTGGGCCATGGAACAGGATTCGGTGGCTCTGGAAGATCTGATTCGCTATGCTTCAGGATTTTTGGTTTACGGCGAAGAAGCAGCGGAGTCATTGCGCTTTATTGGTGTGGAAGAGTCAAAAATTTTGGCTCTGGCACCCCGTATTCACACCAAGCGCATGGATTTTCAAGACCAGAGCCGGGAACGCTTTCGCAAATACTTGAAGTTACCCGATGATCAATATGTTGTCGTGTGTTCCGATCCCTTGGCTCATGACAGCGGAGCTCGTAACCTACTCTTTGCTTTGAAATATCTTAGCGATCATTACCCAGCGCTTGCAGCTCCGCTCCGCTTTATTTTTACGGGAAGCGGTGAGGCTAAAGAGCAGTTGAAGTACTTGGCGGTCGATCTGGGCCTTTCCAAGCAGCTGCTCTTCATCGCGCAGGATACCAGTCCATTTCAAAAAGACTTGTACTGTGCTGCGGATTTGGCAATTTCCTGGATTCATCAATCGGATATGGAAAGCGCTCACGCCGCATTTTGGATTTTGGAAGCTATGGCCTGTGGTGCGAGACCCTTGGTGAGCAGCCATCATCCTCTCGCTGAAGCTCTGGCTCCGATGTTCACAGTTCAGCAGAACGATTATGCTACGCTTGCCGATGAGCTCAAGCGCAACTACGAAGAACGTCTTGAACCGGCTTATAGCCGCAAGGCTCTCATCGAGCAATGCCGCTATCAGTTCGATGCTGCCGACACTGCGCCGATCGTTGAATGCTTCATTCAAGCTTTGAGCGCCAAAAGCCCAGACGGTGCGTTTGGGGCGTTGCATCAAGACTTTTTCACTCTCTTCGAACATCTCAAACGCGAAGTGGGTCACCTACCCACAGCGGAACTTTTGCCGGAAATTGATCAGGGTCTGCAGACTTGGTCTTGGCATCCTGAATATCGTGCTCAGTTGCAACTCTTTAAGGGGCACCTACTCCTGAGAGACGGAGATCTTGATGGAGCTATGGGCTGCTTTGAACTTTGCACCGCTGATGAATGCGTGCATCGAGAGGCCTACCTCGGGTTGGCTCGTATTGCTTATCTGACTTATGCGACCGAGGAGGCGCTGAGCTTCTATCGAAAAGCTTTAGCGATTAAGCCGAACGATCCTGAAACGATGGCCGGACTTGGTCAGGTTTATCGCAAAACTGGTATGGCCGATGACGCTGTGTACTGGCTTGGGCGAAGTTTGAGTGTCGATATTGACAATGCCTCGACCCTTATAGCACTGACACAAGCCTGCTTGGAATGCATCGATATGGAGCGCGCCATCGATGTGCTGGAACAGCTGATGAGTATTATTGGTGAGAAAGCATCAGTCGTGATGGCTTTAGGTCAGCTCTACTATAAAGTTGGCGAGTGCGAAAAAGGCCGGGTTTTGGTCGATCAAGCTCTGATGATCACCGACCAAAAGCCTGCTTTTAAGCTGCTGAAAGTATCAAACGCTGGTTGACCCGAATCCGCCTTGACGTTGTCCTCCAACGGGTAAAACCGTCAGTCGGCCAACCAAGTTGAGAGCCATCTGCGCAATACGATCGCCCTTTTGAATCGAGAAGGGTTCTTTGCCTAAGTTCAGTAAGAGAACGCCTATTTCGTCCCTATAATCCGCATCAATGGTGCCAATACCGTTCGCCAAACAAATGGAATGTTTGCGAGCGAGCCCTGATCTTGCACGAATCTGCAATTCGGGGATAAAGCCATCAGGAACCTTGGACCACTCCACCTCAGAAATCCAAACGCCCGAAGGAACAATTTCCACTTTGCCAGGGGCAATGACCAGAGCTTCACGGGCGACTAGGTCAGCTGCTGCGCTATGCTCTGTCATGTAACGCGGGGTGCATTCTTCATGGAAACGGAATTGAAACATGACAAGGACCTTTCTCTAAAAGCTGAGATTTGGGGAATCTCATGAGCATAAAAAAAGGGCTGGAGATCGTCCAGCCCTATCATCGTAAAATTCAGCGAGTCTTAGACGGTCGGACGTTTGCCCAAAGCATCTTTACGGCTCAACTTGATTTTGCCTTGGCGATCGACATCGATCACTTTCACCAAAACCTGCTCACCTTCATTGACGATATCAGTCACTCGGTCAACCTTGCGATTTTCCAGCTGAGAGATATGCAAGAGGCCTTCCAAACCAGGACGAAGTTCGACAAAGGCGCCGAAATCGACGACTTTTTTGATCGTTCCTAGGTAGATGGCGCCAACTTCAGGGTCGGCGGTGATAGCGCGAATTGCTTGCTTGGCGCGTTCAGCAGCGGCACCGTCGGGAGCCATGATGCTGACCATGCCGTTGTCGTTGATGTCGATCTTAACCTGCAGCTCGGCAACCAATTTCTTGATCGTCTTTCCACCGGGTCCGATGAGATCGCGGATCTTGTCTTCTTTGATTTTGATTTCAAAGATTTGCGGAGCGTATTGGCTGAGTTCACCTGGGACGTTGATACAAGCGATCAGTTTTTTCAGAATGAACTGACGTCCCGCTTTCGCTTGAGCCAAAGCTTCGGCCAGAATTTTTTTATTCAGACCCGAGATCTTGATGTCCATCTGCAGAGCTGTGATGCCTTCTTCGCCGCCAGTGACTTTGAAGTCCATGTCGCCCAAGTGATCTTCGTCACCGAGGATATCGGAAAGAACGGCATACTTGTCGCCTTCCATCACGAGGCCCATAGCAATACCAGCAACGGGCTGTTTGATGGGCACACCAGCGTCTAGCAAAGCCATGGTGCCTGCGCAAACAGTTGCCATAGAGGACGATCCATTGGATTCCAAAACTTCGGAAACCAAGCGGATTGTATAATTGAACTTGTTTTGATCCGGCAAGATCGCGGTCAAGGCCTTGTCAGCAAGGGCACCGTGTCCCACTTCGCGACGGCCAGGGCCGCGCATCGGCTTGGCTTCGCCTACCGAGAACGGAGGGAAGTTATAGTGCAGCATAAAGCGCTTGGTGAAGTTCGCTTGCAGGATGGAATCCATCCGCTGCTCATCATCCGCCGAGCCCAAAGTGACAATGGCAAGAGCTTGTGTTTCGCCGCGAGTGAACAAAGCTGAACCATGAGTTCTTTTCAGAACCTTAGTTTCGCAGGTAATTTTGCGAATATCGGTGAAAGAACGACCGTCGATCCGTTTGCGATCTTCCAGAATCATCTGGCGCATCGAAACATAGACCAGCTTTTCAAAAGCAACGCCAAGAGCGCTGCCGCGAGGGCCTTCGGCATCTGGGTTCAGTTCTTTGACAACTTTGTCTTTTAGAACTTTCATGCCCTTGCTGCGAGCTTGCTTGTCGCTGACGAGCAAAGCGTCGCGAACGGACGAACTGGCGAGCTTGACAACTTCTGGATAGACAGTGTCAGGCAAGCTATTGACGACAAGCTCTCGTTTTGTCTTACCGATTTCTTTTTGAATGGCCAATTGCATTTCAAAAATCGGCTTCATGGATTCATGAGCGAAAGTGATCGCTTCGATCATTTCTTCTTCGGACAAAAAGTTTGCGGCGGCTTCCACCATCAGAACAGCGTCAGGATTGGCTGCGATGTTCAGATCGAGGTCACTCGTCTCGCCAGGAGCCGGGTTCAGATAAAGTTTTCCATCTTTTTTGCCAACGCGTATAGACGCCACTGGGCCGTTGAATGGAATGTCACTGATCATCAAAGCCGTACTTGCGCCAATAAGGGCCAAGGTGGACGGGTGATAGAGGGGATCCAGAGACATCACGGTACACACAACTTGTGTTTCGCAAAGATACTCTTCTGGAAAGCTAGGGCGTAAAGGGCGGTCAATAACGCGGGCTGTCAGTGTTTCAGCTTCGCTAGGCTTTGTTTCACGCTTCACAAAACCGCCGGGAATACGACCCGCAGCGTAGAATTTTTCAAAATAATCGACGCTCAGTGGAAAGAAATCCTGTCCTTCCTTAGGCTTTTCAGAGGCGCAAACGGTCACGAGGACCTGGGTGTCGCCACAGCTGACCATAACGGAGCCATTGGCTTGTTTCGCAAACTTTTGGAATTCGAAACATATGGTATTGTCGCCGACTTTGGCTTCCTTAATGAGGGACATCGTAAGCTAACTCCGAAATAAGTTTGGCAGTCCGCCAAAATTAAAAACGTCTTTACACTTGCCAACAGTATCAAGTTACTGGCGAGAGATAAAGACGCTTTGTGATTTAGTATGTATTATTTGCGTATGCCGAGTTCTGCAATAAGAGTTTTGTAGGCGCTGGTATCACGGCCTTTCAGGTAAGTCAGCAAGCGCTTGCGCTGACCGACAAGCTTCATCAAGCCTAAACGAGAGTGATGATCTTTCTCGTGAGTACGGAAATGACCATTCAGGGTCTGCAGGCGACGGGTCAAAAGGGCGATTTGCACTTCTGGAGACGCGGTGTCGCCTGGTTTTTTAGCAAATTTTGCAATGATTTCGGAGGTTTCAGCTTTGCTCAAAGCCATGTCATATCCTTCCTAACTGAGTGCTCGAACTATGTTCTTACTTGTTAATTCTGCATGGCCCCGGTTTTCGGGCGATGTAAGCAGGCAAAGTACCCATTATTAGCGCACATTGCAAGCTTCGACTTCCTCTTAACGAGGCTTTTTCCAAATTTCGCGAATAGCTCGAAGCATTTTTAATGATTTTTCGCAGAATTCCGATACAATTTTACAGATTGACAAAACTCCGTTGTTTTGTCATAAAACGCCACTGCTACACGGTAATGATGACTTCCCTCGGCTGCCTGTTGCTCATGCTGTGCCGGTTCCCTGACAAAACCCGCCGGGATTATGATCTCGGTTTGGAGAAGGAGACGGTGATGACCTTTCCATCCGGCTATAAAGTGGTCCACAAAACTCACGGTGTGGGTGAAATTCAAGGCGTTGAGTCCTTGGCTTTGGGTGGACTGGCCCAGGATTATTACATTTTGAAGATTTTGGCCAGCGGCCTGATGGTAAGATTTCCCAAAATCCACTCTGACCAAGTGATCCGGGAGCTCGTCAGTGATGACGATATCGAAAGAATATTTGCCATTCTGCAAGAACCGCCCAAGACCCACTCCGCAATCTGGAACCGTCGTAAAAAGGAATTTACCGACAAGATTCGGTCAGGTTCTTTGTTCGAAATCGCGGAAGTCTTGCGAGATCTTTCCAGCAAGGATCGGATGCGCCAACCCTCCTATGGTGAGAAGGAAATGATCGACCGGGCCAAAGCTCGTTTGGTCAGTGAGATCTCGGCCGCCAAAGGTCGAATTCCTCTCGAAGTGGAACAGCAAGTGGACGCTGCCCTGGAATCGAAATCCCGAGCAAGTTCTTGATAGCTCCCCGCCAACCGTAGTATTCCAACATAATAACTGGGATTCATCATACGATGGATTCCGAGGCTCCCAAGAACGACTGAGCTCAGAGTTGGAATCGAATCTATGCAAATCATCAATGTGATGGCAGCGAGTCTCGACGGTCGGATCGGGCTGCATGACCGAGAAGGTGATGCAGAGCGACAGTCAATTGGGCTATCAGGAGCCTCTGATCAGAAATTTCTGCGCGAGCAGATTGAAGCTTGTGATGCAATTATAGTTGGTGCGACGAGCATTCGTGCCAACGGCGAATGTCTAGATCATCCGGGCCGTCAAGGTCAGTCCCCTGCTTGGTATATTTTTGCCCAAAACGATTTGCCTGAACATCTCGCCTTTTGGCGACAAGAGCACATCCCACGATTTTTGCTTTCCCCAAAACCACTGAAAATTCCAACTCCCAGCTCTGTGAAAAATCTGGTCATTGGCAATCAGGATCCGGCTGAGTTTTTGTATCGCCACCTTCTAGATAAAAACTACAAGCAATGTCTGCTATTTGGAGGTGGAATCATCAACAATTGGTTTTATCGACAAGAGCTTGTCGATGAGTTGCGATTGACCCTTGCTCCCCTCTTCATTGGCCAATCGTCGGCCCCTTTTCTCCTGGCTCCTGAATTGTCGAAGAGCGTGCAATTTTCCATGCTCGCTTCCCAGGTCGAAGAAAATTTTGTATTCTTGAGGTACAAGGTTCTGAGATCCTGACCAGCAGTATCTCGTCTTTAAGCGCCTAATCGGGATTAAGACAATTTAAGACTGCAGACAGGGCCCCCAAGCCCTGTGTTATTGCGTAATGAAGGAGTCGTATGGGCCTCAGGATTCGCACGAACGTCCAGTCGCTCAATGCGCAACGAAACATGGGCCTTTCCAACCAGAAGGTCTCGAGTCATATGGAAAAGCTATCGTCTGGCTATCGCATCAACAAAGCTGCTGACGATGCAGCTGGGTTGGCAATTTCTGAAGGTTTAAATGCCGACATTCGGTCGCTCGCCCAAGCTAAACGCAATGCAAACGATGCCGTGTCGATGCTGCAAGTGGCAGAAGGAAGTCTGGAAGAAGTCAGCAATATCGTCACTCGATTGAAAGAACTTTCTGTTCAAGCCGCTTCCGATACCGTCGGTCAGCGTGAAAGGGACTTCCTCAATCGAGAGTTCATGCAACTTAAAGATGAAGTGGACCGTATAGTGCTTTCCACCGAGTACAATGGAACCCGTCTTTTGATTGGACAGGGTAATGTCGATCCCGCTCTGCTGGTGCAGCAGAATCAATTTCCTCTCGAAATGCAAATTGGTAAAGACTACATTACACCTCCCGATTCACTGGAATCTCGCAATCCTGTCGATATTATTCGTGTTGATTTTAGTCAGATGAACGCGGCTACTGAGGGTGAAAACTCTCTTGACATCGGTAGCGCGGGTAACGAGGGTGGTACTCGAGTTGACAATAAAATGGATGCTCAAAATTCCATGACTAAACTAGACGCAGCTCTCGGTCGCATTTCATCCTATCGAGCGACCATCGGTTCTATTCAAAATCGTTTGGGTTCAACCGACCGAAATCTGGGCGTGCAGATCGAAAACCTTTCCGCCGCGCGGTCTCGAATCCGTGATGCTGATTTTGCATATGAGACAGCTGAGTTTACCCAGGGCAACATCTTGCTGCAGGCCGGTGCCTCTGTTTTGACCCAGGCCAACAAACTGCCTCAAGTGGCGCTCAACCTCCTGCAGAATTTGTAAGATCTGCAGCCTTGGCTGTTGGTTGCCTCTCCCTAGTTTTTTGGTGTATAGGCCCTCCTTGGGGGAGGGTCGATTCATGCCAGCACCTCGAATTTTCATTACGGCCGTCGAAATGATAAGTCCTGCCGGATGGGGAGTTCATACTCATCTGGACGCTTTTAGGAGCGAGCAGTCGCCACTGCGCAATGTGCACGGTACGGCGGAAGGCCATTTGCCGGACTTTGTGAAGAATGCCTTGGAACGCCTGCGTGAGGAAAAATCCCTCAAAAATCAGGACCCAGTGACCCAACTTGCGGTTCTTCTGATCCGCTCGATGGCTACAAAAAGCCGCATTCCCCCTGATTTTGGGGTTATCTTCGGTTCCTCTCGAGGCGCAGCGCGTCATTTAGAGGCTGCCATAGCCGAGCATCTCGAGGGGCGACGATTGCATCCCCTCACCAGCCCTACGACCACCGCCAGCTCCTTGCCTGCAGCCATCGCTCGTGAATTGGGCTTGGAAGGTCCCTCGCTGGCGATATCCGCAGCCTGTTCGACAGGGCTGCATGCCATCATTCAAGCCGCTGCTTCGATTCGCATGGACATGGCTCCTGGCATGATTGCGGGCGGAGCAGAGTCGGCAAATACGAGATTCACCTTAGATATGCTTAAAGAAGCCAAAGTATATGCGGAACCAAAGGGCGATGCGGAGTTTCCATGTCGCCCCGGGGCGATGGATCGCAACGGTATGGTTCTCAGCGAAGGTGCGGCGGCAGTTCTATTGGAATCGGATCCCTGGCAAGCTCCTTTGGGAGAATTGGTCGGTTGGGGAGCTGCCACAGAAAAATCCACTCTGACAGGTATTTCACCGGATGGATCTGTGCTCGTCAAGGCGATATCCCAGGCCTTGAAAATAGCGGGTTTGCAGGTCTCAGATATTGATTTAATTGTGGGACATGGAGCAGGGACCCAAAAGGGTGATGCAGCTGAAATGAAGGCCTACGAGACTCTGTTCTTCGATCAGGTGCCTGTTGTTTGGCATAAATGGCTCTTGGGACATATGCTCGGAGCTTCAGCATGTGCCAGCGTGATTCTTGGTCTGCATCACTTGAAAGAAGGTCTATTGCCACCTCATCCTTATTTTCCCTTCGGAGATTTTCGGCGTTCTGAGCGACGTTTGCAAAGTCAAAGGCATCTGCTTGTGACGGCGCTTGGTTTTGGCGGCAACGCTGCGGCCTTAATCGTCAAAAACCCAGCACTGATCGAGTTTTAAGCTGGCAGCCTGATGACGCTTTTGAGTCACAGGCTTGACAGCCGGCAAATCTCGCCTCGCCATGGAACTGACACTTGGCTTGTTAATCTGCAATTTTACCGCGAGTAGATCAACTTCCTTTGGTACTTAACGAATCATCTCGCCTCGTCAACAAAGAGTGGTCCACTTATTGCTCTTAGTCCTTTGGATTCAAAGAAGAAGGTGGACAGTAATGTTGAATAATATCTACACACCATTGGCCGGAGCGATCTCGCAGGAGCGGGCTCTTGAAACCATCGCCAACAATCTGGCGAACGTCAATACAGTTGGATTCAAAGGCGATAACGTTACGTTCACATTGCAAGAGCCAGAACCCTTTAAAAATTATCCTGATCCACTACCTCCTGCGAATTTCAAGCAGGACCTCGGTGATATCTTTCCTTTACGTGGCAATGATATGTCCTATGTTGGGATCGCCGCCATGGAAAAGGACTTTTCTCAAGGATCGGCGATTACCACTCATAACCCTTATGATCTGATGCTGGAAGGCAAAGGATTCATGACGACCCAGACCTCCGAAGGTATTCGCTACACGCGAGCTGGAGACCTAACGGTCTCGCAAGACGGAGTGCTTGTCACCAAACAAGGTGATCCGGTTCTTGGTGAAAAAGGCTTGATCTACGTAAGGGGTACTCAATTTGAAGTGAATGGCCGTGGAGAAGTCTTGCAGGACGGTCAAATGATGGACCGCCTCAAGCTGGTGAACTTTGCGAATCCCAAGTCTCTGGAACGTGTTGGGATGAATTACTACCAGTACGCGGGACGGGATGAAGATGTTCAACCAGCCAAAGACATCGGCGTACGCCAAGGATTTTTGGAAGCATCCAATGTCAATGCGATCAAAAGCCTGACCGGCATGATCGTTGCACATAGATCTTACGAAGCTTATCAAAAAGCTGTTTCCAACTACGATCACATGATGGAAAAATCGTCGAATTCTATTGGCGACGTCAGAGCTTGAAATCCCTTGAATTAGCAGGAGTCTAACCTATGATGCGCTCACTTTTTACTGCCGCCACAGGCATGGAATCGCAGCAAATTACGATAGATACCATTTCCAACAACCTTGCTAACGTTAATACCACGGCGTTCAAGAGATCTCGTGCTAACTTTCACGATTTACTCTATCAGACATTGAAGGCCCCTGGTCAAAATTCGACCGCTGGCACAGTTGTCCCCACTGGGATTCAGATCGGTGCGGGCTCAAGGGTTTCATCAGTCGAAAAACTCTTCAACGAAGGTGCAATTCGCATCACCAATAAAACCACGGATCTCATGATCGAAGGACAAGGTTTTTTCCGTGTCCAAAAAGATGATGGGACAATCGCTTTCACCCGTGACGGTAGTTTTAAAGTGGATACCACAGGACGACTGGTGACCTCGGAAGGCTTTCCCATCGTCCCAGAGATCGTGGTTCCTGAGAATGTGACAGCCGACAAAATCCATGTGGGTTTGGATGGAACAGTTACGGCGCGGATCGGTAATGAAGCTCAGGATATTGGCCAGATCGTTTTAGCAAATTTTGTGAATCCGACAGGACTCGAATCTTTGGGCAGAAACCTTTATGCCAATACTCCTGCGAGTGGAGAGGCTCTGCAGGGTCAACCTAATACTCAAGGATTTGGTCGGATAGGCCAAGGCGAATTGGAAGCTTCCAATGTCAATATCGTAGAAGAAATGGTCAATATGATATCGGGCCAAAGAGCCTATGAAATCAATTCCAAGGTCATCCAAACCGGGGATCAAATGCTCCAGCAGACGAATAACATTCGCTGATTCTCAGCGATTGGAGTCCCATGTTCATTAGGATTTTCATTCTTGCGATTAGCTGCCTGAGTCCATGGCTCCAGGCAGCTGAGCCCATTCCCGTTTCGGCATTGTATGGTCAGGAACAGGATCTGGGGCGAGTTAAGATTACTTCTCTGCCGCTTAAGCTGCAAAGTCAGATCGAAGTGCAAGAGATCAATGAATTGAAACATGCGAGGATGTATCTTCAAGATATTGCTATATGCAAGGGCTCGAGCACTCTCTGCCAGGATATACTCGCTATTGATTTGGGGCCGAGTCCGAAACCAGGCCAGGAAAAAATTCTGGCGGAACAAGATCTCCGCAAAGCACTCGCAATAGAATTGCCGGAGCAGCAGATCTCAATCCAAATCCCCACGCGGGTTCGATTGCAGGCTTCAGCTTTGCCACTGGATAGCACTCGTATCCGGGAGAAGATTGAACAAAACCTGCAAGCCTTGGATGGTCCCTATCGATTTACACTGGTCACGCTTAGGCTTCCTGTAGGTCTTCGCCTTCGTCATGAAAATTATCGGGTCGATTTTCCTAGCTGGACCCAGGACTTTAGCTTCGTCCGACAAAATCCTCGGCGATCCCTGGTCAATGTCATGGTTCGTCTTGTCGATCAAGACTCAGGAAGTACCGAGCATTTTGATCTTACCGCTCAGGTTGTTCTAAGGGCTGAAGTGCAGGCAGCTGTGGTCGTACGAGCGATGGAGCGGGGCCAGCTCCTCGCCCAAGATGCCATTGTTTTTCAATGGGTGCCTTACCAGGAAAATATTATTCGTGATGCAGCTGGCTTGGAAAAGCAACTGCTGCGATCAACGGCAAGGCCTGGGCTGGTGTTGCGTTCCTTTGATCTGAATCGTGATCCTGATGTCAAGCGCGGCGAAAAAGTCGAAGCCTCCGTCGTGGCTAATGGTGTCAAAATGAATAGCTCGGCGCAGGCGATGGAGTCTGCGGCAGTTGGACAACGGATCCGAATCCAACTGGATACGACCAAACGTCAGGTGATGGCCACTGTTATCGGTCCATCACAGGTCGAGGTACACATGCCATGAAAAGTTTGTGTATGATAGTCACAGTCATCAGCGTTTCAGCCTGTCAAACAGGTGTGTTTCCGATCTCACAAAGGGAGTATCTCTATGAGAAGGAAGGAAAATCTCCCAATCTGGGTCATCGACGACCTGTTGAAGAGAAATCAGAATCATCTCCAGAAATCTTCGTCAAAAGAGAAAGCCTTGCAATTGTTCCTAAAGAGACCAAAAACTTTACAGGCTCTCTCTTTTCACTGAAAAGACCAGAAAATTCTCTGTTCATGGATCCTCCACGTGGTGCAGTCGGCGAGACAATGGATATTCTCGTCAAAGTGAATCGCAGTGATTCCGCAGTACCTGCGGCAAAAGTCCCAGGCCCTGCAGCGAATCCAGCTGCGGCTGCACCCACTGGTAAAGGCTTGCAGGATGAATTGATTGCAGCCTTGCCTAAACTTGAACCGAGCGAAGCAACTCCGAAAGTACCCTCCACCATAAAGATGCGGGTTCTTCGAAGACTGGAAAATGGAGATGTGATCGTCGAGGCTACCCGGGCGAGTAAGAACGAATGGGATGCCAATTCCATCCGCGCGATCTCGCGTATTCCTCGTGCTAAACTCGAAGGCAATCAACCCCTCAGCACTTTGGATCTTGCTGACGTTCAGTGGAATGAGCAGCAAGGTCCCAATACCATCGATCGCGAATCTACCGCCTGGGAAGATGAGTACACCATGCGTTGGGCTGGCTTTGAAGAAGCGCGTTCCAAGACGGCCCTGGAATTGGAAAACAAACGCAAAGATCTCATGAAAGTGCGCGATCGACTCCAGGATCGCATCGTCAATCTTGGCAAAGAGCGAGGATTGATAGCGCAAGAGCGGGAGCGAGTGAAGAAATTGCGCGAAGAAGCCGAACAAAAACTCAACGAATTAAATCGCAAAATCGAAGAACAAACCGGACTCATAGAACAGCAAAAAGATACCATCAAAAAGCAGGAAGCTCTCCTGGATCAATCAACGACTGCGGGCCCTGCACCAAGTGGATCGGCTCCAACGGCAGCGAAAAAAGAAGTTCCTAAACCAGCCGCTCCTGCAGGAGAAGCAAAATGACTCCTCATCCGATCGTGAAATGGGCGGTTCACTGTATGCGTCTGCATGCGCATAAAGCTCATTCGCCGAAGCTTATCCATTGGCTGCTTCGCATTCTTTTGGCTATTTTCCTTCAGCCTGTGGCGATGGGCCAAGAGGTGCGGATCAAGGACATTGCTAACCTGCGGGGCGATCGTACCAATAGCTTGATCGGTTTTGGTCTGGTGATAGGTTTGAATAAGACCGGAGATTCTCCAGCATCATTTAGCACTAATAGAGCTCTGGCCACTATGCTGACTCGCTTGGGAATGGCACCCGACAATCCTCAACTCGCTACCCAGTCGGCGGCAGCTGTGATTGTAACGGCTGATCTTCCGGCGTTTTCGCAGGTGGGCGATCGTATCGATATTCGTTTGTCTGTCGTTGCGGATGCTAGCAGCCTCGCGGGCGGGACCTTGCTGATGACGCCTTTAAGGGCAGGAGATGGTGAAATCTACGCGATTGCGGAAGGTCCGATTATTGTGGGGCAGGCAACCGGAAAAAATGCCAAAACTTTGACAGTCGCACGGGTTCCGGATGGCGGCAGTATCGAAAGAGCTTTCGCTCCTACCCTTGTGCAAAACAATTCAATAGACCTCAATCTGAGGCAAGCGGATTTCACCACCAGTTCGCGCGTAAGCCAGGTGATCAATCTGCACTTTCGCAATTTCTTAGCCACCTCGCTGGATTCCTCGCATGTCAGGGTTTTGGTGCCAACCGAATTTCAAACCAATCTCACTTCTTTTATCGCCGAGATTGAAGCTCTGACGGTCGAAACAGATCAAAAAGCAATGGTGATTGTCAACGAGCGTACGGGGACAATTGTGATGGGAGGGGATGTTAAAATCAGTGAGGTTGTGGTATCTCATAATGGGCTAAGCATTGAAGTTGGGTCTGGTAAAACAGCCAAAAGACAAAGCGTAGTCCCCGTGCAAGGAACCACCATTGGTGATTTGGTGAAAAGTCTGAATCAAATGGGAGTGAAGCCCGAGGATCTGGTCAGCATACTGCAATCATTGCATGCGTCTGGGGCTCTCAAGGCTGAACTCAAATTGCTCTGAGGTGGTTATGGCAGGGATTGATAAACTGGCAAGTTTTTCGATGGAGTCAGCTGATCTCGACCGCTTTACTAAGGTCAATCAGAAGACGCCTGAAAATGCTGAGGCGATCAAAAAATTATCGGACGAGTTTGAAGGTATATTTCTTGAAATCGTGTTAAAATCGATGCGAGAGACCATCGATAAGTCGCAACTCACGGATGGTGGAAACGGCGAACAGATATTTCAGTCCATGCTCGACTCAGAATACGCCAAGAACCTCGCCAGTCAGAGAACCACAGGATTATCCGCTTCCATTGAACAGCATCTGCTTGGAATGATGGGAGAAGAGAAAATTTCCGATCTTGCAGCCAAAGCAGCTGGCATGGCGAAATACAATAAAGCTCAAGAGGAGTCGGGCCTCTTACCGGCAAGACTTCAAAAATAGTAGGGGAGGGTAAACTATGGACAGCAATAAAGTCGGCCCAGGCGTTGCGTCCGGATTGACCAACAATTCTCCGGTTCAAAAGGCCAAAAAAGCCCAGCAAAAAGAGCTGGATAAAATGGTCGATCGGGGAGCTGCTGAAGACAAGGGCGACTTCAACGTCAGCCTCTCTCCTAAGGCCAAAGAAATCGCCGAAGCTCGCAAGAAAGCGGTGGAAATAGCCAAGGCTACACCAGACATTCGTGAGGATCGAGTCGCCGATCTCAAAAAGCGCATTGAATCCGGCGAGTATAAAGCAGACGCCGGTAACATTGCGGATGGCATGATGCGCGAAGCTATTCGTGATGAACTCGCCAAGAATCCCCCGGAACTCTAAAGATTGTTAGCAGAAAAACCCGGACTGAGTGCCGGGTCTATAAAGGTATCCGCAGCTTCGGGAGGATGTCCAGAAAGCGGATGATTCGAGGGTGAAAATGACCCCAGACATTCTTGCGAAAAAAATCGATAGCCTCACCCGAAATTGTTTGCAGCTGCAGCAGGCTCTTTCGGGATTTGAAGTGGTCCTGGACCGTGAAAACGCTGCCATTGGACGCTCAGATATCAATGAACTGGAGGCGATCACTCAAGAAAAGATCGCCTTCGGCATGGCAGTCGAAGATAAAAGTCAAAAAATCCGCCACAGCATCGACGAGTTTGCCCAGCTCTACGCCCTAGAAAATCACAGTGAGCAAGCACTTCAGATCGACGATTTGCTGGTCTATTTGCAGCGGGAAGTGGCCCACGGATCGGTTTCGGACAGCCTGCATGTGGCCATGGATCGTCTTGCGAAGCAAATTAATGGCCTAGTCGAAGAGCGTAAAAAGATCTTTCCAAAAGTGGAAGCCAATGCTTACCTAGTGCGAAAGCTCCTGCAGTATCATCGCGAAACCTATGCCTTCTGGCAAGCTGTCGCCAGTGAATCGGAAGCGGTCTACAGTAAGGCAGGGCGAGCAGTTAGTCCTGCGAAAAAGTCCATCCTCACTGTGAGGACGTGATTCATGACAGGACTTTTTCACACTCTGAACGTAGGCGCTGAATCGCTCTATGCGAGCCGGCAGGGCGTGGATACGACTGGACATAACATTGCCAATGCCCAGACCGAAGGATTTTCCAGACAAAGGGTGAACCTTGAGCAGCGTTATCCTTCAGAAAGTCGGGGCGTGCTGATTGGAAATGGTGTTTTCGTCAAAAACATCACAAGGGCTCATGACCAATTTCTTGAAAAACAAATCAATGATACCAACCAGAACCTTGGTCAATCGTCGGCTCGTTTCGAAGCGATGAAGCCATTGGAAGGTATTTATAGTCCAGAGTTGAACAATACTTTGTCCAGTGAAATGGATCGATTTTTCAACTCCCTCCAGGATCTGAGTAATTTTCCAGAGGAATTGACTGTACGAACAGCAGTGCGCGAGAATGCCCAAAACCTTGTCAACTCCTTCAGACGAATCGATGGAAGTTTGAAATCTCAGCGTGAGGATATCAACTTTAGGGTCGGTGGAGAAGTTTCTGAAGTTTCGACTCTCCTTAATGAAATAGCCAAGCTCAATATCTCCATTAAGACTGCTGAAACAACCGCCAATCCTGAAGTGAGCGACCTCTTGGATCAGCAGGATCGGATGCTGAGAGACCTAACCAAACGCATTGACGTCAATTACTACCGAGGCGAGCATGGGATGGTCGTAGTCCGTGGACCGGAAGAAACTCTTCTGGTGGATAGAGGCTATCCAGCGCGATTTGATGTTGTCAATCGCGGTGATGGTAGCAATCTCTATGACGTGATTGTTGAGGATGGGTCATCGCATCAGCCGACTATTGTTACTGATAGCAACAAACGAGGCCGACTGGCAGGACTCATTCAAGTCAGGGACCATGTGATACCGGACATGATTGAACATAACAACGAAATGGCCAGAACCTTTGTTGGTCATATTAACGGTATTCATCAGCAGGGATTTGGTATCAAAGATTTTAAGGAAACAACCGGGCGTAATTTCTTTGACTTGGGAGGCGATCCAAGCCGCGCCGCCGCAAACATCCGTTTGGATGGTATGATCGAAGAGAGCACTGATGCAATTTCGGTCGCCTCTTCTCCGAATGCACCCGGAGATAACGTCCTTGCTAATCAGATGATTCGCTTGAAAGAGCAGAAGCTGATGGGTGAGGGGCGATCGACTCTGCAAGAATACTACGCAAGCTATGTGGGTGGGTTTGGCTTGGATTTGGTCCGCTCCGAGCAGGTGAAAAAAGCTGATGATACTCTGACCCAAAACCTCAGTGCCCGTCGAGAAGCTATTTCTGGTGTGTCGATGGACGAGGAAGCCACTAACCTCCTGAAGTGGCAGGCGAACTTCACGGCCTCTTCCAAAGTGATTACAACGATTGACGAGATGATAGATACGATATTGCAAATGAAACGCTAAGGTTTGAAGTATGCGGATTTCCGATCGACAACGCTATGATCTAGCGAATTCTCGCGTGGATTCCGCGAAGAATGACAATGCCAATATGTTGGAATTGCTGTCGACTCAAAAACGCATCAACCGCGTGTCAGATGACCCCATTGGTATGGGGCAAGCCCTCAAACGTAAAACGCAAATTAGCAACTATGACCAGTTTATAAAAAATATCGATTTCTCCAAGGGCTTCCTGGAGCGAACGGAAGCTGCATTGTCGGGAATGCACGATTTTCTGATTCGAGCTAAGGAACTGTCGGTGAGTTTGGCAAACTCGACCTACGGTTCATCCAGCCGAGAAGCTGCCTCCTTGGAAATTAAAGAGGTTATAGAGGGAGTCGTTTCCCTGGGCAATTCAGCCTATGGCAATCGCTATTTGTTTGGCGGGTTTCGAACCCAGACTCCACCCGTGAGCCGCGAAGGCCACTTTATGGGGGATGATGGGGCCATCTTTTTGCAAATTGATGACGGTACCTTCAGGCAAATCAATCTACAGGCCCGAGGCCTTTTCGAGCCGAATGCTGACGAGCGTAAAGCTGGACATTTCGGAATGATCGCCACTTTGGAAATTCTCAGGGAGGCATTGCACACGGATGATCCTGAAGGCATTCACAAGGCGATGGATGAACTCGATTTCCAAATGGACAAAACTTCGAGTTACCAGGCGACATTGGGCGCCGTTTACAACGCCATTGATGAAACTTCCAAAAAATTGGAACTGAATAAAGAACTCACACAAACTGACCTTTCTCGGATCGAAGACGCCGATACCTACCGAGCGACTTCCGATTTCAAACGTACAGAAAGTGTTTTGCAAAGTACGCTGCTGGCTTCCAATAAGCTTTTGCAGCCGTCTTTGATGAATTTTATGCAGTAATGCTAGGCCAAAGTTCTTGCGCCTCATACCAGGGAGGGTTTAAAGGTGCTGGTCTTAACGCGGAAGGTCGGTGAAGGAATCTCGATCGGCGACGACATTAAAATCGTTGTCATGCAAATCAAAGGAAAGCAAGTTCGTCTTGGTATCAAGGCGAGTCCCAGCACTGTCGTGCACCGAGAGGAAGTTTATCAGCGGATCCAGGACGAAAATCGACAGGCCTCTCAGACGGATGTCGATAGCGTCGAACATGCCGCTGAAATGTTTGGAGAAACAGATCTGCAGCCAACCGGCTCTCCGCTCAAGAAGGTCAGTCGAACGGCAAAGAAGGCAGACCCTCGAAAGTCGTAAGAGTGAATCCTTGTTGAGCCCAAGAACTTAGGCTACAATGAGAGACAGACCCCAGCGCAGACGTGATGATACCAACCGAGGAGACAGAGCCTTGATCAAGGTTAAGACAACCAGGTTCGGTGATATTGAGATCGATGAGAAGGACGTGATCACCCTTCCCGCCGGTATCATCGGCTTTCCCGAGCTCAAGCCCTATGTGCTTCTCGATCATGATCAGGACTCGCCGTTCAAGTGGTTGCAGTCATTGGAGGATGGATCGATAGCCTTTGTGCTGATCAATCCCTTGCTTTTCAAGCCCGATTATCTGGTCGAGGTCAATGAGGCCGAAGTTGGTGACCTGGAAATCGATCATGAAGAGGACGCTGTCGTTTCGGTCATCATCACGATGCCGAGCGATCCGCAAAAAATGACGGCCAATTTGAAGGCGCCTGTTATTTTCAATTTGAAGAATCGTAAAGGCCGACAGGTTATTCTGAACAATTCGGAATACACCACAAGGCACAATATCATGGAAGAAATGCGTAAGCACACTGCGACTGCCGAACAGCAATCTTTGCAGAACGTTATCGACCAGGCGCGCGATCAAAAAGTCGAGCCCCAGGTCGCTAAAGTCGAAAAGAAATAGCCTCAGTTTAGGGGGGAAGTTTCCCCCGATCCACCGTCCCCCTCATGCGTTTCCCAACTCCGATACAATCGCAGAATGTGCTGAAAAACGGCCTGCGGCCTTGTACTATGCAATCGATGTCTATCGATCCGGCTTACAGGGAAAGGACCTCGCAAACTTGAGGTCACAAAAGCTTCATCAAACCTTGGCAGTTCGTCCAGCGTGATGAGTCGTTCAGTTACGGGAATCTGACTTCGGTTGAGAAGTTCCATCACGCGGGCCCGAGTGATGCCACCTAGCAAACCAGCCGAAACTGGGGGAGTGGCGATTTCCACTAGGTCTCCGTCTCGGCTGATCAGAAAAATATTGGCACTCCCGGCTTCTGTCAGCTCACCCTCGTGGTTGCTCCAGAGAATATCGTCAAAACCCTCGTCTCGTGCCTCAGCCTGAGCGACTATGGCGGGCAAATAATGATTGCTCTTGATTTGCTCTCCACGAGATGGTGCGGGATGCTTTTTGATTTTTAACTGGAGGCCCAGCTCAAACTGCGTCGGAGTCGGCAAGGGGGCAGGTATACAGAAAAGATAGCGATTGGGCTGCAATCCAGGTTCAAATTTCAATTCCAAGCTGCTGCCACGAGTGATAAGTAGGCGCAGGGAGCTGCTTGAAAATTGAGTCAATTCGAGAAGGTGTTCAAGCTCAAAGCGCAACTCTTGATCGGTCCAGGGCATGGGGATTCGGCTTTTTTCGGCTGATTGCCGCAATCGTCCGAGATGAGCGCTTAGGTCAATCAGACGCTTTTCTCGGGCTGCGATGATTTCATAGATGCAGTCCCCAAAGAGAAGGCCTCGGTCCTGAGCGGAGACGATACTTTCTTCGATAGGGCTGATGCGTCCGTTCACGGAAACAAGTCCAGACATACTTTATCCTTGCGGTTTTTGGCCCCTGGTGCTAGCTAAAGCAGGCCCTGTCACTAAATCCTTAAATTGCGCCAGGGTGGCTTGTGTGAACTGTTTCTATCACCCTCCAGCATCAGAGGCGTATTCTTCGGCAGTCCTCCCCATCATTCATGATGGCTAGGGTCGCCTCGGACGCGCATCAGACTTGCCAAAAGGAGTCAGCAGAATATGGAAGTCATAACTTCCCAAAGTCGGAAAGTCCATCTCATTTCATTGGGCTGCGCACGCAATCGCGTGGATTCAGAGGTCATGCTGGGTTCAATGCTGGCCGACCAATGGACTGTGACAGACGATGCGGATGAAGCCGATGCGGTGATCATCAATACCTGCGGTTTTATTGAAGCAGCCAAAGAAGAGAGTGTTCAGACTATTCTTGAAGCTGCGGAGATCAAGAAAAATAATCCCAATATGAAACTGATTGTCGCTGGCTGTTTGACTCAGCGCTACAAAAATCAATTGGTGAGCGGACTACCTGAAGTTGACCTTTTCATCGGTACGGATGAATTTCCGCAGATCGCCAATTTTCTGACGGAAGATCTGCCCCAAGGAACTGTCAAAGCCAAGAGAACCCACTATCTTTACGATGGATCATTGCCCAAGAAGAATACCCTGTCCTCATCTTCAGCTTATGTGAAGGTGGCGGAAGGTTGTCAGCATAATTGCGCTTTCTGCATCATTCCAGCGATTCGGGGCAAGCTGCGTTCCCGCCCCGTACCCAATGTTGTCAAAGAAGTGGAAACTCTTGCTAGCCAAGGGGTGAAAGAAATCAATTTGATCGCTCAGGACCTCGCGGCCTATGGTAGGGATTGGGGTGAGTCCGATCTTTTGCCGCTCTTGCGTCAGTTGGTGGAAATCGAAGGGATCGAATGGATTCGATTGCTTTACGTTTATCCTGAAAATATCAGTGAAGACTTTATCGAGTTTTTTGCGCAGCATCCAAAAATCTGCAAGTATTTAGATATCCCTGTCCAGCATGCTAGTGATGATCTCCTGAAGAGCATGAATCGTGGCGTGACTCGGGAGGACCTGCGTCGGACCTTTGCTCGACTGCGCGAGCGAGTCCCAGGCATTGCCATTCGAACTTCGGTTATGGTTGGCTTTCCCGGTGAAACAGAAGAGCAATTCCAGGATCTGAAAGACTTTGTTGATGAACAAGCTTTTGAGCATTTGGGGTGTTTCACATATTCCCAGGAAGAAGGCACTGTCGCTGGGCGCATGCCGAATCAGGTAGAAGATGAAGTAAAAACCCGCCGTCAGGGCGAAATTATGGAACTGCAGAAAGAAATTTCGCGGGACCACCTGCAGGATTTTGTCGGCCAGATTTTGCCCGTTTTGGTGAAAGGCTTGTCGGAAGAGTCGGAGCTTTTGGCCGAAGGTCGCCTATCGATTCAAGCTCCGGAAGTAGACGGAGTCGTTTACATCAATGAAGGTCAATTCAAACCAGGCACCATTCAGCTGGTCGAGATCACCGACGCCCACGACTATGATTTGGTCGGGCGCATAGTGGAATAAGGGGAAGCACATGAAGAGTTCTGTATCAGAACCGACATATATATTTTCCGAAAGTGAAGTCATTGCGCTTAGTCCTTTGGCGGCTGCATTCCTCGAAGAACGTAGCCGACTCAACGGAATCGTTGATGAAGCTGATAATAAGCTTCTCAAGCGTATCTACAATGTCGACCACAATGCCTACCTGGAAGGCGCATTGCCGGCCAAAACCAAGGAATTGATGGGGCTGGTGGCATCAGCGAGCTTGCGCTGTGACGACTGTATCAACTATCATATCATCCAAGCTTACCGATTGGGTTGCGCTCGAGACGAGCAGGAAGAAGCGATCAATGTCGCGACGGTAGTCGCTGGGACCATCGTAATTCCTCATTTGCGCCGAGCCTATGCCCTTTTGGAAGAACTCTACGGCTAAGCCCTAGAATTGCAACATGGTCCACTGACCTTGTAGGCTATTGAGGCGAAAGCTATGGGTTGGGTCCAGATCCGGAACGATGCGAAGACCGGGCCGATCGGCAGCAAAAAGTGCGGTTGATTGCCGCTCACCGGATTGACTGGTGAACACAGGCGAAAAGATCACGTAGGATCCAAGCAGGCTTCCCCCAATGAATCCGACGGAAGCGCCAATAGCGATGAAGCGTAAATTTTCGTCGGGTCTGGGCTGAAAGCTCAGCAGTGCTGCGCCAAAGGCAGCTCCGAAAGCTGTGCCATATCCAGCGGTGACAAAGAGATCCTGAAATCTTTCTTCGGTGGAAACCATCTGGGCACGCGCTGGAGATGACGTCGCGCTCCAGACTAAAACCGCCGCGGCGGTGAAGGGCACGATGCTTTTCATGGGACTCTCGCCTAGGGTTGGGTGAACGCAATGCTCGGAAACTTCTGCCTTGATTGTACCAAAACTGTCTCTTTGTGCCTATCCGGGGGCGCGCTGGACCGACAGTGCTGTCTGGACTCTGAAGGGTGACATATTGCTTGGGGACCAGCCTTTAGCATTTGACAAATCAGCAGGAATGGAATATCCAACAATATAAGGAAAGGGCACCTTGATTTGAAACCATTTAACCTGCCAATTTCCGTCTATTTTCTTCTTTCAAAACCGACTTATGCTGAATAAGTTTTCTATATCGCCTGGAGCTTTTCTCACGGCTTTTTATCCAACCCATAGTTTCAAGTTTCATAACCCACCTTTATTTAAGAGAGCTAACCTATGACAGAAAGGGAAAAATCGGCATCGGCGGCAGCAACCAAGACCAAAAAGGCCTCAGTTGTTAAAGTCGAAAAGAGCGAACCAGAACAAGCTCTACCCGATAACGAACCTGCTCCAACAGCTACCATCGCATCCAACGGTTCTGGCAACCAACTCCAGGTTGACATCAACCTTAAGGAGCTGAAAGAGCGCAGGATTTCCGATCTGAATAAACTCGCACGCGAGCTGGGCGTTGAAGGCTCCAGCAGTATGCGAAAACAAGATCTCATCTTTGCCCTTCTGCAAGCTCAATCTGAGCGCGGTGGTGTGATTTACGGTGAAGGTGTTCTCGAAACCCTGCCGGATGGATTTGGATTTCTGCGAGCCCCGGATTACAACTACCTGCCAGGTCCTGATGATATTTATGTATCGCCTTCACAGATTCGTCGTTTCAACCTGCGGACCGGTGACACGGTTTCGGGTCAGATTCGCCCTCCTAAAGACAGCGAGCGCTACTTTGCATTGCTGAAAGTGGAAGCGGTCAATGGCGCGGCTCCTGATCCAGGATTCGACAAGATTCTGTTCGACAACTTGACCCCGCTTTATCCGATGCAGAAGTTCAAGATGGAAGTGAGCGGCTCGAATTATTCGACTCGTATCATCGACATCATGTGTCCGATCGGTAAAGGCCAAAGGGCTTTGATCGTGGCGCCTCCGCGGACTGGTAAGACGGTTCTGCTACAGAATATTGCCCACTCGATTGAAAAAAATCATCCGGAAGCGAAGTTGATCGTCCTCCTGATCGACGAACGTCCGGAAGAAGTAACCGATATGGAGCGCTCGGTTAAAGGCGAAGTGATCTCTTCGACCTTTGATGAGCCGGCACAAAGACACGTCCAAGTGGCTGAAATGGTGATCGAGAAGGCCAAGCGTCTGGTTGAACACAAGCATGACGTGGTCATTCTACTCGATTCCATCACTCGCTTGGCTCGAGCCTATAACTCCGTCGTTCCTCCCTCTGGAAAGATTCTTTCAGGTGGTGTAGATTCCAACGCGCTGCACAAGCCAAAAAGATTTTTTGGCGCGGCAAGGAATATCGAGGACGGTGGTTCCTTGACCATTATCGCGACAGCTCTGGTTGATACCGGCTCGCGTATGGACGAGGTCATCTTCGAGGAATTCAAAGGTACTGGTAACATGGAACTCGTTTTGGACCGGAAGCTTTCGGAAAAACGCGTGTTCCCTGCTATGGACATCAATAAGTCCGGTACTCGTAAGGAAGAGCTGCTCCTGCCGAAGGACGTGCTCAACCGTATGTGGATTCTGCGTAAGCTGCTCCAGCCTCTGAATACGGTTGATGCGATGGAATTTCTCTTGAACAAACTCGAGAAGACCAACACCAACGCCGATTTCCTGGAATCCATGAACGGTTAAACGAAAGCACCAATTCAAGGGATGCGGCGATTGGCGACGCATCTAGAGTTGGTTCGATGCTCGGAAGGAACTCTTATGAAAAAAGACATTCATCCTAACTACCAAGTTTCCAAGGTCACCTGCGCTTGCGGTAACATCTTTGAAACCCGCTCTGTGAAAAAAGAAATCCATGTTGAAATCTGCAGCAGCTGCCATCCCTTCTTCACGGGCAAGCAAAAGCTGATGGATACCGCTGGTCGGATCGAGAAATTCAAGAAGAAATACGCTCGCAGCTAGTTTCTGCGCCGCGTTTTGGCAGCCCAAAGTCTTTCCGAGGCCGAACTGGTCAGGGAAGAGTTTGGGCTTCGCTTTTTGAACAGTCGGCAGGCAGGAGGCCCTCAGCATGTACGATAAGCTAGAATCCATCGAGTTCCGCTTTGTGGAAATTGACAGCCTGATGGCTCGTGAAGGTCTCAGCAGTGCAGATTTCACTCGCCTCTCCAAAGAGCGCGGCGGCTACGCTGAAATCGTCGAAGCCTACCGAGAATATAAAAAACTCAAATCTGATCGCGAGTCTGCGCGGCAAATGCTCAACGAGGAGCCTGATGCAGAGGTGCGAGCCATGGCGAAGGAAGAGTTGGAAGCTGTCGAGCTCCGCCTCGTCGAGGTGGAGCAGCTACTCCAGGTCTTGACCCTGCCTCGCGATCCCAATGACGGTCGAAACGTCATACTTGAGGTTCGAGCCGGTACCGGGGGAGAGGAAGCATCGCTCTTTGCGGCAGATTTGCTGCGGATGTATACAAGGTTTTCGGAACGGAATGGCTGGAAAGTCGAGTTGATGTCGGCGACTGAATCGTCAACAGCAGGCTATAAAGAAGCGATCATTTTGATCAAGGGCGACAAAGTCTATCAGCGTTTGAAATTTGAATCGGGCGTGCATCGGGTTCAGCGCGTGCCGGCCACAGAAGCTCAGGGTCGTGTCCATACCAGTGCTTGTACGGTGGCGATACTCCCGGAAGCGGATGAAGTCGATGAAGTTCCGATCGATACCAAGGATCTGGAAATTACTCTTTGCCGATCCTCGGGTGCTGGCGGTCAGCACGTGAACACGACGGATTCAGCTGTTCGGATTTTGCACAAGCCTTCGGGCTTGGTCGTTGAGTGTCAGGATGAAAGATCCCAGATTAAGAACCGTGAAAAGGCTATGAAAGTCCTCAGGGCCCGCCTCTTGGAAAAAGCTCAGAGAGAGCAGCAAGAAGCAATCAGTGCGGATCGAAAAAGCCAGGTCGGGTCGGGTGATCGAAGCGAACGCATCCGCACTTATAATTTTCCCCAAAGTCGGGTGACGGATCATCGCATCAACCTCACTTTGTATAAACTGCCCGAAGTGATCGAAGGCGATATCTCGGAAATTTTGGATGCTTTGGCTGCCTATCACCAAACCGAACTCTTGAAGAACGAGCTGGATCGCGGTGTGCAGGGCGTATCATGACCCAAACACAGATTTGGACCATAAAAGATGTCATTGCTTGGTCGATTCCTTTTCTTAAAGAGAAAGGTTCGGCCAGTGCTCGATTGGATGCGGAACTCCTTCTCTGTAAAGTGCTGAGCTGTCGACGCCTGGATCTTTATCTGGATCATCATAAGCCTTTGAATGCATTGGAAAGACAGGCTTTTCGTGAGCATATCCGGCGCCGTGCGCAGGGCGAGCCAGTGGCCTATATCTTGGGCCACAAGGAATTCTATGGACTCGATTTCGAAGTCAGTTCCGCGACATTGATTCCCAGACCTGAAACCGAACATCTGGTCGAAGTCCTTCTACAAGACTTGCCGAAAGATGCACTCCAAGTTGGACTGGACGTTGGGACGGGGAGTGGTTGCATAGCGATTGCCTTGAAAAAAGAACGTCCTCACTGGCAGTTGGAGGCTTGGGATATCAGCGCGGATGCTTTGGCTGTTGCCCGGCGCAACGCTGAGCGACTGGCTGTGGATATTCAATGGCTCAAACAGGATGCAAGAGTTCCTTCCAACTGGGCGGAACGGGCTCAGTCTTTGGATTTTATTGTGGCAAATCCGCCCTACATTGCTCAAAAAGAAAAAGCTGATTTGCCGATCTCGGTACTTCGATATGAACCGGAATCGGCACTTTTTGCCGAGGAAAGTGGTCTGCTCTTTTATCGCATTTTTGCGCAACACGCCGTTCAGAGCCTGCGTAAGGGAGGAAAAATTTTCCTTGAAATCGGCTCGGAGCAGGCCTCTGATGTATGCTTATTATTAGAGGAAGCAGGCTGGCAAGAGATTAAGGTCCACCAAGACCTTGCGGGTTTGGATCGGGTCGTCGCCGCCGAAGTCTCTTTGACCTAAGAGTTCAAGCAATCCCCCTCATGTTCGATTCCGTTCGCCTCTCGTTACCAAGAAGGGTGTCAGAGAGATGGTCGATCCGCTGCAGTACCAATGGCCACTTTTTAGGCGCTTCCTATTCCTATGCATTGGCGTGGGAACTGTCCTTATGCTCCTGGCCTATCTCTATCGATCGGTCATGATCGGATTGATGAGCAGTGCGGTCATCTCTTATATCTCGGCTCCGGGCATCAACTATCTCTGTGACCACATGCCTGTTCGAAGAAAAACTTTGGTAGGCATCCTTATCTTTCTCGTTGTCACCGTTTGTGCCTTTGGAGCTATCCTGGGTGTGCCTTATATCTATCAGGAATTATTAAGCATAGTGCAGATGATTCCCGATGCTATGAGCTATGGGGAAAAGCTGGCCTTGCCGCTCTTGGAGTGGATGAGACATTCCAAAATCGTTCCCGAAGAAACCATCGAAGCCGGGTTTCGCCGGCTCAATCTTTTGCAGAATATGGGCGGTGCTACGGACACTCTGCAGGAACTTTTTTCGCGAACACCAAGGGTTTTGGAAGCAGCCTTCAACCTCGCCATGGTGCCGCTGTTCACCTACATGATGCTCGCTGAAAAAGATGATATTCGTAGTCTTGTGAAAGATTGGACACCGCGTGATTTGCACCCATTGATGCGGGTTTTTGTTGCCAGGATTGATCATGTGCTGCGCGCAGTAGTGAAGGGGCAGTTTCTGGTGGCTTTTGTGTTGAGTATTTTTTACATGGCCGGTTTTAGTCTGATCGATCTGCCTTCAGGCATTGCCATCGGTGCGATTGCCGGCATCTGCCGCGTTGTCCCTTATCTCGACGTTCTCGTCGGAGTCAGCCTAGCCATCATTGTTATCCTTACGCAGGGCAGTGGCCTCGCCATTTTTATCGGAGTTTTGGTCGTTATTGCTGTGGTTCAATCTTTGGATGGAATGATTATTACCCCGCGCATCATTGGTGATCGCGCGGGGCTACACCCTATTTTGGTGATCGCTTCGGTATTTTCTTTTGGGAACTGGTTCGGTCTTTTGGGCGTTTTACTCGCTGTTCCGACCGTTGCGGCGGTAGTGGTGGCTTCACAGATTTGCTTGCCTTACTTACAAAACTCACCATTTTATCGCCATCCGCCCTCTTAGCTGCCGAGCTGGGCGCGATGACCAACACAAAATTGGTTTTGTCGGTTTCCAGCTGAGCTAGGGTTTCCAAATTATGCAAATGCACCGCTTCCTCGGGACCGCTTATATCAAAAGCCAGCAGTGCTCGACGGTCCTGGCCCAGCACCTTCATGCAGCTCGCGAGCAATGAAACGCGGCGATAAGGAGTATCCAAAATCACTAAGGGAAATTCAAGTTTGCTGTAGTGGGCAAGCCAAGCTTCCCGTTCAGCAGGCTCGCGAGGTGGAAACCCGAGATAAAGAAAGGGTCCATGCAGAAACGGACAGATGGAAAGCGCAGCAGCCACGGAACTAGGTCCCGGAATGGGCGAGACTTGAGCTCCGGCGGCATAGGCCATTTCCAATAATTTTTGACCGGGATCGGCAAAGGTCGGTGTGCCCTGGTCGCTCATGAAGACCACAGTTTGTCCCGATTTAAGCGCCTTTTTGACAGATTCTAGGGTCTCTTGTTCGATATGCTCCGTCAAACGAAGATAATCTCTATGGATAGAGGCCGCCTTCAAAGTCTGTCGCGCAATCTTATCCTCTTCAAAAACGATCAGGTCTGCCGTTCGCAGAGCTTCCAGGCTCCGCGTCGGAATATCGAGCGTGTTTCCAAGAGTATTGGCTGCCATTATGAGCTTACCGCTCTGTTTTTCGGCTTGAGAGTTGAGCAAAGGGGCTTCCTTTCTGGGAGATTTGAAGTCCAGCCTTGGGAAAATCCTAGCTTTATGGTAATTGAACTGTTTCCGCGTGTGTCGAGTAACATATTCCGAGCGAGAAGAAAAGCTCACCGGAATCAGCCAGAGATAGGGCTATATCGATCGATGAGTCCGCTGAGTCAAGCAAAAGTCCCCAAACATGTTGCCATCATTATGGACGGCAATGGCCGCTGGGCCCAAGGCCAGGGTCAGGCGCGAGTATTTGGTCACCAAAGTGGCGCACAGCGCGTGCGTGAGGTGGTCGAAGCTGCGGGTCAAGCCGGAGTCAAATATTTGACGCTTTATGCCTTTAGCGAGGAGAACTGGCGTCGGCCAGCCGAAGAAGTGAAAGCACTTTTTTCTTTGCTCGTTTCCTACCTCAAGCAAGAAATCGAACAGCTTCATGAAAACAAAGTTCGGCTGCGGAGTATTGGAGCGACCGATAAACTTCCCGTGGATTGTCAGGAATGGCTGCAGTTGGTGGAAGCTAGAACCAACCCCAACGATGGGCTCGAGCTTGTTCTGGCTCTGAGCTATAGCGGTCGATCGGACTTGCTGTGTTCGATGCAGACGATAGCTCAGCAGGTCAAAGACGGAACTCTAGAGCCAGATGCGATCAGTCAAGCGACCATCTCGGCAAATTTGAGTACCCATGGGCTGCCTGATCCTGATCTGCTCATTCGAACCAGCGGAGAGCAGAGGCTTTCCAATTTCCTCCTTTGGGAAATGGCCTATACTGAATTCTACTTTACTAAAGTCCACTGGCCTGAGTTCAGTCGTGAACATCTGAACGAAGCTCTACGAGATTACGCCGATCGCGAAAGGCGATTCGGAGCGGTAAGTCCCGTCTGATCCTGAGGCAGACAGTAATTGACTCGTACTGATTAAGTTGCGAATGGAAAGGCCTTTATGCTTAAGACTCGAATTATCACGGCAATCATTGCCTTGATTGTCATG
This sequence comes from Oligoflexus sp., assembly GCA_041736645.1. Classification (GTDB taxonomy): domain Bacteria; phylum Bdellovibrionota_B; class Oligoflexia; order Oligoflexales; family Oligoflexaceae; genus Oligoflexus. Next base: position 19,604 of record JBGSTF010000239.1, on the reverse strand, counting down.
CTGTCGGTGTTCTTGCTTGGCAATCCTCACTTTATGCGTTTGTTCTTTGCTGTTCTGGTCGGAATTGGCACCTTTGAAATTTCGTCCATGATATTCCCTCGAATCTATCAAATCTTCAGTACGGACCATGAGGCCATGCCACCACCTTGGCTCAAGCCTATGGTGATCGGCATGTCCTGTGTGCTGTTTGCAGGCAGTGCCTACACCCAGGGTTACGGCGTCAGCGTCATGATGTTAGGTTTGCTAGGAAGCCTCTTGTTCGGTCTTTTTATTGCTCCCGAGATCGATCTTTCCTTCGGAGCAGGAGCAGGAATTCTCGTTTGCCTTGTCTACGGAGCTTTTCCATGGTTAGCGATCTGGGAGCTTTACAAACTCGCCCCTGACTCGCGCTATATTTTTCTCATGTGCACTATTGTCTGGAGTGGTGATACCGGCGCTTATTTTGCGGGTCGTACCTTTGGCAAACACAAGCTTGCGCCGCGCATGTCGCCCAATAAAACCTGGGAAGGTTCTGTCGGCGGGATCGCGGCAAGCTTGGCTGGCAGCAGCATTCTCAAGAGTTTCTATGGTGACCAGATGGTGGATTGGCCGATTATTGTGGTCTGTGCGCTGATCGGTGGAGCCCTTGGGCAACTAGGCGACCTTGCTGAATCTACCTTTAAACGCTTTTCGAAGGTCAAAGACTCAGGCAAAATCTTTCCTGGACATGGTGGCTTCCTGGATCGCGTGGACGGATTGCTGTTTGCGGCTCCAGCCATCTGGTTTATACTATATCAATTCGGCATATGAAGTCTTAGCAGAAGACTTCTTTGGAGACAGGGTTTATGGAATTTTTTTCGCAACCCGTGATCGCTGTAGTCCTATTGCTCGGGATTCTGGTGTTCGTTCATGAAGCGGGTCACTTTCTCGTCGGTAAACTATGCAAAATTCCTGTCGAGATTTTTTCAATTGGATTTGGTCCAACTATTTTTGGATTTCAGATCAAAGAAACTCACTACCGACTGAGCGTTATTCCGTTGGGCGGTTTTGTAAAATTCTATGGATCGGTTCCATCGGAAGAAGTTCCTGAGGACCTCAAAGGCCGTGAATTTTTCAATGCATCCATTCCGGCTCGAGTGGCCACCATTGCGGCTGGTCCATTGGCAAATTTTATTCTGGCGGTGGTTGCTTACACCGGTTTGGTTTCCTACGGTTTGAAACTGCCTCCTGCCCTGGTCGGGGAGATTATTCCAGGGAGTCCTGCCGAACGATCAGGACTTGAATTTGGTGATATCATCACGGGCATCAATGACAAAGTCATCGTCTCTTGGCGCGACGTTCAGAGTCTTATCAGTTCAGCTGCCGACCAGGAGTTGCGACTCAAGGTCAAGCGTGATGGCCAAGAAGTAGCTGTGACCGTCTCGCCAGAATCTGTTAAGGATGACGATCTTCCAGGCAAACGAGGGCGAATTGGAATTTCGCCGAATTTGGTTCCGAGTGTTTTGACTCGTGTCAACGAAACGGGAGTTTTCGCCATCGCTGGGCTGCAAACGGGCGATCGCCTCTTGCGTGTGGAATGGCAGGGGAAATCACTCGAAATGAAGTACTGGCGTCAATTCCTGGGATTCCTGGCGCAAAATTTTAGCCAACCCCTGCCAACGGCAGTGGATCTTAATTTGACCGTACGAAGTGAAATTCCTGACGGCAAAGACACCCAAGGTCCAGAGCGTCTGATTAAGGTGAGCATTCCTCAAGCTTGGGTCTGGAATGCTGCAAAATCAAGCGAGCTCCTGGGCGTGACGCATGCTCAGCTAACAGTCTTCAAAGTGGACGATCCCGCCAGCCTAGTGCTCAAGGGTGACACAATCGTGGAGTGGGACGGTAAAGGAGTGCAGTCGACATTTGATCTGAGCCAACTGATCAGTGACAATCGCAAACCCCAAATCAATGTGAAAGTTTTGCGCAACGAACAATTGAAAACTCTGGATCTGGTCCTGAAAGGTGTCGAAGTGCAGCGCGTGGAAGGTAAAGTTACCCTCTATACGGTGGCTCTGCAATTTTGGGGTGGATTGGAAAGCCCTGAGATGATCGAAGAGCGCTACACCAACCCATTTCAAGCCTTGGCCTACGGACTGCATGAAACATGGGCAACCACGCAAGGCATCAGTCGGGGTATCTTTGCGCTATTTACTGGGGAACTGCCGCTTGCGGCTATCAGTGGTCCGATTGGAATCGCCAAAGTTGCTTCTGACTCTGTTCGGCTCGGTTGGCAATTTTTCTTCAATTCCTTAGCAATCATCAGTATCAATCTCGGTCTCATCAACTTAATACCTATCCCTGTATTGGATGGAGGGCAGTTGGTTCTGATCGGTGCTGAGGCCGGAATGCGGAAACGGGTTCCTGAATCAGCGATCGAGAACTATCAGAAACTAGGATTTATGATGGTTTTAGCTTTGGTCGTGATAGCTACATACAATGATCTCGGCCGCTTTTGGGCTTCGATGCTCAAAGGTGTGAGCTCGATGTTCTAAAGGACGATGCGTGCTCATCCTCTTGCTTGATACCAGTCTTAAAGGTCCTCTTCTAGCGCTTGCCGATGCGAGCACAGGTCGACTGCTTGATGTTGAAATTCGGACCAATCCCCAGGAAGCCGCGCGCGACTTACCTGGACTCTTGCAGGGCTTGCTCGAACGTCAGCAGCGCAGCTTTTCCGAAGTGGACGGGTTGATTGTAGGCACTGGACCGGGATCTTTCACTGGAATCAAGATTGGCCTCAGTTTTGTCTACGGCCTTCGCCGTGGCTATCCAAAGCTAGGGCTCTATGCTAGTTCGGCATTGTCTTGTTTTGCGCATGTAGCTTTAGAGGCCAACACTTGGGTTTTGCCTGCGACATCAACTCACGGATACTTTGCGACTCGCAGCGAATTGGGAGTTGTGAATCTGGAGATGGAGCGCATCCTCTTCGAAAAGAGCGGTCCCCTTCCCGGAATTCTTGATGTGCCAGCTCTTGGCCGCATAGGATGTCTCGGGGATTGGTCGCGCTTGAATGGCCTAGCAAAGGGGGTTGGCATTACTGTTCACAGCTCGACGCCAGAAGCACGAGCCTACGAAATACTGAATGCGATGCTCCAGGACTTCATTGCAAATTCACGAAAGCTGAGCGATGTTTTACCAATGCCGCAGTATTTGCGCAAATCAGCCCCGGAAGAAAAGGCTGAAAAGAAAGTCGTGAACCAGGATGGCGGTAGCCAAGGCTGAAGGTCAACACATACGGCTTGGCTTTTGAGCCTGTCCTTTGGCACCGAATCTTTATCTTGGCTTTGTCTGTTCGGGGGAGAATTGCATGAATCATGTCGAAAGGCAGTCCTCAGGATCGACCATCGATCGTCTCGTTAATTTTCGTCTGATAGGTAGGATAGCTCCTATGAAGAGTATTGATGCACGCAGGAAACTTGGGGGAGCGATTTATATCCTTCCCAATTTGATTACAACCGGAAATCTTTTTTTCGGATTTTTTTCGATAGTCAAAGGTCTACAAGGAAATTTTCTTTGGGCCTCGGGAGCTATTCTGCTCGCCGCCGTGTTTGATGTCTTGGACGGTCGCGTGGCCCGTATGACCAAAAGCACGAGTGAGTTTGGAGTGCAGTACGATTCTCTCTGCGATCTGGTTTCTTTTGGAGCTGCCCCAGCCTTGCTTATGTATAAAGCGGGTCTGTCTGAAGCTGGTCGGCTGGGTTGGATTGTTTGCTTTATGTTTCTCGCCTGTGGCGCGCTGCGTTTGGCTCGCTTTAATGTGCAGAGTTCCATTGGAAAAGCTTCGGGAGACTTCACTGGACTACCGATTCCGATGGCAGCCGGCGTGGTGGCATGTTTTGTCGGCCTTTGGATGGAGTTTGAAACAAAACCAAGTGACTTTCTCGTCCTGTTTTGGATCGAAAGGTTGATTCAGGATGCTATGTTCCGGCAGTGGTTTTTTGCAATTGTTGGATTTCTGCTGGCGATGGCCATGGTTACTAATATTCCCTATCGTTCTCACAAAACATTGAATATTCGCGGCATAAAACCCTTCCGTCTGTTGGTCTTGGCTGTTGCAATGGTTGCACTCATTGCCACTCAACCGGAAGTTTTTGGGTTTCTCATTTTCTTCGGTTATGCTTTGAGTGGACCGGTCGAGTGGATTTTTGGTTGGACCAAACTGGTCGACGATGACGATATTTTTGAAACGGACGAACATAGCTCAATCGATTCCTAAGTCTGAACGAGGCAACATGCGCAAGATTCTGCTGCCGATTCTTTTCATTCTGTTCGCCGCACAGAGCCAAGCTTTTGCTCAGGATGATGATGCCGAATTGGGGTCAACCCAAGACACAGCACCTGCTCTGCGGGATGAGAATTCCATCATGGACGAATCGGACTTGGAGCCGATCAACCCAGCTCCTCCCCAGGAGCGAGCTGAGCCTCGGCCAACCGCCGTGCCGTCGGCGAGCGTAGCTCCGAAACAGCCTGCACCTCTGGCGAAGGAAAGACCCGAATCGGTAGCGCCCAAGTCCAGCAGCGAAGGTTTCCGATTGCTCGACGGACGACGAAAGCCAGGCTCGACATTTGGCTTTGGGGTGTCGCGTCCAACAAGTATTGGCAAGTACAATCACTATGATTATCTCTATGGGAAACCCCGCAGCTTTCCGACCTTCTATGGCGGATACTATCTGGGCAGTTATTTGTTTGATTTTGGGATCGTTGGTCGTTCTGCTTACTACAGCGCTCAGGGGCATCCGCTGGCGACTCGCGATAGTATACAGACACCCCAAAAGGGCGATTTGGAAGGTCAGTTGAAGGATGACAATCAAAAGATTGCGCTGACCCTGATTCCGCTTCAGACGACGGCGGAACTGGCAATATCGCCTTTTAAAGTTCGATGGATCGTCTTGCGGGGATGGATGGGTTGGGAATATCTGTACGTGCAGGAGACGATTGAACCAAGCCTAGCATCGACGACCACGAATACAAGTTCTGGCACCTACACCAGCGCAGGCTGGAATAGTGGAGTTGTCACAGGCGTTATGGCTTCATTTAGCATGACGGGTCTGGATCCACGAGCCGACTATTCTATGCGGGCCCTCGGCATAGATCGCATGTACCTCAGCCTGAGCTTTGACATTGTGAAAACTGTACAAGCAAAGATGGGCAATTTCGATAGAAAGACTTATGGAATCGCCTTCAGCTTCGAAGGACTCCGCTAACGCAGAGACCGCCCCAGCATTCTACAACTATCGCCTGGATTTAGCTTATATTGGCACTTCCTTTCAGGGGTGGCAAAGCCAACCCAATGGGCAGACTGTTCAGGATACGATCGAACGAGCCCTGCGTATCGTACTGCGGCAGCAGTTGCGCATCCTAGGCGCTTCGCGCACCGATACCGGTGTTCATGCTGAACATCAAGTCGCTACCTTTCGTAGCCTTGTGCCCATCGATTGCTATCAAACACTCAAGTCTGTACAAGCCCTAGTTCCTTCCAATATTGGCATCTTGGAGCTGCAGCCGTGGGCAGCTGAATTTCATCCTGTGATTGATGCCAAGGCTAAAGTCTATCGCTATCGAATTTGGCTTGGCTCGCCCCAGAATCCTTTCGTTCGCCCCTATGTCTGGCATTTTCATCACCCCTTGGATGTGAGCCTTATGCAAAAGGCTGCTCAAGATCTTCTCGGGTACCATAATTTTCAGGGTTTTTGCGCTTCGGATGCAAGTGTTGCGACCTTTGATCGTACGATCTTTGACGTGCGATGGATCCAACGTGGACCCATATTGGAATTCTACATCCTAGGAGATGGGTTTTTGAAGCAAATGGTTCGCTGTTTGGTAGGTACCCTGACTGAGATTGGTCAAGGCAAGCGTCCAGCGGACGATATCAATAGGATTTTGCTGTCTGGGGATCGCAAAGAAGCTGGTCAAACAGCGCCAGCACAGGGTTTAGCCTTACTTCGAATCTTCTATGCCCTGACAGATAAGATTCCTGAGCGTCTCATAAGCTCTGGTGCCGAATTTGGCTTCGCTTTAGGCCTATGAATATTTAAAAGTCAGTCTGCGCAAGGCTTGGCTTCTGTTCCAAGTCTTTCTTTTTTTTCCCTGGCCGGAAGGCCGCGTGCTGCCCTTATAATAGATCAGTACCAATACCATCCGCTCAAATTCTTCAGCAGGGTAATATCATTCCGAAAGGGAGATCTATGGCCAAGAATCCGGGTTTGCATGCGTTCTGGCCTGCTTTGATAGGGTTTTATGTGCTCGCTGGCTGCCAGCAATCTCAAGCGGCGAAACAATTGCCCCGCGGTGATTCGGAAATACAGTCCAGTGATCTTGAAGATGACAAGGTTCCGATGGATCTCTGGTCACCGGCTCGACGCAAGGCTAACGCATCATTTTTTTATTTGACAGGCGAATATGAAGCGCTCAATCGAAACATGCCAAAAGCCAGAAAATTCCTGGAAAATGCCTACAACCTCGATCCCAATCCTTTTTTAGCTGGTAAATTGATTGAAGCCAAAGCTGGTGAGGATGTTGAACAAGCGCTGCAGCTTGCGAAAAAGATGATCCTTCTTTATCCGCGAGATGGAGACATTCAGCAGCTCTATGGACGCTTGCTATCCGCCAGCGGTCAATTCGATAAGGCCGAGAAGCATCTCAAGCTCGCGACCCAACTCAATCCACAAAGCCTAGAAGCCTTTGTCGTACTGCTCCAACTCTTGCAGGCGCAGCAGAAATACAAAGAAGCGATTCCCGTGGCCAAAGATATGCTCAAGGTCAATCCAGAATTCGCCGAAGGTTGGATTCAATTGAGCCGCATTTACCTTACACTCAAACAAAAAAAGCTAGCTTTGGAACCAGCAAAGCGAGCCTATGAACTTGATCCCGGCGATCCTGAACGAGTTCATCTTTATGCTGTTGTCTTGGACATCAATGGCGATTCCAAAAAGGCCATTAGCCTCTACGAAGCTGTGCTCAAGTTGGATCCCACCAATGATGATCTCATCGCAAGAATGGTTGGTCTTTATAAGCAGCTGGGATCATTGGAAGATGCGATCAAGATGCTAAAAGCCACGGAAATGCTTGCCAAGCGCGAGGTCCCAGGTATCAGGCTGCAGATGGCCTTTTTGTATTGGGAAATGCAAAAATTTAAAGAAGCATCCGAGCTTTTGGATCAATTAGCCGCAAAATATCCTCAATCGGAGCGGGTCGTGTATATGGCGGGTTTAGGTCAGGAGCGGACCCAGCAAGTTGATAGGGCGCTCCAAACTTACAGTGCCTTTGATTCTAGCTCGGAGTTTTATGTTCATTCTCGCTATCGGATGATCGAATTGCACCGACGGGCAGGTCGTATTGAAGAAGGCTTGACGATTGTGCGGGAGGTCATTGACAGCCAAGTCGATCGCTCTGTTGATTTTTATCCGCTTGGTGCAAGTATGCTGGCGGGAAAACTGCGTTTTGATGAGGCGATAAAGATTCTGGACGACGGCTATGAAAAATTTCCAGAACGAGTTGATCTTCTTTTTCTCAAAGCGGTGAATCTTGAAAAAGCTGATCGCTTCAAAGATTGTGTCGCAACCCTTAAATTAGTGATCAGTAAAGAGCCTGAGCACGCTGCAGCTCATAACTACCTAGGGTACATGTACGCAGAAAAAGGCGTCAACCTTGAGGATGCCGAGTTTCATGTCAAGAAAGCGCTCGAAATCAAGCCCGATGACGGCTATTATCTCGATTCCCTGGGATGGATTTACTTTCGCCAGGGCAACTACAAGAAAGCATTGGAAACCCTTCTCAAAGCCAATGAACAGGTTCCCAACGAATCTGTTGTTTTGGAGCATTTGGCGGAAACCTATGAAGTCTTGGGTGATCTGAAGAAGGCTCAAGAGGGCTATGACAAAGCCCTTAAGACCAAGATGGATGACAAGGATCGTCTGCGAATTCAGGAAAAATATGAGCGCGTCAAAAAGAAGAATGACTAGAACCCTTGCTTTGGCCTTTATTCCTTATCTTTTGAATGCATGTGCCACGATACAAAATCCCATTGAGGTGCAGCTACCAGCCTATGCGAGCGGGATGTTTGTTGAATGTTCTAGCACGAATGGTGCCCTGAGTTTTCAATTCAATCGAAGTGGCAATACCTTGGAAGCAGCTGATCTGGAATGGGCCGCCAAACCAACCGGTGATTGGGGCCTAGCCAGTTATTCACCTTTCGGTCAGACGCTCTTTCAATTGAAATTTACCAAGGCAAGTCAGTCCTATGAAGTCACGGGTCGGCGAGGGGAATGGCTCAATGATGTGTCACTCAACCAGGATGGTTTTTTACGCTACAGAGGCCAAAAGCTCGGTATCAGACCAGATGAATTTCCCTGTTTTTTTTCTGGGCATTTGCCGAGAAATTGGTTGCGTCAAGTGATGGCCTTCAGCCAGGATCGTGACGGACTCGTGCTGCAGGTGCAAGACGATGAGAGGATGACGACAGTGCGTATTGCGCGTCACGGCAGCGCCGAACCATGGAGTTGGCAAGTCGTGTCCCAATGGGATGTTTACTGGGGGCTGAAACGTCAATCGCTTACTTTGCAAAGTCGCAAAGACAACAGTGTCACGTTGAGTTCGGAACAGCTTAAAGACATCGAATGTCGCTGGTCTCCGAAAGAAGAGGAGTGAACCTTGAAACTGCTTGAATCACTAGAAGATGCTGGCTATATCACCTCCACTAACGTACGGATCCTCGGCATTTATGCAGAAAAGTGGTCAGTTACCACCTATGACGCCTTATTGGAAACTCATATTATGGCGGAACATAGCCTTGCTGACGCGATTGCTGAAGTGTTCAAGCTGGACCGGCTCTATAGTTTCGATGCCTCGGACGTTGATTTTGAAGCCTTGGCCATGATCTCCTGGTCGGAGGCAAAAGAGTTTGAGTGTTTCATCCCATACCGAGATGATGACGGTACCTTTCAAGTTGGTGTGTTGAATCCATTGGATGAACGCGTCCTTCAATTTCTCGGTCAAAGGTTGCCTCGATTTAGGCCTGTGATTTTGGATCGCCGCATGATGTATCGATCAATTGAGGAGGCTTATCCCTTGGAACGTCAGGTCCCAACCCTTCTTCAGCTGCCTTGATAAGGAATCGTCCTATGGTGAAAATAGCCCTGACAGGTGGCGGCACAGCTGGTCATGTCATGCCGCATATTGCCCTCCTTCCTCACTATCGTCGATTGGGTTGGGATGTCTTTTATATCGGGTCCAGAGGCATTGAAAAGGAGCTGGCGAGCAAAGCGGGACTTTGCTTTTACACCATTCAAACTGGGAAATTGCGCCGGTATTTTTCCTGGCAAAATTTCTTGGATATCTTTCGCCTCGTCTTAGGGGTGTTTCAAGCGATTCTTATCCTATTTCGCAAGAGACCCGACTTGGTGTTCAGCAAAGGTGGTTTCGTCAGTGTGCCGGTGGCGTTTGCTGCTTGGTTGCTCCGTATTCCGGTCGTCTCTCATGAATCTGACCTAACGCCAGGTTTGGCTAATCGCATGATTAAGCCTTTCTGTCGGCTTATTTTTTACTGTTTTCCAGAGACAGAGCGTTATTTGACCGGGGTTCGAGCCGTTGCTGCTGGAATACCAGTTCGCGATCAGCTTTTGCATGGCAGTGCCTCGGAAGGAAGAAATCTGTGTGGGTTTGAGAATTCTGATAAGCCCACCGTCCTTGTAATGGGAGGTAGTTCTGGGGCTGAAAGAATCAACAGCTGCCTTTTGCCGCTGTTGCCAGAACTTGTTCAGAATTGGCAGGTCATTCACTTGACTGGCAAAGGTAAATCGATTGCTTTTACCGATTCTTCCTATCGATCTTTTGAATATGTGAATGAAGGTTTGGAGCATCTCTTTGCATTGGCCGATTTGGTAGTGACTCGTGCGGGAGCTAATTCCTTGTTTGAATTGAAGGCTCTGGCCAAACCTATGCTGCTCATTCCCTTGGAGATCGCCAGTCGCGGTGATCAAGTGGACAATGCGAAGTCCTTCGTTTCGCAAGGTTGGGCTCAAGTTCTCCGTGAAACGGAAATGACTCCCACTGCATTATTGCAGGCAATAGAAAAAACGAGAAGTGAATCAGCAGCCATGCAAGATCGCTTAAGGAAGACTGGAAGTGGAGAGGGTATAGCGACTACTATCATGGATTATTTGCAGAAGGTCCTCGCTCATAAATCCTAGTCGAGCGAATTATTTTTCACAGTTCACATGACAAAGGGATGAACTCAAACTGAGTTGACATTCATAGCATATAGGAGAGCTTGGCTATGGTCACAGCCTCTTGCGGATGAGTGTAAACGCGTTCGATAGCAAGACTGGTGAAAGGGCTAAGAAGATTCACCTTGAGATACAAGGTCCAGATACTTTCTGTGCGTTCCAATCGCTCACCCCAACCCGCTCGAAGACCTAAGCGATTGGTGTCATCTAAAGGCTTCAGGACCAAATGATGCTGTTGGCGTCCGATACCAAAACCAAAGTTAAAATAGCGAAGAAAACCATAGCTCAGACCTATGGTCGCACTATCGGTCTGCAATCTGTCGAGGCCGGGCAACCCATCCGATTGCATGCGTGCGATGCGAATCGCCAACGCTGGCTTTTGAAATTCCTCAAAGATGGTCCACTGCAGATGCGCACCCAGCTGTAGCCCTTCGTTCTTGTTGAGTCGGGCCACGCTGAGTCCAAAATCCACGGGCCAGCCTGTCCCACGAGTGAAAAAAAGTCTAGGAAGCTGAGCAGGGGCTGTCTTCTCCGTTAGCAATGCATCGGACGCAGACACTTCTGATCTTTGGGAATTGGCCGGAGAATTCACCTGGATCACACCAATGCCCAAATGCCAGCCATATGATCCGTGGGATTCAAAGCCTTCCACGGGGCTGTATTGGTTGATTTTAAGCCAGCCTTCGTCATAATAAAGCGTACGCTCCGCAGCATAACTCGAGGCTGCTAATGCCAGTCCGGCCAGCAATGTAAGGAGCATGGGACAGAGAGAGGAAGCATTCGATTGTGCCATAGACACCCTCACCAGGAGCTCGTCATGCAGGTGTGTTTCCTCGATCATTATGACAGTTTCAGTTTCAATCTCATAGACTGGCTGTTTTCTGACACCGGTCTGGACTTGGTTTACAAGACTCATGATGAGAAGGATGTCGCCCTATTTCTCGACCAAAATGCGATGCCTTTGGTCCTCTCTCCGGGCCCTAAGGAACCGTCTGCTTTGCCTATAACTATGCAAATTGTAAAGAAAAATTTGCACAAAGTGCCCATCTTGGGAATTTGCCTGGGTCATCAGTGTTTGGGAATGTCTCTTGGGGGACGTGTGGCGCGGGCCAAACATCCTTTCCACGGCTCTGCGCAAACTCTACGCGTAGCGGCAGGCGCGAGGTTTTTAGGTCAGCTGCCCACCGATGCGCGGGTGGCTCGCTACAATTCATTGGTAGTGGAAGCTGGTAGTTTGCCGGAATCACTGGTGACAGCCTGGAATGAGGACAATGAAATCGAAGCCATAGAAGATCATACAGGCCGTTATCCTGCAGTGGGTTTGCAGTTTCATCCAGAGTCGTTTCTCAGCAGTGGAATGGAAATTTTGCGAGAGAGGTGGGTCCAGCTGGTGAAGGATTTCTACCAAATACCAGCTGGAACATAGATCCTAAAGCTCAGCTATTGCGCCTTTGCCGATGCCTTCGTAGCATTTCACTTTAATGGGAGCGCCAAGGTCAACCCCTTCGCTGCCGATCAAACGTGCCAACTCTTGTGTGATGGCTTCGACACTCGTTTCGTCTTCGACCAGGAAAACCCGATTCGAAGGAACGGTGGCTTCGTAACGTCCCATCGAGCCTGTGTAGGCAAGAGTCAGGGGCGTGACATTTTCCGAACGTACGCCTGGGCGCAAATCCGGACTTGGATTGACCAGCTGCGACATCGAAGCAATGTGGACGATGGAGCCTAGGACTTCATGAGCCAGCCATTGTTCCAAATCCGAACGACGCTCATCGGCCACATAGACTTCGATCAGGCTACGATGACCGTGGAAGAGTCTTTGGCATAGGCCTTGGTGACCCGAAATGCCATGGCTGTACCGGAAAAAGGCTTGGCCTGGGGCCACTTCCTCTTTGCGCAAATGGATTTCAACCGAATGTATCTCTTCTGGCAAGCGGTGACGAACAAGGCGTGAGCATTCCTGCTCGACAATTTCCCGAGTCACTTGAACCGAGCGGATGGGATACACAGCCCCTTTGGGACAGAGGTAAGACCATTCCGAGTTCACACCGGTCAAGCGACTTTTCGCCTGCAGTTTCCACAGTTCGCCCCGGTCGGTGTCCTGATAGTGCACCAGTTTCGATTGGACGGGGATAATCAGCGTATGGTCGAGCGAGCCCTTAAGGACCTGCTTGACCAACTTCTTTAGATGGCTGAAATCATACACAAATCCGTTAGCATCCAGCTGGCCGGACACTGTGATGTCGACATGCCAAGACTGGCCGACCACGCCAACCGAGGGGTCAAAGATCGCACAGTCGATTTTGTCGACGTCGTTGATAAACAGACGTCCAAATCGCTCTTTGCCACTCTGGGGGGTAGCTTTTTCTTCCATCGAGTACCGCCAAATTTTAAAAGGTAATCACGACGATAGAGACTAAACAAAGGTTGCGGACAGACGCGCGGCCCACTATAACTTTTGCAGTCTCTAGCACCCTTGACGGGGGAGAGTCCTGTATAAAGAATCTCCTGTCGAGTTTCAAGTTGTATGAAGGAAATTCATCATGAGTCGTGAGATTCGCGTTCGCATAGCCCCATCTCCCACTGGCGATCCCCACGTGGGAACTGCTTATACCGCCCTATTTAACTATGTTTTCGCAAAAAAGCACGGTGGAAAATTTATTTTGCGGATCGAGGACACCGACCAGACACGCGCCCGTTCCTCCAGCGAGCAGCAGATCTACTCTTCACTGAAGTGGCTGGGCCTCCATTGGGACGAAGGTCCGGATTGTGGTGGACCTTACGGCCCCTACAGGCAATCAGAACGCCTCGATATCTATAAAGAATACACCCAAAAGTTGGTGGATTCGGGGCACGCTTACCATTGCTTCTGCACAGCGCAAAGGCTGGATGAAGTGCGAGCGGCTCAAAAGGCTGCAAACCTCACCACCCGTTATGACGGTCATTGCCGGGAACTTGGCCAGGCTGATGCGCAGAAGCAGCTAAAGGCTGGCACGGCTCATGTCATTCGTCTCAAGGTCCCTGGGGAGGGTGTAACTCGCTTCCAAGACCTCTTGCGAGGCGAATTGGAATTTGAAAATGAAAGAATTGACGACCAAGTTTTAATGAAGACGGATGGCTTTCCCACCTATCACTTGGCCAATGTGGTCGACGATCGACTGATGAAGATCAGCCATGTGATTCGTGCGGAAGAGTGGATTTCATCGACGCCCAAGCATGCTTTACTCTATCGCGCATTTGGTTGGGAAGAGCCGGTCTTTTGCCATCTCCCGCTGCTGCGCAATTCAGATCGGTCGAAGATCTCCAAACGCAAAAATCCCGTGTCCCTGACTTACTATAAGCGAGCCGGAATGCTGCCTGATGCCATCGTAAATTTTCTGGCTCTTATGGGCTGGAGCTACGGTGAGGATCGCGAGATATTTACTGTCGATGAGATGGTGCAAGTTTTTGATCTGAAGAAGATATCGATCGGTGGCCCGGTGTTTGACCTTGTCAAACTCACTTGGCTCAATCAGCATTATATGCACAAAATGGATGAAGCAGCCTTTGTGCAGTACATACGCGACGAGATTTTTAACAGCGATTTCTTACGGAAATTGAAGCCACTGGCTTTGGAGCGCATGTCACGATTCGAACAGTTCGTCGACAACAATGCTTTTTTCTTCAATGGTGCGCTTGACTATAAACATGTCGAGGTTCTGCCTGCCAGCAAGGATAAGGACTCGGTCCGTCAGATGCTGCAGCAACTTCTAGAGCAATTGGACGAACTCTTTGAGTGGCAGCACCAGCCCTTGCATGATCTCCTGAACGCGCATCGGGAAAAAATAGCTTGGAAACCCAAAGACTATTTCATGACGATTCGCTTGATTGTAACGGGACGCAAGGATTCACCGCCACTGACAGAGAGTATGGAGCTGATTGGTCGGGAAATGGTTCGCTTCCGCATTCGGAATTTTATCGATACAGTTCTGGCGTAAAAGATTCAACAAAAGAGACAAGCTGCCTGCCCGCAATTCGGAAGGCAGCTTTTTTTATTGCAGTAGGTCGATGAGTTGGCTTCGAGTCAAGGTTTTGAAGATTTCCTCATCACGATCCATAAACTTCTCGAACAGTTCTTTTTTGGTATTAATGAGGGCGTCGATCTTTTCTTCCAGGGTTCCGCGAGTCACTAATTTCAGCACCTGGACGTTCTTATTTTGGCCTATGCGATACACCCGGTCAGTTGCTTGGTTTTCTTTACTGGCGTTCCACCAGCGGTCATAGTGGACAACCACCGATGCTGCTGTGAGGTCGATCCCGATTCCACCGGCCAGCAAGGACCCAACAAAGATCTTGCAGCTTGGGTCCGTTTGGAAGGTTTCGATGACTTTGCCTCGGTTCTTGGTCTGTCCGGTTAGGATCACATGCTTGATCGTCTGTGACTCTAGATACTGACTGATAAGTCGAATCATTTCTACATACTGACTGTATATTACTACCTTGTGATCACTATCCAGTGCTTCGGTCAGAATCTCTTTCAGAACCTCAAATTTTCCGCTCTCGAATTGGTCGAGCCGACCCGGGTGAACGAGGAGCGGATGATCACACACCTGTTTGAGCAGTGTGAGGACAGCAAATACGTGCAGGTAAGGGACAGGACTGGTCTCATTTTTAAGAGTTTCCAGGATCGGTCGAGCCTTGAGTTCCAAGACTTCTCGATAGATTTTGATTTGATCGGCTGATAGGGGGCAATGGCGAATATCTTCCACTTTTTCTGGCAGATCGTGCAGCACGTTGGCCTTATTACGACGCATTTTGAAGGGGTGAATCAGCTTTTGCAACGCCAATTCAGTCTCGGGTTCTCCACTCTTTTCAATGGGTTGCATAAAATTTCTGCGGAAATATTCGTCCGATCCCAGGTAGCCTGGCACCAGAAAATCAAAAAGGTTTTTCATTTCACCGAGATGATTTTCAATCGGAGTCCCGGTCAGACAAAGACGAATGTCGCCAGTCAATGTGCACACAGCCTGGTAAGTGGCTGTGTCATGGTTCTTCACGAAATGCGCTTCATCCAGAATCACTGCGTCCCATGGAATCGCCTGCAGCTGCTTTTGGTCGCGCAGCAGCACGCCGTAGCTGGTGATCATAAGATCATGGGTTTCCATCATTTTCTTGATGTTCTGCGTACGTTTTGGACCGTGATGTTTGAAGGGTTTTAGGTTTGGACAGAAGTCGTTCACCTTATCTTCCCAGTGATCCAACACGGTCGTTGGCGCAATGACGATGAAAAAAGATTTAGTCTTCTTGGACTGTATAGCTGACATCAAACCCATGGCTTGATGCGTTTTACCAAGGCCCATTTCGTCAGCCAAAAGTCCGTGCAGTTTGTTTTCATAGAGCCACCACATCCACTGGACTCCGATGAATTGATACTCACGGAGTTTTAATTTGGTGTGACTCAGGCTGGGGACTTTGATATTATTTTTGAACTCCAATTGATCGCGAATTTGATTGAGGACTTTTTTGGATCCTACAAATTGATCGAAGTCGCCAACCGCAGCCTTTAAGCGCAGTAAACCCAGCGAGCTTACCTTGATGAACTTTCCGGTATCATCCGTTTCCCAGTTATGATCCTTTACAAAGTCTGGGATTTTGATCCACTTCTCACCTTGTCTGATATAATTCCGCTTCTTTTTGCGATACTGAGTCACTAAATCCAGCATGGAGATGGACTCTTGACCGCTTTGGTAGCGGGGATCCAAAAAGAACCAACCGTCAGCAGCTTTGTGGATACGGATTTCTTTTAGCTGAGGCGCGCTTTCAATGGCGGCACCTTTGAGATTATGGTCCAGCCAGATAGGACCTTCATTGATATATTCAAAGAAATTGTCTTGAATAAAATTGGCCGAAGCATCTTCCTTGAACACTTTGCGAATGGGGAGATCATTCCACACTGAACTGACGTCGTCTTCAGTGAGCTTCCAAAAGCCTCGTTCAGGCAGAAAGAAATATTCTTTGCCCAGATACTTATGGCCAGCCTTAAGCGGGACAAACTCAAAGTAACCGTCTTTGCCTTTAGGTTCGAGGCGCGTCATCATCTTATGAGGCTCTGGGAAGATCGAGTGGGCATATTCCTTTTCCTGCAGTCGATGAAATGCTGCAGGCGGGTGCGGTATCACGACGACCCGCTCAGCGACTACTTTTTCATCATCTTCTTGATAGATCCTTGTGCCCCGAATGGCGCCAACATTGAAGACCTTTAGAAGTTTGACTTCATCACTGGCGGTGGTCAACTTGGGGTGACTTTGCAGAAATTTGGCCGCATCATCGAGCTCTAGGTGATAGTTGGTATATTCCCCTGGTTTGATTTCCAGGCGAACTTTCATGGTGGGGCCATTGGCAAGCAAGCGCACGCTCTGAATATTGCCCTTCAAATGACTCAAGATTGTCTGCGCAGCGCCTTCGCCTCGGTCGCGTTTCTCGCCTTCAATCTGAGCTTTGATATTCTTTTTGCGGACAGCCACGGGGTGCTTAAGCGGCATCCGTGTATCGAGGGTGGCGAGAAGTTCGGGCTTTTCCCTATCGATAGAAATCATAAAGGAAGCCAAATGCTCACAGTACTGTCCACCGCTTCGGTTTTTCTTGCAGGTGCATTCAATCCACTGAATGCAATGACCATTTGGGTGAATTTTAAGTCGTGTTTCTTCCCCGCGCCCGCCGATCGAGCTGATGCGGGCTGTAATCAACCCGTGCATGGCCTTAATCTGCTCCACTTTGCCTGAGGTATAGAGGTCAAGGCCCGTGAGCCAGTCGTCTTCATCCACATGTTCGTAAAAGAATTCAAGTATATTGGTCTTCACTCGGTGGAACTCGCAGCAGTAGGGGATGGGAGTCGCATCTTGGAAAAGTATATCACGATCCCTGTGATGAGCCGACCTTGTCAAAATCCTGACGGCGGCATATCCCTCCTCAGGCCTGGAGCCCATTTGGGCCCAAAAGTTACCATGATATCATCTTTTAATTTGAAAATCCGGGATGATTTATTCAAGCAAATAGCCACCAGACCGATAACACTAAGGTCTGGGACGGGCGCGGAGTCTGTTCAGGATTGTTGCAGTGGCAAGCCATGGTGTCCCGGGAGGCCTTCTTGGCGATCGAGAACAAGGACAGTTTGATAGCTTCCAAAATTCTCGTAGATTTTCTGCGAGATTTTACGCTGCTGACCGAGCAACAGCTTGTCTCTATTCGTGTTTTGATGGAACACACAGTGGCCGAGGTCATGAATTCGGTCACCTCCATGAGCGATGTGGCCTCCGAGAAAAAGGTCAAAGCCAACGAGGTTCTGATCAAAGATAAGACATCGCAAGGCTTTGTCAGCTCGTCGAGTCAGGAACTTGAGAAGAATGAGAAGCAGATTCTGTCGGGGCAATCAAACGATTCCCTTCGTAAGGACTACTTGGAAAATAAACTCATGCGAACAGGCGGTCTATTCTCCAAACACATGGAGGCGATTAGTGGCTTGGATCATGATCTGCAGAATTTGATAGCTAAGATTATCGGTGCCGTTTCCGTCGATGATGTGATTGCACAGCGTTTGACCCATATCATATCTTCGATGAATCATATGCAAAGCGAACTTTCGAATCTGCTCGGCAATTTTCAACAGAATGCCAGATCGGAAGCGATGAAAGTGTTCAGAAATCGTGTTTTGACTCAGGTCTATCTGAGTTACACGAGCGAGGATGAGAAGCTGATCTTTCATAAGATCTTCGGTCATCCTAAAGAAATGAAGCGTGTTAGTTAAGTTTTCATAGCCCCGGAAGTAAGGAGGAGATTTCATGGGTAAGAAGATCATGATCGTGGACGACTCGAAAACCATCCGTCAACAGGTGAGTTTTACTCTCACAAAAGGCGGGTACGAAGTCATTGAAGCTGAAGACGGCGCCGACGGCATCGAAAAGCTGAAAGCCAACAAAGACGTGGCGATGGTCATCAGCGACGTTAACATGCCAAACATGAACGGTCTTGAGATGGTCGAAAAGCTTAAGGCAGAAGGCAACACAGTTCCGGTCATTATGCTGACAACGGAAGGGGCCTCGGATTTAATCCAAAGAGCCAAAGCAGCAGGCGCAAAGGGCTGGCTGGTCAAACCCTTCCAACCTGATCAGCTAGTCGCTGCGGTGACCAAAATCGCTGGTTGATGCTTGCTGAAGCAGGGGGTCGGTGATGTCGGATAAAGAAGATGCGAGCGCCTATCTCGTCAGCTTCCTGGCGAGCTATACTCAGCTGATCGAAGGTCAGCTGCTGAATATCCGTGAGACCATGGTCAGTACGGTCGAAACGGTGATGCAGGGCGTTGCGGGTATCAGCACGACCACTGAGAATCGGCGACAACATGCGGAAAAAGTTCTCGAGTCCACCTATGTCAATCCAGACATGGAGACCGAGATCCTGATTCAAGACATGCAAAAGGTTGTGGATGAGATCTTTGAAGAAGTCTCGGACCGACACAGTCGAGGTCAGGATACGGAACACTTGGTCTCGGCCGAGCCGGAAGTCTTGGTTCGCAATCGAATCAACCGCTTCGCCGGCAAATTTACCACTGAGATGGGCACATTAAATGCAGTCGATGACCAGCTGAAGGATGTCATCTTCGGGATCATCGGAGCCCTTTCGTCAGAGGATGTTATTGCTCAGAAGCTCGAACACGTAGTGATGTCCCTGAAGATCCTCCAGACGGGACTTAACTATGTCCTGATCGATTATGATCAGCGCTGCACGGTTGAAGAGTTGGAGAAGGTCACCTCTGACATAAAAAGTTATACATTTCGGCAGTATACAGCCGAAGATGAGAAGCAGCGCTTCCTGGCGATCTTCAAGAGCGAGGGCAAAAAGTCCGCCTAAATGACTCTGTTAGACCAAAGAAAAGAGTTCGCTTCTATATCAGGAGCGAACTCTTTTCTTTGGTGGGGCAGGCTTTTCGACTTCTTGCTTGTCATCAATGCCGTCAAAATAGGCTTAAAATGGGATGTCTGGCCAATTGTTTAAACTGACGTATGCCTGAAGCCCATGAAGCACAATGCTTTCATAACTTTTTAAAAATCACTTAAAAAAAACTGCAATGAGTGTTGACGAGAAAGAGTCGATCCCGTATAACCCTTTTTCTGGAAGCGAGATACGAAACGGACGAAAGATAAGTAAAGAAAATTCTTGACAAATCTGGACCCCGAAGAGTAAAAAGCTGATGTTCTTTGAAAACTGAATAGAAGACAGAAAAGAAGCGCGAACGTCAATTCTTGATATCTCACTTCGGTGGGTGTTGAGTCTTATAAAATAAAAAAGCGAGCTTCGGCTCGTCTAGGATTTGAACTTTAGAGTTTGATCCTG